>QHUS01000055.1 GCA_003222035.1 Gemmatimonadota bacterium | reverse complement strand
CACCCGGTACCCGGCACCTGACACCAGAACACCGGAGAGCGAGATGGATACAGTGCTCCAAGACCTCCGCTACGCGCTCCGCAGTCTCAGCCGTTCGCCGACGTTCACCGCGTCGGCGGTGCTGATCCTTGGTCTCGGCATCGGCATGGCGGTCGGCATGTTCACCGTGACCGACACTCTGTTGCTGCGCCCGCTCCCGGTCCGCGACCAGGAGAGGATCGTGCTACCACGCATCGTTGACCCGCGTGGGGTCGATCTCGCGCTGGCGCCGAAGGACTTGGACGAGCTGCGCCGCGAGAGCCGCACGATGTCCACCATCGCCGGCGAGGCGCACCAAGGCGCGTTCGGTACCGTGCTATTGGACGGCGATCACCCGCTCCTGCTCAGGGCGGCGTGGGTCACGGGGAACTTCTTCGACGTGCTCGGCGCTCGCCCGGCGCTCGGCCGGCTGTTTCGGACGGAAGACGAGTCTCTCTCGGAGCCTTCGGTGCTGGTGTTGAGCTACGACACCTGGCAGCGGCGCTTCAACGGCGACTCCGGCGTGCTCGGACGGCAACTGACGAATCCGTATACCCGGAGGCGCTACACGATCGTGGGTGTGGCGCCTGCCGGACTCGCGTACCCCGCCGGCGCCGAGTATTGGAGCCCCAGGGTGTATGGGGGCGGGCTCGACGTCGTCGCCCGCCTGGCCGCGACTGCCACGCCCGCGGCGGCGCGAGCCGAGTTCTTCTCGACTATGGGGGAGATGTACCGGAAGCAACACACCCGCAACTGGGAGGAAGTGGCCGGAGCACGGATCCGCACGTTCTCGCAGGCGGTCCTCGGGGATGTGGGGCCCGTCCTCCAGGTGCTCACCGCAGCGGTGGCGCTGCTCCTCGTGCTGGCCTGCGTCAACGTCGGCAGCCTGGTCCTCCTGCGCGTGGCGACGCGGACGCATGAGTTTGCGGTGCGTCGTTCGCTCGGCGCCACGGCCGGCGACGTCGCGCGTCTGGTGTTCGTCGAAACCGGGACGCTCGTCATCGTCGGAGGCTCGCTCGGTTTCTTCCTGGCGGTGGCGCTGCTCCGCGTGCTCTTGGTGATCGAACCCGCCGGCCTTCCTCGAACCGACCTCATTCGCCTGGAGAATGCACCGCTCGCGGCGGCGGTCGGTGTGACACTCCTCGCGGTCGTGCTGGTGGGGGTGCTCCCCGCGCTCGCCGCGGTCCGTACAAATCTCGCCTCCCCACTCCGGATCGACGCGCGGTCAGGAAGCGAGACCAAGGCGCGCAAGCACGTGCGGCGCTGGTTCGTCGCAGCACAGGTCGCTCTGGCCATCGTCGTGCTCGCCGGCGCCGGGCTCCTGGCGCGAAGCCTCGACCGGCTGCAGCGGATCGACCTCGGCTACCGCGCGAACCATCTCTCGTTGCTCTGGCTTGCGGTCCCCGTCCTGCGTAATGACGGGGAAGCAAGATTCACCGCCTTGCTGGACCGCGTTCCGCCAGCACTCCACGCGCTTCCCGGCGTCTCCGCGATCACCCCGGTGGAAGCGGCGCCGTTCTTCGGGCCGCAAGTCTTCAACGCGCCGTGGGAGGTCGAGGGACGGTCGTCATCTAAGGCGAGTGAGAATCCGCGGATACCGATCGAGGCTGGCGGCCCAGAATATTTCCGTGCGTTCGAGATCCCGTTGCTTCGAGGCCGAGGGTTTCTCGACACCGATCGGGAGAACACGCCCACGGTTGCGGTCGTCAGCGAGGGGGCGGCTCGGCTCCTCCAGCTCGGGGCCGACCCCATCGGCCAACGCATCCGCATGGCGGGTGACACCAGCGCTGGGGCGTGGCGAACGGTGGTCGGCATGGCGGGCGACATTCGCTTTCGTCGTCTCCGGGAGGCGACACCGACGATCTACCTGCCGGCGCGCCAGTACTTCTCGCAAGGCGTATTCGCGGTGCGAACCATTGGGCCTCTGGCGGGTCTGCTGCCGGCCATGCGGCGAGCCGTACACGACGCGGACCCTGAGGTCACGTTCGTGCGCACCGAGACGATGGAGGACTTGTTGGCCGAGCAGCGTGCGCTGCCAAAGTTTTCTACGGTGCTCCTATCCGGGTTCGGACTCGTGGCCATGCTGCTCGCCGCCGTGGGGCTGTACGGCCTCATGGCGTCTGTCGTCCGGGAGCAGACTCGTGAGATCGGCGTGCGCATGGCCCTCGGCGCGACGCCTGCACAGCTGCGTCGAGCGGTGCTGGGTGCTGCCCTCGGCGTGACGTCGGTCGGCGCCGTCGTGGGCCTCGCCGCCGCGCTCCTGAGTTCGCGATTCCTGACGGCGCTGCTTTTTCAGGTCAGTCCCACCGACCCGATCACGCTCGCGGTGGTCTGCGTGCTGCTTGTGGGGGTCGGTTGCGGCGCCGCGTACGTGCCCGCTCGCCGGGCGACCAAGGTCGATCCGATGGTGGCGTTGCGGTACGAATAGGTGTCGGGTGCCGGGTGTCAGGGGTCGGGGTGTTCCTCTGACACCGCACACCCGACACCCGGTACCCGGCACCTGACACCAGAACACCGGAGAGCGAGATGGATACAGTGCTCCAAGACCTCCGCTACGCGCTGCGCAGCCTCACGAAGAGGCCCGCCCTGGCGACGGCGATCGTTCTGACGATCGGCCTCGGTTTGGGCGCGGCCGCGGCGATCTTCACGGCGTCCGATGCCGCCCTGGTCGAGCCCCTGCCGTACGCGGAGCCCGAACGGCTGGTGCATCTCTGGGAGGTGCGCGCGGGCACCGAGGAGCGGAGCCCGACATCGTACCCCACCCTCAGCGACTGGCGATCGCGAGTCAAGAGCTTCAGTGCCCTGGAGGGCTACGACCCCACCAACGTCACGGTGGGCGTGGGCGACGAGGCGCGCGCCCTGCGCGGCGCACGCGTGACCCCGGGTTTCTTCCGGCTGCTCGGAGTCCGGATGTCGGCTGGTCGTGATTTCCTGCGAGACGAGGATGCCACGACCGGAGCCGGTGTGGCCATCGTGACCGAGCGCTTTGCCCGCTCCGTGGCCGGTGGGCGCGCGCTCGACCAGAGCATCGTGATCAACGGCTCGCCGCAGGTCGTCGTTGGGGTGCTGCCCGATGCGTTTCACTTCGCTCTGCTACAGAATGCCGACGTCTATGTACCCATCACGGCCGGCGAGCAAGCGACCGCGGACCGGGCGCAGCGCGTGATCCACGTCATCGGGCGGCTCCAGCGGCATGTTCCACTGACGGGCGCTCGGGCCGAGCTGTCGGCCACGATGTCCGAGCTGGCGAGCGAACACGCTGAGGCGCTTGCCGGCCGCACCGTCGTCGCCGTGCCGCTACGCGAGGCCCTGCTCGGCAACATGAAGCCGATTCTGACCGGGCTGCTGATCGCGGTGACCCTGCTGCTCGTGACTATGGGCGCGAATCTTGGCCTCCTGATGCTGACGCGATATGTCGAGCGCACCCCGGAGCTGGCCATGCGATCCGCGTTGGGCGCCACACGCGCGCGCCTGCTGCGCCAACTCCTTGTGGAAAGCCTCGTGTCCGGCCTGGCCGGCGCCGCCCTCGCACTCGGCCTCGGTCACACGACCACGCGCGGTCTGCTGGCGGCGATTCCGGACAGCGTCAGGATTAGCATGCCGTACCTCACGAATGCCGGGCTCAATGGAACCGTGATCGCGCTGATCGTGGGCGTGGCGACCCTCCTGGCGATCGCGTTCGGCCTCGGTCCGGCCTTGGTGATAACGAAGGCCCCGGGGCGTGCCCACGATGTGCGGACCACGCTGGCGCGCGGCGATCGCCGCCTCCGGCGCGGCCTCGTGACCGCGCAGCTGGCGGTCACGGTCGTGCTGCTCGTCTCGGCGGGCCTGCTCGGTATGAGCTTCCGCAACCTGGTACAGCGCGACGTGGGCTTCAGGGATCCTGAGAGGCTCGTGACGGCACGCGTTCCCCTCTCGGGACCGCGATACCAGGCGCCGGTCGCGCAGCGGCAGTTTTACGAGGCACTGCTCGGTCGTATCGGGGCGCTGCCGGGCGTCCGCAGCGCCGGGCTCATTAACGAGGTACCCGGAGGTGGCGGCGGGATAACGACGTTCGAGCCGGTCGATCGTCCGCGTCCGCGCTCGACGCAGCCCCGCGCGGTACTAAGGATCGTCGGCGGCGAGTACTTCTCGACCATGGGAATCCCGGTCGTCGCGGGACGCGCCTTCGACGCGCGCGACCGCAGCGATGCGCCGACCGTCGCCGTCGTGAGCGCCAGCTGCGCGAGACTGCTCGGTAGCGATGGCGCGACGCTGGGCCGGAGACTGCGGTTGGCCGCCACCGGGCAGACCGAATGGGAAGTGGTGGGGGTCGTCGGCGACGTCCAGGTCGCCGCGCTCGATGCGGACTCCCCGCCCGTTGTCTATGTGTCGCACCTCCAGGCGGCGGAGAACCGCATGACGCCGGTGGTCCGGACGCAGATAGGCGTCGCATCGATCGCGAGCCAACTGCGCGCGATTGTGAAGGGGTTGGATGCCGGAGTTCCGGTGTACTCGGTCACCACGCTTCAGCAACAGATGAACGAGTCGAAGGCAGTATTCAGTCGCCGGTTTCCTATGATCTTGTGTGGCGTATTCGCCGGGGCCGCGCTGGCACTCGCGCTCGTGGCGCTCTACGCCATATGCATGCACGAGGTCCTGACACGGCGTCGCGAATTCGGGATTCGCCTCGCGTTGGGAGGATCGCCGAGCTCGATCCGGCGCTTGATCCTCGGTGATGCCATGCGGCTGGGCGCTGCGGGTATCGGCATGGGAGGGATCGTCGCAACTCTCGTCTCGCGCGCGACCCGGGCGGTCCTGTTCGGCGTGACCGCGACCGATTGGCGGGTGTACGCCGTCGTAGCGGCGGGCGTGCTGGCGTCCACGTTTCTGGCGATCCTCGGGCCGGCGCTCCGAGCCGGCGCGGTGACGCCAAACGCCGTCATGCGACAGGAATGAGGAGGAAGTGCCGGGTGCCGGGTGCCGGGTGTCAGGTGTCAGGTGTCGGGGGTCGGGTGTCAGCTCCTCCGGCGCCGTTTCAGCGCGCGTATGAGTCCCGCCAGCATCCGGCCGACCTCAGCCGCTCGCTCTAGCAACGGGGCGATGTCTCCCGCCGCGTAGGTCAAGCGCTGGGCGATGATGCAATGCGTCTCGAGCTCCATCAGCGACCCGTTTGCCACCGACAGATGGTGCAAGTAGTCCCCGAGATGCTCGCGGCCATGGCCTTCCGCGATGTTCGCGGGAACCGACACTGCGGCCTCTCGCAACTGACTCCGCAGTCCGTAGGTCTCGCACTTCGGGAACGTCGCACTGAAGCGGTAGACCTGCTCGACCAGTTCGACCGCGGCTTGCCAGACCTCGAGGTCTCGATAGCTCCGAATGGAGATTGGGCGTGACGCCATTGATACCGGGCCGTTTCTGACTGACGACAAAATAGCGGCGCTTGGTCAGGGGAACGCATCATTTGAATGCGAGAGAGACCATTCCAGCGCACCCCCTGGCACCCGACACCCGACACCCGACACCTGACACCCGACACCCGACACCCGACACCTTCGCACCCCCTGGCACCCGACACCCGACACCCGACACCTTTACGCCGTGAGCCAGACTGCCCCCCGCATCCTCGTCGCTGACGATCAGAAGGACATCCTCGAGGCCCTGAAACTCCTTCTCAAGGGCGAGGGCTACGAGGTCGACACCGCCACCTCGCCCCGCGCCGTCCTCTCGGCGCTCGACAAGCGCGACTTCGACGCCCTGCTGATCGACATGAACTACGCGCGGGACACCACCTCCGGCGCCGAAGGCCTCGACTTGCTGGCGCGACTCCAGGCGCTCGACGCGCCGCCCCCGGTCGTGGTGATGACCGCCTGGGCCAGCATCGACGGCGCGGTCGAGGCGATGCGCCGTGGCGCGCGCGACTTCATCGAGAAGCCGTGGGACAACCGCCGGCTGCTCGCCACGCTCCGCACCCACGTGGAGCTCGGGAGGGCGTTGCGGCGCAGCCAGCAGCTCGAGCGCGAGAATCGCGCCCTGCGGAGGGAAGGCCTCCCCGAGCTGATTGCCGAGTCGCCCGCCATGCAGCCGGTGCTCAAGCTCATGGAACGGATCGGGCCGTCGGACGCCAACGTGCTCGTCCTGGGCGAGCACGGCACCGGCAAGGAGATCGTGGCCCGCTGGCTCCACGCCGCCTCCGCTCGGGCCGAGCGGCCGCTCGTCGCGGTGAACCTCGGCGGCATTCCCGACGGCCTGTTCGAGAGCGAGCTGTTCGGGCACGTGAAGGGTGCCTTCACGGACGCCAAGGTCGATCGCGTCGGGCGGTTCGAGCTCGCCGAGGGCGGCACGCTGTTTCTGGACGAGATCGCGAACCTGCCGCTGCCGCAGCAGGCGAAGCTGTTGCGCGTGCTCGAGACGGGCGAGTTCGAGCGCGTCGGATCCTCCAAGACGCAGCGCGTGAGCGTGCGCGTCATCTCGGCCACGAACGCGGACATCCCCGCCGAAGCGGCGGCGGGGAGATTTCGGCAAGACCTCTTGTTTCGCCTCAACACCGTCGAGGTCCGCCTCCCACCGCTGCGCGAGCGCCCCGAGGACGTCCCGCTGCTCGCCAGCCATTTCGGGCGTCGCCATGCCGCGCGCTACCGCAAGCGGATCACCGGCTTCGCGGTGGACGCGATGCAGGCCCTCCGGGCGCATCCCTGGCCCGGCAACGTGCGCGAGCTGGACCACGCGGTCGAGCGCGCGGTGCTGCTCGCCGAGGGCGACGTAATCCGCGCGCGCGACCTCGCCCTCGGCGCTCCGGCCGACGGCGCGGCGGCGCTCGAGCAGATGAGCCTGGAAGAAGTCGAGCGAGTGCTCGTCCAGAAGGCGCTCACGCGCGCGGGTGGCAACGTGAGTGAAGCCGCCAAGGCGCTCGGGCTCTCCCGCAGCGCGCTGTACCGTCGTCTCAAGCAGCATGGCTTCTGAGCGTCGCCGCAAGAGCCTGAAGCACGAGCGCCGGGTCCTGTGGCTCGCGCTCCTGACGGGCGTGCCTGGGTTGGTGCTCGCGTTCGCGCTGCTCTGGACTGGCGATTTCGCGCCGCGCACCCAGTGGACCCTCACCACGGTCGTCGTGGTCGTGTGGCTCGGGCTCGCCGCGACGCTGCGCGAGCACGTGATCCGCCCGCTGCAGACGATCTCGAACATGCTCGGCGCGCTGCGGGAGCGGGATTTCTCGATGCGCGCCCGCGGGTCGAACCCGGCCGACGCGCTCGGCCTGCTGCTGCTCGAGCTGAACGGCCTTGGCGAAGACTTGCGCGCCCAGCGGCTCGGTGCCCTGGAGGCCACTGCCTTGCTGCGGCGGGTCATGGAAGAGATCGACGTCGCCGTGTTCGCGTTCGATGGCTCGCAGGCGTTGCGGCTGGTCAACCGCGCCGGCGCGGCGCTGCTCGGGCGGCCGCGCGAGCAGGCGCTGGGCCGCGGCGCGGCGGACCTGGGGCTCGGGCCGTGCTTCACAGCGGACGCGCCCGGAGTGGTCGAGCTGGAGCTGGCCGGCGTCCGGGGGCGCTGGGAGGTGCGGCGCGGCACGTTCCGTCAGGAGGGCCTCCCGCACGAGCTGCTGGTGCTGGCGGACGTGAGCCGCACGCTGAGCCGGGAGGAGCGTCAGGCCTGGCAGCGGCTCATCCGCGTGCTCGGCCACGAGCTCAACAATTCGCTCGCCCCCATCAGGTCCTTGGCGCAGAGCCTCGCGGAGCTGGTGCGACGCGATCCGCCGCCACCCGATTGGAAGAAAGACCTCGACAATGGGCTCGGCGTCATCGGCAGTCGGGCCGAGTCGCTCAGCCGACTGATGGCCGCGTACGCGCGACTCGCCCGGCTACCCGTTCCCCGCCTCGAGCCACTTTCCGTTGTTGAATGGGTGCGGCGAGTGGCCGCGCTCGAGACCAGGCGGGCCGTGGTCGTCTGCCCGGGGCCGGAGGTGACGATCCAGGCCGACGGCGCTCAACTCGATCAGCTGCTCATCAATCTCGTGCGGAACGCCGTCGACGCGATCTTGGAGAGCGACGCGCACGTCGAGGTGAGTTGGGCGGCGCGAAACGGTCGGCTGGAGGTCTGGGTTCGCGACGGTGGACCGGGGGTTGCGGACACGGGCAACTTGTTCGTCCCGTTCTTCACGACCAAGGCAGAGGGCTCCGGGATCGGGCTCGTGCTCTCACGCCAGATCGCCGAGGCGCACGGCGGGACGCTCACGCTCGCGAATCTTGACGACCGCCGCGGTTGCGAGGCGCGGCTCTCGTTACCGATCGCGAGCAGTTGAGCTGCCGCTCAGGCGAGGACATCGCGCAGGTCGGCTGGCCCGGGGTGTATCAGAGATAGCGGCGAAGCGGAGGGCACAGGACTCGAACCTGTACGGGCTTGCGCCCAGCGGTTTTCAAGACCGCCGCCTTACCAGTTAGGTCTAGCCCTCCCGATTACTGCTACTGAACTTACGCGGCAGCGCCCTGGCGGGAAACCCGTTTCTGTGCCGCAACTGTGCCGTTAGCAGTTGAGAACCGCTTCGCCACAGCCGAGGCGAGATCGGCCTCGTCGATGATGTTGTAGCGGTCAAACATCGCGCGCGTCTTCCAGCCGCAGAGCTTCATGATCTCACCTTCGGACACCCCGGCGCGCCGGAAGTCACGGGCCGCCGTGCGCCGCAGGTCATGCATGATCCGGTTCTTGAGCCCCGCGCGCTTGCGCGCCCGTGCCCATTTGTGCTCCATTGCCACGCACGGGACATGCGGAGCGGCACGTCAGTGTGGCGACTGCTGTTTGAATTGTTGACCATATAGGAGTCGCTCCACGTGAGCCCGAGCCATCTCGCCGGCCGGAGTAGCCCCCAGCTTCTCGGCGAGAACAGCCATTTGGTCGGGATGGCGCAAGGAGATGGCTTGGAGCAGATACGCACCTCCGATTGAGAGCTTTTGGCTCTCGAGTACAGCGAGCCGCAGGCCGCTCACGACCTCGCTTGTGTCAGGGTCGAAGCGCTGCACCTCGCCTGCCTGGATGTGCCTCCACAGAACCTGTCCCGCGCCGTACAGGCCATTGTACAGCAGGAACGGTAGGAACGGATCGTCTGGCTGATCGCCCCACCGCCGCTCCACCCAACGGATTAGCACCGGCTTGTAGTTCGCAGCCCGCGGGGTGCCCTCAACGCGCGTTGTATCCCATCCCATGTTCCGCATCGCTTCGAGCTCCCTGAGCTCGTTCTCCTCAGCGATCGTGCGCTCTCTGATTCGAAAGACGATGGGAGCGGCCTCCACCGTAAGGGGCGTAGCACCGGGCACTCCTCCGTGCGCGTCGAACGTGACTCGCAACTCGTATTGAGCTGGTGGGAGATGATGCGTGAGAAGGTGGCTGCGGATATCCCACTCGTCGCCCGCAATGTCCTGCAGCACCATCGTTTGCAGAAACTTAATGCCCGGCGCAACAGGCTCTCCTCGCCAGGGAGGCCGTACGAGATGGTCGACGACAGGCTTGGCAACGTCAGCGGGCTTGCCGTCTCCTCGACTCAGGGACATGGTCACCGCTGGAGACAGCAAACTGAAGAAATATGTCCAAGCCGTGTCCGTGCCGACGTTCTGGAGTCGTACCAATAGGTAGATCGGTTCGTCCTCGAAGAACGTGGTCTTTCCAACACCGGCCGTGAGCACCAGCGCCTGTGCTGTCACAGATTTGGGTGCCGGTGTCGCAACCGCGGCGAAGAGAAGCACCGCCATCGGTCCTGTGAACCGTGCCTTCGCGACACGAGTTTTCAATGCGATTTGGTCGGGACGCCGGTAGCTCGGCATAGGGTGCTTTCTCCGGACTCAGCGAACCAATCTATTAGTGACCAGGTTACCTCGGCACGTTGAGTGGTCACCCGACCTCTCGTCGCCCCACCCGTCGAACACGGGATCTGTGTGACCCCACAACTCCGCATAGCTTGCCCCACGGACCATTACGTCCTGACGGTCCGGCGGCAAGGGCCCGGTATGGTATAAGCTCGCGTACTTAGGTGTGTTATCGGTCCAACCCGCACGCTGGTGACCGTATTCATGGGTGAACAAGTGGATCATCTCATTCTCCAGGTGTTGATCGAAGTCATGATCGTCGAGGCCCGGCGCGACCGGCGCTTTTCGTTCGGTGGCCGATGCCAGACGCCAGAGGATGCGAGCGGGTCGCTGGGAGTTCGTTGGCATCAAAGCCCCCGAACGCATCCGCAAGAAGTACGTCGGTCGGTATCTGGGCGATCAGTTCCGGCAGGGCAGTCGCAATCCCATTCGCTACGTCAACGTCTAGCGGCACGGAGTGCAAAGCACGCGTCCCTCGACGAGTCCCATTCGTCGGGCCTTCGAGGGACCCTCTACTACCCGTCTGCTTGCTGTGCCGCAGACTGTGCCGGAGGGTGATTGCGAATGACCGCAAATGGTCCCTCTCCGTGCGGAAACTTGCGAAAAAAGAACCGGCCCCGCATAGCGAGGCCGGTTTTCAAGACCGCCGCCTTACCAGTTAGGTCTAGCCCTCCCGAACTCGAAGGCTAATCTCAACGTTCGCTGGGCGGAATCAAGCCGTACTGGGTGTTTCGGAAGATCGAATCCGCGACGAGCAACGAGCGATTCGCCATCTCGGGCTTGGTGGGCCGGAGCGCCTGCGCCAGCGACTGATACAGGAGCCCGTATGTCGCCAGGATGCCCTCGGACGGCTTGTCCACCCAGCCGCGCGGCCGGCGGCGTTCGGCCGTGTCCGAGTGATACACGCCAAAGGCGAGCGCTTCGGTGCGCGGAATGTTCACGAAGCCGAACACCGGCTCCATCTTGATGCTGTCCGACTCGGTCAGCGGGTGGAGGCTCAGCTTCCGCGCGAACCCGTGCCCCTCGAGGTTTGCCGTGAGTCCGAACTGGTCGGCGTAAGGACCCACCGTGCGCGAATAGTAGAGCGGCCGACGGCCCAGCTGATCCTTGATCGCCTGGAGCACGATCACGTCCGCGCGCTCGAGGTACTGGCGCCCGAGCTGCTGCGGGTCCAGCGTCACCGTGACGCCGCCCAGGTTCGCATACGTCTTGTGCTCGCCGAGCCAGTAGACCGGCTGCAGCGAGTCGCGGATGTAGGCGTCCGAGAAGCTCAGCAGGGGACCGGTCGGCTTGGCCCACGCGCGGCCCCGATAGATCGCCGGCGCGCTGCCGGGGTCGAACGTGGCGAGGGGCCGGCGCTGCAGCTGGCGCAGGTACCAGTCGGTATTCGCCAGCGACAGGTTCACCACGGTCACGTCCTGACGGATGTGCTCCACCTCCTGCGCGTACCACAGCGGGAAGGTGTCGTTGTCGCCGGCGGTCACGAGGATGCCGTACGGCTCGACGGACTGCAGCAGGTCGAACGCGAAGTCGCGCGCCAGGGTCTCGCCCTTGCGCGAAGCCGTGAGATGGTTCCCCCAGAGCGGGATGAGCGCCAGCAGCAGCACCGGCGTGGCGAGCAGCCAGCGGCGCTCGGCGTCGGGCACCCGCAGCGCCATCCCGTCGCTCGCCCATTCCATGAGGGTCGCGAGCCCCATGCCGACCCAGACGCCCCATAACGCGAACGAGATGATGAAGAAATAGTCGCGCTCGCGCACTTCCCGCGGCCAGTTCGGATGGTCGGGGTACTGGGAGTAGCCGGTCTTGAAGTTGAGGTAGAACACGAGCCCGACGGTGACGCACAGGACGAGCGTGGTCATCGCGATGGCCGTGCGCCGATCGGCCCTCCAATGGCGATACGCGCCGAGGCCGCCGATGAAGGAGAACATGACGGTCAATGCCCAGCGCACGTTGTCCTTCAAGTCGCGCCCCCACTGCCAGCCGAAATACTGCACCCAGTTGAGCAGCTGTTGCCCGAACAGCTCGAGCGTGCGTGGCTGGCCCGCCCCGGGGTAGCGTGGATCGTAATACAGCTCCGGCTTGCCGTACTGCTGGCGCGTGAGCACGTCCCACAACGCCCGCCAGGTGGTGGGCTCACCCTCGTTGATCGGCGGATAATGCGCGGCGCGGATCGGAAGGAAGACGTACACCGAAACGCCCACGATCGCGACGAGCAGGACGGCGAGCGCAAAGGTCCCGTTGCGCGCGTAGACCACCGCGTAGGCCAGTGCGCCAAGAAACAACACGCCGAAGACGATCAGCGGCGTGACACCTTCCAGTCCCGATCCCACGATGAGCAGCCACACGGTGCTGAAGACGAGGAACTGCGACCACTCGACGCGCCGCGCGTCATCGTCCTGGGGACGCGTGGTCTTGAGCCGCGGGTAGAGCAGGACCGCCACCACCGGGCCCACCAGCACACCCATCATGTGGTTGGTCGACGTCAGGGCGAGCAGGTACACGATCATCAACAGGTGATGGTCGTGTCCTTCCCCCGCCGGTTGATCGTCCCAGCGCACGATGAGCCACAGGACGAGCGCGATGGAGAGCAGCGACAATGTGTAGACCTTCTCGTTCACGACCGACTGATTCCAGACCGTGAACGCCGTCCCCGCCACCAGCGCCCCGGCCGCGGCGGCCAGCCGGCGCGGCAGCCGCGCCGGCACCCAGCCCCGCATCCAGCGCTCTCCCACGAGGAACCAGCAGCCCGCGGCGATCGCGCTCGTCGTGGCGGCGAGCAGATTGACGCGCATGGCGAATCCGGCCGCGAGCGGCAGGAGACCCCAGACGTGCGCGATCATCGTGAACAGCGGGTTGCCGGGAGGATGCGGGATCCCGAGCACGTACGCGGCGGCGATGTATTCCGACGTGTCCCAGAACTGGGTCGTCGGTGCGAGCGTCGCCACGTACATGGCCAGGGCCACCAACGTCACACCGGCGGCCCATAGATAGGGAGGGTGCTCTACGGCCTCGGTCGCCGGGAACGACGTCTGTATGGCGCTCATGCTCTCGTCACGCGTTAGTGTCGGAACTGCCGGATGCCCGTGAACACCATCGCCAGGTCGGCCCGATCCGCGGCCGCCACGACGTCGGCGTCCTTCACCGAACCGCCGGGCTGGATGATCGCCCGCACGCCCGCCGCGGCCGCCTCTTCTACCCCGTCAGCGAACGGGAAGAACGCGTCGGAAGCTAACACGGCGCCGGCCGGGTCGTGGCCCTGCTGGCGCGCCTTGTGGACCGCCAGAAAGGAGGCGTCCACCCGCGAGGTCTGGCCCGCGCCGATCCCGATCGCCGCCTCATCGCGGGCGAGCAGGATCGCGTTGGACTTGACCGCGCCGACGGCGGCCCACGCGAACCGTAGATCGCGCCATTCGGCCTCCGTCGGCGCGCGCCGGGTCACGACCTTCCAACCGGTCTCGTCGACTGTCCCACTCCCAGGTCCCCCCGCCTGGACGCCGGGGCGTTGCTGTGCCAAGAACCCGCCCTGGATGCGCTTCCAATCCCATCCCGCCAGCTCGCCGATCGGCACTCGTACCACGCGGAGATTCTTTTTTTCCCGAAACACGGCGAGTGTGTCGTCCGCGAACGCCGGCGCCACCACGACCTCGACGAACAGGTCCCGCATTGCCTCCGCGGTCGCGCGGTCCACTGCCACGCTGTACGCGATGACCGAGCCGAATGCTGACGTGCGATCGGTGGCGAGGGCGCGCTCGTAGGCTTCGCGGGGCGACCGAGCCACCGCGATCCCGCACGGCGTCGTGTGCTTGATGATGGCGCAGGCCGCGCGGTCGGAGTTCGCCCACGGGGCGACCGCCATGAGCCCCGCGTCAATGTCCAACAGGTTGTTGAACGACAACTCCTTGCCGTGCAACTGCTCCAGGTGACGGATCCCGGGCTCCTCGGTCGCGTACAGCGCCGCGGCCTGGTGCGGGTTCTCGCCATAGCGGAGCTCCTGGCGCCGCTCGAGCGCCAACGTCACGCGCTCCGGCCACCCGGCCTCGTCCTTGATGAGGTAGCCGTGGATCGCCGCGTCGTAGGCGGCGGTGTGGGCGAAGACTTTCGCGGCCAGGCGTCTCCGGAGCTCCGTTCCGGGGTCCCCCGGGCTTGCGCCCGGGGTCAGCTCGCCGGACTTCAGGGCTGCGACTACCCGGGGATAATCATCGGGGTCGACGACGACGACGACATCGTGGTGGTTCTTCGCCGCCGAGCGGAGCATCGACGGACCGCCGATGTCAATCTGCTCGATCGCCTGCTCGGACGTGACCCCCGGCTTGGCGACGGTCTCCCGGAAGGGATACAGGTTGACCGCGACCAGGTCGATCGGGGTGATGCCGTGTTCTACGAGCGCGGCCCGATCGCCCGGGTGAGCGCGCCGGGCGAGCAGGCCGCCGTGCACCTTGGGATGCAGGGTTTTCACGCGACCGTCCATCATCTCCGGAAAACCGGTGACCTGCTCGATCGCGATGACGGGCACGCTCGCCTTGCGGAGCGTCTCGGCGGTGCCGCCCGTTGATACGATCTCCCACCCGAGCGCGACCAGGTCGCGGGCGAGCTCCACGATGCCCCGCTTGTCCGACACCGACAGCAGCGCGCGGGGGCGGGGGGGGGGCTTCACCACGTTTCGGCCACGGCCCGGATCATGTCCGCCAGGCTGACCACGTCTTTGAGATCGATGACCTCCGCGGGGGAATGGGAGTAGCGCAACGGCCAGCCGATCGGCACATCCACGACGCCGTAGGGCGTGAAGACCGAGCCGTCGTTGCCGCCGTTGGTGGTCCCGACCTGCAGCGCCACGCCGCGGGCCCGCGCGACACGCACGAGCGAGTCCACGTGGGCGCGGGGCGTCACGGAGGAGTTGTCGAGCGCTCGCGCCACCGCTCCCCGGCCGATCGGCGCCACGCCGAAATTGGGCAGTTCGAGCGGTGAATCGGCGGACACGAAGGTGTCGATGGCGTGAACCCGCCGCGGTGTGGTGCCGAGGGCTCGGGCCGCGACCGCTGCGCCGTCGAGTCCGATCTCCTCGCGCACGCTCCAGATGAAGATCACCTGGTGTTTGAGCACCGCCCGGTTCAGGCGCCGTAGCGCGAGGAGCTGCGCCGCCGAGCCGACCCGGTCGTCGAACGAGCGCCCCGTGGCCCGGGTCCCAGCGAGCCGGACGTACTGCTTCGGCATGGTGATCGTATTCCCCGGGCTCACGCCCCGCGCCATCGTGGCTTCCTTCGATGTGGTGCCCACATCCACGCGTAGCGAGGGCGGTGTGTGGCGGGTGAAGGCGGAATCGCGGGGAATGAAGATGCCTGGCACGTCGCCCTTGTCGGCATGCACGAGCGCGGGCTGCGCCTCGAACAGCGAAGGGTAGAATCCTCCGCGCGTCTCGAGCTCGAGCGAGCCGTCGTCGCGGATGCCGGTCACGCGGAACCCGATCTCGTCTAGGTGGGCGACGAACACGACGACCGGGTTGCCCTGGCCCACGCGGACCCAGAGGTTGCCGGCGGTGTCCGTCTCGGCTTTCGCCCACGTGGGGAGCAGGGCCTTCACCTGGTCGCGCACCGGGCCCTCGGTGCCGGAAACACCGTAGGTCTCCACGAGGCGGGAAAGCACCTGCTGTGCGTCGCGGATCGCAGGAGGGTCCTGTGCCGCAAGGCCACGCAACGACGGAACGACGGAAACGGGAAGCAGCGCGAGCGCCAGGGTCGTGGCCTTCATGGGCTCGCCTCCATCCACGCCACGAGCCCCTGCGCCAGCGCCTCCGCGTCCTGCAACGCCACCGTCTCCACCGCCGTGTCCACGTATCGCGCCGCCACGCTCGCTGTCTTCGTTTCGGCGAAGGGCCCAAGCAAGGCCTTCACGCTCGCGAGGCCCGCATCCCCGGTGTAGAGGCTCTGCACGGTGAACGCGACCACCACCGTGCCGCGCACCTTGGGCTTCGCCTGGACGGCGGCGGCGAGTGCCGCGCAGGCAGCGCGCCTCCCGGCCGCGGGCGCGGCGAGCAGCCGATCACCGTAGGCGTGAGGGTGCTTCGCGAGCGACACCGGGGCCATTGCGGCGATGCCGAGTCCCCGGACGTCGGCCGCCGAGCTGGCGCCGACATCGACGTACGCATTGTCCACGGTGAAAACAGGATCGGGCGAACCCGATGTCCCGCGGCCACGCGCCAGGTGCGTCGATTTCACGGCCGCGACTCCCGGCACCGCCCCGCGCGACCCGAACACCGTCACGCGGTGACCCTCGAGCTGCTGGTCGAACAGCGGATACGTAATCCGAGCTCCGCCGACGCGCCGCAGTAATAAGAAACCGTCGGGGAGGATGTTTCCCACGACATAGCCGACCTCGTCGAGGGGGCAGCTGAGGAGCCGTTTGGGCTCGCCCTGCCCGAGCGTGAGCGTGACGTTGCCGACGCGATCCCGCGTGCTGCCCGGCAGCAGAGCCGTGAGCGAGTCGGTCATCGCGCGCTCGAGACCGGTGACGGCGGTCATGCCGGCGAAGCGGACGGCGAGGCGGTCGACGTCTTGCCCAAACAGTCGGACGGTCGGACTGACGGACAGGAAGAGGCTGAGCGCGAGCCGCAGCCTAGTCATGAATCCCTTTCTCCTCGAATGAGAGCTTCACCGGCTCCGGCGGCACTCCCCTCCGTGCCAGCTCTTCGACGACCAGCGGCAGCAAACGGTGCTCCACCTCGAGCACGCGAGCGGCCAGCGTCGCGGGGGTGTCGTCCCGCCGGACCGGCACCGGCCACTGCGCGATGATGGGTCCACGGTCGTACTCCTCGTCCACGTAATGGACGGTCGCGCCCGAGCGCGCGGCGCCGCTCGCCAGCACTGCCTCGTGCACCCGGAGCCCGTACATCCCCGGGCCGCCGAAGGCCGGGAGCAGCGCCGGATGGATATTAATCACGCGCCACTTGAGGCGCGCGACGGCGGCAGCGGGGATGCGTTTCAGGTAGCCCGCGAGCACCACGAGCCGCGCGTGTCCGACGGCAGCGACGATCTCCGCGGGATCGTCCGGGTTGGCGAGCACGATCGTCCGGACCGTGGCGCGCCCCGCGCGCGCGAGCGCCGCCGCGTCGGCGCGGTTCGAGACCACGCGGTCGATCCGCGCCACCGGAGAATCACGCAGCGCGTCGAGCAGCGCCTGCAAATTGGTCCCGCCCCCCGACACGAGCACGGCCACGGGCAGCGGAGCAGGGCGAGTCACCGCGTGCAGGGCGCGAGCGAGACGGGCTTCGGCCCAGCGGCGACGGTGAGCGTGAACGGCCCCGTCGCGCGCCGCTCGCTGCTCGTCACGACGATGAAATAATCGCCCGTCTGCGGCAGGCGCACCGTGAGCCGCGCGTTGCAACGGCCGCCGGAGTCGTCGTCCTGTGGCGCCGAGCGCTCGAACCCCGGGCCCAACAGAAACGCGTAGGCGTCGAACGCGTCGGCGGCGATGTCGATCGTGACCGTCTGGCCCGCCCGGCCCGCGAGCCGCCATTGCTGCGCATACGTGCTCTCTGCCGGGAGCAAGGGGTCGCGGCGCGTGAGCGAATCCCGCACGGTGTCGCCGGGCGCGATGCTGCCCCGCGGCGCCCAGCGCGGTGGGAGGGGGGGGAGGGGGGCCGAGGACGGGGGAGGCGACCCTTGCCCCGCCAGGGCGCTTCCCAGACACGCGAGCAGCACGACTGGTCCCCACGGGCTAGGCATCGCGCACAATCGCTTCCGCGGCGGCGGCGAGATCGGCGACAACCCCGATGCCGAGCGCGCGCGCCTTGCCGACGTAGGTGACGCCACGTCCGGTCTCGACGAGCAGCGCGTGCCCGCCGAGCTTGCGCGCCGACTGGAGGTCGCTCAGCCGGTCGCCCACCCAATAGCTGCGCTTCAGGTCCAATCCGAACGCCGCCTCCGCATCGCGATACAGCTTGACGCCCGGTTTGCGACATTCGCAGGGGCCGGTGAATTCCGGATGATGGGGGCAGAAATACGCCGCGTCGAGTCGGGCGTCGTGTGCCGCGAGTAGCTCCCCCAGGCGGTGCTGTACCGCGCTGTACGCTGCCGTATCGTATAACCCACGGGCGATTCCCGACTGGTTCGACACGGTGATCACCAGCCAGCCCGCCTGGTTCAAACAGCGAATCCCCTCGGCGGCGTGCGGAAGGAGTCGGACCTTGCCAGGCTCGTGCAGGAATCCCGGGTCTTCGACGATGGTCCCGTCGCGGTCCAGGAAGACCGCCCGGCGGGCGGGTTCAGCCATCGAGGGCCGCGCGCACCGCTCGGGCGACGAGCTCGATTTCGCTCGGGAGAATCGTGCGTGGGTCGAGCAGCACGCGGTCGTCCGCGATGCGGGTGATGATGGGAGGGTCGGCACCCCGCAACCGCTCCGCCAGGGTGTTGGGAGCGAGGTGCTGGGTGCTGGGCGTGATACGCACGAGCCACGTGTTGAGCTTAGCACCCGGGAACGAACCGCCGCCGACCTCCGATTCTCCCTCGACGATATCCGCATCCTTGCCCACGCCTTTGTGTAACGCCTCTGCGGCTCGACGAATCTGCGCGACGTCTTGAGTCAGCATGCGGAGGACGGGAATCTCCTGGATGGCGGCCGGTCCCCGATACAACGCCAGCGTGGCTTCCAACGCAGCCAGCGTGAACTTGTCTGAGCGCACCGCCCTCGCCAGGGGATCCTTGCGACAGGCGGCGATCGCATCACGCCGACCGAGCAGGATCCCCGCCTGGGGGCCGCCCAGCAGCTTGTCACCCGAGAACGCGACGGCGTCGACTCCGCTCGCGAGCGCCTCCGCGACCGACGGCTCGCCGGTGAGGCCCCACGGCGCGAGGTCGAGCAGCAGCCCACTGCCGAGGTCGTACAGGCTGGCGACCTGCGCGTGGCGCGCCAGGCCGGCGAGCTCCGTCGCGGGCACTTCGGTGGTGAAGCCGGTCACCTGAAAATTGGACCGGTGCACCTTGAGGAGCAGCCGGGTGCGGGGCGTCAGTGCGGCCTCGTAATCGGCGCGATGCGTCCGGTTTGTCGTTCCCACCTCGACGAGCGCGGCTCCCGAGCGTGCCATGATGTCGGGAATCCGGAACGAGCCTCCGATTTCGACCAGCTCGCCGCGCGAGACCAGCGCGTCGCCATCCCGGGCCAGAGCCGAGAGGGCCACGAGGAGCGCGCCGGCGGCGTTGTTCACGACGAGCGCGTCCTCGGCACCGGTGAGCTCGATGAGTAAGTCGCGGCACAGCCCGTCGCGCGAGCCGCGCGTGCCGCGCGCCAGGTCGTACTCGAGATTCGTGTAGCCGCCCGCCACACGGCTCATCGCGGCGATCGCGGCGGGCGCGAGCGGCGCCCGGCCCAGGTTCGTGTGCAGCACGACGCCAGTGGCGTTGATCACGGGCGCGAGCGACGGCGCCGCGAGCCGGCGGGTACGCTCGCCGACCGCCGCCCCCCATCCCCCGGCGGGCGCGGCACCGCCATGCGCGCGGGCGTGCTCGATCGTGTCGCGCACGGCCCGCACCACCAGACCGCGCGGGTGGGAGGCGATCAGGGCGGCCACGTCCGGCTCGGCGAGCAGCGCGTCCACGGCGGGGAGCCGGCGGCGCGGATCGGTCACGGCGACTTGCCTTTCGTCGTGTCGCGCGCTACCGGCTTCGGGACGGGTATCTCGACCACGCCGAGGCCGTCGCCGGCGACGCCGCTCAAGCTCACGGCGCCGCGCACGCGGACCAGGTACTTGCTTCCCGCGGTAAGAGGGCGTGCGGTCTGGACGACGAGCCGGTCGTAGGGAACGGGGCGCTGGCTCAGGAGCTTGCGGACCCGCGAGGTGTCGACACGCGCGCCAGTATCAGCCCGCGCGCGAGCCACGGGCCCCCTGGGCTGGAGCGGTGGGGGTGGGGGGGGGGGTGCCTCTCGGACGCGCGCGGTGTCACGGCGCGCTGTGGTATCGCGCCGCGCCGTCGTATCCTGGAGCCGCTTGAGCGAGTCCTGCAACCGTTTGATGGAGTCCGCGATCGCCCGTGCCCGCGCCTGGAGCGAGTCGAATACCGCAGCCCGGTACAACGCCCGCACCAGGACGGGCGTCGAATCCGGCAGCGCGAACACGCGTACCGCAGCCGTGTCCAGTGGGCGTGCCGGGTCGAGCGACTGCGAGAACGTGATGCGCAGCGAGACCGAGTCCACGGGGTCGACCGAGCGCACGCGGGGGCCCACTGTGTCGTGCGCGAACGCCCAGAGCAGGACGGTCGCCGTCGAGTCGACCGTGGCCGTTACGGTGTCGAAAAGCTCACGCCGGTCCGGCCGGCGGTTGTTGTTCTGATCCTGGATGGCCCACACGCGGTACCGTCCCGGGGGGATGTCCCGCAGGCGGAAGTTGCCGGCCGAGTCGGTCAGCGTGATGTAGGCGACCGTGTCGGGGAGGAGCGCGGCGCGGATCACGCCCTGGGTCAGCTGCCGTTGCTCGACCCACAGCAGCGCGGTACCAGTGAGCGCCGCTCCCGGAACCGCGCCCCCGGTGGAAAAGACGAGGGTCTTACCGGTCTTGGTCGCGTTGCGCCGCAGATCCATGATCCCGGGGAGCACCTCCAGGTGATACACGCGATTCGCCTTCCATCCTTCATCTGGTTCGACGTGAATTTCGTCGCGGTGCCAGGAGACGTTGACATCTCCCGCGACGGGCGAGAGGACGATCTTTGAAGCGAGGCCCGAGATTGCGCCTCCGGTGCTCCTCCCCCCCCCGCTGGCCGGCATTTCGTCGATCACCTCGTCGAACGCGATGACCGCGCTGCCCCGGAAGTCGGGCACCACGGCTCCCGAGTCGGGACGGGTGCTCAGGATGACGGCGGGCTTGAGGCGCGGCGGCCCCCCGGGCGGAGGACCGGGATGCGCGCACCCTCCCCCCCCCCCCAACGCCCCTGCCAGCGCGGTTAGGAGCAGCCCAGCGATTTGAGCTTGTCGGCCAGCGCCTGCCGCTGGTCGCGCCACGCCCGCTCCTTTTCGCGCTCCTTGGCGACCACCTCCGCGGGCGCCCGCGCGACGAACTGCTCGTTGTGCAACTTGGCGGCCAGTCCCGTGAGTTGTTGTTCTAACCGGGTCAGCTCGCCGGAGAGGCGGCGGCACTCCTGCTGCACGTCGATCGCGTCCGCCAGGGCCACGAACACCTCGCTGCCGTCGGCGAGCACGGCGTGCGCACCGGCACCCTTTCCTCCCCCCCGACCATCGAACGCCAGGGTCTCCAGCAGTCCCAGCCGCACGATCGTGTCGCGCTCTCCCTCGAACGCCCCCCGGCCATCCCGCGTCTTGGTCGTGACGGTGACGGCGAGCCGCGCCTTCGGACTGATCCGGTATTCCGCTCGAATCGTGCGGATCGCGGTGATCGCGTCCTGCACGAGGGCAAACCGCGCCTCGGTCGGTTGGTCGGCGAACTCCTCGCTCGCGCTCGGCCACGCCGTCGCCGCGAGCAGTTCGTCCGGCTTTCGACCCGGCAGTTTCTGCCAGAGTTCCTCCGTAATGAAGGGGACGACGGGGTGCAGCAGCCGCAAGGCGACGTCGAGGCAATACGCCAGAACCGCGTGTGCGGCGGCGGCGTCGCCCGATGCGAGGCGCGGCTTCACCGCCTCCACGTACCAGTCGGCCAGCTCCTTCCACACGAAGTCGAAGCAGCGTTTGGCCGCCTCGTCGAGACGAAATTGCTCGAGCGACGCCGTCGCTTCGCGGATCGCTCCCTGCGCCCGCGACAGGATCCAACGGTCGGCGAGCTGCAGCCGCTTCGGGTCGAGACCCGCGAGCGGCTCCACCCGTTCCGGCAGCTGCGCCAGGATGAACCGCCCGATGTTCCACAGCTTGTTGGCGAAGTTCCGTCCCGGCGCGAAGGTCGTCTCCAGGTCGTTCGGGTCGAGGATCAGGTCCGACCCGAGCGACACCCCGGCGATGGCCGTCCACCGCAACGCGTCGGCGCCGTACAGCCGGACCACGTCGAGGGGGTCGATGCCGTTGCCGAGCGACTTCGACATCTTGCGATGCTGGGTGTCCCGCACGGTGCCGTGGAGGTACACGGTCGAGAACGGGCGAGCGCCGCGAAAGTGATACCCCGCCATCAGCATCCGGGCCACCCAGAAGAACAGAATCTCAGGCGCCGTGACGAGCGTGTGGCCCGGATAAAAGTGTCTCAGGTCCGGCGTCTCGTCGGGCCAGCCCAGCGTGGCGAAGGGCCAGAGCCACGACGAGAACCAGGTGTCGAGCACATCCGGGTCCTGCTCGACGGGGCCGCCGCACTTCGGGCAGCCCACCGGGTCGGCGCGGTCGGCCCACTGGTGGTTGCACGCGGTACAGGTGAACACCGGAATGCGGTGACCCCACCACAGCTGCCGGGAGATGTTCCAGTCCCGGATATTCTCCATCCAGTGCTCGAACGTCGCGCGCCAGCGCTCGGGCACGATCTGAAACTCGTCGTTGCGGTACGCCGCGAGCACGGGCGCCGCGAGCGGCTGCATTTTCACGAACCACTGATCGGAGAGGCGCGGCTCGACGACGGTGTCACAGCGGTAGCAGTGGCGGACCGCATGCCGGTGCGGTTCGACCCTCTCCAGCAGACCGCGCTCCTTGAGCATATCCACGATGCGTTCGCGCGCGTCGAATCTGCTCAAGTCGGCGAGGGCCTTGGGGACGCGCGTGAGGTGCTCCATGCGCGCGTCTTCGGTCATCACCAGCGGCATCTCGAGCTTGTGGCGCAGGCCGATCTCGAAGTCCGTCGCGTCGTGGGCCGGCGTGACCTTCACGAACCCGGTCCCGAATGCCGGATCGACCGCCTCGTCCGCGATGATGGGAATGGGGATGTCGGCGATGGGCAGGCGGGCTGTTTTCCCCACGAACCCGGCGTGCCGGGTGTCCCGGGGATGCACGGCGACGGCGGTGTCGCCTAGCATCGTCTCGGGGCGTGTCGTGGCGACGGTGAGGTACGGTTTCGGGCCGCCCTCCACCGGATAGCGGATGACGTACAGCTTGCCCTCGACGTCCTTGGACTCGGCCTCTTCGTCCGACAAGGCCGTCAGGCAGCGCGGGCACCAGTGGATGACGCGGTGCCCGCGGTAGATGAGCCCCTGCTCCCACAGCGTCACGAACACCTCGCGCACGGCCCGCGAATAGGCCGGGTCCAGGGTGAAACGCGTGCGGCTCCAGTCGCACGAGCATCCGATCACCTTGAGCTGCTCGAGGATCGTTCCACCCGTCTCGCGCACGAATGCCCAGACGCGGGCGACGAACTGCTCCCGCCCGACGTCGAATCGGCTCTTTCCCTCCTTGGCGATGAGCCGCTCCACGACGTTCTGCGTCGCGATGCCAGCGTGATCGGTGCCGGGGAGCCACAGCGCCTCGCGTCCCCGCATCCGCTCGAACCGAATGAGGACGTCCTGGGTCACGTTGTTCAGGCCCTGGCCCATATGCAGCACGGCTGTGACGTTGGGCGGTGGGATCACGATGACGTAGGGCGTCTTCGGGGAATCGACCCGTGCGGCGAACACGCCGCCCTCGAGCCAGCGTTGGTACAGCGGCCGCTCGACGGCGTGGGGATCGTATTGGGGCGGCAGCTCGAAGCGCGTGCCGGACATTCCTTATAATAGGCAGGTCGGGGGAGGTTAGTGGAGGTCGGTGGAGGACGGTGGAGGTTGCTCCACCGACCTTCACCATCCTCCACCATCCTTCCGTTTGTGCTAAAATTCCTCCCCATGGCGGACGATTCTGCGCTTCTCGCTGCGAGCCGCATGGCACGCTGGGTCGCCCTCGTCGGCTTGATCGCATTCGCGGTCGTCCTCTACTTCCGCGACGGGCGGCGCGTGCTACCCCTGACCGCCACGCCCCCGGCCGCGGCGACCGATCGCCCCGCCAACTGACCTGATGCCTTCCGAGATCCGTGTCACGCTCCCCGACGGGAGCGAGAAACGCGTCCCCGCAGGCTCCACGGGCGCCGACCTCGCCAAGGCCATTGGGCCCGGCCTGGCGAAAGCGGCCATCGCCGTGCGGGTGAACGGGGACGTCCGGGACCTGGCGCGTCCGTTGTCCGACGGGGCCAAGGTGTCGATCCTCACCGATAAGGACCCCCAGGCGCTCGACGTGTTGCGCCACTCCGCGGCGCACGTCCTCGCGACGGCGGTGCGGCAGCTGTTCCCGCGCGCGCAGATCGGCTTCGGTCCCCCGATCGAGGACGGGTTCTATTACGACTTCCAGGTGGAGCGGCCCTTTGGGCCGGAGGATCTCGAGGCGATCGAGCAGCGGATGCAGGAGGTGGTGAAGGCGGACTACCCCTTCGTGCGCGAAGAAGTCTCGCGCGCCGACGCCAAGCAGCGCTTCAAGGACGACCCGCTCAAGCTCGAGCGGATCGACGACCTCGGCCCGGACGAGGTGATCTCGGTGTACACCGACGGCCCGTTCGTGGACCTGTGTCGCGGACCGCATGTGCCGAGCACGGGGCGCATCAAGCATTTCAAGCTGCTGCACGGCGCGGGCGCCTATTGGCGGGGCGACGAGCGGCGCCAGATGCTCCAGCGCATCTACGGCACGGCCTGGTTCACTAAAGACGACCTCGAGGCGTACCTGCGACGGCTCGAGGAAGCGCGGCGGCGCGACCACCGGGTCCTCGGCAAGCAGCTCGACCTCTTCTCGATCCAGGAGGAGGTCGGGCCCGGGCTCATCCTGTGGCATCCCAAGGGCGCCATGGTGCAGTTCCAGCTGCGCCGCTTCATCGAGGACGCGATCCTCGAGCGCGGCTATTCGCTGGTCTACACGCCCAACGTGACGCGCGAGGAGCTGTTCCTCCGCTCGGGCCATTTGCCGCTGTACGCGGCGAACCAGTTCCCCGCGATGGGAGCGGGGGAGGGGGAGGCAGAGAACGTGCGCTATCGGGTGAAGCCGATGAACTGCCCGATGCACATCCTCATCTACGCCTCACAACAGCGCAGCTACCGCGACCTGCCCGTGCGCCTCGGCGAAATCGCCAACGTGTACCGCAACGAGCGCTCGGGCACCCTCCACGGCATGCTCCGGGTGCGCGGGCTCACGATGGACGACGCGCACATTTTTCTGCGCGAGGATCAGATCGAGCAAGAGATCTTCCAGCTGCTCGATATCGTCGAGCTGGTGCTCGGCAAGACCTTCGGGCTCGCGTACCGGCTCGACCTGGCCACGCGGCCCGAGAAAAAGCTCGGCAGCGACGCGACGTGGGACGTGGCGGAGCGGGCCCTGGAGCAGGCGCTCAAGCACCGCGGCGTGACCTATCGCCTCGACCAGGGCGGGGGCGCGTTCTACGGGCCGAAGATCGACATCAAGTTCAACGACGCGATCGGCCGCGAGTGGCAGGGCGCGACGATCCAGCTCGACTTCGAGCAGCCCGAGCGCTTCAAGCTCGAGTATACGGGCGAGGACAACAAGCCGCACCGCCCCGTGATGATTCACCGCGCGATCTACGGGACCCTCGAGCGCTTCGTCGGATTCCTGATCGAGCACTTCGCGGGAGCGTTTCCCCTGTGGCTCGCGCCCGAGCAGGTCCGCGTGTTGCCCATTTCGGACGCGCAGGCTCCCGCTGCGCGCGCGCTACACGAGCGGCTCCGGGCCGCGGGGATCCGATCCCACCTCGACGAGCGCAACGAGACACTCAACTACCGCATCCGGGACGGGGAGCTGCAGAAGGTCCCGTACATGGCGGTGGTGGGACAGCGCGAGGCGGACGCGGGGTCGGCGGCCGTGCGGGGACGGGGGGAAGGGAAGAAGCAGGTGGTGCTGCCGGTGGCGGAATTCGTGGCGAAATTGCAGGAGGAAGTTCGCACGCGCTCCTTGACGCCGTTAGTTTGATGGAGATGCCTACGAGCGACGAAACCACGCCGGTCATCCTCAGCGCCTGCCGCACGCCCATCGGCAAGTATCTCGGCGGGTTGTCACCGCTGCCCGCGCCGCGCCTCGGCGCTCTCGTCATCCGCGAAGCCGTGCGCCGCGCGGGAATCGAGCCGGGCGCCGTCGAAGAAGTGCTCATGGGAAACGTGCTGCAGGGGGGAGTCGGCCAGGCGCCCGGGCGGCAGGCCGCGATCCACGGCGGTCTCCCCGGCACGGTTCCGGCGCTCACGATCAACAAGGTCTGCGGGTCCGGACTCAAAGCCGTGATGCTCGCCGCGCAGGCGATCCGCGCGGGCGACGAGCAGTGCGTCGTGGCCGGTGGCATGGAGTCCATGTCCAACGCGCCCCACTACGTCTATGGGATGCGGGGGGGCATCAAGGCCGGCGACAGCCAGCTCGTGGACGGCATGATTCACGACGGCCTGTGGGATTCGTTCTCGGACGCGCACATGGGCGCCCTCGCCGAGTACACGGCGACGAAGGCCGGCGTAGCGCGCGCGGACCAGGACGCGTTCGCGCTCGCGAGTCACCAGAAAGCCGTCGCGGCGATGGCGGCGTGCCGCTTCAAGGCCGAGACGGTGCCGGTGGAGGTCCCCGGGAAGACAGGGCCGACCCTGATCGAGAAGGACGAGGGCCCCCGCAAAGAGACCTCGCTCGAGGCGCTGGCCGCACTGAAACCGTCGTTCGAGAAAGACGGGACGGTGACGCCGGGCAACGCACCCGGTCTGAACGACGGCGCGAGCGCGCTCGTCGTCACATCGCTCGCGTTCGCGCAGGCGCACCGGCTGGCGCCGCTGGCCCGGATCACCGCGTACGCCACGGGCGGCGGTGAGCCCAAGGATCTCTTCTTCGCGCCCATCGTGGCCGTGCGGAACCTGATGGCCAAGGCGAAGACGACGATCGCCGACTACCAGCTCATCGAGGCGAACGAGGCGTTCGCGGTGCAGGCGATCGCCGACGGGCGCGCCCTCGGCTGGGATTGGGACCGCGTCAACGTCAACGGCGGCGCCATCGCCCTCGGCCACCCGATCGGGGCGTCGGGCGCGCGCATCCTGACGACGCTCCTGTACGCCCTCAAGGACCGGAAGCAGACCACCGGCCTCGCCACCCTGTGTCTCGGGGGCGGCAACGCCGTCGCCCTCAGCGTGGAGATGCTCTGATGCAGGCTCAAACCGCCGTCGTTCCCGCTCCGTCGCTCGCCGCGCGCCGGGCGCTCGCCGTGGTGCTCGGCGCGGCGCTGGTCGCGATCGCTGCCCAGATCGCGGTGCCGCTCCCCGGTACCCCCGTGCCGCTGACGCTGCAGCCACTCGCCGTCCTGGTCGTCGGCGGGCTGCTCGGCGCCCGGCTCGGTGCCGGGTCTCTGGTGTTCTATCTCAGCCTCGGCGCGGCTGGCCTGCCGGTGTTCACGCCCTACGGACTGCCCGGCGTCGCCCGGCTGCTCGGGCCCACGGGCGGATATCTGCTCGCCTACCCCTTCGCCGCCTACGCCGTCGGCCGTCTGACGGGAGACGGGCGTCGCTGGACCCGGGTCGCGCTCGCCGTGCTCGCCGGCCTGGCGCTGATCCACCTGGGCGGCTTGGTCCAGCTCGGCATCCTGACGGGCAGCCTGAGCGACGCGGCGCGGTTCGGCACGCTGCCGTTCCTGGTCAGCGACCTGCTGAAGCTGGTGATCGCGGTGCTGATCCTGCGACCCAGCGTGAGTCCCCTGCGCGCGCGCCTATGACGGCGCGCGTTTCGTTTCCGGCTGCATGAGTCGCGTTGCGGTGGTCGGGGCGGGCACGATGGGGAACGGCATCGCCCACGTGTTCGCGCAGCACGGCTGGGATACCACGCTGATCGACGTCGCGCCCGGCCTGCTCGAGCGGGCCCTGCAGCTCGTGCGGGCGGCCTTCGACCGCCAGGTGAAGAAGGGGACGGTGACCGTCGACCAACGCGACGCCGCCCTGACGCGCATCCGCACCTCGAGCACGCTCGACCCCGTGGCCGAGGCCGAGCTGGTGGTCGAAGCCGCCACGGAGCAGCCCGAGGTCAAGTTCAAGATCTTCCGGGATCTGGACCGTCTGGCGCCGGCTGGTACGATTCTCGCCAGTAACACCTCGTCCATCTCGATCACGGCCATCGCCGGGCAAACCAAACGGGCCGCGCAGGTGGTCGGTATGCATTTCATGAATCCCGTGCCCGTGATGCCGCTGGTGGAAGTGATCCGGGGGCTGGAAACGGCGGACTCGGCCGTCGAAGAGGTTGCAGAAGTTGTAAAGGCGTTGGGGAAGACACCGGTCGTCGTGAATGACGCCCCCGGGTTCGTTTCCAACCGCGTGCTGATGCCGATGATCAACGAGGCCATGTTCTGCGTGATGGAGGGAGTCGCCACGCCGGAGGCGGTGGACACGGTCATGAAGCTGGGCATGAATCATCCGCTCGGGCCGCTGGCGCTCGCGGATCTGATCGGGCTCGATGTGTGCCTCGCGATCCTCGAGGTGCTCCATCGGGACCTGGGCGACGACAAATACCGGCCGGCGCCGCTCCTCCGGAAGATGGTGGCGGCAGGCCGGCTGGGCCGGAAGAGCGGGCGCGGGTTCTATGTCTATCGCGATTGAAACGCCGGGCCTGACGGAAACGCAGCGGCAGATCGTGGAGCTGGCGCGCGACTTCGCGCGCACCAGGATCGAGCCGTTCGCCGCGGAGTGGGACCGCCGCGCGCATTTCGACCGCGCGGTGATCGACGAGCTCGGCCGGCTCGGCTTTCTGGGGTTGAGCGTGCCGGAGGAGTACGACGGCATGGGGCTCGATACCGTTACGTACCTGCTCGCGCTCGAGGAGATCGCCGCCGCGGACGCGAGTGTCGCCGTCTCGCTGTCGATCCACAACGCTATTCCGGCCACGATGCTGATCCGTCACGGTTCGGCCGCGCAGAAACAGCGCTGGCTCAAACCGATGGCGCGCGGCGAGCTGCTCGCCGGGTTCGCCATGTCCGAGGCGGAGGCGGGATCCGACGCCGCGGCGCTGCGCACGCAGGCGGCGCGCGACGGCGAAGGCTGGGTGTTGTCGGGGGCCAAGGCGTGGGCGACCAACGGCGCAACGGCCGATCTGATGATCGTGATGGCCCGCTCGGAGCGCGGCATCAGCGCCTTCGTTGTGCCGACCGACGCCCCCGGTTATCGTCCGGGGAAGCCGGAGGACAAGATGGGCCTCCGCGCGTCGAACACCGTCGCCCTGGCGCTCGAGGACGTGCGACTGCCGGGTGAGCATCTCCTGGGGGAGGAGGGCGCGGGGTTCGGGTACGCGATGGAAGGCCTCGACGCCGGTCGCCTGGGCATCGCCGTGCAGGCCGTGGGGATCGCGCGGCGGGCCCTGGAGCACGCCGTGGCCTACTGCGCCGATCGCCGCCAGTTCGGTCAGCCGCTGCGTGAGTTCGAAGCCGTACAGTTCAAGCTGGCCGACATGGCGACGCGCATCGAAGCGGCACGTGCGCTGGTCCACGTCGCGGCGACGCGGCGGGACCGGGGCGAGGACATCACCACGCACACGAGCATGGCCAAGCTGTTTGCCTCCGAGACGGCGATGTGGGTGACCACGCAGGCCGTCCAGTTGTTCGGCGGGTACGGGTACATGCGCGACTTCCCCGTGGAGAAGCTGTTCCGGGACGCGAAAGTCACGGAGATCTATGAAGGCACCAGCGAAATCCAGCGCATCATCGTCGCCCGCGGTCTCTATCCGGGAGCCTAGCGCTGCGGCTGACCCCGGGCACAAGCCCGGGGAACGCCGGAGCCTGGACCTGTTCGCCCGGCTCGCCGAGCACGAGCACGAACAGGTCAGCCTGTACTACGACCCGTCCAGCGGCTACCGCGGCATCATCGCCATCCACTCCACGGTGCTCGGTCCCGCCCTGGGCGGCACGCGCTTCTGGAACTACTCGAGCGAAGAGGACGCGCTCATCGACGCCCTCCGGCTGGCGCGCGGCATGACCTACAAGGCGGCCGTGGCGGGACTCAACCTGGGCGGCGGGAAGAGCGTGATCATCGGTGACAACCGGACGACGCGGCGGGAGGCGCTGTTCCGAGCGCACGGCCGTCACGTCGAGTCGCTCAAAGGCCGCTATGTCACGGCGGAGGACGTGGGCACGAGCACGGGCGACATGGAGTTCATCAAGGCCGAGACGGATCACGTCACGGGCCTGATCGGCAAGTCGGGTGATCCCTCGCCGGTCACCGCGTATGGCGTATACCGCGGGATCAAGGCGTGCGCCCGCTACCGGTACGGCTCGGATTCGCTGGCCGGGAAGTCGGTCGCTTTGCAGGGATGCGGCTCCGTGGGCTATCATCTGGCGAGGCTGCTCGCCGCCGACGGAGCGGCGATCACGTGTACCGACATCGATCCGCAGCGCGTCAAGCGGGTGGTGGAGGAGTCCCGCGCGAAGCCGGTCGGCACCGACGAGATTTACGACGTGCCGGCCAACGTGTTCGCCCCCTGCGCGCTCGGCGCCGTGATCAACGATCAGACGGTCGACCGGCTGCGCGTGGAGATCGTCGCGGGCGCCGCGAACAATCAGCTCGCCGAGGATCGGCACGGCGAACTGCTGGAGCAGCGCCAGATCACCTACGCGCCGGACTACGTGATCAACGGAGGCGGGCTGATCAACGTGAACGCGGAGCTGCACGGCTGGGCGCCCGAGCGCGCGCGCTCGAAAGCCGGGGAGATCTACGACACGCTGCTGCGCGTGTTCGAGATTGCGCGCGAAGAGGGCGTCCCCAGCTATCGGGCCGCGGACCGGCTCGCCGAGCAGCGGATCGCCGCGATCGCGAAGGTACGGCGAAACTTTGTCTGAGCAAATCTACGTCGGAGCCGATCACGCGGGCTTCCAGCTCAAGCAGAAGCTCGTCGACGAGCTCCAGCGCTTGGGCTACGAGCCGGTGGACGTGGGTCCCAAGACCATGGATCCCGCGGACGACTACCCGGACTACGGGCGGCCCGTCGCGGCAGCGGTGAGCGAGGGGAAGGCGGCACGCGGCGTGCTGACGTGTGGCACGGGGCTCGGCATGACCTACATCGCCAACCGGTTTCCGCACGTGCGGGCGGCGGTGGCGTGGACTCCGGAGATCGCCGAACTGGCGCGCAAACACAACGACGCCAACGTGCTCGTGCTGCCGTCGCGGTTCGTGAGCGAGGAGGAAGGGATGGAGATTCTGCACGCGTGGCTCGACACCGCGTTCGAAGGCGGGCGCCACGAGCGCCGCATCGCGAAGATCGACGCATGATCGACCGGCGCGCGCCGCTCGCGAAGGCCGACCCGGCCATCTTCCAGCTGATCCGCCGCGAGGTGGAGCGGCAGGAGCAGGGGCTCGAGTTGATCGCGAGCGAGAACGTCGTGACGGTGGCGGTGCTCGAGGCCATGGGCACGGCGCTCACGAACAAGTACGCGGAAGGCCTGCCGCGGAAGCGCTACTACGGTGGCTGCGAGGTCGTGGACGAGATCGAGCAGCTCGCCATCGACCGCGCCAAGACGTTGTTCAAGGCGGAGCACGCCAACGTGCAGCCGCATTCCGGCGCGCAGGCGAACATGGCCGCGTATCTCGCCGTGGCGAAGCCCGGCGACACGCTGCTCGGGCTCGCCCTGCCGCACGGCGGTCACCTGACGCACGGCGCGCCGGTGAACTTTTCCGGAACGTTGTTCCGCGCCACGCATTACGGTGTGCGCGAAGACACCGGCCGCATCGACTACGATCAGGTGCGCGACGTCGCGCGCCGCGAGCGGCCGCGCATCCTGATCGGTGGCGGGAGCGCGTACGCGCGCATCATCGAGTTCGCGACGCTCCGCAGCATCGCCGAAGAGGTCGGCGCGACGTTCGTCGTGGACATGGCGCATTTCGCGGGACTCGTCGCGGCGGGCATCCATCCGTCTCCGGTGCCGCACGCGCACATCGTCACGACCACCACGCACAAAACGCTGCGCGGCCCGCGCGGCGGGCTGATCCTCTGCCAGGAGGCCTTCGCCAAGGACGTCGACAAGCAGGTCTTTCCGGGGATTCAGGGTGGACCGCTCGAGCACGTCATCGCGGCCAAGGCCGTGGCCTTGGGCGAGGCGCTCAACCCCGAGTTCAAGGAATACGCGACCCAGGTGGTGCGGAACGCGCAAGCGCTCGCCGCCGCGCTGGTCGAGCGAGGCTACGCCATCGTGTCCGGGGGCACGGACACGCACCTCATGCTCGTCGATCTGCGCTCCAAGCAGGTGACGGGCAAAGACGCCCAGGAGCTGCTCGACCGCGCCGGGATCACGGTGAACAAAAACACCATTCCCGGCGATCCCCAAAAGGCGTTCGTCACGAGCGGCATCCGCATTGGCACGCCCGCGGTGACGACGCGTGGTTTCACGGAGACAGAGATGCTCAAGGTGGCCGATTTCATCGACACGGTGTTGACCAAGAGAGACGACGCGACGATAGCGCGGGTGAGAGCCGACGTGCGCGACTTGGCGGAGCGGTTCCCCTTGTACGCGGCGCCGCCCCCTCCCTCCCCCGTGCGACCGGCGGTGGCAGGGCACCATGCCCGATAGCAGCGGGTCGTCCAGCCGGCCCTCCCGGGGCTCGGGGTCGTTCACCGTGCACCCCGCCGAGGAGTTGGAGGTCTACTTCAACGAAGTCGCCCACGGTCGACCCGTGGGCTTCGTCGTCTCGAGCAAGTGGAAGCCGCCCACCGACATCTACGAGACCGACGACGCGCTGGTGGTCTACATGGACATCGCCGGGATGCGCGCGGAGGACTTCACCGTGGAATACGCGGACGGCGTGCTGACCATTGCCGGTGAGCGGGCGGCCCGCCGCCTCGAGGGCAAGCCGCACTATCATGCGATGGAAGTCCAGGTCGGTCCGTTCGAGCGCCGCTTCCGCCTCCCGGTGCCCGTCGATTCCGAAAGCATCAAGGCGAGCTACGAGCACGGTTTCCTCGAAGTCCGGCTCGCGAAGCTCTCGGTCCGCCTGTCGGGCCCCCAATCGGTGCGGGTGCAGTAGGTGGATCACCTCCCGGTCCTACCGCTCGGCCGCGTGGTCGTGTATCCGCACGTCGTGCTCCCGATGGCGCTCACGGATCCGCACGCCGTCAAGCTGATCGACGAGGTCGTCCAGGGCAACAAGCGCCTCCTGCTCGGCGTGGTGAAGCCGCTCGGCGGCACCGAGCCGCCCGAGGGGGCCGTGATGCACGCGCGCGCCGACGAGCTGTACGAGGTCGGCACGCTGGGCACCGTGGTGCGCATGCTCAAGCTGGGCGACGGCTCGGTCCGCGTCATGGTGCAGGGACTCGAACGCGCGCGGCTCGTCGAGATCGCGTCCACCGAACACTGGCTGGTCGCGGGGTATGAGCCGCTCCCCAACATCGTGCTGGAGGACGCGCGCACCGAGGCGCTCAAGCGCAACGTGCACGCGCAGTTCTCGCGCGTGATCGACATCGCGCCGTACCTGGGGGAAGAGCTGCACGAAGTGCTGGTGGGAATCAGCGACCCCGGCCGGCTCGCCGATTTCGTGGCTGCGAACTTGGACCTGGCCTTGCCCGCCAAGGCGGAGCTGCTCGCGATCGATGACGTGAACCGCCGGCTCGAGCGGCTCGCCGAGTTCCTCGGGCAAGAGCTGCAGGTGCTCGAAGTCGGGAGCCAGATCCAGGAGAAGACGCGCTCGCGGCTGGACCAGAACCAGCGCGAGTACGTGCTGCGCGAGCAGCTCCGCGTGATCCGCCAGGAGCTCGGTGAAGAGGAAGCGGAAGACGAGCTGACGGAGCTGGGCGATCGGCTGGCGGCCGCGGGGCTGCATGAGGAGGCCCGCAAGGTCGTGGACCGGGAGCTCAAGCGGCTGCGCCAGATGTCGCCGCAGTCGGCCGAGTACCACGTGGCCCGCACGTACCTCGAGGTGTTCGCGATGCTCCCGTGGAGCCGCACCTCGGAGGATCGGCTCGATCTGAAGGCCGCGCGCGAGATCCTCGATCGCGACCACTACGACTTGAAGACCGTCAAAGAGCGGATTCTCGAGTACCTCGCGGTGCGCACTCTCAACCCGTCGGCCCGGGGCGGCATCCTGTGCTTCGTGGGCCCGCCGGGCGTCGGTAAGACTTCGCTCGGCCAGAGCATCGCGGAAGCGCTCGGGCGCCGCTTCACGCGCGTCTCGCTCGGGGGTGTGCGCGACGAGGCGGAGGTCCGCGGCCATCGCCGCACCTACGTCGGGGCGCTCCCGGGACGCATCATCCACGCGCTGCAGCGCTGCGAGACGCGCAACCCCCTGCTCATGCTCGACGAGATCGACAAGATGGGCGCCGACGTGCGCGGCGATCCGACGGCCGCGCTGCTCGAGGTCCTCGACCCGGCGCAGAACGGCACCTTCGTCGACCACTATCTCGAAGTCCCGTTCGACCTCTCCGGCGTGATGTTCATCGCCACCGCCAACAGCCTCGCCCCGATCCCCGACCCGCTGCTCGACCGCATGGAAGTGCTGACCCTCCCCGGCTACACCCCCGGCGAGAAGCTGGCGATCGCCAAACGCTACCTGCTGCCACGCCAGCTCAAGGAGACGGGACTGGAGGCCGACCGGGCGAGCGTCGCCGATGGCGCGCTGGAGCGGCTGATCGCGGAGTACACCCGAGAAGCGGGCGTCCGCCAGCTCGAGCGGGAAATCCAGGGGGTGCTCCGCAAGGCGGCGCTCGACGTGGTGGAGGGACGGGCGACGACGGTGAAAGTCACGGCGAAGAACCTCGAGAAGTTCGCCGGCCAACCCAAGGTGCAGAGCGAGGTCGCGGGCCGGAGCCCGGAGGTCGGTGTCGCGACGGGGCTCGCATGGACGCCCGTCGGCGGCGACATCATGTTCATCGAGGCGATCCAGATGCCGGGCAAGGGCCAGATCACGCTCACCGGGCAGCTGGGCGACGTGATGAAGGAATCCGCGCAGGCGGCGTGGAGCCTGCTCCGGGCACGCGCCGGCCCGCTCGGGATTCCGCTCGACACGTTCACGCACACCGACGTGCACCTGCACCTCCCCGCGGGAGCGGTGCCGAAAGACGGCCCGTCGGCGGGTATCACGATCGCCACCGCGCTGGCGTCGCTGCTGTGCCGCCGGCCGGCGCGCCACGACGTGGCGATGACCGGCGAGCTCACGCTACGGGGCCGCATCCTCGCGATCGGCGGGCTCAAGGAGAAGCTCACGGCCGCGGCGCGCGCCGGCGTGAAGACGGTGCTGGTCCCCGCGCGCAACCACAGCGACATCGTGGAAGTGCCCGACGAGGTGAAGCAGCTGCTCGAGATCAAAGAGGTGGAGACGATCGACGAGGTCCTGGAGCTGGCGCTGCTCGATCCGCACCCGCCCCGGCCCGTGGCCGTGCGGACGCGACCGTCCGAGCAGACCGAGGCGCGGCCATGAGCGACTTCGCGACGCTCGACGAAGCCTTCCAGCGGATCGGGCGGCAGGATGGCCGCTATCACGAGCGCGGCTACCTGTTCGTGCTCGCCGCGCTCGAGTACGCGCAGGGCAAGCTGCCGGCGCGCCGCCACCTGAGTGGCGCCGAGCTGGCGTGGGCGTGCCGGGACTTCGCGCGCGAGCAGTTCGGCCTGCTCGCCCCGACCGTCCTCGGTCACTGGGGTATCACCAGCACCGAAGACCTGGGACAGATCGTGTTCGCGCTGATCGACGTGGGGTTGCTCGCGAGCCAGCCGACCGACAAGCCCGAAGACTTCGAGCACGTGTACGATTTCGCAGCGGAGTTCCGGGCCGGCTATCCATGGCCCGGGGTGGAGCGCGGATAGGGGTGCCGGATCGGGTGAAGGGGGTGGCGCATGGACGATGTCAGGGAGTGGCCCGCCTGCAGGAAATGTCAGCACGGTCTTCTCATCCCGCTGTCGGACTACGGCCGCGACGGGGCGCCGATCACATACAAGGCCTGGGTCTGCTCGAATCCCGAATGCGGGTTCAACATCCGCATCGATAACGGGGAGATCTCCTTCGGTCGCGCCATCGGCCAGAGCTCTAAATAGGCTTGGACCCGCGCTTCCTGCGCGCGCCCGCGGTGAGCGGTCGCTTTTACCCGGGAGCGAGAGACGAGCTCGAGCGTACCGTGCAGGCGCTGCTCGACGAGGTGGCCGACGCGCGTCCCGCGCCGGCGCGCGCCGCCGTGGCCCCGCACGCGGGTTACCTCTATTCGGGACTCACGGCGGCGCACGTGTTCGCCCGCCTGGAGATTCCGCCGATCGTCGTGATCCTGGCGCCCAACCATACCGGCGTGAGCGGGGCACCGGGCGGCGTGTCACTGTGGGAAGCCGGGGCGTTCCGGACTCCCCTCGGGGACGTGGAGGTGGATGACGAATTCGCTCGTGCCCTCCTCGAGACGTCACCTCTCGTCGGTCCCGATCACGCCGCGCACGCCTCCGAGCACGCCGTCGAGGTCGAGCTCCCGTTCCTCCAGCTCCGCCGCGCGGACGTCCGGATCGTGCCGCTGGTCCTCGCCTGGGACACGTGGGAGGGATGCCGCGGCCTGGGACAGGCGCTGGCCAAACTCGTGGCACAGTGGGGCGGGCCCGACCGCGTGTTGCTGCTCGCGTCGAGTGACTTGAACCACTACGAGCCCGCGGCCACATCCGAGCGGAAGGACCGCCGGGCGCTTCAGGCGGTCGCCGGGCTCGACGGCGCGGAGCTGCTCGCCCGGTGCCAGGACGAGCGGATCTCCATGTGCGGCCGTGCTCCTACGGCGACGATCCTCGCCGCGGCCCACACGCTCGGCGCCTGGCACGCCGACGTCGTGCACTACAGCCACTCCGGGATGGTGACGGGAGACGACACTGCCGTCGTGGGATACGGGGGCGTGGTGATTCCGTGAACCCGCTCCCGGTACTTTCCGCGACGGACGCGGCCGCGTGGGACTCCGCCGCCCGCACGCAGTACCGCATCCCCTCGCGGGTGCTCATGGAGAGCGCGGGGCGTGGAATCGCGCACCTGCTCGTGCGGGAGTATCCCGCGGTGCTCACCCGCGGCGCGCTGGTCGTCGCGGGGGCCGGAAACAACGGTGGCGACGGGTGGGTGCTGGCGCGCGCCCTGCACTCGAGCGGCATCCCCGTTTGGGTGGCCGCGCTCGACCCCAAGACCGACGATGCGATCGACAACCGCGCGCTCGCACGGATGGACGGCGTGCGCGAGACCGGTCGTGACGAGCCGTGGCCCGCCGCCGCGGTGGTCGTCGACGCGTTGCTCGGCACGGGCGCCGCGGGGCCGGCGCGTGGTGACGTCCTGGCGCTGGCGCAACGCCTGGTGGCCTACGGGGCGTCCGTGATCGCGATCGACGGCCCCACGGGACTCGACCTCTCGAGCGGCGAGGCGCACGGCCCGGTGCGCGCCGAGCTGTCGGTGACGTTCGGCGGCCCGCGCCGCGGGCATCTGCTCGCGCGGGAGTGGTGCGGGAAGTTGGTGGTGATCGATATCGGCCTGCCGCCCGCCGATCCCACGTGGCCCCTCCTCGTGACCGACGCCTGGGCGGGTGGCCGGCTCCCCAAGCTCACGCCCACCATGCACAAGGGCGATCGTGGCCGCGTCACGGTCGTGGGCGGCGCGGGCGGCATGACCGGCGCGGCGTTGCACGCCGCCCGGGCCGCGCTCGCCGCCGGCGCCGGGCTGGTGAAGCTCGTAGCCGCGAAGGAAACGATCGACGCCGCGCATGCCAGCCTGCCCGACGTGCTGACCGTGGAGTCGGCGCTCGGCCCGGAGCTCGAGCCCGAGGCGGCCGACGCGCTCGACTGGTCCGACGCCCTCGTGGTGGGGCCGGGCCTGGGGCGCCAGCCGCCCCGCGCGTCGTTTCTGCAGGCCGTGCTCGCGCGCCGCCCGGTCCCCGTCGTACTCGACGCCGACGCCCTCACGCTGTTTCAGGGCACCGCGGACCGTCCCATGGTGCTCACGCCGCACCTGGGCGAATTCCGCGCCCAGTTCGGCGACGAGCTCGCCGATCAGGCGGCGAACGACCGCTGGGCCGCGGTCGCGAAAGCGGCTCAGAAGGTGAAGGGCACCGTGCTCCTGAAAGGCGTTCCCACCGTGATCGCCGATCTCCGCGGACCGATCCACGTGGTGGCGAGTGGCAATCCCGGACTGGCGACGGGCGGGTCGGGTGATCTGCTCGCCGGGTTCATCGGCGCGTTCCTGGCACGCGGGAGTGCCGGGCCCGAGGCGGCGGCCCTGGGTGCGCATGCGCTCGGCCGGGCGGCGGAGCACGGCGCGCGGCAATGGACGGCGCGCAGCCTGCGTCCGGCGGACGTGCTCGCGGCGTTGCCGGAGATCTGGCGCGCCTGGACCAATTCGCGTCCCGTCGGGCCTCCGGTGCTCACGGTCCTGGAGCCGCCCGAAACGGCGTGAGGGGGCTCCGGCTGGGTCCCGGTGGCGAGTTCGACACACTGCGCGCCGTGTTCGCGCAGCTCGGCTCCGCGGGCGGGCGAGACTTGGGCGACGATTGCGCGCTGGTGTCGCTCGGCGCGCGGACGCTCGCGATCAGCACCGACCTGTCGCTCGAAGGCGTTCACTTTCGCACGGACTGGCTCACGCTCCGCGAGATCGGTTGGCGCGCGACGGCGGCCGCGCTCTCCGATCTCGCCGCCGAAGGCGCCGATCCGTTGGGCGTGCTCGTTTCCCTCGGCGTACGGGACCGCGGCAAACGGACGACGGATGACGCCGTCGAGCTCATGGCCGGCGTCGGCGCCGCCGCGCGGAGCGTCGGGGCCCGCGTGCTGGGAGGCGATCTGGCACGCTCTCCACGCTTGCTCGTGGACGTGTGCGCGCTCGGGACTGTCGCGCGAGCGGTGCGGCGGAGCGGCGCGCGCGCGGGTGACGCCCTGTGGGTCACCGGACGACTCGGCGGTGCGGGGCTCGCGCTGCGGGCGCTTCAAACGGGCCGGCGCCTCGACGCCGGCGTACGCCGCCGTTTCGCGCACCCGGTGCCGCGAATTGCCGCCGGACGCTGGCTGGCGCGCCACGCCGCTCGGGCGATGATCGACATTTCGGACGGACTTGCCGGGGACGCGGGGCACGTCGCGGCGGCATCGGGCGTCGCCGTCACGCTCGAGCTCGACCGGGTGCCCTGCTGGCCCGGCGTGGCGCCCCTCGGCGCCGCGCGGAGCGGCGAAGAGTACGAGCTGCTCGTCGCGTTGCCGCGCCGGTTCGCCGAGCGCGACGCGCGCGCGTTCCGCCGGGCGACCGGCGTCCTGCTCACGCGCATCGGCACGTGCACTCACGGCCGCGGCGTCCAGATGACCGATAACGGACGACCGGTCGCGCCTCCGCGGGGCTTCGACCATTTCCCGGCGCGATGATCCGCACGGTGTGGTTCTACCTGGTGCTGGTGGTCTCGAGCGTGATCCACTCGACGGGCGTGCTCGCTGCCGCCCTGCTGGGCGTGAAACGGCGGCCCGGAGGCGTGTACGACTGGGGGACGAGCGATTGGTCCCGCCAGCTGCTCCGGGCCGCCGGAACCCCGGTGCAGGTCGAGGGGCTGGACCGCATTCCCGACGGCCCCGTCGTGTACGCCTCGAACCACTCGTCCATGTTCGACATCTGGGCCCTCGCGGCCACGCTGCCTGGATCCGTGCGCATGGTAGCGAAGCAGGAGCTCGCGAGGATTCCGCTGCTGGGCCGGGCGATGCTCGCCGCCGGCCATGTCATGATCGACCGCGCACACCCGGCGCGCGCGCTGGAGGCCTACCATCGCGCCGCGGACGTGATCCGGAGCGGCGTATCGGCCGTGCTGTTTCCGGAGGGCACGCGCAGCCGGACGGGCGAGCTCTTGCCCTTCAAGAACGCGCCGTTCGGGCTCGCGATTGCAGCACAGGTGCCGGTGGTGCCGCTCTACGTGCGTAACACCTTCGAGATCCTGCCGAAGGGCGGGTTCGTCCTCCGGCCGCGGCCCATCCGGATCGTGATCGGTGATGCGATCTCGACGCGCGGCATGACGGTCGACCAACGACAGGAGCTGCGGGATCGCGTCCACGCGGCGATTGTCGCGCTCAAGGCCCGCGTTGACGCCGAGGGCGTCGTCCACTAGGGTACGGCCATCATGAGCACGATCATCTCGGTACGCGCGCGCGAGATCCTCGATAGCCGGGGCAACCCGACGATCGAAGCCGATGTGACCCTCTCGAGTGGAGCGGCCGGTCGAGCCGCGGTGCCGAGCGGCGCCTCGACCGGCGAGCACGAAGCAGTCGAGCTGCGGGATGGCGATCAGAAGCGGTTCGGCGGCAAGGGCGTGCTCGAGGCCGTCAAGAACGTGAACGAGGTCATCGGGCCGCGGCTCGAGGGGATGTCGGCGGAAGAGCAGATCGCGGTGGACTACGCGATGCTCGACCTCGACGGGACGCCCAACAAGAGTCACCTCGGCGCGAACGCGATCCTGTCGGTCTCCATGGCCGTGGCGCGCGCCGCGGCCCAGGAAGCAGGACTCACGCTGTACCGCTATCTCGGCGGTCCGGTGACGAATGTGTTGCCCGTGCCCCTGATGAACATCCTCAACGGCGGGGCCCACGCCGCCAACACGGTCGACTTCCAGGAATACATGATCGTGCCGATCGGCGCGGAGAACTTCCCGGACGGCCTGCGCATGGGCGTCGAGGTGTTCCACGCTCTCAGGAAGGTACTGGCGAAACGGAATCTCTCCACCGCGGTGGGGGACGAGGGTGGGTTCGCGCCGAATCTTGCGACCGACGAAGCGGCGCTCGAAGCGGTCATGGCGGCGATCGAGGCCGCCGGATTCGAAGCGGGGAAGGATGTCGCGATCGCGCTCGATCCCGCGGCGTCGGAGCTTTACCAGGACGGGAAGTACGTCTTCAAGAAGAGCGGGGCCGGCACCAAGTCATCCGACGAGATGGTCGCCCTCTACAAGAGCTGGATCGACCGGTATCCCATCGTCTCCATCGAGGACGGGCTCGCCGAGGACGACTGGTCCGGGTGGGCGAAGCTCACCGAGATGCTGTCCGCCCGCGTCCAGCTCGTGGGCGACGACCTGTTCTGCACCAACATCGAGCGGCTGGATCGCGGCATCGAAGAGAACGTCGCGAACGCGATTCTCATCAAGCTGAACCAGATCGGCTCCCTCACCGAGACGCTGCAGTGTATTACGCACGCGCGCTCCAACGGGTACGGGGCCGTCATCTCCCACCGCTCCGGCGAGACCGAGGACACCTTCATCGCCGACCTGGCCGTGGCGACGGGCGCGGGACAGATCAAGACGGGAAGCGCCTCGCGCACGGACCGGGTCGCGAAATACAATCAGCTGTTGCGGATCGCCGAAGAGTTGGGCGACACCGCCTACTATCCGGGCCGCAATCTGTACGGACTGTGACGCGCGCTCGGCTGATCGGAATCGCCGCGGCGGTAGTGCTGGCAGCGCTCGCGTTCCAGGCTGGGGAGTACGGCACCCTCGACTGGCTCAAGTTACGCAGCCAGCTCGGGGCGGAACGCCGGGCGGTGCGCGATCTGGACCGCCAGCTCGATTCGCTCCAGCGGCTCGCCCGGGCCCTCGAAACCGACCCGGCCGCCCAGGAGCGCGCCGCCCGTGAGCAGTTCGGGATGATCCGGAGAGGCGAACTGCTCTATCGGCTGGTGCCGCGTGTGGACACAGGAGACGAAAGCGACATCGCCGGAGAGCGGCTGCCGGTTACCAGCTTCCCACTCCCACCCCCACGCTGATCGACTGCAGCGTTTCGCTTACGCCGCTGGTGCCCATGGCGGCATCGTCCACATGGTACGCGAGGCGGAACCAGAACGTGCGGCGGGGCGGCCGGTAGACGACGCCCGCCTCGCCTCCCTGGACGCGTCCGGCGCCGGCCGCCAGGTTCACCTGTGACGAAAACGCTCTCCACGCCTCCACGTAGCTCGTCAGACGTTGCGGCAAGATCGGGGCGTCCACGTGCGCCCGCCCCTGCCAGACTACCCAGCGCTCGGTCGTGGAGTCCGTGAGGTACGCGCGTACCGCGGGTCCGAAGCTGAGCTCGAGCCAGGGCAGGGCCCGGGCCGCGATGAACAGCCGCCCCTCGATCAGGTCGTGCTGCGCATTTCCTCCGCCCGGCGCCTGCAGCGTGCCCGAGAGCAGCCCCATACCCGCCGCGAGTCCGGGGAAGACCACCCGGCCCTCCCCGGCGAGCACGGGTCCTTTCATCTCGGTGACTCCCACACCCCCGTCCGCATGGACCCACACCATCCCGGCGTCGCCGCGAGCCGCGATCTTGGGCGCCGTTTGCGACGCGGCCGCGCCCGGTAGGCCGACGGCCAGGAACCAGAGGAGCCGGGTGGCGTTCATGGCGCCCCTCGCTCCGCGACGGTCACGGGTCCTGCGCGGACCTCGAGTCGCGTCTTTTGCAGTCGATTGGCGTTCTCCGCCTTCACCTGGTCGACCTTGCGCTTCCAGGCATCGCGCTGCGACGCGTTGGCCCGCACGTTGGCCTCGAGGGGGCGCGGTCGTTGCGCGAAGAACGCGACGAGCCCGGAGACACTGACCGCGGCGCCGACCACGTACCGCGCGTCCGCTCCGCCTCCCTTCATGTCCTTGGCGGGGGCAATGACCGCCGGGAGCGCCACCACCGCGGCCCCCGCCAAAAGTCCGGTGGCGAGCGACCGGAGCGCGGGACCGCCGGAGGTCTGCTCCGGGAGCAGCGGGGGCGTGGTGAGGGGCGCCGGCCAGGGCAGCGTATCGGGCACGTCCTGCCTGACGTCGAGCATTACCTGGCGCGCACGCGGCGCGTCCGGTTCCGTCGTGAGCGGAGCGACCCGCAGGACGTAGCGACCGTCGGGAGGAGCACCGGACGGGGTGAGGCCGTCCCACGTCACCAGGAGGCTGTCGGCTACCGGCCCCCGGTACAATTCCTTCAGCGCTGACCCGTCCGCATGCGCCAGCGTGACTGCGACATTCGCCAGTGAGCTGGTGAGCACCATCGCCTTGAACCGGTCGACCCGCGACCGCAGCTGCGTCACTGGAGGAACGACGACGGCGATCGTGCGCGTCGTTCGGCGGACCTCTTGAAACAGATTGGTGACCTGGGGGGGGAAAATCAGCTCGTCGGGACGATACCGCGGGTTCAGGAAGATGACCTGGCGGAACGCGGCCACCGCTGAGTCGCGCTCGCCCCGGAACAAGTGCGTCGCGGCGAGATATGTGAGCGCCCGCGTCCGCAGCGAGTCGGCGAGCGGGGCGGGCGACGCGAGGCCGAGACTCTGCCCCAGCAGCGCGGCTGCTTCGTCGTACTCGAGCGCCTGGTAGGCGTGCACGCCCTGTCCGAGCAGCTCGCCGGCCGACTGGGCCTGTATGATCCGCGCGCCGGAGATGCAGAGGGCGAGAACCAGGAAGCCAGCAGCTCGCGTCATAGGCTAGCGCTCCACCAGGGCGATATCGGTGATCCGCAGGCGCTGCCCTGGTGCCACCTGGATCATGCGATCGTAGGGCTTGAATCCCTCGCGTTCGACGCGCAACCGATGCTGGCCAGGCTGGACCGTGCGATCGATCTGCGGCGTGTTCCCGATGGGTTGCCCGTCCAGGAACACACTGCCCCAGGGGATCGCGTTGACCGAGAGAAGCCCCGGCTCTACCAGCGCCGATGCGCCGCTCGGGGCGGGAGGAGGAGCAAGCGTCACCGGGGGTCGCTCGACCGGCGGAGCCGTCGCGCGCTGCGGCGGAGATTCCACACGCCGAGGCGGAGCCGCGCGCGG
>QHUS01000045.1 GCA_003222035.1 Gemmatimonadota bacterium | reverse complement strand
TCGGGTCGAAGTCGGGCCACGCGGGGCAAGCCTTCGTCAACACGTTGGCGAACAACACCGACGGCTTCACCAAGCTGCTCGCCGTCGTCACGCCCAACCTGCCGGCGAAGCCGGACACGCTCCTCTTCAACAAGGTCACCATCAAGAACGCCACGCAGGCCGTGCAGATGTTCGGCCCGGCGCAGGCGGCGGTCGCGCGCGCCGTGGTGGACAGCGTGTCCTCGGGCATCATCCCGCGGGACAAAGTGGACGACTATTGCATCCTGGTGGGGGTGTTCATCCACTGGGAGGCGAAGAACGACAAGAAGATCTACGACTTCAACTATCGGGCGGTGAAGGAATCGATCGAGCGCGCCCTCAAGGGGCAGCCGAAGATCGACCAGGTGATCTCCCAGGCGAAGACGGCGTCGCATCCGTTCGCGGGTGGCGCGGACAAGGGTTGATCGCGCGGGTGGTCGCCTGAATGCCATGTCGAGGGGCGGGGCTGCCGCCCCTCGACTGCTTTTCGACCCTCGCCATGAGTGCTGATGCGTAAGCTCCTGCTGCAGCTCGACAGCTCCCGGCTCCCGAGCGTGTTCGATCAGGTGGTGGCCTACGACGCCGGCGCCGACGTCGTAATGAGCTACGGCGGCGTGGCGGAAGCCGACGTGCGCGACCTGATTTACGGTTGTCTCTTCACTCGCGGGCCCAAGGATCTCCACAATACCGCCGTCTGGATCGGCGGCAGCAACATGGCGGCGGGGGAGCAGCTGCTGGCCGTGGCCGTGGACGTCATGTTTCCGCCGTTCCGCGTGTCGATCATGCTGGACTCCAACGGCTCGAATACGACGGCGGTGGCCGCCGTCGTGAAGATCGAGCAGACCCTCGGCGATCTGAAGGGCAAGAAGGCAGTGGTGCTCGGCGGCACGGGCCCGGTGGGCCAGCGAGTAGCGGGCCTCCTCGCTAAGGACGGAGCCCTCGTGACGCTGTCGTCCCGACGGGCGGAGCAGGCGGAAAAGGCTCGCCAATTCGTGAACGCGCGCTTCAACGTGCGAATTGATTGCGCGACGTACGCCGACGCGTCGCAGCTGGCTCAGATCCTCGACGGCGCCACGATCATGCTCAACGCGGGAGCGGCCGGGATCCAGATGGTGGCCAAGGCGGCTTGGACGAAGCACAAGACCCTCAAGGTCGCCGTGGACCTGAACGCTGTCCCGCCCCTGGGCCTCGAAGGCGTAGAGCTGAACGACGCCGGCGTGGTACGGGACGGCGTCACCACGTTCGGGGCGTTCGGGGTCGGCAACTTCAAGACGAAGCTCCACAAGGAGTGCATCGGCCGACTGTTCACACGCAACGACCTGGTGCTGGACGCCGAGGCGATCGCGGACGTGGCGCGGGAGCTCGTCGCTCCGAAGTCCTGAACGAGACGTGCCGCGCGTCGTCGGCGTCGACCCCGGCACCGTCAGCATCGACGTGTGCGGGCTCGAAGACGGCGAGCTCACCCTCGATCGGTCCCTCCCCACCGGCGAGGCCCTTGCCGACCCCGCCGCCTTCGTCCGTCTACTCCAAAGCCCAGGCCCGCCCGACCTCGTCGCCGGCCCGTCGGGCTACGGCCTGCCATTGGTGCGGGCCGCGGCGGCGAGCGACGAAGACATGAGACTCGCCTACCTCGCCGCGCCCGGTGAGACAGGGGGAATCGGAGGGCTGCGCGACCTGGCGGGCGCGCTCGCCCGCTCGGGACTGCCGGTGGTGTTTACTCCGGGCGTCATTCATTTGGACACGGTCCCGGACCACCGCAAGTTGAACCGCGTCGACATGGGCACCGCGGACAAGGTCGCGGCCGCGGCCCTGGGCATCGCCGACCAAGCGCAGCGGTTCGGGTGCACGCCGGCGGAGACGTCGTTCGTGCTGCTCGAGCTGGGCGGGGCGTTCAGCGCGGCTCTCGCCGTCCAAGGCGGCCGCATCGTAGACGGACTCGGCGGCACGAGCGGCCCTATCGGGTGGCGCGCGGCAGGCGCGCTCGACGGCGAGGTCGCGTATCTCGCCGGCGAGGTCACCAAGGCGATGCTGTTCCGAGGCGGCGCCGGCCCACTCCGGGCGATTGATGCCTTCGTGGAAGGTGCGCTCAAGGCCGTGCGGGCCCTCATGGTCTCGGTCCCCGCGCCCCGGGAGGTGCTCCTGTCGGGACGCGCGCTGACTGAGCCGGGTGTGCGGGAGGGACTCGAAACGGGGCTCGAGGGCGTGGCGCCGGTCCGACAGCTGCAGGGGTTTGCCCGGATTGCGAAGACCGCCGCGCAGGGCGCGGCAATACTTGCGGACGGGCTAGCAGGCGGCCGCTGGCGCCTGTTGGTGGATACGATGCGGCTCCGCGCCGCACACGGCACCGTGCTCGATCATCTCTCACTGATCACGATGGCGACGGCGCGCCGGCGGCTCGGACTCGGCTGACCGCCTCCTGCCGCGCGAGCCAGGCGACCGCCACCGCGGGAGCGCAGTCACTGGCCCGATCCCGCTCCGCTTCCTCGATCGAGACCAGACACCCGAAGTCGCTGCACGCACGGCCCGAGCCTCGGGTCAGGTCCGGTGCCAGAAAGCGCCCCACGCCGGCGAGGACGAGCGGTGCCTCCTCGGAGATGCCGGCCTGCGCCCGCAGGCGCGCCCACGCGTCCTGGATACGGCGTACCTGAGCCGCCGCCAGCCAATCCGCCAGGCCGCGCCACGACTCGAGCGGCGCCGACTCGACGTCGCGCCCGATCATGCGCGCGAGGCGTCGCGCGCTGCCCGCCACGGTCTTGTCCCCGCCGTCGGCGGCGGGATGCTGGTCGGCGCGCTCGGGGAGGCGCCCAGTGAGGCGATGCACGTCCGCCGTCGTCGCGAACAGCTCGGCCATCACCGGCACCCACTCGCCCTCGAACGGGACGCGATCGGCCAGGACCATCACGGGCGTCCGGACCACGCCGGTGTACACCAATTCTCCGGTAACGAGGCGCGCGCCGTCGTCCCCGCCATGAGCCAATACCCTGCCGTCCCGGACGACCAGGATGTCCGTCGTCGTGCTGCCGATGTCGATGAACGATCCCACTGGCACCCGCGCCGCCACGACTGCCCCGCTCGCCCGCCAATTCGCGGACGCGATCTGCTGCCAGGCTGCTGCGGCCCGGTCCGCAGCGACGAACCCCTCGACGCCCGCGTAGAACCGCAGATCGACGTCGGACAGCCGCTGCCGCAACGCGGCGACGATGCGCGCCACGCCTTCCCGGCGGTTGGGAAACAGATCGGCCATTTCCCCGGTCATCGTCACGGCATGCAGCGGTGCCGGCCCCAGTTCGGAGAGCGTTTGGCGCAGCGCCGTCTCGAAATGCTCGAGGCCTTGCCACAACGGACACGGCAGCTGGAGCACTCGCTCAACATGTCCCGTGGCGGCGAGGCGCGCGGCCTTCAGGTGGGCCCCGCCCACGTCCCAACCGATAGCCGGCTCAGTCCCCACGATCCAAGGCCAGCGAGACGAACGCGGGCGTGCCCGCCGCAGGGGGTGGCGACGAGACGGCGCTGTCGGCCTCCAGGAGCCCGAGGACCAGCGCCGCCGCGTTGATGCCGAGGGCTTGCCGCAGACCGCAGTACGACGTGGTGAGCCGCGGATTGATCTCCAGGACGACCGGCCCCTGCGACGTCAGCACGAAATCGACGCCGACATATCCCCACAGGCCCGGCAGTGCCGCCGCGATGCGCCCCGCGAGCTGGGCGAGCTGTCCGTTCCGATCAGCGACGGCATTGACACCGATCGCCTCGAGCGTGACGCGTCCTCCGGCAACGCGGACATGCTGCCGGTTGCACGACAGCAACCGCGCGCCGCGGCCGTCACACAACAGCGACAGGCTCAGCGCGGGCCCGTCGATCCAGGGCTGGGCGACGAGCTCGCGTGGGTCCGCGGCCAACCGATCGCGGGCGGCACGCCAATCGGGCACCAGGATCACGCGGTCGCAGCCGGCCCCGTCATCGGGCTTGACGACCCATGGCCCCGGTAGCGGCGGCAACACGTCGTCATGGGCGAAGGTCGGTACACAGGGAACGCCCCAGGCGCGCAATGCGCACGCCGTGGAACGTTTGCTCGTCGTGAGGCGAATGGCGTCCGGGCTGCAGCCGGCCAGGATCTTTCCCATGTGCAGCGTCTCCCGCGCCAGCGCCTCGAGCACGCCGCCGGTCTCAGGTGCGATGGGCCAGGCAGCGTCCGCCGCGGCGGCGCCCCGGGCATACAACGCGGCGCCGTCCTCGCCGGGACCGGGAACGATCGCTCGGACCCCCGGCAGAGGCGGCAAACGTGGGTCACGGCTCGTCGTCGTACACACACCGGGAAGCTCCCTCAGGTCGGCGAGCAGCCCGCGCAGCATCATGTCGCCTTCGCGCGCGAGGGCCAAGGGCAGGGGCTTGTCGCAGAAACCGCCTCCCGAGACGAACTCGAAAACGAAGAGATTCACCCGGTCCGTGCCGCCTCGCCGGTCCGGGCGACGCGACGTGACAGGAAGTCGTCCACCAGGCGCTCGGCGATGTCGACCCGAGTGACGCTCTGCAGGCCGCGCCACGCCGGCACGCCGTTCACCTCCAACACATGCGCACGGCCGTCGCGATCGCGCACGAGGTCCACGCCGCCGTAGTCGGCACCCACGGCCGCGCAGGCACGCACGGCGAGTCGGTCGAGATCAGGGTCCAGGCGGGCCGCTTCGCATCGGCCTCCCTGGGCCACGTTGTTCACCCACGTGGCCCCGCGCCGCACCATACCCGCGACCGCGACTCCCGCGATGACGAACACGCGCCAGTCGTGCCAACCCCCGGTCTCCCCGGTTGCGGTCTCGACGTAGCGCTGCAGGTACCACACCCCGTTGCACTCGCACGCCTCGGGGATGTCGGCTCCGGCTTCGAGGCGCCGCACCCCGACGCCCTGAGAGCCGAACAGCGGCTTGAGCACGACGCCGTGTCCCGCCGCCGTCTCACGCAGCAGAAAGGAACGCGCCTGTGCCCGTGACTCCGTAACACACGTGGGCGGGGTCGGCAGCCCCGCCCGCGCCAAGAGCAGGCTCGTCATGCCCTTGTCCACGGTGCGCTCGATGGCGCGCGCGTCGTTATAGACAAGAATGCCCAGCTCGCGAAACGCGTGCAGCACGTCGAGACGCAACGTCACCTGCTCGAACGTGCCGCCGGCTACGCCGCGCACGAACACGCCGTCCGGCAGTCGCTGTTCGAAACCGGGGATCGCGAGCCCGTCGCAGCCGTGGGTAAGGTCGATGCGGCAGCCTCGCAGGCAAAGAAAGCCGACCTCGACCCGGCGCGCCCGGAACGCCTGCTCCAAGCGCTTGCCGTGCCAGCCCCCCCTCCGGTCGTCGGTGACGATGGCGACGCGGAGTGTCACGCCGCCCGCTCCAGCATCGCTGGGAGGAGGAGACTTTGGCGCCGTCGGACCAGGGCCGCGGCGCGCGCAGCATCCGAAGCGGCGGCGTGCACCGTACAAAACGGTTGTCCAGGCGCGAAGCGCGCGCCCGCGGGCGGAACGTCACGACACCACCGCGGGAATGCCCACCCAGCGGTCACGTGCAACGCTCGCGGCGCGTACACGACCGCGTGAGCGCGCACCGCCCGCGCCGGCGCGGCACGCACGGGGAGCTCCCCTTCGCAGGCGCGCAGCTGCCACTCGAACAGACCAGCGGCATAGTCTGCATCGTACAGCTCCACGGTGGCCGTAGGCCGGGGATTCACTTCGAGGGCGAGCCAGCGGTGCTCCTGGAGCAGGAAATCGAGACCGTTGAGGCCAACCAGACCCGTCGCCGTCACCAGAGCATCGAGCTTGGTCCGAACATCGGACTCGACTTCCGGGGGCAGGATGATGCCGCCGACCGCCCCCCCGTACAGGAACGGCCGGCCGGGTCGCGCCGGCGCGGCCCACTGCTCGTTGTAACCGATGACGCACGCCCGTCGCCCGTCGGCGAGGAACAAGGCCGACAGGCTGCGCCCCCGCTCGAAGCGCTGGTAATAGCTGCCGGCTCGCGCGCGGCGTCGGGCCGCGGCACGCACATGCGCACCCCCGGCGCCGCCGGGGTGCTTGACCAACCACCCTGCGAAGGCGGGCGGCGCCGTGCGGCGCGTGTCGGGATGATCGATGCCCAGCCGATCGAGCAGTGCAACGAAGCGCCCGGGATCCCTCACCGCGGTGACGACGGCTGGGTCGTTCCCGTAGAGGCGGCGGCCCGCGGCGAGTCGCGCGAGCAGCGTCGTTCGGCCCTCGAACCCCGAGCCATACACGAGGCCCGCGCAGCGCCCCGGCGGCGCGAGCGCAGCGGCGGCGTCGAGCAGCGCACGCGTGTCGAACCGCACCCCCCCTCCCCGAGCCACCGCCACACGACAGTCGCGCGCCAGCGCGCGGGTGTCGCGGTCCCCGAAACAGTCGACCACGACGACCGGGCGCCGCCGCCGCGCTGCCGAGGCCGCGAGCGCCCGGCCGGTGACGGCCGCGACGAGAAACGGCAGCGAGCGAGCCGCCATGTCGGGAACATAAGCGACGTGACGACATTGTCTATGCCGCGTGATCGGGCATTGCGAGTCCCGAAGATCGGAACATCTTACGGGCACGAAAGCGACGCGACTAAGGAGCCAAGGGACTGAGGCGCATGCCGAGGATCGTCACCGGCAATTGCAAAGGATGTCGGTTCACCGACTGCGTGACGGTGTGCCCGGTCAAGGCCATCTTCGAAGAAGCCGACCTCGCGGAAGCGCGCCAGGCGGCGCTGGGCTTCTGAGTCATCCCTTTCGGGTCGCGATCGTCGGCTCCGGGCCAAGCGCGTTCTACGCCGCCGAGGCTCTGTTCGAGTCGGGGCGCGATGTTCAAGTGGACATGTTCGAGCGGCTGCCCGCCCCGTTCGGCCTCGTGCGCCACGGCGTCGCTCCGGACCATCAGAAGCTCAAGGAGCCCATTCGGATTTACGAGGGGATCGCCCGCACTCCCGGGTTCCAGCTGTTCGGCAACGTCACGATCGGTCGCGACGTCAGCGTCGACGACTTGCGGGCGGCTTATCACGCCGTCCTGTTCTGCTGCGGAGCCGAAACCGATCGCCGGCTCGGCATCCCGGGCGAGGACCTGGCGGGGAGCCACACGGCCACCGAGTTCGTCGGTTGGTACAACGCCCATCCCGACTACCGGGATCGCGTGTTCGATCTCTCCCAGGAGGTCGTAGCCATCATCGGCCAGGGCAACGTGGCGATCGACGTGTGCCGCATCCTGGCGAAGACGGTGGACGAGCTCAAGCACACCGACATCGCCCAGCACGCCCTCGACTGTCTGGCCGAAAGCCGCATCCGGGAGATCCATTTGATCGGGCGGCGCGGCCCCGCACAGGCCAAGTTCACGACCAAGGAGTTTCGGGAGCTGGGCGAGCTCGCGGACTGCGATCCGGTGGTGGATCCCGCAGACCTCGCCCTCAATCCCGCAAGCCTGGCGGAGCTCGAAGAGCGGGCCGGCTCCGTCGCCAAGAAGAATCTCGAAGTCCTCAAGGGCTTCGTGACGCGGCCGGTCCGCGGTGCGCGACGGCGTGTGTTCCTGCGGTTCTTGTTGAGTCCCGTTGAGCTGCAGGGTGGGGCCGACGCCCGGTTGGCCCAGGTCGTGCTCGAGCGCAACCGGCTCGAGGGCGGCTCGTTCCAGCAGACGGCGCGCGGGACCGGCGCGCGAGTGGCGCTCCAGTGCGGGCTCCTGTTCCGCAGCATCGGATACAAGGGCGTGACGATTCCGGGCGTGCCGTTCGACGCGAAGCAAGGCGTGTTCCCGACGCGCGACGGTCGGATACTCGACGCCGCGGGGACCGGCGCGCCGATTCCGGGACTGTACGCCTCGGGGTGGATCAAGCGCGGCCCGACAGGCATCATCGGTACCAACCGGGCGGATAGCCTCGCGACGGTGAACTCCATGCTCGGCGACGCCGATTCCCTGAACACGGGACCCAAGCCCGGAGCGGAAGGATTGCCGACTCTTCAGGGCGGGCAGGCACCACGCGTGGTGCATTACGCCGACTGGCAGGTAATCGACCGTGCGGAGGTGGAACGCGGTGCCCCCAAGGGCAAGCCGCGCGAGAAGTTCACCCGTGTCGCGGAGATGTTGCGGCTCGTTGACAGCACCTGTTCCTGACGCACAGCCGCAACCGGCGGTATACTAAATGGAGAGGCGCGACGTTTGATGACCGAGGTCATGACGCTGATCGGCGGGCGATCCAGCAAGCAGGGCACGGCCCTGTGTGCCGGCAAACTGGCGCCTGAATACATCGAGCTGACCTCGGTGGTGGAGATGAACGTCGAGGACATGGCCCGCCTGGGTCTGAGCAACAACAGCAAAGTGCGACTGCGCACGCCGGTGGGCGAAGCGGTCCTGCGATGCAAGGGTCGTGAGACCAAGGACCTGCCCTCCGGAATTCTGTTCATGGTCTACGGACCGATGACGACCCAGCTGATGGCGGGAGATACCGCGGCGAGCGGTATGCCGATCTCCAAGAATATCGACGTCGAGGTCGAGCCGGTCCCCGAGGCCGGGACGGGCACGTAGGAGGATAGGCGATGAGTGAGAACCTGAAGTTCGTCCCGCACGCCACGTGCACGTTCTGCGGGTGCGTGTGCGACGACATGGACCTCACGGTGGACATGGACGAGAAGCGCATCACGAAGGCCGAGAACGCGTGCGTTCTAGGCAAGGCGTGGTTCCGGGAGCACGGCATCGAGCAGCGCCCATACGCCTTGATCGGCGGCCGCGAGGCCACCACCGCCGAGGGCGTCGAGGAGGCCGCGCAGATTCTCGCCCGCGCCCGGTTCCCCCTGATCTACGGACTCTCGGACACGACGTGCGAGGCCCAGCGTGTGGCGGTCGCGATCGCCGACATGATCGGCGGCACCGTCGACACGACCACGTCGGTGTGTCATGGCCCGTCGGGGATCGCGTTCGAGACCGTAGGCGAAAGCACGGCATCCCTGGGGGAAATCAAGAACCGGGCGGACATGGTGGTGTTCTGGGGCGGCAACCCGGCGGAGGCCCACCCCCGGCTGTTCTCACGCTACGCGGTGACCCCCAAGGGGATGTATATCCCGAACGGTCGCAAGGACCGGACAGTCGTGCTCGTCGACGTGCGCCGCACGATGAGCACGCCGGTAGCGGACATTTTCCTGCGCGTGAAGCCGCGCAGCGACTTCGAGGTGCTGTGGGCACTGCGGGCGCTGGTCAAGGGTCGCAGGGTCGACCCCTCGATCGAGCGCCGCACCGGGGTGTCGCTCGCGGTGCTCGAAGACCTGGTCGCGCGCATGAAGAGCTGCCGCTACGGGGCGTTCCTCTTCGGGATGGGCCTCACAATGACCCGCGGACGCCACTTTAATTCGGGCGCGCTGCTGGCCCTCACGACCGATCTCAACGAGTTCACGCACTGGGTGGCAAAGCCCGTGCGCGGCCACGGGAACGTGACCGGCGCGGACAACGTGGTCTCCTGGCAGACCGGGTTCCCCTTCGGCGTGAACTTCAGCCGCGGCTACCCTCGCTTCAATCCGGGAGAGTTCACCACCGTGGACCTGCTCGCCCGGGGCGAGACGGACGCGATCCTGATCCTCGCGAGCGATCCCGCGGCGAACTTCCCGAAGGCGGCGATCGAGCACCTGAAGCGGATTCCTGTGATCAGCCTCGATCCCAAGACCACGCTGACCAGTCAGCTGGCACGCGTGGCGTTCACCACGGCGACCTACGGCATCAACGTGGGCGGTACGGTCTACCGCATGGACGACGTGGCGATCACGCTGCGTCCGGCCTTCGAGTCCCCGTACCCGAGCGACGAAGAGATCCTGAGCGCCATTCGCGACCGGGTGCGCGCGCTGTTGGGAGGGAACCGGGTTCCGGCGGTCGCTCCGGCGGTCGCCGCGGCGTCGTAGTCCCGGCGCGTCCCGGGGAGGGGAGGGGGGAGCACGCCGGTGGGATCGTCGCTGCGGATCGTCAATGGCCGCGTGTACGACCCCGCCAACGGCGTGGACGGGGAGGTCCGGGACGTCTGCATCCGCGACGGCAAGATCGCGGCCGACGCACCGCCCGACGCGAAGCGCATCGACGCGGCCGGCATGGTGGTGATGCCGGGCGGCGTCGACATCCACTGTCATATCGCCGGCCCCAAGGTCAATCTCGCCCGCAAGGTCCAGCCCGAGGATCACCGCTACGACGTCCACCCGCGCACGCGGGTGACGCGCTCGGGCACGGGCGGCTCGGTCCCGTCCACGTTCGCCACGGGCTATCGCTACGCCGGCCTGGGCTACACGACGGCCATGGAGGCCGCGGTGACGCCCCTCGGCGCCCGTCACGCGCTCGAGGAGTTGCACGACACGCCGGTGATCGACAAGGGCTTCTATGTCCTGGTCGGCAACAACGTGCTGTTGTACCGGCTGCTGCAGGAGGGCCGGCTCGAGGAGTTTCGCAATGCGCTCGCGTGGTGGATCAAGGTGACCAAGGCGTACGCCCCCAAGCTCGTGAACCCCGGGGGGGACGAATTATGGAAAGGGCAGCGCAACGCCAACATCACGTCACTGGACGACAAGATCGGGCCCTTTGAGCTCACGCCCCGCAAGGTCATCGCCGGGTTCATCGAGGCGGCGACTGCCTTGGGCCTGCCGCACCCGGTGCACATCCACTGCAACAACCTCGGCCACACCGGCAACGTCGCGACGACGCTCGAGACCATGCGGCTGGCGGAAGGCCGGCGCACCCACTTCGCGCACGTGCAGTTCAACAGCTACGGGCCCGCGGCCGGCAAGAGCCAGACCAACCCGACGTCGGGCGCTCGGGAGATCGCGGAGTTCGTCAACACGCACCCCAACATCAGCGCCGACGTCGGCGCCGTGATGTTCGGCCGCTCCACCATCATGACGGGAGATGCCCCGCTCGCCTACATGTTGCGCCAGTTCGGCGGCACCAAGTGGGTCAATGCGGACACGGAGAACGAGAGCGGGTGCGGGATCGTTCCCTTCACCTACCAGGACCGCGTCTATACGAACGCGATGCAGTGGGCGGTCGGGCTCGAGCTGTTCCTCTTGTCCCAGGATCCGTGGCGCATGGTGTTCTCCACGGATCACCCGAACGGCGGCTCGTTCGTGACCTACCCGCGGCTCATCCGGCTGCTCATGGACCGGGAGTTCCGCAAGGCGCGGATGGCCGAGGTCAATCAGAAGGCGCTCGACCGGAGCGGGCTGCGGGACTTGAGCCGGGAGTACTCGCTCAACGAGATCGCGATCGTGACCCGCGCCGGACCGGCCCGCCTCCTCGGGCTCACCCGCAAGGGTCAGCTCGGTGTGGGGGCGGACGCCGACGTGACCATTTACGAAGAAGACCCGGACAAGGAGAAGATGTTTTCAGCGCCGCGCTATGTGATCAAGGACGGCGAGCTCATCATCGAGGACCACGAGTTCCGGGTGGATCACGAGGGACGGCTGCTGCACGTCGCCCCGGATTTCGATCCCGGGATCGAGCAGGTCATCGAGCCGTTCTTCGAGGACTTCTACACGATCCGATTCGCCAACTACGCAGTGGACGACCGCTACGCCCCGCACCACGAGATCATTCCGACGGCGCCGCAGGCCGCCGGCGCACGACCATGAGCCTCGCCTTCACGCTCCGCACCCCGCCCACTGTACCGCTTGAGGCCGAGGTCCTGACCCCGGCCCGGCTCGCCGGTCTCTCGGCGCCCGAAGCGGCCAAGCTGTCCGTCGTCCACGGCAACGAGCGGGCGGACCTCGGTGAGTTTTTCCAGGTGCAAGGCACGGCCGACGGAGGGGGGGCGGGGGAGTTCCGGCTCACCGGCGATCTCAGCCGGGTCAAGCACGTCGGGGCCGGCATGGCCGACGGCCGGATCGTGATACATGGGTCGGTCGGCATGCATCTGGGCGCGGAGATGACCGGCGGGGAGATCATCGTGGAAGGCGACGCCGCCGACTGGGTCGGACCCGAAATGACGGGCGGGCGAATCGTGATCAAGGGGAACGCGGGGCACATGGTCGGGGCCGCATCGCGCGGCAGCGCGGTCGGGGTGCGGGGGGGCGAGATCGTCGTCTTCGGGAACACGGGCAACGAAGCCGGGCACGGGATGCGGCGTGGACTGGTCGCGATCGGTGGCGACGCCGGGGACTTCGCGGGGGTGAGCATGCTCGCCGGTACCATCGTGGTGCTCGGAAGCCTGGGCTGGCGTGCCGGCGCCGGAATGCGACGGGGCTCGATCGTCACCATGCACCCCGTGGAGCTGCTGCCGACTTTCAGCTACGCGTGCACGTACGCGCCGCTGTACCTGCGGCTGCTGCTGGCGCGCCTGCGCCGCCTGGGGCTGCCTGTCGCCGACGCCCAGGTGAGCGGCCGCTACCAGCGCTGGAGCGGCGACGCCGTCGAGTTGAACAAGGGCGAAGTGCTGATACTCGAGGCCTAGCGATGCTGCTCAACGGCGTGCTCATCGAGGACACGTTCGCCGAGGCGTTCACCATGCGGGTGGCCCGCCTGCTCATCACGGCCCGCACGCCGCGGTGGGCAAAGGAGGCGGCGCTCAAATTGACCGGCTTTGCGACATCGGTGATTGGTTGCAAATGCGAGGCGGGCATCGAGCGGGAGCTGGCGGCGGACGATACGCCGGACGGGCGCCCCGGCCTGAGCGTGTTGTTCCTGACGATGGACAAGGAGAGCCTGCCGCAGCGCCTGATCGAGCGCATCGGCCAAACGGTGCTCACCTGTCCCACGACGGCGTGCTTCGACGGCCTGCCGGACGTGCCAGACCGGCTGCCTGTGGGTAAGGCGCTGCGGGCATTCGGGGATGGATTTCAGGCGAGCAAAGTGGTGGGCGATCGGCGCTACTGGCGGATCCCCGTCATGGAAGGCGAGTTCCTGATCGAGGAGACGTTCGGGATGCAGAAAGGCGTGGGCGGGGGCAATTTCCTGATCCTCGCGGCAGACGCCGATGCCGCCCTCGCGGCGGCCGAGGCCGCGGTAGAGGCCATGTCCGGTCACCCGGGGGTCGTGCTGCCGTTCCCGGGTGGTGTGGTGCGGAGCGGCAGTAAGGTCGGGTCGAAGCGCTATAAGAAGATGGTGGCGACGACGAACGACGCGTTCAGTCCCACACTCCGCGCGGTCACCGAGTCGCAGCTCCCCGAAGGCGTGAACAGCGTGCTCGAGATCGTGCTCGACGGCACCGACGGAGCGGCGATTGAGTCGGCGATGCGACTCGGGATACGTGCGGCGTGCCGCCCGGGTGTGAAAGCCATCTCGGCCGGGAATTTCGGGGGCAAGCTCGGGCCCCACCACTTCCATTTGCGGCGCATCCTGAACGGCGCTTCCCCACCACCGGCCGTGTGAGCGCCGCGCCTCCGCTGGGCCTGAACGATCGCGCGTGGGCGATCGCGGACCATCTCGCCGCCCACCGGGACGAGCTGCGCGTCGCGGTGCGCGCCCTGGACGGCGGTGCGCGTGTGATCGATGCCGGCATCGAGGTGCCGGGCGGCTACGGTGCCGGGCTCGCGCTGGCCGGCGCCTGCATGGGCGGGCTTGGGCATGTCGACTACGTCCCGCTCGCGATCGGCCCGGACGTGATGCCGGGGGTGAGGGTTTGGACCGATCATCCGGCGGTGAGCTGTATGGCGTCGCAGTACGCCGGCTGGGCGATCCAGGTCGGCAAGTACTTCGCGATGGGGTCGGGCCCATTGCGCGCTCACGCGCGCGTCGAGCGAGAGTTGTTCGGGAAACTCGGCTACTCGGAGACCGGCCGGCGCGGCGTGTTGGTGCTCGAGACGCGCACACTACCGACTGACGAGGTGGCGGCGTGGGTTGGTCAAAAAGCCGGTCTGCCGCCGGCCGCGCTGACGTTCATTGCCGCGCCGACGGCGAGCCTCGCGGGCGGCGTGCAGATCGCCGCGCGGATTCTCGAGACGGGCTTGCACAAAATGGATACGCTCGGCTTCGACGTGAACAGGATCGTCAGCGGCATCGGCTCGGCGCCCCTGCCGCCCGTCGCGAAGAACGACCTTCGCGCCATCGGTCGCACCAACGACTGCATCCTGTACGGGGGCCGCGCGCGTTATACCGTACAGGCCGGCGATGCGGAGCTGGCGGAGCTCGTCCCCAGGATTCCGGCCTCCGCGTCCAAGGATTATGGCACGCCGTTTTACGACACGTTCAAGCGGTACGATGGTGACTTCTACAAGATCGATCCGCTGCTCTTCAGCCCCGCCGAGGTGTGGCTGACGAGCGTGGAGAGCGGGAAGACGCACCACGCGGGCCATCTGAACCCCGATGTGCTGCACGCGTCGTTACTCGAAACGTGAACCCCCATCAGGAGCTCGACATGCGTTCGTCGCTCTGCGCTGCCCTTACCGCCCTCGTGGCGGGAGCGTGCTCGGCACCGAAGCAAGCAGCGGCACCAGCCGCCCCGCCCGGTGTGCAGTGGACTCTCGTGGTGCTGTACAACCAGCCCAAGGACACGGCGGCGTTTGAGAAGTACTACGCCGAGAAGCACCTGCCCCTGTTAGCGGCGCACGCGCCGGAGATCGGCGCGACGCGGGCCGAGTTGGTGCGGTTCGCACCTTCGCCAGACGGGAAGCCGGCGCCGATCTATCGTGAGGCGGATCTCCGCTGGGACTCGAAGGAGGCGAGGGACAAAGCCATGTCCTCCGAGGGCTTCAAGGCCGTGGCCGGCGATATTCCGAACTTTGCCACCGGCGGGGTCACCGTTCTGCTGGGCCAGAAGACCAACTAGCGACGGAGGGTATATTACCTCGTCATGGCGCAGCCGGCGGAACGCGACGTCGAGCGACGTCGTCGGAGCGATGTTCGAGCGGCGGTCCGCGCGCTCGGCGCCGCGGACGTGGCGACCGCCGCGCAGCTCGCCTGCCTGTTGGAGGCGAGCGCCCCCAAGCCGGGCAACGTGTCCCCGTCGGCGTCGTTCCGGGACGCGACCTTCGAGGATTTTCTCGCCAGCGCGGCGGCGATCGGGCCCGCGCTGGCGCGCGCCGGCGAGCGGCCGCTGGGCACCACGATCCGCGCGGCCGTCGAAGCGACGGCCCGCTGGACGCCGTCGAACACGAATCTCGGCCTGGTATTGCTGCTCGCTCCATTGGCCCGGGCCGCGCTCCGGGCCGGCGCGGCGGGAGCGTCGCTCCGCGCACGGCTCGCGGCCACGCTCGCCGATACCACCGTGGGGGATGCGCGCGACGCGTACGCGGCCATCCGACTCGCTGCGCCCGGGGGGCTGGGCCGCACGGCCGAGCAAGACGTATCCGGGACGCCGACTGTCAACCTGCGTGACGTCATGGCTCTGGCACGCGACCGGGATGCCATTGCGCGCGAGTACGCTACCGACTTCCACACGACGTTCGAGCTCGGTGTGCCGGCCCTGAGGAGCGCGCAGAACGACAGCCTCGACTGGCGAGACGCGGTGGTGGAGACGTACCTCACCCTGCTCGCCGCGTCGCCCGACACGCACATCGCGCGCAAGCTCGGGCGCGACGCGGCAGCCACGGTTCAGCGGCGCGCCCGCGCCGTGCGCGACGCCGGCGGCGTCCGGACCGCGGCGGGTCGCGCCGCCATCGCCGACTTGGACCGCGAGCTGCGCGACGACGCCAACACATTGAACCCCGGTGCCACCGCGGACCTCACGGGGGCGGCGATCTACGCGGTGCTGCTCGAAGGAGGGTGGCGTGTCCGGCGGTAAGGAGTTCCGGGTCGCCGTCACGAAGGACAACCAGGTCTTCGCCGCAGCCCACTTCATCACGTTCCCCGGACATCGCTGTGAGCGATTGCACGGCCACAACTATCGCACGCGGGTCGTGGTCGAAGGCGGGCTCGACCCCGAAGCTCATTATGTGCTCGATTTCTCGGAGCTCAAGCACCTCATGAAGCGGCTCACCGACGAGATGGACCACAAGGTGCTGCTCCCCCTCCACAACCCGATGATCCAGGTGCGGGAAGAAGGGGAAAGCGTGAACGTGGCGGTGGCCGGAAAGGCCCGCTACGTGTTCCCGCGGATCGATTGTGCCCTGCTGCCCGTGCCCAACACGACCGTCGAGATGCTCGCGCAGTACCTCGCCGGGCGCGTATGCAAGGAGCTCGCCGCCGCGGGAAGCGTGGCGTTGCGGGCCGTCGAGGTAGAGGTAGAGGAGAACTTCGGACAGTCCGCGACCTACCGCGAGTCCATCCGGTGATCCTCCCGGGGTGCGGTTACGATGTCATCCGAGGTGAGCGTTCCGTCGTGCAGCGCCATCGCCACGAGCGCGCCGTCCAGCCCCGCGTCGGCCAGTCGCGCGAGGTCGCGCAGCGTCCCCACACCACCGCCCGCCAGGAGCTCAACGTGGGGATGAGCGCGTCGCAACAGCTCCACCAGGTGGAGGTCCACGCCCCGGCCGCTGCCCACGCGGTCCAGATCCAGGATGATGACCGTCCCGGCGCCCGCGCTGACGGCGGCGTGCGCCAGGGCGAGCGGCGTGTCGCCCTGGCGTGCGGTGGCGCGCACGAGCGGCACGCCCGCCCGCAGGTCCAGAGAGAACGCGACACGCAAGCGCCCGAGCGCCGACGCCACCGCCGCGAGCGCGTCGAACGAAGGCAACGTCTCCAGACCCACCACGACGCGCCGGGCTCCGTCGGCGACGAGCTCCTGCGCCGCTTCGGGGGTCGCGACACCGGCGTCCACCAGCAAGCCGACCCCGACGCGCGACAGCCCGCGCAACAGCGCCCGCTGCACCGAGCCGCCGCCGATCGCGTCCAGGTCGGCGACGTACACCTCGTCGCAGCGCAACGTGTCGCGGTAGGCACGCGCCAGGGCCAGGGGATCGCCTGCCTCGCTCGGCGCGACGAGCACGGAGCGGACGGGCTCGTATGCCTCGCGGCGGCCGCCGCGGGCCAGCACCGCGCGTCCGGCACGCAGGTCGAGCACGGGGATCACGCGCAATGACCGTCACCTCCCCGGCGGTGCACACGGTGGTCAAGGTCGGTGGCGGCCTGCTCGGACGGGCAGGCGCGCTCGATCTCGTCGTCGAGGCCCTGACCGCGTTCCGGACCGGCCGCCGCGTCGTGGTGCTGCCGGGCGGCGGCCCATTCGCCGACGCGGTCCGGCAGATGTTCAAGCGAATCAAGATCGGCGAAGATGCGGCGCATTGGATGGCGATCCTCGGGATGGATCAGTACGCACACGCACTCGCCGCCCGCATTCCAGGCGCCGCGCTGGTGGACGACCCGCTGGGGATCGCCGAGGCCCTCCAGACCGGACGGCTTCCGGTGATTGCCCCTTACCGGTGGCTGCGAGCCGCGGACCCGCTCCCCCACACCTGGGAAGTGACCAGCGACACCATCGCCGCCTGGCTCGCGGGCGCACTCGGCGCGCGGCGCGTGGTGCTGATCAAGCCGATCCACAGCGAGGGCAAGAAGCTCGTCGATGGATACTTCTTACGCTCGCTCCCCCAGGGTGTCGAGCACCTCGTCGTCACCGCCGAAGACTTGGGACAGCTGGACGTCGCGTTGCGGGAGGACCGCCCGCCGGACCGCGACACGGGCCGGCGCACCGGTTAGCGCCCGCAGCGCCGCGACCCGATCCGCGGCGATTCGTCCCGTCCGCCCCCCGACGCACGCGGCACCGCGCACGCCGACCAGATCGGCGCCCAGGACACGCACGGTCGGGAAATCCGCGTCCGAGAGTCCGCCCGCGAGCGCGGCGAACAGCCCCGCCGCGTGCGCGGCGACCACCCACGCGCCGACGAGGTCCCGAGACTGGAGACCGAAGAGCGGGATGGTCTTGCCGGCCGTATCGAGCAACACGCCCGCCGCGCCGACCGCGGCCGCGACCGCGACGACCCGAGCCGGCGCCAGGCTCCCCGCGCGCCGCCAGTCCGCGTAAGCGACAAGTACGAGCGCGGCGCCGGGCCGGTCGTCGACGCCGTGCCGCGCGGCTCTGGCGAGTGCCTGGGCGCGTGCCTCGCTGGCGACGCCGGCGAACCCGATTTTTGTGAACGCGACGCCCGCCCGCGCGGCCAGGCTCGCCGCCCGAGCGATGGCCCGCTCGCCCGCCGCGTCGCCCAGCGCAGCGCTGAGCGGGCAAGCAGCCCCCACGGTCGCCGCGATCGCGGCGAGTCGCCGTCGTGGCACTGGGCCCAACGCGCCGCGCCGGGGGTCTTTCGCGTCGATCACATCGGCGCCGCCGCGGAGCGCGGCCCGCGCCTCCGTGGGTCCCGCAACGCTCACGAGAAGGTGCATTTCCGGCCGCTCCCTTGTGGCTGTCCCGAAACCGCCGGTAGGTTAGGCGGTCGGAGGCGTGATGTCAAAACGACCGACAGATGAAGTTCTCGAGGCACCGCCCGCCGGCGTGCTCTCGCTCAGCGGGAAGGTGGCGCTCGTCACCGGCGCGTCGAGCGGCATCGGACGGGCAATCGCGCTCGCGTTTGCGGCAGCCGGTGCGGATGTCGCCGTTACATACCGCGCCAACCGCGGCGGCGCCAACGAGACCGCGGAGGGCGTCCGCACGGCGGGGCGGCGCGTAGAAGCCATCTGCACGGACGTCGCCCAGGCGGCGGACGTGGAGGCCCTGGGCGACACGCTGCGGCGCTCGTTCGGCCGGGTCGACGTGTGGGTGAATAACGCCGGTGCGGACATCCTCACCGGCGAGGCGGCGCCTCTCTCCCGGGTCGAGAAGCTCGATCGGCTGCTCGGGGTGGACCTTCGCGGAACGGTGCTCGCCTCGTGGAAGGCGGTCGAGCTGATGCGCGCCCAACCCTCGGGCGGCGTGATCCTCAACATGTCGTGGGACCACGTGCTCGGCGCGGGCATGAAGGGCGAGTACGCGCAGTTGTTCTCGGCCGCGAAGGGCGGTGTCTACTCGTTCAGCCGCGCGCTCGCCCGCGCCGCGGCCCCGCAGATCCGGGTGAACGTGATCGGACCCGGGTGGATCGAGACCGCGTACGGCAACGAGCTGGATCCGGCGGTGAAGCAGCGCATCGCCGCCAAGATCCCGCTCGGCCGCTGGGGCACACCGGAAGAGATCGCCCATGCCGCGGTCTATCTCGCGTCCGACGCGGCGGGTTATGTGACCGGCCAGATGCTCATGATCAACGGCGGGAGCGTGGTCTAGCTCCTCGACAGGAGATTCGGTATGGCAGCGAAAGAACCGACGTACACTGAGGCACAGATCGAGGCGAAGCTGAAGGACTTTCCGGGCTGGTGGTACGAAGACGGGTGGATCCGCCGTAACTATAAGACGGACGGTTGGCCCACCACGCTGATGCTGGTGAATGCGATCGGCTACGTGGCCGAGGCGGCGTATCACCACCCCGACCTCTCGGTGACGTGGGGAAGAGTGATCGTGAAGCTGCAGAACCACGCGGCCGGCGGGATCACCGACAAGGACTTCGAGCTGGCGCGCAAGCTCGAAGAGACGGTCCTGTGGCGACCGAAAGGCGGCGCCCTCGAAGGGACGCCAAACAAGTTCGTGCGCGCCGGCGACCCGCGGTGACCGGAGGAGGCGCGGCGCCCACCCCGCGCCGCGTGCTGTTCGTCACGGGCAAGCTCGCCGAGCCCGCGCTCCGCCGGACCATCGCCGAGATGGGTCCGGCGTTTGCGTGGGAAGTGGCGGTCATGAAGATCACGGTCGCGGCGCTGATGACCACGACGTGGATCGCCCGCTCCCTGGAAGTCCCGCCCCCCGGGACGGACCTGGTGCTCATCCCCGGGCTGTGCGAAGGCGATCCCGCCGTCATCGCGGAGCGAGTCGGCGTGACCGTCGAGAAGGGCCCGAAGGACCTGCGGCAGATCCCCGAGTATTTCGGGCGCGCGGCCGCCCGGCGCGACTACGGCGCGTACGACGTGGAGATCGTGGCCGAAGTGAACAACGCGCCGCGGCTCGCGCGCGACGCGATTCGCCGGGAGGCCGAACACTATCGTGCAAGCGGCGCCGACATCATCGACATCGGCTGCACGCCGGGACGCGAGTTCCCGGATCTGGCGGACGTCGTGCGTGAGCTCGTGACCGCCGGCATGCGGGTGAGCGTAGACTCGTTCGATCTGGGCGAGATCCGCAGGGCCGTGGGCGCGGGCGCGGAGCTGGTCTTGAGCGTCAACGGCGCCAACCGGGACGTGGCGCGCGACCTGGCAGGCGGCCGCGCGCGCGTGGTGGTGATTCCCGATTTCGGCCAGGGACTCGAGACCCTGGAGCCGAGCGTCGCGGCGCTCGAGCAATGGGGCGTGTCGTACCTGATCGACCCTGTCATCGAGCCGATCGGATTCGGGTTCATGCGCTCCCTGGAGCGGTACGCCGAGACGCACCGTCGCTATCCCCATGCCCCGCTCTTCATGGGCGTGGGGAACATCACGGAGCTCACGGCGGCCGATACGACAGGCGTCAACGCGCTGCTGCTCGCCATTTGCCAGGAGCTGGGGGTGCGCGCGGTGCTCACGACCGAAGTGATCCCCTGGGCCCGCGGGTCGGTGCGGGAGATCGACATCGCCCGGCGCCTCATGTACCACGCCGTCACGCAAAAGACGCTCCCCAAGGGCGTCGACGACCGGCTCGTGACCGTGAAAGACCCGGCGATCCTCGCCTACGCGGAAGCAGAGCTGCGCGAGCTGCAGGCCGCCGTGACGGACCCGAACTACCGCATCTTCACCGACCGCGACACGATCACGGTGTTCAACAACGAGCGCTTCGTCCGCGGCACGGACATCCACGAGATCTTTGCGCAGCTCGACGTGGAGGAAGCCACGCACGCTTTCTACCTGGGCCGAGAGCTCATGAAGGCGAAGCTCGCCATCACTCTCGGCAAGACCTACCGGCAGGAAGGCGCCTTGCAATGGGGCTACATGACTCCCCCGGATGACCGCGGGCCCGATCACGTCAAGCTCACGCAGGCTTCTTCGCGTACCCGCGCCCGGCGGGCCGGGCGCGCGGCGAGCCGCGGCCGGGGCAGCCGGTGAGCGCCGTCCTCCCCCTCGTCGAGGAGCTCGTGCCGGCGCCCGATCTCCTGGAGACATGCGCGCGGTTCCAGGACCTGCCCTTCCTCACGCTGCTCGACAGCGCCGCCGATCCCGAGCACCTCGGGCGCCATTCCTTTCTCACAGCCGCCCCCCCGACGGCGGTGCGCTCGAAAGGGCTGCTGACGCAGCAGCTCGTGGACGGCCAGTGGATTCGCGTCGCCGCGGACCCGCTGGCGCATATCGCGGCGCTGCTCGCGCCGCACGCGGCCGAACCCCTGGTGGAGCTGCCACCGTTCCAGGGAGGCGCCGCGGGCTACGTCGGGTACGACTGGGGCATGATGCTCGAGCGCGTGCCGCGCGCCCGCTACGACGATCTCCTCGTTCCCGACGTGCAGCTCGCGCTGTACGACTGGGTGATCGCGTGGGATCATCCGGCGGGACGTGCCTGGATCATCTCGACGGGGATCCCCGAGCGGGGCGCGGCGCGGGAGCGGCGTGCGGCAAGCCGACTGGCGTTCGTGCAGGCACGACTGGCGACTAGCCGGGTGGAGGGGGGGTGGGCGGGTAGCGACGGCGGGACTACCCGCCTATCCGCCCCCTCCTACCCCGTGCCCGACCTCCCCGGCGTCCGCTCCAACTTCACGCGCGAGGGGTATCTCGATGCCGTAGCGCGCGTGATCGAGTACGTGTACGCCGGTGACATCTTCCAGGCCAACCTCTCGCAGCGGCTCGAAGCGCCACTGGTCGGGACGCCGCTCGACCTGTATCGCCGCCTGCGACGCCGCAATCCGGCTCCATTCTGCGCCTACCTCGAGTTCGGCGATCTGGTAGTGGCGAGCTCGTCGCCCGAGCGCTTTCTGCGTGCCCAGCCCGGAGGGCTGGTCGAAACGCGTCCCATCAAGGGGACCAGGCCCCGCGGCGTGAGCCCTGAGCACGATGCCGCACTGGCGCAAGCGCTCGCCGAGAGCGACAAGGATCGCGCCGAGAACGTGATGATCGTGGATCTGCTGCGGAACGACCTGTCGCGTGTGTGCCGCGCCGGCACGGTACGCGTCCCCGAGCTGTTTGCCGTCGAGCACTACGCGACCGTCCACCACCTCGTCTCCACCGTCGTGGGGGAGCTGGCGCCGGAGCACCATCCGACCGACCTGGTGCGCGCCGCATTCCCCGGCGGCTCGATCACGGGTGCGCCGAAGGTCCGCGCCATGCAGATCATCGCGGAGCTCGAGCCCACGCAGCGTGCCGTCTACTGCGGGTCGGTCGGCTACCTCTCGCTCACGGGCGCGCTCGACACGAGCATCGTGATCCGCACCTGCCTCGTCCTCGGGGCTCAGGTGTACGCCCAGGTCGGAGGGGGGATCGTGGCCGATTCCGATCCCGAGTCGGAGTACCGCGAGACGCTCGACAAGGCGCGCGGCGTCGTAGCCGCCCTCGACCCATGATCCTGCTGATCGATAACTACGACTCGTTCGTGTACAACCTCGCCCGGTACGTACGGGAGCTGGGCGAAGAGACCGTTGTTCGACGCCACGACGCTACGTCGCACGAGGAGATCCAGGCGCTCGGACCCTCGCACATCATCATCTCCCCCGGGCCGTGTTCCCCGGGGGAGGCGGGGATCTCGACGGACGTCGTGCGTCGGTTCGGGGCGACGATCCCGATCCTCGGCGTCTGCCTGGGGCACCAGTGCATCGGCGCCGCGTACGGCGCCGGGATCGTGCGCGCGGGGCGTCCCGTGCACGGGAAGGCGTCGCGCATCCATCATGACGGGCGTGGGCTGTTCGCAGGCCTGCCCAACCCGTTTCCGGCCGCGCGCTATCACTCGCTCGTCATCTCCCGCGACAACCTGCCTGCCGAGCTCCGCGTGACGGCAAGCGCCGAAGACGGTGAGATCATGGCGGTGCAGCACACGCGCCACCCGGTGATCGGGGTGCAATTTCACCCCGAATCCGTGCTCACCGCGTACGGCTATGTGCTGCTCGATCGATTTCTGCACGGCGCTGTTGCACCTCTCGACGCGCTGCCCGACCGCGCCGACGGTGCCCGAACCGCGGGCGCTGCTCCGGCTCCCGACCTCCACGTCGCGCCGCCGCCGGCCGCGCTGGTCCGGTGATCATCGAGTCGATACTGACGACCATGGATGCCCGTGGGGCGGTGAACTTCGCCCCCATGGGCGTGGAGTGGGGAGACGACGAGATCCTGATCAAGCCGTTCCTCGAGACCACCACGTTCCACAACCTGCAGGCCACGCGCGTCGCCGTGGTCAACCTCACTGACGATGTGATGCTGTTCGCGCAAGGCGCGATCGCCGATGTCCAGATGCCCGCGGGCCCCGCCGCGCGGGTCCGGGGCGTCGTGCTGGACGCGGCCTGCTCCTGGCGCGAGCTCGAGGTGCAGTCGCTCGATGCGACGCCGCCGCGCGCGCGGATCGTGACTCGCGTGGTGCATCGGGGCGTGCGTCGCGAGTTCCTGGGATTCAATCGCGCGCGCAACGCCGTGCTCGAGGCGGCCATCCTCGCCACCCGCACGCATCTGCTGCCTCCCGAGCAGATTCAGGCCGACTTCGCGCGGCTCCAGGTGATCGTGGACAAGACCGCCGGGCCCCGGGAGCGGGAGGCGATGGCCCTGCTCACGGACTACGTGCGCCGGGCCCCGCGCCCGCGGCAGACGGTGAGCCGGTGAGTACCGCGCAGCGCGTGTTCGTCGAGGCACCCGCACGTCTCCACTTCGGCGTGCTGGACCTGCGTGGCGATCTGGGACGGCGTTTCGGCGGCATTGGGGCCGCGGTCCCCGCTCCGTCGCTCCTGCTCGAGGCGCGCCCCGCGGCGGAGCTCAAGGCCGAGGGACCCGACGGGGCGCGAGCGCTCGAGTTCGCGCGCCGATTCGCCCGGTACCACGACATCGACCTGCGGCTCCACTTCTGTATCCACCGCGCCATCCCGGCTCACGCGGGGCTCGGCTCCGGTACGCAGCTGGCGCTCGCGGTGGCGCGGGCCAGCGCCGAGTTGTCGGGCCTCCCGACCGAGGTGACCGCTCTGGCGCGCGCGGTGGACCGGGGGCGCCGGTCCGGCGTCGGGACGTGGACGTTCGCCCACGGCGGGTTCGTGCTGGAAGGCGGCCGAACTCCAGGGGGAACAGGAGGAGTGGAGGGCGATGACGCGGGCCGCGTCGCGCCGCTACTGGCGCGGATGCCGCTCCCCGCCGCCTGGCGCTGTGTGGTCGCGGTGCCGCGAGGCAAGCCGGGGCTCACTGGCGACGACGAGGCGGCGGCGTTTGCCCGGCTGCCGCCGCCCGGCGCGCGCGAGGTGGAGCGCGTCGCGCATCTGGTGCTGATGCAGCTCCTCCCGGCGCTCGCCGAGGCCGATCTGACCGGTTTCGGCGCAGCGCTCGGCGAGGTCCAGCGCATCACAGGCGGCTGGTTCGCGCCGGCACAGGGGGGCGTGTTCGCGCCAGGGGAAACGCGTGACCTGGTCGAGCGGCTGCGGGATTGGGGCGCCGTGGGTGTGGGGCAGAGCTCGTGGGGTCCCGCCGTGTACGGCATCGTCGCCGATGCGGCCGCGTCGCAGGCGCTCGCGCAACGCGTGCGCGGCGTCTTGGGCGCGGGCGGGGCGGGGGGCCCGGTCTATGAAGGCAGTTTCAGTGACACAGGCGCGCGCGTGTGGCGCGGGGACAACGCTGTTTCAGGCTGAAAAACAGCCGTTTTTCGGCTGATTGACACTGGCGTGCGGGCGGGATATAACCTCTATCCCTAGCAGCAGTCCCGGTGTGGAGGGATTAGACGATGGCTGTCGCCTTCGGAAACGCGGACCGCCAAGTGTGCGAGTCTTAGCACTCCGACAGGCTTAGAAGTGGTTGGCCAGTTTTTCACACCCGCATCCTCAACATGAGGTCAGTTATGAACCGATTCAAGCTGTGGTCCGGTGGACTCGCGACGAGTCTGATGGTACTCGTCACGGCGTCCGCCGCAGCCCAGGGCACGGGTGGCGCGGGGGAATGGACGATGACGGGTCGGACGCCCGACCTGCAGCGTTACAGCCCCCTCACCCAGATCAACAAGGCGAATGTGAAGAGCCTCAAGGCCGCGTGGTCGTTCTCGACCGGCGTTCTGAACGGCCATGAGGGGAACCCGCTGGTGATCGGCAATGTGATGTACGTTCACAGCGCGTTCCCGAACATCGTGTTTGCGCTCGACCTGACGAAGGAAGGCGCACCGATGATCTGGAAGCACGTCCCGGCCCAGCCGGCCGAGGCGAAGCCGATCGCGTGCTGCGATCTGGTGAACCGCGGTGTCGCGTACCATCCGAGCGGCAAGCTGTTCATCGAGCTGCTCGCCGGCGATCTGCTGGCACTGGACGCGAAGACGGGCAAGCAGCTGTGGCGGGTGCCGAACGCGGATTACAAGACCGGCTCCACCATGACGAACGCGCCGATCGTGATCAAAGACTTGGTGATCGCGGGCATCTCGGGTGGTGAGTTCGGCGTGCGTGGTCGCGTGACGGCGTACGACGTGAACAGTGGGAAGGAAGTGTGGCGCGCCTATTCGACGGGTCCGGACGCCGACGTGAAGATCGTCGGCGATGCCAACCCGAACTATGCGTCGCATCGCGGCAAGGACCTCGGCGTCAGCACCTGGCAGGGCGACGAGTGGCAGCACGGCGGCGGGACCACGTGGGGCTGGTATTCCTACGACCCGCAGCTGAACCTGTTCTACTACAGCTCGGGCAACCCGGGGACGTGGAACCCCGATCAGCGCCCGGGCGACAACAAGTGGTCGATGACGATCTTCGCTCGCAACCCGGACAACGGCGAAGCGAAGTGGCTGTACCAGATGACGCCGCACGACGAGTGGGACTATGATGGCGTCAATGAGAACGTGCTCGTCGACCTGACCATCGGTGGGAAGCCGGTGAAGGCGCTGGTGCACTTCGACCGCAACGGCTTCGGATACACCGTCGATCGGACCAACGGCAAGGTGCTCGTGGCCGAGCCGTACGGGCCCGTCAACTGGGCCTCCAAAGTCGATCTCGCGACGGGTCTCCCGGTCCGCAATCCGCAGTACGGGACGACCTCGAAGAAGAACACCGAGGGCATCTGCCCCGCCGCGATCGGCTTCAAGGACCAGCAACCCTCCGCGTACTCGCCCCAGACCAAGCTCTTCTACGTCCCGACGAACAACATTTGCATGGACTACGAGGGCGTCGAGGTGAAGTACTCGGCCGGTCAGCCGTACGTGGGCGCGATCGTACGCATGTTCCCCGGCCCGGGCGGTAACCGTGGCCGGTTCATCGCGTGGGATCCGACCGTCGGCAAGGCCAAGTGGGAAGTGAAGGAGAACCTCGCGGCGTACGGCGGCGCCCTCGCGACGGCGTCGGGCCTCGTGTTCTACGGGACCATGGAAGGCTGGTTGAAGGCCGTAGACGCGACCACCGGCACGCTGCTGTGGAAGTTCAAGACGCCCTCCGGAATCATCGGCAACCCGATGACGTATCTGGGGCCCGACGGCAAGCAGTATGTCGCGGTGCTCTCCGGAGTCGGCGGCTGGGCCGGCGCGGGTGTCGCGCTCGGCATCGGCCCCGAGGACCCGACCGCCGCACTCGGCGCCATCGGTGCGTTCGGCGACTACATCAACATCAGCAACGCGGGCGGGACGCTGCTCGTGTTCGGAATGTAAGCAGCAAAGGGTAAACCGAATCGCAGTAGGCAGATGCGCAGGCACCCGGTGTCGGAGCGAAACGCGCTCCGGCACCGGGTGTAGTAGTTGTCTACCTCCTCCACCTTCTGCCGGATCTGCAGGAGCATTAAGACATGCATGTCACTCGGAGTAAGCTCGCGGGGGCGCTCTTCGCCAGCGCCGCCGTCGTTCTCCTGGCCGGAGCCTATCGCGCGCCTTCGGAGCTGCGCGTATGCGCCGATCCGTACGACATGCCGTTCTCCAACGACCACGAAGAGGGCTTCGAGAACAAGATCGCTCAGGTCGTGGCGCGGGACTTGAACGCCCGGATCGTGAACTACTGGTGGCCCAGCCGCCGCGGCGTGCTTCGCAACTCCATCCTCGGCGGATACTGCGACGTCATGATCCAGGCGCCGGTCGGCCTCGACCCGGTGGCGACCACGAAGCCGTATTATCGCTCTACGTACTATTTCATTTACCGCGCCGACCGCGGGCTTCAGCTGCGCTCCCTCGACGATACGATCCTGAAGCGCCTGAAGATCGGCGTGAACATGATCGGGTACGACTACACCAACACGCCGCCGGCGCACGCGCTGAGCGCCAGGGGGATCGTCGGCCTGGTCGGGTTCGGAAACTTCCTGAACGCCGACCCCAACGCGGACCATCCCGACGACATCGTGCGCGCCGTGGCGCGGGATTCGATCGATGTGGCCGTCGTCTGGGGACCGCTAGCGGGCTACTGGGTGAAGCGCCAGTCCGTGCCGCTGACCATGGTGGCGCTCCCCGACACGGATGCGGTGTCGGGGATGCCATTCGCGTTCGCCATGGCGATGGCGGTGCGACACCGCGACAAAGAGCTCAAGGCCACGCTCGACTCGGTGATCGACCGCCGGCGCAGCGACATCATTCAGATCCTGCAGCAATACAACGTGCCGATGATCGAGATGCACCCGTAGCGGCGTTCGCCGACGGGGAACTGCACAGCCAACGAGGGGGCAGGACGTGAGGACGAGGCACTTCGTGCGGGGCGGCCTGATCGGCGCCTGGATCACGGCCGCGACCGTCATGGCATGGGGCCCGCGGGCTGGAGGGCCAGCCCGGGCGATGGCGGCTCCGCCGGACACGGTGCGCGACAGCCTGCTGGTCTCCGATTCGATTTACCAAGGATGGAAATGGTGGCACGTCTACTGTTACCGCTGCCACGGCGAAGACGCGATGCGCCCCATCCTTCCGACCGCGCCCGATTTGCGCTGGGCCGTGAGCCCCGCCGGCGCGAACTTCCCGCGCGACAGCTTCGTCAACACGGCGTGGAACGGCCGGGCGGCCAAGGGCATGCCGGCGTGGAACGTGCTGCTCGACTCCACGGCGATCCAAGAGCTGTACGTCTACGTGAAAGCCCGAAGCGACGGCTGGCTCAAGCCGGGACGCCCGCACCGCCTCTCCGACCTCGAGAGCAAGAACAAGAGCCCGTGATCGGCCGAGCCCGGACCCTGTCCGGGGTGGTCCTCGCCGTCGCGATGGCGAGCGCCACCCCCGACACCGCCCGCGCGCAGGCCCCGCTCACGCGCGACCAGGTGCTGGGGGCGCTGGCCGGCGCGAGCCCCGCGCACCCCGCCGATTTCACCGGACAAGATCTTTCGGGCCTCGATCTCGCGGGCGTGGACTTCAAGCGTGCCAACCTCACGAAGGCCCGCCTGGTGCGCACCAACCTGACGCGCGCGCAGCTCAACTCCGCCACCCTGACCGACGCCGTCGCGACGCAGGCCGACCTCACCGCCGCAAACCTGGACGTGGCCGTGGCGTATCGCGTGGACCTGCGGCACGCGGTGCTGCGCGACGCGAGCATCTTCGCGGTAATCCTGTACGGGGCGGACCTATCGGACGCGGACCTCTCCGGCGCCCGCTTGATCGGGCCGATGAACAACGCCAAGGCGCAGCGCGCGAAATTCATCAAGGCCAATCTCGGCGTGGACCCGGGGAACCAGTCGATGGGTATCATGCGCGTCGATGCCACGGCCGTGGACTTCAGCGGCGCCGACTTCACCGGGGCCAACCTGTTCAAGGCGTTGCTCGTTCGGGCCGATTTCACGGGAGCCGACCTCACGGACGCGGACGTGGCCGGGGCAGACTTGGCGGGCGCGATCCTCAAGGGGATCCGGGGACGCGACCGGCTGCGCGGGCTCGACAAAGCACTCCACGTCGACCAGGCGATCTTCAACGACTGATTAGGGACTGCTGATGACTGTTTCAATTCGGCGGTTGTGCGCCGCCGCCTTCGCTGCACCGCTGCTCCTCACCGGCGCACGGTCCGCCTCGCCGGAACAACTGCTGTACGTGAGCAACGAGCTTCCCAACACGATTTCCGCGATTGCACCGCGCAACAATACCGTGGTGGCCACCATCGCCGTCGGCAAGCGCCCGCGGGGCATGGCGTTGAGCCCCGATCGCCGCACGGTCTACGTGGCCTTGGGGGAGGACGACGCGCTGGGGGTCGTGGACGTGGCGAGCACCAGGCAGACACGGACGATCCCCGCGGGGCGCGACCCGGAGCTCGTGGTGCTCAGCCCGGACGGCAAGATCGCCTACGTCTCGAACGAGGAGATCGCCCACGCCTCTGCCATCGAGGTCGCGAGCGGCAAGATCTTGTTCTCGACGCCTGTTGGTGTGGAGCCGGAGGGAATAGGCGTCACCCGGGACGGGGCCAAGGTTTACGTCACGGCGGAAACGAGCAACTCGGTGTCGGTGCTCGACGCGAAAACGGGCGCCCTGTTGCACACCCTGCACGTCGGTAACAACCCCCGGACCGTGGCGTTCACGCCCGATGGTACGCGCGCGTGGGTGTCGGCCGAGGCGGGTGGGAACGTCACGGTCATCGACGTCGCCACTGACAGCGTGCTCGCACAATTTCCGATTCGGGACGGCAAGACCAAGCCCGTGCGCATCGCGTTCTCGCCCGATGGGCGGCTGGCCTACATCACGGAGGGCGCGGGCGCGAGCGTCAGCATCGTGGATGTGGCCCGGCAGACGGTGATCGACTCGATCGCCGTGGGTCGCAGGCCCTGGGGGATCGCCCTGTCGCCGGACGGGAGCCGGCTCTACACCGCGGACGGGCGGTCGGACCAGGTCTCGGTGATCGACACCAAGAGCCGCAAGGTGATCGCCACGATCAAGACGGGCGAGCGGCCGAACGACTTGCTGTACATTCCCTAGCCGAGCGGCAACCGTGCGAGCCAGGAGCCGGGGCGGTGGGCTCGTACCCAGCCGTCCACGCCCCACACCCGCCCCGCCCGCGCGCCGAGAATGACCACGAGCGTCGCGATCAGCATGTAGTGGAACCCCTGCTGCGCCGACCCCTGCCACTGCACCGCCAACCCGTAGTTCACCACCAGAACCAGCCCAATGGCCGCCGCGAGCGACGTGAGGCACCCGAACACGAGCCCCAGGCCCACCGCGGCTTCTCCGAACGCGGTGAGCTGGGCGTACACCTGGCTGTTCGGCACCACATGGTTGAGCAGGAAGTTCTTGAAGAAGTCGATCGGATTGCCCTCGGCGTACTTGGTGACGAGGATCGGCATAACGTGCAACCAGCGGTCCGAGGCCGTGGGCACGGGTAAGAAGCCCCACGCGAGCGTCACGCTCAGCTTCGTGAAGATCGCCTTCGCGAACCACACCCCCACCGCGATCCGTAGCCCCGCGAGCCAGCGATCGGCCGAGCGCATCGTCGGTACCGTTCCGACCTGCCCGTCCATCGATTCGATATCCTCCATTGGTGATGGTCTCGCTCTCAGCCATACGGCCGCCGCCAGCGCGGTGTTGGAGGCCTGAAAAGGCAGGGCGGCGGTCCTCGCGCGAGCGGCCGCCGCCCCTGGAACCGCACGCTAGGCTATCGCGTCACGGGATGGCGCCGACAGCGCGCGCCACATTGAGGCGGCCCTTGCCGTAGAACGGGGTCGTGCCGTTCCCCGCGACGTTGTCTGCCGACTGTTGAATGCGCGCCTTGATCTGACTCGGATTCCGGCCAAGGATCGACACCAGAAGCGCCGCCGCGCCGGTGACGTGGGGCGCCGCCATGCTCGTGCCTTGCGCTCCCACGATGAAGGTCGGCAGGGGCGCGCAGTTGATGAGCAGGCTCGTCTGGCTGCACGCCGCCCACACGAACGCATCTCTGCCGGCTGGCGGCGTGAGCGGCGGGCCGAACGAGCTATTGCCGCCGGGCGCGGCCACGTTGATAACGGAGCGCCCGAAGTTAGTGAAGTACGCGGGCGCATCGACGTCGGTGAAGGGACCGGCCCGCGCCAAGTTCGGATTCGGGTTTGTCGCATTGGCGTCGGACGTCGGTCCCGTCGCCGCCACGCAGATGACGGATGGGGTGTTACAGAAGGACCAATAGGTGTTGCCGTCGTGGTCCAGATCGGCGGCGCCGTTCCCGGCCGAGACCACCACCGTGACTCCCCGGCTGCGGGCGAAGTTGAACACCTTGTTGAGCAGCCCGACGAAGCGTCCGTTGCCGGCCTTGGTGAAGGCGCCGCCCAGGCTCAAGTTGACGACGTCCGCCCCGCTGTTCGCCGCGTAGATCACGCCGAAGAGAATGGAGGTGAAGGGGCACTCGTTTATGTAACCGCAGACCTTCACGGCCACGAGCATCGTTCCCGACGTCACGCCGGCGGCGCGAACCGCGTTGCTGCTCACCGTCGCGCCGGTGTGCGTGCCGTGGAAAAAGAGATCGGTGTAGACCTCGTGGCCTGGGAAATACTTCTGAACGGTATCGGCCTCCGTGAAAGGCACCGTGGTGCCGTCATCGAGCTGCGTCTCGAACGTCCCCAACAGGTCCACCGAACGCGTCGCATCCACCCGGCCCTCAGTGTCTGCGTGGTGCGGGTCGATCCCCGAGTCGAGCATGAAGATCGAGACGCTGGACGAGCCGAGGAATCCGTGCGCCCACGCGACGTCGGCCTGCACCGCCCGCATGTTCCACTGCCGGGCGTGGCGGACCGCGGCGGCGGGATTGGCGTTGCTCGCGACACCGCCGCCGTCAGCCGCGGTCTCGACGGCCATCCGCGGCACGTCGAGGGGAATGCCCTGATCCACGTCGACGGCCTGAATGCCCCTCTTGCCGCCGAGCAGCGCGGGCGCGTTGCCCCGCAAGCCGCTCACCGCGGCGAGGCCGCTGCCGGTCGACACCCAGAGCACCTTTCCCCCGAGGGCGGCGACCTGTTGCGCGAAGTCGCTCGGTACCTGCCCATTAAACGAAACGATGTGGCGGCCGGTGGGGGCGAGGGCGGTGACGACTCGGGAGCTCGCCACAGCGGCGAATTGTGGAGTGCGGCGCATGGCCGGCTCCGACGGGAAGCGCGCGTCGCGGACGCACGCTGCTACGGCCACCAGTCCGATGGCGGCGACTCGAGACACTAATCTCAGGGCGGACATGGGGCACCTCGCGGCATGTAGGGGGACGGAAAACATGGCCCTGATTGGGTAGGTCGGCAAGACGAGCGAGAATCGTGACGGGCCAACGATTCGCCTCGCTCACCGACTGCGCGGCCGAGCCGACGGGACTCTACTTCGACAACCACAGCGGAACGCTATTCGTGGATATTCAGCACCCCAATACCCATCATTTCATTTCCCAATGCAAAAACTCGCGAACACGCGATCCAGCACGTCGTCGGGCGTCACCACGCCGATGAGGTCGTCGAGCGCTCCGACCGCGGTGCGCAGGTGCGTCGCGGTGGCCGCCGCGTCGACGCCACCCTGCCGGGCCGACTGAAACGCCTCGACCTCCGCGAGGGCGCGCTCGAGGGCAGCCCGGTGGCGCGCGCGCGTGATGACCGGCTCGACGTCACCGAGTGCGAGCAGGCGCCCGAAGGCGACCTCGGCGAGTCGCCGCCGCAGCTCGGCGAGGCCTTCGCCCGTGACGACGGAGACGGCGACGGACTGTGGGACCGTCGGACTGTCGGACGGACGCTGGAGGTCGACCTTCGTCACGACGTCGACGACAGGCGCCCGACACGAGGCAAGGAATTGCTCCGACTCCGCATCCCGCATCTCGCATCCCGCATCCCGGCAGAAGAGCACGAGATCCGCCGCGGCCAGATACCTCCGGCTCACTTCGATCCCGAGCTTCTCCACGCGATCGTCGCTGTGCCGTAGTCCCGCCGTGTCGACGAGTCGGAACGGAAAGCCTTCGAGTACGGCATAGGCCTCGATTGCGTCACGCGTGGTGCCCGGCACCTCGGTGACAATCGCGCGTTCCACGCCCAACAGAGCATTGAAGAGCGACGACTTGCCCGCGTTGGCACGCCCGGCGATCACGAGCAGCGCGCCCTCGCGCAGCCGCTCTCCCTGCGGCGCGGTCTCGAGCAACCCGGCGATCCGGTCACGCACTGCCCGCCACGCGCGGGTCACGCGCTCCGGCGCCACGGCACCCTCATCCTCGTCGGGAAAGTCGATGTCGTACGCGATCAGGGCTTCGAGCTCGAGCAGCTCGGCCCGCAGCTCGGCGAGGCGCGCGGACAGTCCCCGCTCGAGCTGCTGCAGCGCGCGACGCGCCTGAGCCGGCGAGCCGGCGTCGATGAGATCCGCGGTCGCCTCCGCCTGCAACAGATCGATCTTGCCGTTGAGCAGCGCCCGGCGGGTGAACTCCCCCGGAGCGGCCGGCCGCGCGCCCGCCGTCACCAGCGCGCCGACCGCCGCCGCGGGAACCACGAGCCCGCCATGCGTCGACAGTTCGACCAGGTCGTCGCCGGTGTACGAGCGGGGGCCCGGGAAGCACACCGCGAGGCCGTCGTCGACCGGCGCGCCGCTCGTGGGATGAACCACCTGCACCCGGTGGACGGTGCGGGCCGGCTCGGGTCGGAAAGGCCGCAGCACGCGCGCGGCCACGTCGAACGCACCGCGGCCCGACAGGCGAATCAGTGCAAGCGCGGAGCGGCCGGGAGGGGTCGCCAGAGCCACGATCGGATCGGTCAGCAATCGTCGCCTTCCCCAGTCCCCAATCCCGAGTCCCCAGTCCTACGTCTTCTTTCCCTGGTCCCGCAAACGGCGCATGGCGATGAGATACTGCTGCGGGATCGAGAAGATGTTGCTCACCGCGTAATAGAGATTCAGACCCGACGCGAAGTTGAGGAACAAGAGCGTCAGGAACGCGGGCATGAAGTACAACATCATCTTCGTCTGCGGGTTCGGCGGCATCCCGATCTGCCCGACCTTCGAGAGCACGAACATCGAGAGACCCATCACGATAGGAATGATGTAGAACGGATCCGGCCGCGACAGGTCCGGGAGCCACAGGAACGGCACGCCGCGAAACGCGATCGTGTTCGCGAACACGAAGAACAACGCGAACAAGACGGGCATCGGCAGGAGCATGGGGAGGCACCCGCCGAATGGGCTGACGTTGTGCTCCTTGTAAAGCCGCATCATCTCGCGCTGCAGCCGCTCGGGATCGTTCTTGTGGCGATCCTGGATCTGCTTCATGAGCGGAGCGACCGCCTGCATCCGGAGGCTCGACTCCATCGCCTTCTGGTTCAGCGGCCACAGCAGCGCTCGAACCAGGATGCCAAAGACGACGAGAACCCACCCGTACGCCAGCCGCAGCCGGTCGTGCATCCAGATCAGGATGTTCACCACCAGCACTGACACCGGCTGGATGATGGGACGCAGGAAGCCGCCGTACGGATTCGCATCGTCGAGATCGTGACCGAGCTGCGCCAACCGCCGATATTCGAGAGGCCCCAGGTATACATCGTACCGGAACTCGCCCGTGGGGGCGGGCAGGGTGACGGCCACGGCGGCCCGGGTCGCGACCGTCGAACGCCCGAGCAGCGACGAGGCCGTCACGGTGCGCGCGCCGCCCTGCACGACGGCCGCCCCAAGGCGCGGTTGATTCTCCTCGACCGCGAGCGCAGCGAGGAAGAAATACTTCGACTTGACCCCGACCCACTCGAACGGCCCGTCGAGGATCTTCCGCTCGTCCGGCTTGAACGACTGGAACGCCGTACTCTGGGTCTTCGCCGCCTTGGTCACCACCGCGTAATGCCGGAAGTCGTCCATCGAATCGGCCTCGACCGAGCGCAGCCCGTCGCCCAGCCCGACCAGCAGCGTGGACCCGACCTCGGCACGGCCCTGGACCGTAAGCCGATAGTCACCGGGCAGGAAGCGGTACTCCAGCGCGATCCGCGTCGATCCATGTTCCCCGGTGAACGTCAGCGTCGTCTCCCTCCCCTCCGGCCCCACCTGCACCCGTGTGGCGCTGGGCGTGAGGTTCCAGTCGGTCCACGCCGTGGTATCGGTCCCGGGCCCTGAGATGCTCCGATGGGCCAGGAGTGGCTCCCCCTCACGCACGAGCTGCACCGGGCGCCTGGAATCCGCCGGCGCGAACGAGCGGTACCCCAGGACCTCGGCGTGCACGAGCGCTCCGCCCCGCGTGCTGAAGCCGAGGCGATAGAGCGGTGAGGTGACCCACACCGTCTCCGCAGGGGCGTCGGACAGTCGGACGGTCGGACTGACGGGCGGAGCCGCTCGTGCCGGAGACAGCTCCGGCGTGGCCGTGCTGTCCGACCGTCCGACTGTCCGACCGGCCGGCTTCTTCGGCGGAAACAGGATGCTCGGCAGGACTGCCACGATGAGCATCAGGACAATTGCCAGAATGACGCGTCGCTCCACGGTCGGCCTCAGGGAACGGGATCGTAGCCGCCCGGATGCAGCGGGTGACAGCGCAGGATCCGCCGGACGCCAAGCCAGGAGCCTCGAACCGCGCCGTAACGCTCGACCGCCTCGATCGTGTACCGCGAGCACGAGGGGACGAAGCGACATTGCGTGAACGCGAGATGCGACAGCGTCACCTGGTAGCCGCGGATCAGCGCGATCACAATGCGCCGCGGCAGGCGAGCGAGGCTCATGTGATACGCGTCACGCTCGCGGCCAATTCGGCACGCAACTCGGTGAACGGGACAGCATACGCTCCGCGCTTCGCGCGCACGACGAGGTCGATGGGAGGAAGCGCGGCCACGGGGTGGCGTCTGAGAATTTCTTTCAAGCGTCGGCGTAACCGGTTGCGGGCGACCGCGGTGAACTGGAAGCGGGGAACCACGATGGCCATCCGCGCGTGACCGAGCGGATTGGGGCGCCACGCGACGTCGAGGTGGCGGGTGCGCATGCGGCGACCCTGTTCCCAGCAGGCAGTGAGCTCCGAGCCGCGGGCGAGTCGCACGCGACGCGGAAACCGTTCTCCCGTTAGCGGCTCCGGTGTTTGGAAGGCAGGCGGATGGTGAGGCGCTTGCGCCCCTTCTTCCGCCGGCGAGACAGGACGGCGCGACTCCACACATCCTTCATGCGCGCGCGAAATCCATGTTTGTTGATGCGCCGCCGATTGCGCGGGCGATACGTCGGACCCATACATTCCTCTCGTGAAGCCGGGAAACGTATACGGTCGTCGGCAGACCGGTCAAGGTTGACTTTTCCACAGGGCGCGGGTTAGTTTCGGGCCGCCCTTGCTGGCCGTCCCACCTCTCGTTATTCGCGGATGGAGCAGTCTACTAAAGAAGCCTGGAAGCGACTCCTCGACGAGGCGCGCCGCGAACTCCCCGACGCCACGGTGCGCACGTGGCTCGAGCCGGCGGTGCCGATCGCCCTGGATGATGGACGCCTGATCGTCGGCGCCCCCGATCAATTCGCCGTCGAATGGAACGAGTCGAAGCACGCCACCGTGCTGGCGCGCGCCGCCGAGCGTGTGTTCGGACGGCCGACGGCGGTGGTGTTCCGCGTCCAGGAAGATCGCCAGCAGCGACCGCAGATGGATTTCTTCGTGGCGGCCCGCGAGCCCCCCGGCGTCGACAAGGGAGGCGTCCTCACCACACCGCTCAACGAACGCTACACGTTCCAGACGTTCGTCATCGGGAAGTCCAACGAGCTCGCCGCCGCTGCCGCGCACGCGGTGGCCGAGGCGCCCGGCAAGACGTACAACCCACTCTTCATTTATGGCGCCACGGGGCTCGGCAAAACCCACTTGATGCAGGCCATCGCGCACGCGGTGCTCGTCAAGTACCCCGCGACGCGCGTGCACTACTTCGGCGCCGAGCAGTTCATCAACGAAGTCATCGAATCGATTCACGCCCGCACGATGTCCGAGTTCCGGCGGCGCTATCGCAACGACGTGGACCTCTTCCTGGTCGACGACGTGCATTTCCTCGAAGGCAAGGAAATGACGCAGGAGGAGTTCTTCCACACCTTCAACGCGCTGTTCGAGGGACACAAGCAGATCGTGCTCACGTCGGACCGGCCGCCCAAGGAGATCCCCGGCCTCGAGGATCGCCTCATCTCCCGCTTCGAGTGGGGCCTCGTGGCCGACATCGGCCACCCGGACTTGGAGCACCGCATCGCGATCCTGCGCAAGAAGGCGGAGCAGGATCACCTGGAGCTCACCATCCCGGACGACGTGCTGCGCTTCATCGCGGAGCACATCCGCTCGAGCGTCCGGGAGCTCGAAGGCTGCATCATCAAGCTGCTGTTGTTCGCGTCGCTCAAGAACCGCGAAGTCACCATCGAGCTCGCGCGTGAGGCGCTGTCGGACAAGATCCGTCAGGGAGAAGAAGGAGCGACCTACGGTCAGCCCACGCCGAGCATCGACCGGGTGCAGGAAGTCGTGGCGCGGCGCTGGGGCGTGACCCCCGAGGGGCTCCGCTCCAAGGCCCGCACCAAGACCCTCACCATTCCGCGCCAGGTGGCGATGTACCTCGCGCGCAACATGCTGGGACTGCAGCTGGTCGAGATCGGCCAGGCGTTCGGCGGCCGCGACCACTCCACGGTCATCCACTCGGTGGACAAGGTGGAGCGGCAAATGATGCGGGATCGGACGTTCAAGGAGCGCATCGAAATGGCGCGCCAGGAATTGTCCGCACTGTAGTCAACATCGGAGAACGGCGGTGTGGGTGGCTGTGGGAACGGCGCGCGCATGTGGGGAAGGCCCGGGATACCAACAGTCCCAACATCTGGGTCACGTGGCGGCGGGACGCGGCTGGCGCTCGTGCCAAACGGGTTAGGTGAGGCGCCAACATTTCCCCGCCCTCTACTACTACTACTAGTAGTTCTATCTGAGTAGAGTAGTAGAGTCTTTACTCCACACCATACGGAAAAAGGGTCACGGCACCGATGAAGTTCACCATAACACGGGAGCAGCTGCAGGAAGGACTGAGCGCGGTCGCCGCGGCCATCCCGGCCAAGACGACCCTGCCGGTGCTCGCCAACGTCCTGGTCGAGGTCACGAAACAGGGCCTCCGCCTGTCGGGCACCGACTTGGACATCGCCGTGACCACCGTGGTCCCGGCGGACGTCGACGCGGACGGCGCCGTGACCTTGCCGGCGAAGAAACTCGTGGACATCGCGCGCGAGCTGCCCTCCGGGCCCGTGCGGTTCACGGCCGCCGGGGAATCGCGCGTCGCCATCGAGTGCGGGCGCGCGAAGTTCAAGTTGCTCGGACTGCCGCGCGAGGAGTTCCCGTCGTTCCCCGCCGTCAAGTTCGATGGCGCGTGGAAGGCCCCTGCGGGCGTGGTGCACAAGCTCGTCGGGCACGTGGCGTTCGCGTCCTCGACCGAGGAGAGCCGTCCCATCCTGAACGGCGTGCTCTGGGAGCTTCGGCCCGACCACATGCGGATGGTGGCGACCAACGGGCATCGCCTGGCCAAGATGGACGTGCCCGCCAAGGGGGGATCCACCGCCGATCTCATCGTGCCGCCCAAGGCGCTGGAGCAGATCCGTCGCCTGTTCCCCGCCGAGGAGGCCATCGAGATCGCGCGGAGCGACAACCACATCGGATTCCGCGCCGGCGGCACGCTCGTGTTCTCCCGGCTGATCGAGGGGCCGTATCCGAACTACGAGCAGGTGATCCCGCGCGAGAACGACAAAGTCGCGACCGTGGACAAGGCGGGCATGTCAGCGGCGCTGCGTCGCATGAGCGTGGTCGCGAGCGATCAGACCCACCGCATCCGCCTCGCCTTCTCCGGTGGAGCGGTCAAGTTCTCGGTCCAGACCCCCGACCTGGGCGAGGCGCAGGACGAGCTCGCCGTCACCTACGAGGGCGAGCCGCTCGAAATCGGGTTCAATGCGATGTACCTGCTCGAGATCCTCAAGTACATGCCGACCGACGAGGTGCGGGTCACGTTCAAGGCTCCGGAGCGGGCCGCGACCGTGGAGCCCGTGGGATGGGATGATCCGGCGAGCTACATGGCGCTGGTCATGCCACTGCGGTTGGTAGACTAGAGACAGCGAGGGCCGCGGCGACTCGGCGTCTCCCCTATAGGCTATCCGTCTTACTCACCGTGTCTGTAACCGTGTCGACGAGCGTTGGAAGCTGAACGTTGAGCGACTCGGCAGGCGGCACGAGCACGTGCGGCACGAGCACTGCCGTATCCTCTTCTTCCGGTGGGATGTACACCTCCACGCCGTGATACCTGGCGAGGATGAGTGCGCGCCGCGCCCGCGTCCGCTCGGGCCGAAACGTCGGGTTGGACGTGCGCGGATGGGGCAACGTGGCGGCCAGCTCGGCCGCCTGTTCCTCGTTGAGCCGGGAGGCCGGGACGCCGAAGTACGCGCCACTCGCCGCGTCGACCCCCCAGATTCCGGGCCCCCACTCCGCCACGTTCAGGTAGAGCTCCAGAATCCGGTCTTTGGACAGGGCGAGCTCGAGTCCCAGGGCGGTGACCGCCTCCTTCGCCTTGCGGATCGGACTGCGCGAGGACGAGAGGTACAGATTCTTGGCGAGTTGCTGGGTGATGGTGCTCGCGCCGCGTACCCTGTCGCGATGCCGCACCGTTGCCGCGAGGCCGGACCAGAATCCGCGGGGGTCGTTCATGCCCAAGGCATCCGCAATTTCCGCGGGGTCGATCCCGTGATGTGTCCGGAACCGGGAGTCCTCGCCAATGATGACCATGCGCTGGAGGAGCGGGGACACGTCGGCAAGCGGAAGGCGTCGGACGGTGAAACAGTCGGACTGGGGGCGTCCGCCAGTCTGTCCGACCGTCCGACCGTCCGATGCCTCTCGCATCATTGCCGTGCAGCGCGGCCAGTGATCCCGCCACCACACCGGTGGCGGCCAGACGCCGACCAGCCACACGAGCACGATCCCGCCGGTCCCTAGCGCCACGCGGCGCCAGTTCCTAGGTTTCGCGTCCGTCATGTCGCTCGATCTCATCACGCTGCGTCGCCGCCTCCAGAAAGCCCTCGGCAAGAAATTTACCGTTGGAAACGTGTTGGGCGAAGGCGGATTCGCGGCGGTGTTCCGGGTGCGCGACGATACCCTGGGGCACGACGTGGCCGTCAAGGTGCTCGACCTCGGTCTCACGCCGTCGCCGGGACTCGCCGAGCGGTTCGTGCGCGAGGCGCGAACCAGCGCCGGCCTCGAGCACCCGCACATCGTGCCGATCTACAAAGTCGGGGGCTACAAGAACGAAGTCCTGTACATCGTCATGCGGTGCCTCGACGGGCCGTCGCTCCGGCAAATGCTCGAGCAGCAGCACCGTCTCTCGCTGCGCGACGCCTCGCGCATCGCCCGGCAGGTCGCGGACGCGCTCGGCCACGCGCACCGCAACGGCATCGTGCATCGCGACGTGAAGCCCGACAATATCCTGCTCGACGAGACCGGCCACGTGCTCGTGACCGACTTCGGGATCGCGAAGGCCGCTCAGGAGGCCTCCGCGAGCCAGCTGACCACGGAAGGCATGGTGGTCGGCACGCCGCATTACATGAGTCCCGAACAGGCCACCGGGGAGCAGGTGGACGCCCGGTCGGACATCTACTCCCTCGGCGTCGTCCTCTATCAGATGCTGGCCGGCGTGCCGCCCTTCGACGGCGAATCCGCCCAGTCGGTCCTCATGAAGCAGGCGACGGCGACCGCGGAGCCGATCCGCCACCTCCGGAGCGAGATTCCAGCGACGCTCGCTGCGGTGGTCGATCGGGCGCTTGCGAAGGACCCGGCGGAACGCTTCCAGACTGCCGAAGAGCTGAGTCGCGCGCTGGTCGAAGCCCTTCCGACCGCCGCCCACGATACGGTGGGGGGGCGCGCATCGCTTGCGGCGGGGGCCATTCGCGCGCTCGCCGGTCTGGGCGTCGTGACCGGTGTTGTGCTCGTGATGCTCACGATCCTGTCGCGCCCGCCTCGCGTTTCGGCGCTCGCCCCCCTCCCGGACAGCGTCGCGGACGTGATCCGGAGCCTGAGCGCGCTCACGCCCGGAGACCGCGCCCTCTATGTGTTCTCACCCCACGGACCCGACGATACGACCGTCCTGGTGGTGGCGCGGCGGAGCATCGCGGTCGCGACCCCGCACGGCGTCCGTGCCTACCCGCGCGACGACGTCCAGGCGCAGTATGGCGCCACTATGCGGGCCGGGCTCTCGTTCCGAATGGTGCTCGCCTTGCCCCGTGCGCGACGTGACACGGTGTTTTACCAGTTGTCGTTCCGCGACGTCTACGAGCTGGCGCGCCGACTTGGAAAGCTGCTCCCTAATGCGGGCGGGGGCGGGCGAACCGGCGGGTCGACACGCCGTACAGACTGAGCGCATCGATGCTGCTCACGTCGCCCGGCGTGGTCGCGACGAGGCCGGCGGCATCTTCCCCGCCGAGCGAGACCCCGAACACAAATCCGGTGCGACGCAAAGAGCCGTCCGTGTCGAGCCGCGCGAGCAGACCGACGGGAAGCTTCCAACCCGCGCCCAGCGTCCCCCGCGCTCCGAACGCGTATCCTTCAGCACCGTCGCTCGTGAGCTGGCTGAGGGCGGAGAGACCAACGTGCTGGTGTCCGAGCAGCAGCGTTGCGCCCGGGACATAGGTCACGCGCAGCGTCGAATCGCGGACATGCGGCCCTCCGATATGCTGGATGGCGGCGCCCACGATCAGCCCCTCCGTCACATCGTACCGGAGCCCCACATCCCACCCTGTCCCCGAACCGGCCCCGCGGTACAGCGCCGCGGTGAGGCCGGCTGCGAAGCCCCCTTGGCCCGTGGCGAGACCGAGCTTGTACGTGTGTCCGTGCTGGCCGTCGCTGTATATGTCGCGCTGGTAGCCGGCCGAGAGGCCGCGCGAATTGAAGGCAAACGTGAGTTGCCGCAGCTTGCCGCTCGAGCCGGGATCACCGACCGTCACGTCGAGATTGATCGAAGCTTCTGGAAACGCACCCAAGCCGGCGGGATTGACCCACAGCGCGCGGGCATCGGTGACGTCGGTGGGGAAGAGGTAGCGGGTGGCGCGGTTGGGGGCTTGGGCGAACGAGTTGGTCGCGACGACGAAAAGCGCCAGGGACAGTCCGACCGTCCGACTGTCCGACCGTTGCCCCACTAGGGCAGCACCGCGACGGTGGTGTGAGTCACCTGGATGACGGGCACCGCGACGCCCTGGACGGGTAGGCGCACCGTGAGATTGGTCGAGTCCTGCCACTCTCCGCCCAGATAACGGCCGTCAAAGGCCAGATAGTTCACGCCGCTCCCCGTCCCGGCACCGGAGAGCTCGAACGGCTGCCCGGCGTTCTTCCCCCCGCCCGCCACGCGATATGTCTGCGTTCCGTCGACTCGCACGCTGCGGGTGGGTCTCGACCGTGTCCGTCCACACCGCGCCGGGCTTCGCCCCGTCGACGGGTAGCCGTGGCAGGAAGTCGCGGAAGTTGCCGAGCAGCTGGATCACCGACTGCGCCACAGCGCTGTCCGACGCGATCACGTTCACGAACTCACCGCGCACCGCCACGCGGCCGGCGAACACCAGCTTGCGCACCTTGCTCACGTTGTCCACGATCGGCGGCGGCGTGCCCGAGTCGGCCACGATCGAATCCACGGTGAACATCGCCGGGTACCCTACGCTGTCGGCCGGCCCGGTGATCGCGGTCGCGACGAAGATACGCGCTCCGACGGTCTGGACCTGTGGCTGATCCCCGAGCGCCTGCTGAATGTGGAGCTGTCGGCGCACGAGATACCGCGCCGCGGCGGGTCCGTAGCGAACGGCGTCGGTGCGCGGCGTCGGCGGTGTCGTCGCCGGGGTGGTGGCGTAAGGGTCCGGCGCCGGCGTCGTGGGCGCCGGAACGGTGCCGCGCGCACCCGCGGCGCACGCGGCCGCGAGCGCGGTCCCGGCGACCAGCAATCGGCGTGTCACGCGGGCCCCCCCCCCCCTCCTCCCGCTCCTTCCGCGCGTTCGCCCTTGGTACGGCCGAACACAGCTACCATTTCCGTCCCTTCGCTCGCCACGCGCAGCAGCTTCCAGCCGCGCTTCCGCATGTCGGCGCGCCACCCGATGAGCTTCTCCCATTCCTGCGTGGTCGTGCGGAATACCCGTAGGTCCGCCACTTGCTCCCATTGGGTGGGATAGGGTTTCGAAGACGAGGTCATCGGGAGGTGGGCGGTAGGGCCATAAGCCGAGTTCTGTTTGCCCGCGTGGCGGGCAGATGGTCATCTCTCTGGGATGGCTGTCGCCAGCCACCTCGCGCGGCCTACCCGCAGCTCAACCGACCCGGGCCGGGTCTCGCTGCTTATTTGGCCTTGCTCCAACTGGGGGTTACCGTGCCACGCCTGTTGCCAGGCGCGCGGTGGGCTCTTACCCCACCGTTTCACCCTTACCCTTGGATAAAGGGCGGTCTGTTTTCTGTGGCCCTTTCCGTCGCCTCGCGGCGCCCAGGCGTTACCTGGCAGTCTGCCCTCGGAGCTCGGACTTTCCTCAGCACACCATTCCAGCCGGCGTGCCGCGACCATCGCGCCCTACCGCCTCCCGTCCGGAAAACTACCGGAAGGGTGGGAGCAAGTCTAGCGCTGAAGCCGCCGCAGCAGCCGCCCCAAGCTGTCCGCTGGCAAGCGCTTGCCGCCGGCCGCTGGGGTGGCGTCGCCTGCGGGGACCCAGAAGCCGTCGCTTTCGCCGAACACCACCTGCCTGACGCCTGACCAGTCGCGGGATCGGAGCGATTGCGGCACGAGGGAGACCGCGTGCGCCACGTTGAGGCCGCGCCCCCGGTGGAATGCGAACAGGTCGCGCGTCTGAAGCTCGGGGGTGAGCACCAGCAATGGGCGATCGGGTAGCCCGAAGCCGCGCAGCAGTCCCAGACTGAACCAGTCGGCCGGTGGCTGCGCCAGCCGGAAGGCGAAGTAGACGTCGCGGCGCTGCTTCAGCACCCGGTCCCGCAACACCGTGGCGCGGGCGGCGACCTCGTCCTCGAGGGCTCGGTAGTAGCGGGGCAGCAGGCCGGCGTCGCGCAGCGTCGGATATCGGGCCGCGTACGGGAGCGAATCGAGGTGCCTGCCGGCTGCGCCAGTCAGGGTCAGGGCGATGAGCCCGCGGCGCCACGCCGCGTCGCAGAATTCCTGACCCATTGAATAGCTCCGCTCGCCGACGTCGAGACCGAGCGCGATCACCAGGGTACGCTGCTCGGCGGCGAGCCGACCCAGGGCGGCATACGCCGTGGCCAGGCCATCGGTCCAGAGCATGGAGTCGAGGGCGCAGGGCGCAGCAAGCGGTTCGCCGCGCGCTCCCCGGGAAGAGTCCGCTGCGGCGTGACGTGCCTTGTCGAGATCGAGCACGGGGATCCATGCGACGCTGGTGGGCTGCAGGCGCTTCACCGCATCGGCCCACACCCGGCGCACCGCGAGACGCTCCTCCCAGTAGGTGTGGAGCGAATCGGTACTTTCGGGGCCGGCGTCACCCGCGAGCAAGTTGAAGCCGCCCGCGTCGAGCAGGGCGACCAGCGAATCGAGCGATGCAGTCGATCGGGCGGCTCGCCGTCCGTCACGCGTGGCGAAGAGCGAGGCCCACAACACCCGCATCCCTTGCTGGCGCATCCAGTCGGGGGCGCCCGCCACCCGAGCGAGCGTCGCGTCGTGGCCGAGCGGTAGCGCGATCGTGTCCACAGCGACTGGCGGCGTCAGGGCGGGCGGAAGCGGCTCCACGGGGACGGGCGCCTGTGCCAGGGTGAGGGGCATGCCGCGACCCGCGGGCGGGACGTGCGCCCACTCGGCGGGCCGGCGCGTCCAGCGAGCGAGCGCGACCAGGAAGGCGCGCGTCTGCGTGAGCGCGTCGAGTTGCTGGACCGGGGCTGTGGTGGAGCGAAACTGTGGTCCGACGGCGCCGAGCGCGTGGCGGCTGGCCACCACGACGAGCCCGGTTCCGATGCGCACGGCGGCGACGACGCCGGCGCGCCCGCGCGCCGCCGGCGTGCGCGGGGCGCGGACAAATGCGTGCGGGGACGTCATCGCGAGCAGCTGCGCGGAATCGCGCGTGGCCAGCACGTCGTTGCGCTCGAGCGGAAACGCGTCGAACACCGAGCCGAGCGGCTCGTCGCCCAGCGTGCGGGCCTCGGCCCACGGCTGTGGGCGACCGGTGGTTGTCGTAGCCCGCACGACCGTATCCTCGAGCAACCGATCGCCGATGGAGATCCCCGCGCCCACGAATTCGAGCCAGCGGTTCGCCGTCCAGCGGTCGAGGTATCCCTCCCCGTCCGCGTCGTAGCCGAGCACGACCACGCCCCCCTTGTGCACCCATTCAGTCAGGAGCGCGAGATCGCCGGCCGTGAGCGCGTCCGAAGGGGCCTCGGGCTCACGGCCCAGCAAGAACATGAGCACACGGTAGCGCGAGAGATCGCTGCGGGCGAGGTGAGGATAGAAGCGGCGGTACTCGATCCTGTACCCCTCGTCATGCCACGGCTGCGCCGTACTGTTGAGCAGCGCGGGCTCGGTGAGCGCGAGGTCGAGAAGTAGGACGCGGCGGGCCGATGGCTGACACGCGGACAGCAGCAGCAAGAGCAGGAGGCGTCTCACTTGGGTTGCGATTCCTCCACCAGCCGTCGGAAGCGTGGATCTGCTCTCACGGCCTCGAACTCCGGCGATTGGAGGTAGTACCACAGCCGCGCCCCACGGGGTCGTACCCGCTCCAGCAGGGCCAGCGCCAGGTCGGGTTCCCCAAGAGCGACGAGGGCCCGTCCCACCCAGGCGGCGTCGGTCACCGTGGGTCGCCCCACGCCGATCTCCCGCTCGAGACGATCGACGCGGGTTTGCGCCGCGGCGGTGTCGCCGGTGGCGAGTTCGGTGAGGGCCAGCACAGCCTCCGCCGGCAACCGGTAACCGGCACGCAGCCGGACCGCCGTCTCGCCATCGACACGCGCGTCTGCCCGCTCACCCAGACGCAGGTGTGCCAGCGCCCGCAGCGCGTACGCATAGTCGGCACCCGGATCCACCGCGAGGGCACTGTCGAGCCAATGCCGGGCGTCGCGGTAAGCGCCACCGCGCATGCGCACACGCGCCAGGTTGAAGAGGGTGATGGCGCGCTCCGGGTCGATGGCGAGGGCACGGCGGTACAAGGCGGTAGCGCCCGAATCCCGCCCGAGCCACAGGAGCGCCATCCCGTATTGGTGATACGCCTCGGCATTGGATGGATCCAGGACGGTTGCGCGCTGAAACGCTTCCTCGACGCCGCGGAAAGTTCGCGGGTCGCGGAAGCTCAGCAGGAACCCGCGCGCCATCCAGGCATCCGCCGCCGCCGAGTCGTGGCTCAACGCGCGGTCGGCGGCGGCGAAGCCACGGTCGAGCACGGCGTCGGGCGCCAGCCCCGGGTAGTCCCATCCCCAGTCGAGGAACAGGGCGTAGCTCAAAGCGATCCGCGCGGCCGCTGGAGCCAAGCCTGGATCGAGTCGCTCCGCCGCCTCGAACTCGCGGATCGCCCGCCCGACGGCGCGCGGCGTCCGCTGCGCCAGATAGTAGTTCCCGTGGAGAAAGTGATCGTATGCCGCTGGGTCGCGTGTGGTGCGGCCGTGCGCGGCGGTACGCTCCGCCGGTGCGAGCGGGCCGCCGACGCGGCTGGCGATCGTGTCAGCAATCTCACCCTCGATCGCCTGCAGCGCCGTGTCCCCACGGTTGTATTGCGCTCCCCACACGTGCACACCACTCGTCGCGCGGACCAGCTCGGCGGTCACATGTAGGCCAGCACTCGAGCGGCGGACGGCACCGTTCACGAGAAACGCGACGCCGAGCGCGCGGCCCACCCCCGCGGGATCGTCCACTGCGGATCCCCGGAAGCGTCGTACCGCGTTGCGCGACTTGACCGTCAAGCGCTCGACGCGGCCCAAGCGCGTGATGATCCCTTCGGTCAAGCCGGTCGCGAGGTAGGCATCGGCGGTGTCGGACGACTGGTTGTCGAAGTACAGCACGGCCACGCTGGTGGGTGCCGGTGCGGCGGGCGCCCGCACCGAGACGTCCCGCGCGCAGCGGAATCCGGTATGGCCCAACCACGTCCGCCGGTCTGGGAAGACCGCGCGGAACGCGGCCGTCGCGCTTTGCGGCGGGGTGTCGAAGGCCCCACCCCTGATCACGTGCCCGGGCGCGCCCCCCGGCCCGGTGCCGGCCGTCGCAGTCCATTCCCACGCATTCCCGATCATGTCCACTGCGCCGACCCACGATCTCCCGAGACTGTCCGCTCCCACGGGGGCGAACGTGTCGCGCACCGAGTCGGCGTTCGCGCGACCTCGCTCCCACCGGTCTCCCCAGGGATAGCGCCAGCCACGCGGCCCGCGCGCGGCGGCTTCCCATTCGTCCTCGGTCGGCAGACGGCCGCCGCTCTGCCGCCACCCACAGTACGCCGCCGCTTCCGACCAGAGCACGCCGATCACCGGCCATTGGCCGGGCGGCGGTTCCGTCCAGGGTGGCGCTTTGTGCGCGGAGTCGACGTACCGCCGGTAGGCGTCGACGCTCACCTCGGCGGCATCGATGAAGAACGAGTCGAGCCGGATCACGACAGAGTCTCGCCAGGGCGCGCCGCGGCTGCCCGCCCCCCCGCCCCCGTTCCCGTTCCCACTCACACCCCCGCCCCCGATCGGATAGACGCCCGCCGGAACCAGCACCATGCCGGCGGGCGGCTTAAGAGCGGGCTTACGCCACAGCATCCAGGCAACCACGGCCGCGCCCCCCCCGAGCGCTACCCAGGTGAGGCCGCGAGCCGTCACCAGGAGGCGTTTAGGCGCCGGGACGGCGAGAGACTCGACGAACGTTCGGGCGGTTCGCGGGCGGTCGCCCGGCAGTTTCGCCAAACCGCGCGCGAGCGCCCCTTCCAGGTGCACCGGCAGTCCCGGGCGCACGGTACGGATGGCCCGCGGGGCATCGCCGAGCACGCGGGCCACAATCGCTTGCGCGTTGGGCCCGGTGAACGGGGGCTCGCCCGCGAGCATCTCGTACACGACCGCCGCGAGCGCATACACGTCGCTCCGTGCATCGACGCGCTTGTCGCCGCTGGCTTGCTCCGGGCTCATGTACTCCACGGTGCCAACCGCGATGCCACCCCCGGTCAGCGTCCAGCCCGGCGTGCTGCCGCGTTCCTCCATCAGCTTGGCGACCCCGAAGTCGCTCACCATGGCATGGCCCCGCGACAAGAGGATGTTTTCCGGCTTGATGTCGCGGTGGATGACCCCGTTCTCGTGCGCGTACTGCAGCGCATCACCCACTTCGGCAGCGATGCGGAGCGCGTCCGCGACGGGCAGCGGCCCTTCGCGCATCAGCCGGTCCCGCAACGACTCCCCTTCCACGTACTCCATCACGTAGAAGAGGATGCCGTCGGCCTCGTCGGCTTCGAACAGCGGCACGATGTGGGGATGCGACAGCTGGGCGGCGAGCAGGACTTCGCGCTGGAACCGGTCGCTGCCGAGGTAGGCGCGCGTGGTCGGCGCCAGCGCCTTGATGGCCACGCGCCGCTCGAGCTTCAGGTCGGTGCCGAGGTAGACGGTCGCCATGCCGCCCCGGCCCAGCTCGCGCTCCAGGGTGTAGCGGTCCGCGAGGGCGCGGGCCAGGCGGTCGAACAGCGGGTCCGCGGGCATGACCAGGCGAAGTGGCTATCATCATGCCGCTTGGGTGACCCGGCCGCAAGCAGATGGCGGTTACATCTACTCCTTCGTGCAGCAGCCGGCCCGGTCGCAGCTACTCCATTGGCTGCCCCCCCACTTAGCGATGGACTGGCGCCACTGATAGCCGGGGTGCGTCGTGTATCTCAGGTCCGACACCACGGGAGTCCTGTCCGGGAAGAAGAAGACAGAGCGCCACCCATCATTTTTCCCCGGTGGCCCACGCCTATCTACCCACCAATACGTCCACCGCGGGCCGTAGCCCAGCGGCGTGGGTTTTTCGGTCTTGATCCTCGCAATGACTCGACCCTCCGCCAACTCCTTTGGTTCCAGCGCCCACGCTCCCTCCTCGGGCTCGATCCAGGCCATCATTCCCTTGGGGCTGGGGTGACTCTTCCCGTCGGACGTAAACTCGACGTGCTGAGAATCGGCGGCTCCGTACACGGAGTCGAAGTGCAAGCTGTCGGCGTACTCTCTTTCGAAGTCGGTGAAGGAAATGTGGGTTACGTCTTTCCTTTCGAAGAGTCGCGTCGGCCTCGGCGCTCGATAGGATGAGTCCGGCTTAACCTGGCATTGGCCGGCCCGACTCTCCGCCAACGCGAGTATGAGAAGACTGACGCCGATCCTCGGGAGCCATCGCTTGTGAACTGTCATACGACCTCCTAGCTAGGGATCGCGATCACTTCTGGCGCGCGATCTGTTTCATTCGCGCGACGATCGGCTGCAGCGCGGGCTCCGCACCGGACCACAACGTTACGACCGCGGTCGCCCAGCGCCCCGCCGTGGCGCGGTCGCCGCGCGCCGCAGCGAGGTCGGCGCGCAAGACCATCGCTCGGACCAAACTGCCGGCAAGCGGGAGATATCGCAGTAGATAGCTGTGCAGCCTTGGAAGATTGTTGAGCGGCGCGTCGAGTGTTCGCTCCGCTGCAGTTGTGTCGCCGAGAGCGAGCAGCAGGCGAGCGTCGAGGTAGACGCCCTCAGGCGGAGTGTCGTCGCGCGAGAGCAGGCCACCGCGCTTCGCGAGCTCCGCGGCAATGGCAGCGCGCACGGACGCGGTGTCGCCGTGTGCGAGCGCCCATTGCATCGCCATCGACTGGCTGGGCCCGGGCGGCGTCGAGCGATGGGCCGGCCGAACCCCCATTGTGTAGAACACCAGCGTCGCGGGGACGTCGAGCAGCGCGCTCCGTACCGAGGCTCGTGACGGCGCGGGCACACTTGCGAGCCGCGCCTCGACGCGCCGCTCCAACGCCGCCACGCTGTCGGCGGGTCCGCCAGCAGACGCATACGCCAGCAGCACCAGACCCGGCTGCAACAGTGCTACCGATATGGTGATGGGCTGGTTGTCAGCGCTCCCCGGGTACTCTGTCTCCGGATCTTCGGGGGCGACCAGCCGGGCAGCGAGTGCCGGCCGCCCGAGGAGCACGGCCACGCCGGCTGGTCCGGCCACGCCCCGGGGCGCGGAGCGCAGCAGCGAATCGCCGAGCCGGCGCGCGTCCTCGAATCCTCCTGCCTTCACAAGCAGTCGGACGGCAGTGAGGAGGTCAGCGAGGCGATCCTCGGGCCGGCGGTCTAGGCGTCGGGCCATCTGGATCTCGCTGAGCGCCGAGCGGGGCGTCTCGACCGCGGGCCCGACGTTTCCGTTTACCTCCAGCGCGTAGGCCAGTGCGCGATGGGCGCGAGCATCGCTCGGAAACGCGCTCACCCACGCGAGCGTGACCTCGATGAGGATGGCCCGATTGTGGGCCACGGCCGCGATATGTCCTGCTGTCCCGATGCTGAGCGTCTCGGCATAGGCGGCCGGTACGGGGTGAAACCCCAGCGTGTCATCCTCGAGCGCGGGGAAGGCGTAGAACGATTGACCCTCACGACGACCCTCGCGCCACCAGTAGCTCTCCGCCTGGAGAATCCGAGTGAGACGTTGGGCGGCTCGGCCGCCGAAGATAAAGTTGAACGACGGCGCGAGCAGCAGCGCCCGGCGATACGCCAGGACGGCAGAGTGCCAGCTTCCCCGGAACACAAACCGTGACGTATCGCCAGGGTCTGGGATCACGACAGGGTCTCCGGAGAGGCACTCCGCGAGTCCGTACCACGCGGTAAAGCTCGCCGAATCGGCAGCGAGGATCTCGCGATAGCGCTGGCACGCGTCGGGCCAGCGCCGTTGGAACATGGCTTGCTGGGCGAACAGCAGCGCGCCTTCCCAGCTTCCCATCTTGCTGAGCAGGTCGGTCGTACGGCGGGCAATGACGGCGCGATCGCGCGCCGCCTCCGCGGTGGAATCCCCCGCCCACAAGAGCACCTGGCCGAGCCCGAGATAGGCGTGCGCGAAACCCGAATCGGCGGCAACCGCCGTACGAAATTCACCGGTGGCACGAGCGAGGTCCCACTCGCGAATCGCACGTTGGCCCAGCGCGTAGGCGCGCAGCGCGCGGAGCGAGCGGGTCTGCTCGGCGCCCGCGCCGCGCGCGTCGCCCGGGTCGGCGCCCAGCAACGAATCCGCCAGCGCGTTGAACGCCGCGCCGATCGCGCCGCTGTTCGCCGCCACGCGCGTGGTGACCTCCCGGACCGGCGGGCCACCCCGCACGGCATCGTACACCCCCGCCGTGAGGCGGAGCGTGTCCCCGAAGCTCCACAGCTGCCCCATCACGGCCTTTCCGGCGCCCAGCGCCCGGGCGATGGCGAGCGCGGTGTCGAACGGAATCCGGAAGGGCGCCCGCGCGCCGCGCCGCGCCAAGGCGTCGTAGATCCGGGTCTTGTCGGCCAACCGCACCTCGACCCAGCGGCCGAAGGCTTCGCTGAGCAGCTCGGCGCAATCGGCGCCGTCGAGCGTGGCCGTTTGGCTGCCCTCGCGATGTACGAAGGGGAGGATCGCATAGCGAGTGGTGTCGAGCACTTGGCGCGGCCGGCCGCAGGGCGGCGGGGAGCCGTCGGGGCATTGCCCCCACACCGGGCGCGGGAGCCCCGCGCCGAGCGCCAGGACGGCCGCGACCGTCCACATCCCGGTTCTCACGACGCCCCCGCGGCCCACAAGGCTATCGCGTCATGAGTGTGTCCGCCGCCCGGAGCGACAACGCGCACCACCCGCCACACCTGTGGCACGAGCTATCGGATCCGACGATCGCAATCCGCGAAGTATGCTCCGGGTGGTAGCGGAACTGGAGTCCCCGCGCCTGTCTGAACACCACATTGTCGTGGATTGCGACGAGGACTGATCGATAGGTCCTGCCGGGCCCGAGCCCGTCCACCCACCAATACGTCCACCACGATGGTCCGAGTCCCGCCCCAGGATACGGTGTTCGACTCTTCAGTCGCGCTATGACGCGACCTACCCCCAACTGGTCCATGCGCAGCTGATCCGACCCGGTCTCAGGCTCGACGTAAGCGGTGTCGCGTGTGGCGGCGATAATCCCACGATTCGCGAACGGCGTGTCCGCCGTGAAGCGCAGCGAGGACGCGTACGCGGCGAACACGACGCGGACGGAGTCGGTCGGCAACCGCATGATGTCGCCGGTCCAACGTGGACCGGGAGTGACGTAGTGGCATCCTCCGACGAACGTTGCCAATACCAACAGAGGGACGCAGTGCCGATGGTGCGAGGTGCGGGCGATCATGATCGGGCCTCCTTGAAAGGCGCGCATCACTTCTGCTCAGCAAGGATTCGCTGCATTCGAGTCACAACGGGCTGCAGCGGTCGCTCGGCGCCCGACCAGAGAGTCGTAACGGCCCGAGCGAGGTGATGCGCGGTCGCTGTCTCGCCCCGTACGGCCGCGAGATCGGCACGCAACGCCATCATGCGCACCAGCGTGCCGGTAAGCGGCAGGTAGTCGAGCAGTGCAGAGAACAAATCGGGCAAGTCCTCGAGCGTGCCGTCGAGGTAGTGCACGGCTCCTATCGTGTCTCCGATCGCGAGCATGAGCCACGCCCGCTCGTAGACGGCGTCCGATGACAACTCGTCGGCCGACGGGGCCGGTCCCGTAGTCGCCAGCAGCGTGTCCAGATGGGCGCGCACCTGCGAGGTATCCCCGCGCGCGAGGGCCCATTGCATGACCATTTCGCGATCGACCAAAGGGAGTTGGCGATGCCGCGGTCGCGGGCCCATGACGTCGAACACGAGCTCCGCAGGGATGTCGAGCAGCGAGCTGCGTGCCGCTGCGCGGGTGGGAATGGGCAGACCCCGGGCCGCATCTTCGGCCCGGGCCTCGAATACAAGAACGCTTTCGCGAGGTGCTCCGGCGGCAGCGTACGCAAGCAAGCGCAGCCCCGTCTGTACGATCGGGACTGGTAGGCTCACAGGCTCGTTATCGGCGGCGGAGGGCAGGTAGTTTGAGTCCTCCGGAACGAACAGCCGTGCCGCCAGGGCCGGACGCCCGAGGAGTACGGCTATGCCTGCCATGCCGGTCGTGGGTCGCCCGAGCGACCCCAGCAGAGAGTCTCCGGTGTGGCGGGCGGTTGCGAATTCTCCCGCCTTCACCAGGAGGCGGACTCGAGCGACCGCGTCCCGAATCCGCTGCGTCGGCGTCCGTGCAAGTCGCTGCGCCGCGCTGATTTCTTCCAGCGCGCTCTGTTGCTCTAACCGGGCCCCGGTAAGCTTGCCCCCGACCTCGAACGCGTAGGCCAATGTTCGGTGCGCCTGCGCTTCCTGAGGGAAGGCAGTGACCCAGGCTGCCGCCACTTCATTGAGGATCGCGCGATTCCGCTCGACGGCGGCTCGGTGAGTCGCGGGCCGGGTGCCGAAGCGGGCCATGACCGCACCCGTCACTGGGTGAAAGGCGATCGTGTCGGCCTCAAGCGACGGCAGGCCAAAATATGGGACATTGCCGAGACGACCCTTACGCCACCGGTATCTCTCGGCATAGAGGATGCGTGTCAGTCGCTGTGCGGCGCCGCCTCCGAAGGCGAAGTTGAACGACGGCGCGAGCAGGAGCGCACGGCGGTATGCCAGCACCGCGGAATGCCAGCTTCCGCGGAACACGTACCGACTGCTGTCGATGGGATCCGGCGTCACGACGGGGTCCTCAGCAATGCACTCCGCGAGCCCGTACCACGCGGCGAAACTTGTCGAGTCGGCGGCGAGCTTCTCGCGATACTTGGCACACGCATCGGGCCAGCGCTCTTCGAACATGGCCTGTTGCGCGAGCAGCAAAGCGCGATCTCCACCCCCGAGCTTTGCGAGCAGGGTCCCGGTCTGGCGGGCGATCACCACGCGGTCACGTGCGGCCGCCGGGGCGGAATCGGCGGTCCACAAGAGTGCCTGCCCGAGTCTCAGGTACGCGTGTGCGAACTCGGAATCCGCGACGATCGCCGTCCGAAACGCGCTAGTGGCCGCGGTCAGGTCCCATGCCCGCATGGCGCGCTCGCCTAGCGCGTACGCTCGCAGGGCGCGCAGAGACCGGGTCTGCTCGGCCCCCGCGCCCTCCATCGCGCCGGGGTCAGCGCCGAGCAGCGAATCGGCGAGCGCGTTGAACGCGGCGCCGATTCCGCCGCTGTGGGCCGCCACGCGCATGGTGACCTCCCGGACCGGCGGGCCGCCCCGCGCGGCGTCATACACCCCGGCAGTGAGGCGGAGCGTGTCCCCGAAGATCCACAACTGCCCCATCACCAGCTTCCCGGCGCCCAGCGCGCGGGCAATGGCGAGCGCGGTGTCGAACGGAATCCGGAACGGCGCCCGCGCGCCGCGCCGCGCCAGGGCGTCGTAGATCCGGGTCTTGTCGGCCAACCGCACCTCGACCCAGCGGCCGAAGGCTTCGCTGAGCAGCTCGGCGCAATCGGCGCCATCGAGCGTGGCCGTTTGGCTGCCCTCGCGATGTACGAAGGGGAGGATCGCATAGCGAGTGGTGTCGAGCACTTGGCGCGGCCGGCCGCAGGGCGGCGGGGAGCCGTCGGGGCATTGCCCCCACACCGGGCGCGGGAGCCCCGCGCCGAGCGCCAGGACGGCCGCGAGGGTCCACGTCCCGGTTCTCACGACGCACCCGCTCCCCGCTCACCGTAGGGCAGCAACGCCTGTCGCATGTCTGTCGCCCGCTGCCACCGGTCGGCGCGTGGCTTCGCGAGCGCGCGCGCCAGCACGGTCGCGAGTCCTTTGGGCGCGTCGCGGCGCAGGCCACGCAGGTCCGGCGGGGGTGCATGCTGATGCATGTCGAGCACGGCTGCGGCGCTCGCGGACGAAAACGGCGGTCGCCCCGCGATGGACTCGAAGAGCACGATGCCCAGGGAGTAGATGTCCGTGCGGCCGTCCACGTCGGGCGCGCCCGCCGCCTGCTCCGGGCTCATGTACTCCTCCGTGCCCACCACGAACCCGCTCCGGGTCACACGGTCGTCGCCGGAGGTGGCGATCGCGCGCGCGATGCCGAGGTCCACAAGGACGGCGCCGTCGGGCGATACCACGATGTTGTCGGGCTTGATGTCCCGGTGCGCGATGCCGTGCGCGTGCGCGTGCTCGAGCGCGTCGAGCACGTCCGTCGCGATGCTCACCGCGTGGGGGATCGCGAGCTGAGGCTGGCGGCGCATCGCCTGGCGCAGCGTCTCCCCGGGCACGTACGGCATGACGTACCAGAGGAGATAGTCCGATTCGCCGCTGTCCATCAGCCGCGCGATGTGCGGGTGATTGAGCTGTGCGGTGTAGCGGATCTCGCGCAGGAAGCGGTCTGCGGCCACCGACACCGCCAGCTCGGGATGCAGCACCTTGATGGCCACAAAGGTGCCGCTGTGGTCCTGTCCCGCGAAGATAGACGCGTTCCCGCCCCGACCCACCGCATTGAGCACGGTGTAGCGGTCGCCGAGGGCCTTGCGGACCCGCTCGATAAGGTCGCGTCGCGGCATGGCGTCCGTCCCGCCAGGGCTGCGCTACGGGCGGCGGCACTGCTTTGGCCGGCCGCACAGGACGCCCGCGAGCACCAGTTAACAATAGGGTGGGCTACGCGGTGCGCTAGATTGCCCTCATGGCGAGGCTGGAAGCGGTCCAGGGGGACATTACCCGCCAGGTCGTAGACGCCATCGTGAACGCCGCCAACACGACGCTATTGGGTGGCGGCGGCGTGGACGGCGCCATCCACCGCGCCGCCGGCCCGGAGCTCCTTGACGAGTGCCGCGGGCTCGGCGGCTGCCCCACCGGGGAGGCCCGGATCACGCAGGGCTACCGCCTACCCGCCAGGTATGTGATTCACACGGTGGGCCCCGTGTGGAGCGGCGGTGGACGCAGCGAGCCAGGGCTACTCCGGAGCTGTTACGGCAACTCCCTCAAGCTCGCCCTGGCGCACGGGATCAGGTCGATTGCCTTCCCCTCGATCAGCACCGGAGCGTACGGCTATCCCATAGATCGAGCCGCTCGTGTCGCGGTCGCGACAGTGCGGCAGACCCTCGGAGAACCGAGCCCTGTGGAGCTGGTGCGCTTCGTGTGCTTCAGTGCGGCTGACCTGGACGTATATCGGGGGCTTCTAGGCGGTTGAGCCCGGCGCGGGCCGCCGCGATGTACGGTGCTAGCTCCGGACTGGTCCCCTGCCCCACGTCGGCCACGAACCGGTAGGTGGCAATCGCCGTCGCACGATCCCCGGCGCGCTCGGCTTCTTCCGCCCGCTTGAGCAGCTTGTCGAGCGTCGCGGGCTCGCGATAGATCAGCGCCGGATCGCGCCGGACCTCTCCCGCGAAGCGAACGAACCAGATCGCGCCCCCCGCGGCGAGCAGCAGGACACCGGCGGCGAGGATGAGGGCGACGCGTCGGGGCGAGGGCCCCGGGCCCGGAGTCGCGGTCTCAGGCACCATCGGCCAGCCGAACGACCGCACCCGCCGTCGCTTCCGTGACCATCGCCATGAACGTGTAGTCGAGCGTCGCGCTCGTGTCGGTCGAGCGATGGTAGTGCGGGTTCCGGAGGAACGCCGTGTCGGTCAACATCAGCGAAGCATACCGGGCGTCCCAGAAGGATGCGTTGTCGGACAGTCGGGTGAGCGGCAGGAGCCAGCCGCGCAGCCGCGTGGCGTACGGGACCACCGGCAGATCGGGCGCCGCGGCGCGCGCACCGGCCACGAACCCATCGAGGAGCGAGCGGGACCGCGCATCTCCCACCGCCGCGAGGAAGTCCCCGGTCCGGGGGACGTCGATGCCGAGCAGCGGAGGCACGATCTGTGTGCCGGGCGCGGGATCGCGATAGCCCACCATCTCGAGGATCAGGGCGCCCGCCAGTGCGTCGTCGCGGGCCCGCTTCTCGCGCGCCAGGGCGTGGCTCCCGACGCGGTATCGGCCCGTCACCGTCTGCAGCTCCTCGAGATCGAAGCCCACGAACTCGACGCCGGCCTCGGGCACTCGCGCCGCGACCAGTCGAGCGCATTCAAGTAGAGCGGCGACGCCGCTGGCGTTGTCATCGGCGCCCGGCGTGTGGGCGGTAGAGTCGAAGTGTGCCCCCACGAGCAGGCGGGCTCGCCCGGCGTCGCGGCCGGCATGGAGCGCCACGACATTGTGGTAGGTGCGTCGTCGGAACGAGAAGGGAACGAGGTCGACGGTGAGGCCCATCGCGCGCAGCTCGGCCGCGAGGTAGTCCCGGGCGGCGCGGTGTCGTTCCGGTGCGGCCGTCGGGTGGCGAACGCCCTCGAGCGCCGCGACGTGCCGCCGCAGTCGTTCCTCCAACGCGGCGCGTTGACCGGGGGTTGAGGGGCCATCGGCCCCGCGGCCGTGATGCGGGCCCACCCGTGGGCCGCCTTGAGCCGGGGTTGAAGGGTCCATGCTAGCGTGTCTCCCGCATGGTGACCGTTTGCACCGTTCTGCCTCCACCGGAGCGTCCCCGGCTCGACGCCGCTGGCGATGGTTGCTTCACGACGCTCCACACGGGCTCGTTCCGGGACGCCCTGCGGGCCGCGCGGCGCAAGCGCGTGGACGCGCTCATTCTCTCGGTGCACACCTGCCGCACCGACGAGCTCCCCGCCGTCGCGCGCTTCGTACGCGAGTTCCCCGCGATCCCGGCCGTCGCTCTCGTCTCGCGGCACGACCGCGATGCCACGGAGACGCTCCTCAAGCTCGGCGCGACCGGTATCCGCTCGGCCGTGGACTGCACGGAGCCGGGTGGCTGGCGCCGGCTACGGGACCTGGTCGGCCATCCGGCATCGCCGGTTGCCGCCCGCATTCTCGCGCGCGTCATCCCGGCGCTCGAAGGAGGCACCGAGGATGTTCGGGCGTTCTTCGAAGCGGTCGCGCGGCTCGCGCCCGTGCTGTCCACGGTGCGACGGCTCGCCCGCCACCTCCGAATCTGCTCGAGCACGTTGATGTCCCGGTTTTATCGGGCCGACCTGCCCTCGCCGAAAACCTACCTGGCCGCGATGCGGCTGGTGCACGCGGCATATCTGTTCGCCAACCCCGGGCTCTCGGTCGCCGACGTCGCGTACCGGCTCGACTACTCCTCACCCCAGAGCTTCGGGCGCCACCTGAAGGCAATGCTGGGCGTCACGTCGGGGGAGTTCCGACGTCGCTTCCCCTTCGACGTTGCCCTGGAGCGCTACGTGGATCTGCTGATTACCCCGTACTGGGAGACCCTGCGCGCGTTCTGCCCACTCAACGCGGGACCGTGGGACCAAGGACTGAACGCCGCTCGCGTTTCCCGGTCGGGGTAACGCCGGGCCGCGCTCCGGGGTCAGTCCGCCGCCGCGCGCGTCGCCGCCCGCTGCCCGGTCTCCTGCTCCCGCGTGAGCACCGAGAAGCGCGCGATGCTCGCGCGCAGCCGCTCGGCGAGCTGCGCGAGCTGCTGCGACGTCGCCGTCAGATCTCCCATCGAGGTGATTTCCGCCTGCGTCGCGGCGGCGGCGCCGTCCGCCCGCTGTGACGACGCACTCGAAATGGCCGCCACCTGCTCGAGCGATTTCGCGAGGTCGGCGAGCCGCTGCGCCTGGCTGCGCGATACCTCGGCCGTGGCGTTCACGAGGTCGCCGACCAGCTCGATGCCTTGGTGCAGCTCCTGCAGGGCCGCGTCGGCCTCCGCAGCCACGGCCCCGATGTCGCGCACCTTCGTCTCTCCCGAGTGCATCGCGCGCGCCGCGGCGTCGATGCCGGCGCGCAGCTCCGAGACGAGCTCCGCCACGTCGCGCGCCGATCTGCCCGCCTCCCCCGCCAGCGCGCGGACCTCGTCGGCGACTACCGCGAAGCCCTCCCCGTGCTCCTCCGCCCGCGCCGCCTCGATCGCCGCATTGAGGGCGAGCAGGTGGGTTTGGCGCGCGATCCGCGCGATAGTCTGGGCGAAGACGCCGATCCGCTCGGACATCCCCGAGAGGCCGGCGACCGTCGCCGCGGTGGACCGGACCTCCTCGCCCACCGCCCGCAGCGTCTGGCTCGCGCGCGCCACGCGCTCCCGCCCGCGTTCCGCCGCGGCCACGAGACGCGCCGCATCCGCCTGCATGAGCTCCGCGCGGACCCGCAGCGACTCCGCCTGGTCGGCCGCCTTCGCGCTTTCGCCGCGCGACGCCTCCGCCATCTCGCGCTGGTGCCCGAGGTCCCCCGCCAGCCGCTGGGCCGTCTGCGTGACGGATTCCGACGTCGCATGCAGCTCCTCGGCGGACGCGGCGAGCTGCTCCGCGAACGCCGCCACCTCGTCCGCTTCGCGCTGCACGGTCGAGATCGTGCCACCGATCTCTTCGATCATCTTGTTGAAACTCTTCTCGAGAAATCCCAGCTCGTCGGACTCCTGCGCCGCCGCGCGCACCGCAAGAAACCCGTGCTCCGCTTCGCCCATGATGCTGCGCGTGCGGCGGATGCGCTGGATGAGCGTCGCCGGGATCTCCTTGAGGGTCATCGCGACGACCATGAGCGTGACCGTCTCGAGCACCGGCGCCGGAGCGAGCGCCGGGTCCCCCCCGTACAGCAGGTGGTGCGCCTGAACGGCGCCGAGATACGCCAGGGCGGCCGTGAGGACCAGGAAATTCCCGACCGTGTGTCCCTGGTCGAAGGCGTAAGGCAGGACGGCAATGAGGAAGGCGACGACGAAGCCGCCGTGCCCGAACCAGACGATGAGCACGGCGACGAGGCCGACGTCGAACAGCGCCAGCGCATAAATGAGCCACCAGCGGTACCACCCGCGCTCGTTTATCATGTCGAGCAGCAGGTTGAGGATCAGCCCCCCGCCCGCGACGAGGACCATCGTCCCCGGACGCGTCCGCACGGAACCGACGGCCCACCCGATCAGGCCGAGGGCAAACCCGACGCCCACCAGCCACCAGCGCCGGCGGAGGCTGCGCGCGATGGTCTGGACGTCCTTGAGCCGCTGCTCCAGGCCCGTAGCCTCGTCCGTCCACCCCCGCACGCGCGAGGCGAGAGAGGGTCGCGTTTCCGTCGACGGATGTGTTCTCACCCGGGGGTGATCATACACCTCAGGTGATCAGTGCGGCAACCATGCGGACGTCGTCAGGGGTGGTCACCGCAAACCGAGCGACGTAGCGGTCACGAGGGCCTCGACCGCATGACCGGCTCGCTCGAGCGTCGCCCGCCCCCCTTCCTCCCGGTCCACGACCGCGAGCACGCCGAGCACCCGACCGCCCTCGGCCGTGATGGCGGCGATGGCATCGCTGGCCGACTGGCCCGTCGTGATGACGTCCTCCACCACGACCACCGCCGCGCCTGACATGAAGCACCCTTCGATGCGCTGCCCCGTACCATGGGTCTTCGGCTCCTTGCGCACGGTGAACGCGTCGAGCGCGCGACCGGCTGCGTGGGCCGCCGCGACAAGGGCGTAGGCGACGGGGTCTGCGCCCAGGGTGAGCCCCCCGACCAGGTCAGGCGTCCAACGCCGGGCAGCGAGCCGCGCGAGCCCAAGGGCGCCGATCAGGGCAAGTCCCTCACCGGACATGGTGGTGCGACGCGCATCGATGTAAAAGGTAGAGCGCCGGCCCGACGCCAGTATGAAGTCGCCGCGGCGCACGGAGCGTTCCAGCAGGAGATCGCGCAGCCGTTGCTGCAGCTCGGGGTGAGACATCGATGGCACGGTAGTAGTTGCGATAGCTACTACTATTTGTTCTTGCGAAACAGGCCGCGCTTCAACGTTGCCAGGAGGCCGGCGTCCTGGGCCGGCGCGGCCCCCCCCTCCATGGCGGCCGTGAGCTCCGCCGCGAACTCCGTCACCGTCGGCTGCCGGCGGCTCGGGTCGCGCTCGAGACCCCGCATCAACGCGGTCTCGAGGGCGGCCGGAAACCGGAGGCCCGGGACGGCTTGGTTGAGCGACGCCGGCTCCTGGGTCAACAGTTGCTGGAACAGCTCGCGCGGACTGCGCCCGGTGTGCGGGTGGCGGCCCGTGAGCATCCAGTAGGCGATGGTCGCGAGGCTGTAGATGTCGGCGCGACCGTCCACGAGCTCGCCCGACAGCGCTTCCGGTGCCACGTACTTTAGCGTCCCCACGAAGAAGCCCGTGCGCGTCAGCCGCTCCTCCGGCGGCAGCTGCGCGTCCCGCGCGATGCCGAAGTCGAGGAGCTTCGCCTGCTGTGACTGCGGATCGTAGATGATGTTCTCGGGCTTCAGGTCGCGATGGACGATGTCCGCCTGGTGTGCGGCGGCGAGCGCATCGGCCAGCTGCCGGACGACGCCGACCACGACCGGGGGAGCGAGGGGGCCCACGCGGTGTACGTAGTCGGCGAGGGACTTACCAGGTGCCCATTCGAGTGCGAGGTAGTACAGGCCGTCTGCTTCCCCAAAATCGTAGGTGCGGACCACTCCCGGATGGTGCACCCGGGCGCCGTACCCGGCTTCCCGCAGGAAGCGTTTGACGACCGTGGGGTCGCTCGCGAGGCGCGACCGCAATACCTTGAACGCACACGGCCCGCGATCGGGGTGTTCGGCCCGATACACTTCGGCGGTGCCTCCCTCGCCGACGCGCTCGAGGAGGCGGTAGCCGGCAATGGTTCGACCGGCGAGGTTCTCGCTGGGCATGGGAACGCGCGAAACTAACGCCCGGACTTGAGGTTGAGCAAGTGAGACGAGCGGTGGCATTGTCCTTCCTGGCGGCAGGTGTGGGCGCTTGTGGTGGCAGCAGCGCCCCGGCACCCGCCGCTGCCCCGAAGCCGGAGCCCGGCACGGCCGTTTCGACGCTGTTCGACGCGGCGACCGTGTACGGGACGATGGGTCTCATCGTGGCGGGGCCCCCGCTCCCGTTCGTCGCGACGTTCCATTACGTGGCAGATGCGAATCCCGGATCCACGCTCGCGGTGTTCGGCCTCTCGATGGCCAGCCACGCACTGAACTTCCAGCGCGACGGCAGCAGCTACACGGCCCAGTACCATGTGGAGGTGAGCTTTCGCACCGACACCAGCTACGTGCGTCAGTTCGCGACCGACGAGACGGTGCGCGTGCGCACCCTTCAGGAGACACAGCGCGCCGACGAGAGCGTGATCTATCAGGAGTTCCTCAGCGTGCCGCCCGGCATCTACCACGTCAGCGTCACGGTCCGCGACCGGAACGGTCCCGCGGCCACGCGCCGGGAGCGTGTGGACACGGTGCCGCAGTTCGCGGGACAGGGGACGACCGCGCCGCTGGCCGTCTATCAAGGGCCGGGGCGAACGAACACGTCCGAGGTCCCCGCGGTGCTGGTGAACCCGCGCGCCACCGTGCCCTACGGCGCCGACACGCTGCGATTCTACTTGGAGGCGTATGGCGCGCACCCGGGCACCCGCTTAGCGGCGTGGGCCAGCGACCAGGCCGGCAACGAGATCTGGCATGACACGGTGACTCTCGGCGGCACCGAGACGCTGGCGACCGCCCTCGTGTCCCTCGGGGACCTGCCGGTCGGCGCCGGGCGATTCGAGATCGGGCCGGTGGGCGCGGCCCCCGCTGCCCGGCGAGCGGCGCCCTTTCTGGTGAGCTTCTCCGACCAATGGGCGATTACGAACTACGATCAGATGATCAGCCTGCTGCGTTATTTCGAGCGGCAGGACTGGGTGGAGAAGCTGCGCCAGGCGACGCCCGAGCAACGGCCCGCCGTGTGGCGGGAGTTCTACAAGGCGACGGATCCCGTCATAGGCACGCCGGAGAACGAGGCACTTGACGCGTACTTCCGGCGGGTCCAGCTCGCGAACCAGCGGTTTCGCGAGGCCGGTGATCCGGGCTGGCTGTCGGACCGGGGCGAGGTGTTCATCACCCTGGGCGAGCCGGACGATGTATTCGACTTCGGCTCGGACGTGTCGCGCGCGGGCGTCCGCGGTGTGCGTTGGACCTACAACTCGTTGCGGTTGACCCTCTTCTTCCAGGATAACACGGGGTTCGGGCGCCTCCGCCTCACCCCGCTGTCGCGCGCAGATTACCAGCGTATCTTGGCCCAGGTGCGCCGCAAGGCATGACCCGGGCGGCGGGCCTCCTGGTGTTCGTCTGTGCGGCTCTCGCGCTGCCCTGGTCCCGGGCTGCGGGCCAACAGACCACGCCGGCAATGGCCGCGCAGCGGGCGGAATCGCTGCGGCTGGCGGGACGGCCCTGGCACGCCGCGGAGACGCTGCTTGCCGCGGCGGCCCGGGAGCCCCGACTGAATGCCACTTTCATAGTAGAAGGCGCCAAGGCCGAGCTGCACGCGCGCCGCTACGATCGCGCCCGTAGCCTCCTCGTGGGCCAGCCGTGGCTCGAGGATTACGGCCAGGGTGAAGCGCTCGCGGTCTTGGCCGAAGCCGAGGCTCGGCTGGGGCTCGGCGCCGCGGCGGCGGCGCATTATGCCGCCGCGCGCGCCGAAGCGGGGAAAGGGCGCGCGGCCCTCCTCGCGGTGCGGGAGGCGCTCGCGTGGGAAGCCGCGGGGGAGCCCGACTCGGCCGCCGCCGCGTACGCCGCGGCGCGCGCGGCGGGCCTCGCTATCATCGACGGCTGGTTGCGGCTCCGCCAGGCCCGCGTCACCCGCGACACGGCCCTGGCCTTCCGCCTGCTCGCCGGCCTGCCGGCTCCCGCGTCCCGCGAGGCCGGTCCCGCCAGGGCGCAGGCGCTGCTCGCCGCCGGCGATTCGGCCGCAGCGCTCGAAGCCTTCGCTCAAGCCGGCCGCTCGCTCGAGCTGGCCCGGCTGGCGCTCGCGCGCGGAGACTCGAGTCGGTCGCGCGACGCGCTCTACGGCTTGATGGCGCGGGCCCCCGAGTCGGATGACGCCGCGGCGGCCGTCGGTGTGGCACTCGCCGGCCTCTGGCCGCGAACGCCACCCGAGCGCGTCGCGCTGGCCCGGGCCATGAGGGCTCATGGCGGTGCCGCGGACGCCCGCATCGAGGTGGAGCGCGCCCTGCGGCAAGGGGACTCGAGCGCCGCGACCCTGATGCTCGCGGGCGACCTGTTCAGCACGGCCGGCCGATGGCGCGACGCCGAGCGCGCCTATCGGGGTGCCAGCGGCGATCCCACTGTCGGCCCGCTCGCGATCTATCGGCGTGCGCGGGTGCTCGTGCGCCTGGGGGACGCGGGCGCCGTGGAAGCGCTCTCGGGATTCGCGCAATCGTTCCCGTCCGACACAGCCGCGCCCACGGCGCTGTACACGGTAGGCGACATGATGGCCGATCGCGGCGATGGGACGGGCGCGGCACGCTGGTTCGGCGAGCTGATCGCGCGCTACCCCGGCGATCTGCGCGCGTCGGTGGCGCGGTTTCGGCTGGCCGCCGAAGCCCTGCGGGCCGGCCTGCGCGACAGCGCTGTTGCTCTATACGAAGCGGAGGTCGCCGCGGCTGGCCCGCAACGCACGAACGCGCGCTTTTGGCTCGGCAAGCTCGCCCTGCAGGACGGCGACACGGCGCGCGCGCGCGCGACGTGGCTCACGCTGGCGCGCGAGGACTCGATCGGGTACTACGGTCTCCGTGCCCGCCACGAGGTCGATCTTCCGCCGCTGCGCGTCTCGGCGGCGCCGTTACCGGCGCCCTCGGCGGCCGTCGCGGCATCGCTCGGCCGCATCGACACGTTGTTGCTCGCGGGGCTCGACACCGCCGCCCAAGCGGAGGTGCGCTCCATGCTGGCGCGGGCACCGCAGCAGGACGTCGACGCCCTCCTCGCCTGGAGCGACGGACTGGCGGCGCGCGGCTTCGGGCCGGCCGCCGTCCGCCTCGGCTGGCAGGTCGCCATCAAGTCTCCGAACGATGCGCGCGTGCTCCGGGTCATCTTCCCCTGGCCGAACCGCCGCGCCGTCGAAGCCGAAGCGACCGAATTCGGCGTCGATCCGTTGCTCCTGGTCGCCATCGTCCGCCAGGAGAGCGTGTTCGACGTCCAGGCACTCTCGCCCGCCGGCGCGCGCGGGCTGGTGCAACTCCTCCCGGGCACGGCCGCGCTCACCGCGCGGGGGCTCGACGTCACGTTCTATCCGGAGTGGATCACCGTTCCGGACCTGAACCTCCATCTGGGTGCGGCCCACCTCCAGGAGCTGCTCGAGCGTTTCGGGGGCCGAGTCGACGCAGCGGTAGCCGCGTACAATGCCGGTACTACGCCGGTGCGGCGCTGGCTCGCGCGGCCGGGGGCCGAGGATCCCGACCAGTTCATCGAGCTCATTCCCTATCAGGAGACGCGCGGCTACGTGCGCTCGGTGCTGCGAAACCGCGACTTGTATCGCGCCCTGTACGGCACGTCAAGCAATTGATCCGGCAGCAGTTATGCGAACTATACGCCGCCTCGCCGGGGTTTCTTGACAACGTTTCTGCCGGGCGTCATTTCTATCCCCGCCGCGACACAGTGCCGGGCCGGGTGCTCCGCGCCCGCAGTACGACTTCGCAGGAGGCAGACCGAATGGCCAAGGGAAAGGTGAAGTGGTTCAATGACGCCAAGGGCTACGGCTTCATTGAACAGGAAGGCGGCGAGGATGTGTTCGTGCACTTCTCGGCCATCCAGATGGACGGGTTCAAGACGCTCGCAGAGGGTCAGGTGGTGGAGTTCGAAGTGAAGGCTGGCGAGAAGGGGCTGCACGCCGCGAACGTGACTCGGGTGTAACGGGTCGCCGCGCCATTCGGCCTACGCCCCGCCCCGCATGCCCGGGCGGGGCTTCTCATTTCGTCCCCCTCCTCCCCGGCCCCTCGTTATTGTTCGGCCCATGACTGGCCCCACCTCCCCAGCGACGCTGTATCTGGTGGACGGGTACGCGCTCATTTACCGCGCGTTCTTTGCGATGATCGCGCGGCCGCTCACTACCCGCCGTGGTGAGAATTCGTCGGCAGCCTGGGGTGTGACCAACTTCATGCTCCGCCTGCTCGAGCGCCGTCGTCCGGACTATATCGCCTGGGTCCAGGATGTCGGCGAGTCGTTCCGGCATCAGGCGTACCCGGGGTACAAGGCGACACGCGAGAAGCTCACCCAGGAGTTGCAGCAGGAGTTCGACCGCTCGCTCGAGCGGATCACACAGCTCTTGGCCGCATTCCACGTCCCGGTGGTCGGAGTGGAAGGGTATGAAGCGGACGACGTGATCGGCACGCTCGCCACCGCAGCGCACGGCCTGCAGGTCGTGATCGTGTCGGGCGACAAGGATTTTTACCAGTTGATCGGCCCCGGCGTCGCGCTGCTCAACCCGGGCCGGGGTGGCCCCGCGGGGGTCGAAGAGCACTGGGTCGACCAGACGAACGCGAGCGAGCGGCTGGGCGTGCCTCCCGAGCGCGTCGTCGACTATCTGGCGTTGGTGGGAGACACGTCGGACAACGTGCCGGGTGTGAAGGGCGTGGGAGAAAAGACCGCGCTCGATCTGTTGAAAACGTTTGGCGATCTCGACACCATCCTCGCGAGCGCCGATCGGATCGCGGGGAAGCGCGCGCGCGAAGCGGTGCAGCAGCATGCCGACCTGGCGCGGCTGTCGCGGGATCTCGTGACCATCCGCCGCGACGTTCCGCTGTCGCTCGACCTGCAACAGCTGCGCGTCCGGCCGCCCGACGTGGCGCGGCTGAGCGAGCTCTTTACCGAGCTCGAGTTCCGCACCTTGATCCCGAAGTTGGCGTCCGTGACCGTCGCGGCCGCCGGGGACGTCGATGCCGCTGAAACGCGGGCGCCTCCCCCCCCTTCCCCCCGCTCCCCCCCCGTCGCGGGGCCCCCGTCCGCCTTGCCCGCGACGATCAGTGATGCCAAGGCCGACCCCGTGATCGTCACCGACCCGGCGCAACTCCCTGCACTTGTCGCCGAATCTCGTCGCGCGTCGCTGCTCGCGCTCGCCACCAGGGCGTCCGCGCTCGACCCGATGCGTGCCGAGCTGGTGGGCCTGTCGCTCGCAGTGGCGCCCGGCCGGTCGTGGTACCTGCCCTTCGCGCACGTCGCATCCGACGGGGAGCTCGCGGGGGGAGTGCCGCCGCCGAACCTCCCCCTCCTCGCGAGCCCGGCGCTCGCGCCGGTCCGGGAACTCCTCGCCGACCCGCGGGTCCGCAAGGCGGGTCACGGCATCAAGTACGACTGGCGGGTACTGCGCCGGGCGGGTGCGGAGCTCGCGGGCGTCGCGTATGACTCGATGCTCGCGAGCTTCGTGCTCGATCCCGGACGTCGCTCCCACGCCATCGACGACCTGGCGCGCGAGCGGCTGTCGCTTGCGATGCCCACGTACGCGGATGTCGTCGGCCGCGGCAAGTCGGAGCGCCCATTCGCGGCGGTCCCGGTGGCCGACGCGGCGCGTCATGCCGCGGTAACCAGCGAGATGGTGCTCCGGCTCCACGACGCCTTCCAGGCAGAGCTCGAGGACCATCAGCTATCGCGGCTCCTCGAGACAATCGAGCTGCCCCTCGTCCCCGTCCTGGTGGACATGGAAGCGCGTGGCGTTCGCATCGACGTCGGGCGCCTGGGCGAGATCTCCCGAACGTTTGCCGGCGAGCTCGCCGCTCTCGAGCGGGCGATCTACCAGGCCGCAGGCACCGACTTCAACATCAACTCCACTCCGCAACTGCGGCACGTGCTGTTCGAGAAGCACCAGCTCCCGGTCCTCAAGAAGACCAAGACCGGTCCGTCGACCGACTATGAGGTGCTGGAACAACTCGCGGCGATGGGACATGAAGTGCCGCGGTTGCTGATCGAGTACCGGGAGCTGTCGAAGCTCAAGTCGACGTACGTGGACGCGCTCCCGGGGTTCATCAATCCCGCCACCGGGCGCATCCATACGAGCTTCAACCAGGCGGGTGCGGCCACGGGGCGACTCTCGTCGTCGGACCCGAACCTGCAGAACATTCCCATACGGACTCCGCGTGGCGAAGCCATCCGCCGCGCCTTTGTCGCTCCGCCCGGAGCGGTCCTCCTTACCGCGGATTACTCCCAGATCGAGCTGCGCCTGCTCGCGCACCTCTCCGGAGACCCTGCGTTCGTTGACGCTTTCACTCGGGGCGGGGACATCCATCGCCAGACCGCCGCCCTCATCTTCGGTGTGGCGCAGGACCAGGTCACCCCGGACATGCGCGCGCGCGCCAAGACGATCAACTTCGCCACCATCTACGGCCAGGGTCCGTTCGCGCTGGCCCGCCAGCTCGGTATCACGCAGGACGACGCGCGGCAGTTCATCGACCAGTACTTCAAGCGCTTCGCCGGGGTGCGGGCCTGGCTCGACCGGACCGTCGCGGAGGCCCGAGCGAAGGGCTATGTCGAGACACTGTTCGGAAGACGGCGTTACATTCCTGAGTTGAAGGACCGTAACTTCAACATCCGGGCGTTTGGCGAGCGGACGGCCACGAACTCCCCGCTCCAGGGATCTGCCGCTGACCTCATCAAGCTCGCCATGATCGGGATCTCAAGCGCGTTGCGGGCGCGCGGTCTGGAGTCGCGCCTGATCCTCCAAGTCCATGATGAGCTTGTACTTGAGGTACCTGTCGAGGAGCAGGAGACCGCCACACCGCTTGTAAAAAGCCACATGGAACGCGCTGCCGAGTTGCGCGTCCCCCTTGTTGTAAGTGTCGGTACGGGAATGAATTGGGTCGATGCCAAGGGTTAAGCACGTCTCTTGCAGGAACGCACCTCGGTGCTAACTATTGGTGCGCCGGGCCAGGGCGGTTGGCGGCTCGGCGCCTCTTCGCGCCCGGAGGGTCGAACGTGATGTCTCGTCGTGGGTTCACGTTGGTCGAGCTGCTGATCGTCGTGGTGATCATCGGGTTGTTGGCGACTATTGCCATCCCCAAGTTCGCCAACACGAAAGAGAAGGCGTACATCGCGTCGATGAAGTCCGACCTTCGTAACCTCGCGACGGCGGAAGAGGCATTTTTTTATGACAGCGCGCACTACACGGTCAATCTGGTGCTGCTGAACAACTTTCGGTTCACGGCGGGGGTCACCCCGGTGCTCAACGTGGTGCCCGGTGGCTGGTCCGCCAGGCTCACGAACTCCTTCGCGCCGGGCAAGGCCTGCGCCCTTTTCTCCGGGGGCGCTCCGCCCCCGGCGCCAGCAACGACCGAAGGCCTTATTACCTGCCAGTAGAGCAGCCGTACCGGGAGTTCACGCGCCGCCGCGAGGGGATGTGCTTCGCCCTCGACGGCGGCGTGTGGCTTCATCGGCATCGCTACCGCGATGAGCCCATGGTGCACCTCGTGAGCGCCGACAAAGAGCGCTTGCTCGCGCTCGGCACCGCTCTCGGGCTCCACGCCTCGTGGCTGCAGTACAAGCCGCTCAAGGACCCACGCACAGGAGTCAGGGTGCCGGCGTGGCATTGGGATGTGGTGGGGGCGCGGCTCAGGCTGTTAGATGGGAGAACAGCAAGCGGCTAATCGCTGTCTTCTCGTTCCAACTTGGGTGCACCGACGCCGGGCCACCAATTCCAGCGTCCGGCAATGTGCATGATCGCCGGCACCAGGACCATCCGGATGAGGGTCGCGTCGAGCAGCACGGCGGCGGCCAGGCCGAAGCCGATGAGCTGCACGGCCAGCACGCGCGTGAACGCGAACGTCCCGAACACGAGGATCATGATCAAGGCGGCGCTCGTGATCGTCGACGCCGTGGCCGAAAGACCTTCCATGGTTGCGTGGTCGTTCCGGCCGGTCTTATCGAACACCTCCTTCACCCGCGTAAGCAGGAAGACCTCATAGTCCATGGACAGGCCGAACACGATCGCGAACACGAGCACCGGCACCACGGCCCAGATCGCTTCGGTCGGTCCTTCGAGGCCGAACAGTCTCCCGCCGTAGCCGTGCTGGAACACGAGCACGGTGAGCCCGAACGCGCCGCCCACGGAGAGCAGGTTCAGGAGCACGGCTTTCACCGGAACGAGCAGGGAGCGAAAGGCCCAAAACAGCATGATGGCGGTGATGCCGAGGACCATCCCGACGATTTTCGGAAATTGTCGCATCAGCTCCTGTTGCGTGTCGACGTTCGATGCGGCGAAGCCTGCCACCATGATTTCCGCACCCGCCAGGCCCCGGATGCTGTGTCCCGCGATCCGGCGGACGTGGCGTACGACGTCCATCAGGCCCGTGAGTGAGACGGTGTCGGCCGGGACCACGTCGAGCAGGGTGACGCGGTCGTCCGCGCTCAAGTAGGCGTCGTAGAACTTCTGATTCTTGGCACGCACCTCGTCGGGACTGCTGTAGTAGACGACGAGCTGGAGCGTCGACAGGTCGGGCTTCACGACCCCGCGCACCTCGCGGACCCGCGGGTCTTTGCGGATCGAGTCGGTCAGCGCCTTGAGCCCGGGGAGGCGGCGGGCGGAGAGGGCGGACTCGCCCTCCGGGAGCTGCACGACCACGCGCACCGGCTGGATTACGCCGCTCGCGCCCATCTCGCGCAGCGCCTCGAGCCCCTGACCGGATTCGGACTGGGGCGGGAACCAGTTGGTGGCGGGGAGGCCCAGCTGGATCTGGGTCAGCGGGAAGGTGAGCAGGGCGATCGCCATGCCGCCCACGGCGACCGCGCGCCACGGCCGATGGCCGAGCCAGCGCGCCCACCGTTCCCACCCGGTGGGCGCATGGAAGCGCGCGAGCGGGCGGGCCAGCCACTTGGGGCGATCGATGTTGCGACCCAGGATCGCCAGCACCGCCGGGAGGAATGTCGTGGCCAGTAAGACGGCGACTGCGACGACGAACAGCCCACCGATGCCGACCGAGCGCGTATCGGAGAGTGGCGTGAACACGAGGGCGGCAAACCCCACCACCACCGTCAACCCCGACGTGATGACGGCGGACCCCGCGGTCTCCACGGTGCGGACAGCGGCGTCCGCGGGCGAGAGGCCCCGGTTCAGCTCCTCGCGGAAGCGGGTGACGATGAGGAGCGAGTAGTCGATGCCGACGCCGAGCCCGACCATGGTGGTGATGTTGAGCACGAACACCGACATCGGCGTGTAGCGAGCGGCGATCGTCACGAGGCCGAGCGCGATCGTGATCGCCAGTACGCCGACGCTGACGGGGAGCGCCGCCGCCACGAGCGCCCCGAACGCAATGATCAGCACCGCCAGCGTCAAGGGAAGGGCGCGCTGCTCGCCGCGCTCGGTGTCCTCGGCGCTCACCGCGCGCACGTCGTGGTCCAGTGCCGGGAACCCCGTGACCTTCACGTCGAAGCCGTCGGCGCCGGGGACTCGCGCCAGGGCATCGAGAATCACGGAACGCAGGTCCGGGACGAAGCTCGCGCTCAAGTCGTGGGTGGATTCCGGCGTGAGGGCCGCGATGAGAAACGTGGTACGGCGATCCTTGCTGACGAAGCTCGACTCCCCGATCGAGCGGGCAGAGATGACTTCGCCCACGTAGGAGCGGCGCTCCACCGTGGCCTTGAGCGTGTCGAGCACGGCCTCGAACCGGGCATTGGTCCAGCGGACCGGGCCGTGGACGACGATGGCGACGTAGTCGGCGAACGGCGTGGGGAAGGCTTCCTTGAGGAGCACCGTCCCGCGGCTGGATTCCGTGGTCTCGCTCCCGCTGCCCCGCAGGGCGAGCGCCTGCTGGACGTGGCAGGCCCGCGGCCCGAACAACAGCGCGAGAGCCGTCCACGCCACGATGACCCACCCACGTCTGCGAATGATGGGGGCCGCGGGTAACGCGATCACACTTACGTGCCAAGCATAAGCAGGTCACAATCATAGAGGCGCTGAGGGGTCAAAGCTAGCGGCGCGACACGGTCCTTTCGCATATTGCGCGCATGGTTGTCGAGCGCCGCATCTTCGTTTTCGCGTCCTTGCTGGTGGTGTTCTTCGTGTCGGCGGTCCTGTGGAAGGCGTCCGTGCGACCGATCCCGCGCTCGTCCGCCGCGGCACCGCCGCCCGCGCCACCCCCGGCGGAGAGCGGCGCGGCGCCGACCGTCATCGGCCGCGATTCCGCCTCGCTGCGCGGCACGACGGCAGGCGGCGCAGTGCCTGCTGCGACGACGCCGGTCGTGCGACCTCCCGAGGCGGGAGGCCCGAGCTACATCGTCCTGCTGGCGCGCTCCGAGATTCGCCGCCGTATCCGGGCGAGCGGCGGCATCACCTATCTGAACGAGATCGTGGCCGCCAGCTCCGACTCCGTCCTGCACCGCTGGGACAGCCGGGTCGCGACGCCCGTGCGCGTGGCCTTCGCGAGCGCGAGCGTCGCCAACTTCCAGCCGTCCTTCCTCGACGCCGTGCGCGCCGCCTTCCAGCGTTGGCAGGAAGCCGGAGTGCGGGTGCGGTTCAACATGGACGCCGACTCGACCGCGGCCGAGGTGTGGGTCCGTTGGCGCATTCAATTCGAAGGCGAGCGCTCAGGTCAGACCGACCTGCAATGGGACGATGAGGGACACCTCCTGACCGGCACCATCACCCTTGCCACGTTCGATGCCAAGGGGCAACCCCTCGGGGCGGACGAGATCCGCGTGATGGCGCTTCACGAAGTCGGGCACCTCATCGGCCTGGACCACTCGCCCAACGAAGGCGACATCATGTACGCGCGACCGCAGGTGCGTGATCTCTCGACACGGGACATCAGCACCGCCTTGCTGCTGTACGACCTCGCGCCGGGCACGCTCCGCGTGGGCAACTGAGCCGCGAGGAGGGCGGCGGACTATATTGCAGCCAGGCTGCAGTCGGCGGGTCCCATGGCGCATCGCAGTATTACCTCGTTCTTGACGCGCGAAGTCCTTCCGCCGGATGGCGGAGCGGCGAGCCTCGCCCAGGCGCTGGACGCGCGCGTCCGCGAGGGCGAGCTGATCGAACGGCTTCCGGACCAGGCGGTCCGCTGCTTTGCCTGCGGGCATCGCTGTCTGGTGCGCCCCGGGCGCCGCGGCATCTGTAAGGTTCGCTTCAACAAGGACGGCACGCTCTTCGTTCCCGCGGGGTACGTGGCGGCGTTGCAGTGCGATCCCACGGAAAAAAAGCCGTTCTTCCACGCCCTTCCCGGCTCCGACACGCTCACGTTCGGCATGCTCGGCTGCGACTTCCACTGCGGCTACTGCCAGAACTGGCTCACCAGCCAGGCGCTCCGCGACGATGCCGCCGGTGTCGTCCCGACCGACGTCACGCCCGATGCCCTGGTCCGGCTCGCGCTGCGGCAGGGCGCGAAGCTCGTGGGCTCGTCGTACAACGAGCCGCTCATCACCGCCGAATGGGCCGTTGACGTGTTCAGGGTGGCGCGGGCCAGCGGTCTGAAAACCGCGTTCATCTCCAACGGCAATGCGACGCCCGAAGTGCTCGACTACATCCGTCCCTGGACCGACTGTTACAAGATCGACTTCAAGGCGATGGACGACCGGCGCTATCGCGAGCTGGGCGGCGTGCTGCAACACGTCCTCGATGCCATCCGCATGGTGTTCGAGCGGGGATTTTGGCTGGAGCTCGTTACCCTCGTGGTGCCCGGATTCAACGACGACGATGCCCAGCTGCGCCGCGCCGCGGACTATATCGCGTCCGTGAGTCCGGAGATCCCGTGGCACGTCACGGCGTTCCACAAGGACTACCGGATGATCGACCCGGACAACACCTCAGCCGAGACGTTGGTGCGCGCGTGCGAGATCGGTGCGGCGGCCGGTCTCAAGTTCGTATACGCGGGCAATCTCCCGGGTCGCGTGGATCGGTGGGAGCATACCTGGTGCCCGGACTGTGGCACGCTGCTGATCGAGCGCTCCGGCTACGAGATCAAGCAGCAGCGCATCGGTGCCGACGGGGCGTGCCCGACCTGCGGACGACGGATCCCGGGTCTCTGGTGCTAGCGCTGCTGCTGATCGCGCAAACGGCTGCCCTATCCGGACCGCCGGCGTTCGCCGCGGCCAGCTTCGATCCCCTGGTGCAGGACGGCATCCGGCGCGGCGCCTATCCGGGCGCGGCACTGGTCGTGGGGCGGCACGACACAATCCTGTTCGCCAAGGGCTACGGGCATCTCACGTGGTCTGCCGCGAGTCGGGCCGTCGATCCCGAGAGTACCATCTATGATCTCGCGTCCATGACCAAGGTCGTCGCGACCACGACGGCCTTGATGCTGTTGGTCGAGCGCGGGCAAGTGCGCCTCGACGCGCCCGTCGCCAGGTACCTGCCGGGCTTCGACGCGCCGGGGACGGAAGGGATAACCGTGCGCCAGCTGCTTACGCACACTTCCGGACTCCGTGCCGACATCCCCGATCCCGAGCTCAAAGCGATTCACGACAGCGCCGGCGTCATGGCCCGCGTGCTGCGCGAGCGCCCGCGTGTTCCGCCGGGCACGCGCGTGATCTACAGCGATCTGAACGCAATCCTGCTCGGCGAGGTCGTGCGGCATGTCACCGGCGAGCCGCTGGACGTATTCATCACGCGCGAGGTGTTTCGCCCGCTAGGCCTCGACGCGATGGTGTTCCGGCCGCCGCCCCGCCTGCGTCCCCGCATCGCGCCGACCGGCGTTTGGCACGGGCACGCCATCGCCGGCACCGTGAACGACGGCAGCGCCTTCAAGTTGGGCGGCGTATCGGGCAACGCCGGACTGTTTTCCACGGCGGCGGACGTCGCGCGGTTCGCGCAGTTCGTGGTTCGCGAGGGCGCGCTCCCGGACGGCTCTCGCCTCGTGCGCGCGGAGACCGTGCGCCAGTTCACCTCCAAGGCCGTGGCATTCGGCGCGAAAAGCGAAGCACGGGCGCTGGGCTGGCAGGCGCTGCCGACCGGGGAGAACGTCTCGAGCGCGGGAACGCTGTTCGGTCCGCGGAGCTTCGGGCACACCGGGTGGACCGGAACCTCGCTCTGGATCGACCCGGACCGGGACCTGTTCGTCGTGCTGCTCACGAACCGCGCGTACGCGCCACGGGCCCGCCGGCCGTTCACGGTGCTCAAGGAAATACGCGGCGGCGTCGCCGACGCCGCCGCGCGGGCGTCCGATGCACAAGCTCGTTGATCGCCCCACGCTGATCTACGACGGCGCGTGCGGCTTCTGCCAGCGCTCGGTCGACGTCGTGCGGCGGTGGGACCGGGAACAGCGAATCGCGCTGATCCCGTTCCAGGATCAGCCGCGCGTGGCCGCGTTCGCCATCCCGCTGCCCGCTCTCGCGGCCGCCATGCATCTCCTGTTGCCCGACGGGCGCGTGCTCGCGGGCGCCGATGCGGTTCCGGAGCTCCTCCGGCTGCTGCCGGGCAAGCGCTGGTGGGCGCTGGCGTTTCGCATTCCGGGCGCCGCTCCCCTGGCGCGCGTTGTCTATGGATGGATCGCGCGGCGCCGCCACTGCCTGGTGCGCGGCTACGCAGGTGACTAGGTTCGAGAACGGGACGGTGGAGGAACGCTGATGACGGCGCCCGCGGCGCTCAACGCGGAAACAGCGCGCACCGCGCTCCGGCAAGTGAAGGATCCGGAGCTTGACATGAACATCATTGACCTGGGTCTCGTGTACGACGTGGAGATCGAGGACGGTGCGGTGCGTGTGAAAATGACCCTCACGTCACCGGGCTGTCCCGCGGGCCCGATGATCACGAACGACGCCTACCGCGTGCTGCGCGGGCTCGAGGGCGTGAAGGACGTGGACATCGAGATCGTGTGGGAACCGTACTGGACCCCCGAGCGGATGGATCCCAAGGTCCGGGCCTTGATGGGACTCTAGGATAGCGCCGCGAGCAGCGCGTCGCCGAACGCTTCGATCTGCCAGCGCCGGAGCTCTCCGATTCTCGAGAGCCCGGCGCGATCGTTTGGCGAGGGCTCGGCACGGGCGACCGCCTCGAGCGTCGTGCGGCCGCACAGCACGCCCGGCTCGATGCCCAACTCCGCGGCGGCCCGGTTGCGCGCCGCCTTGAGCCGTTCGACTCTCGCCTCGAGCGCGGCATCGCGTGGCTGCCGCGGCGCCCGCTCGACGCGCGGCAACTCGCTCTCGGGGAGCGAGAGGGCCCGGCCCACCGCGTCGAGCAGCGCGGTGCCGTGCCGCGCCGCCAGGGCGGGGGGGAGGGCGGAGATCGTGCTCAGGTCCGCGGGCGTGGGCGGCAGTGCCTTGGCCACTCCGAGGAGGGCGTCGTTTCCGATGATCCGGAACGTGGCCCGGTCCTGCTCCGCGGCGAGGCCCTCTCGCCAGCCGTACAGCTCCCGCAAAGCGGCGAGCTGCCGGGGGAGGAGCGCTTTCGATCCTTTCACGCGCAGGAAGCCATCAGCGGCGGCACCGCTGCCCTCCGGGCCGCCGCCCGCCGTCCACCGCAGGTTCTCCAACCGGGTGAATTCCTCCTCCGCCCACGCGAGGCGGCCGAGCGCGGTGAGCCGGGTGCGGAACTGGGCGCGCAGGGCAGGTAGATGAGCCGTATCGGCGGCCGCGTAGGCGAGCATGGCGGGGGGGAGTGGCCGGCGCGACCAGTCGGCCTTCTGGTGCTCTTTGGCGAGCTTCACGCCTACGTACTTCTCGAGCAGCGCCGCCAGGCCCACGGCGGGCTCGCCAGCGAGCTGCGCGGCGATCCGGGTGTCGAACAACCGTCGTGCGCGGAATCCGTAATCCCGGTCGAGGGTCCGCAGGTCATAGTCGGCGTCGTGGAAGATCTTTTCGACTTTCGGGTCGGCGAGCAGGCGGCCGACCGGGGCGAGGTCCGTCACCGCCAGCGGGTCGATGATCACCGTGCGGGAAGGACTCGACAGCTGGATGAGAAAGATCCGGTCGCGGTAGCGGTGGAAGCTCGCGGCCTCCGTGTCCGCGGCGACGAGCGGTTCTCGAGAGAGTGCCGCGATCGCCTCCGCGAGCGCTTCCGCTGTGCGGATGTAGCTCACTCTTCCTTGCCGAGGGCTTCCATGCCGGCGGCGATCTCCTCCAACGCCTTGGCGAGCGTCTTGTAGAATTCAGCGTCCGGCACCTCGGGGGCGCCGGAGGGCGTGCCGCCGAACGGATCGCCCGCGTATTTGCGGGCGGCGCGCGCGGCATGACGGATGTAATCAGTGGCAACCCGCATGGCCGTCCTCGGAATGGGGTTCACGTGTCGGATGCGGCGCAGCTGATCCAAAAGATACGCGCGACTCTCGCGCCGTGTCGCCTGGGCGAATGGCCGACGCCCCTGGAGCCAGCGCCCGCCCTGGCGCGCGCCCTCGGCCTGGCCGAGCTGGCGCTCAAGCGCGAGGACCGAGCGTCCCAGCGGTACGGTGGCAATAAGGTGCGCGGGCTCGAGTTCCTGCTCGCAGGCGCGTCGCCGGGCACCGTGTTCGTCACCGTGGGAGGGACGGGCTCGACCCACTGCCTGGCGACAGCGGTGCACGCCGCCGCCGCTGGAGGGCGCGCCGCGCTCGCCCAGTTCCCGCAGCCCGTGACGCCCCTGAGTGAGGCGGTGGCCACCGCGTGTGAGCAACGGGCGGCGCTCGTCGTGCGCGCACGGATGCGGGCCACGCTGCCGGTGGCGATGCTCGAGGTGTGGCGCCGGGCGCGCGCACTTGGGCCCCGCCGCTGGATTCCCGGGGGCGGGGCGCATCCCCGCGCCGTCGTCGGCCACCTGCTCGCAGGGCTCGAGCTCACGGCGCAGACCGCTCACCCACCCGACGCGATCGTCCTCCCCCTCGGCACCGGCGGCACGGCCGCGGGCCTCGCGCTTGCGGTGGGCGCGCTCGGCTGGCCCACCCGCGTCGTGGGCGTGCGCGTCGCGCCGATAGTGATCGCGAATCGCTGGCGGACGCTGCGGCTGGCGCACGCCGCACGGCGGCTGCTCGCGCACCGGGGGGTCCCGCTCCCCGCTCCCTGCTCCCTCGAAATCGTCGACAGGCTGGGCGAAGGCTACGGGCATCCGACGTCGGACGGGGAGGCGGCACGTCGTCTCGCGTCCGAGCACGGCCTCACCCTCGATTCCACGTACGGCGCGAAAGCATTCGGCCTCCTCATGCGTCGTGGAACGTGGAACGTGCAGCGAGTCGTGTTCTGGCATACGTTTGCAGTCCCGTGACTCCGTTCACGACCGTCGACCTGACCGTCTACCCGTACGAGTGTGACGCCTTTGGACATTTGAACCAGGCGGCGCTGCTCACATTGCTGGAACGGGCGCGCTGGGAGGCCTTGGCCCGTGGGCCGGGCATGGATCTGTTCGATCGCAACGGCGTCTGGCCGGCCGTCCGCAAAGCCGTGATCGAATACCGCGCCGCTGCCTTCGCGCGCGACGTGCTGCGCGTGGAGACGACCGTCGCGGGCAGGGGCACGACCAGCATGACATTGCGTCATGTGGTGCGACGCGTTTCGGACGATGCGCCGATCGCGGACGCGGAGATGGTCTTCGTCTGCATCGATCGGCTGGGACGCGCCACGCCGATCCCAGACGAGATCGCACGCTTCCTCGGGCCCCTGGCCCGTCCGTCTGGGGCCGGCGGCGGTCACGAGCCGATCCGCGTGCCGGCGGGCGACGTGGAGCTCAGCGTGGACGTGCGCGGCGAGGGACTCCCGGTGCTGTTCGTGCACGGCTTCCCGTTCGATCGCACCGTCTGGAAGCACCAGCTCGCGGCGCTGTCGCGGGTCCGGCGGATCGCCCTCGATCTACGCGGCGTCGGCGCGTCCGGGGCGGCGTCAACGGCCGATGGATATGCGCTCGAGCGATACGCCGACGATCTCGTCGCCGTGCTCGACGGGCTGGGGGCGCGGCAGGCGGTGCTGTGCGGTCTCTCGATGGGCGGATACGTCCTCTTCGAGCTGCTGCGGCGGCACCCGGAGCGCGCGAAGGCGCTGATTTTGGTGGATACCAAAACGGAGGCGGACTCCACAGAGGCAAAGCGGGGACGAGACGAGCTCACGCTGGTGGCGGAGCGGCATGGGCAGGATGCCGTGATCGAACGATTGCTCCCGCGCCTGGTGGCGCCGGAGACGCTGGCCGCGCAGCCCGAAGTGGTCGATCAGGTGCGAGAGATGGCGCGCCGCTGGCCCGTACCCGTGCTCGTGGGCGCGTTACGGGTGCTGCGCGATCGCCCGGACTCGACCGAGACGCTCCGTAAGATCCGAGTGCCGACGCTGGTACTGGTGGGGAGCGAGGACCAGATCGCTCCCCCTGACGGGGCCCGGGCCATGGCGCAGCTCATCCCGGGCGCGGAGTGTCACGTCGTCCCGGCGGCGGGTCACCTGGTGCCGCTCGAGCAGCCGCTCGTGAGCAGCCGCCTCGTCGCCGACTTCCTGCAGACGGTGCACTGACAGCGGCGTGATTACGATCCCTTGCGCTGCGGCTTGCCGGGTGGAGTCGCGTTCTGGAAGGCGTCGCGGTTCTTGGCGATGTAGGACTTCCACTGCGGCGGCGTGTCCTCTTCCGGGAAGATCGCGGTAACGGGGCACTCGGGCTCGCAGGCGCCGCAGTCGATGCACTCGTCCGGGTGGATGTAGAGCATGTCCTCGCCCTCGTAGATGCAGTCCACGGGGCACACATCCACGCACGACCGATCCTTCACATTGATGCAAGGCTCTGCGATGATATACGGCATCCCCGCTCCGGTCTGGCCGAATCGAAAACTTAGGCCCGACGCCACCCCCGTTCAAGTACTCGTGGTCATCGAGGTACGGTCGGCACGCCGATCCGCGTGAGCAGCGACAGAACGCCGACCAGAAAGCCGTACTGCAGCAGGGCGGGCTGATCGCGTTCCTGCGGCGCGCGCCCCCAACCAGCCGCCGCCGCGGCGGCGACGAGCACCAACAGCAGCAACCCTTCCTTGGTCACGACCCACGCCAGAGCGATGACCGCCACCGCTCCCCAGCGCTGCGCCTGCGTCAGCGCACGGAAGCCGCGCGCGCCATCGAGCTGCCACACCGGAGTCAGGTTGAACAGGTTCACCCACCCGCCGAAGTGCGCGATGGCGCCCCACACGCCCAAGCCCGTAGCCAGATATGCGGCGTAGGCCGCGAGTGCAGCGCCCAGTCCCCACAGCGGGCCCGCGAGACCGACGCGTGCGTCCTCGCGCGGGTTGGCGGGGTATTGCTTGAGCCTGATCACCGCCCCGATCCCGGGGATGAACATCGGGGCCGTGGCCTTGATGCCGTACCGCTGCAACGCCTGCACGTGGCCCATCTCGTGCACGTAGATGGATAGGACGACGCCGACCGCGAACTTCCACCCCCACATGGTCCAGTACGCGCCCGCGGACAACAACATGCTGAAGAGCGTACCGCCCTTGGTCAGACCGAGGAGCAGAAGCTTGGCCTTGGTGAGGACGAATACGAGCGCGAATTTGAACTTCAGGAGCAGCGCGCCCACGACACTCGCGCCTGCGGTGCCCTTGGCCAACTTCGAGGAACCGTGCCTGGTCGCGTCCGCGCTGGAGCCGCCGTCGACGACGCGGCTCAGCTCGGCAATCCGTGCGGAGATGATCTGGTGCTGCGACGAGTCGGGTGGCAGGAGGTCGAGCGCCTGACGCCAGCCCCCGAGCGCGGCGGTCCAGTCACCGGCATGCGCCGCCTGCTCCGCCGTGGTCGCGAGACGCTTGAGCTCTTCGCTGTACACCAGGCGCTGACACGACGGACAGGCGAGCAGGGTGGGAGCGAGCTGCGTCCCGCACTGGACGCAGAGGGCCGGTGCGGCCATGGGGTGGACGCTAGGCCGGCGCTGCGCGCGGTGCGACCTGGTACGGCCCCGTGACGCGGAGGGCCATTCCGCGGTTCAACTTCCAAGCCTCGTAGATCGCGAAGCCCGCGATGAGGAGGTGGATGGGACTCGAAATCCCGATCGCGATCGGCGCGGCGTACGCGAGGCCGAGCAGGACGGCGAGGCCGAGCAGCAACGCGCCCAACCCAGGACGCTCCCGACGTTTCGCCCCCGCACTGTCGGCGCTGACCGCCACGCCGGCCGCACTCGCCAACAGACGAGTGGAGTCATGGACCACCCCTAGCGAGTCCGTGCGCGCGGGGAGTTGCTTCACGAGCTCGCGCGCGATCAACGAGGAGTCGGTCGCGACCACCGCGCTGTACGTGAGGAACATCGCCAGCGCCTGGTAGCGCCAGCCGCCGCGTCCGTTCGATCCCTTTCGGACCGCCGCGCCCACGACAAAGCCCACGACGACAGCGACGAGACCAAATTCATATCCCGTGAGCGCCTCGATCCCGAAGTAGAGCCCGGCGCCGAGCGCCGCCGCAACACCACCGAGCAGAAGCGCCTTCGCGAACCGGGCAGCGGGCGAGCCGCGGTTCCAGGCCCCCACGATCTGGCCGCGACAGCGCTGGCAGGTCAGGTTGCCGTTGATGTCGTAGTACGCAGCCCTGATCGGCTGCTTGCAAGCGGCGCACGTCAACTCGGCTGGAGTCGGCCCGCGGTCGGCGTGGTCGAACTGTAGAGTCCCGCTGCCGGGACTGGCGGACGTGGGGTCGGACACGAGGGGCCTCCCTGAACGCTGGTGGCAGAGCGCGGCCCAATCTTGAGAGCGCGGATTGGTGGCGCAAACCGAAACGGCGCTGTCGTGCTCAGGGAAGCCAGTTGAGATACCCATAGGTATCCGAACGGCTCCTTCAGCCTATTGATTTGCCGAATAAGATTCTCGACAGTATCATTGATTCTCATGGGTATCGTGCGGCAGCGCAGGAAGGCAGAAACGCGAGCCTTGCTACTCCAAGCCGGCCTGGGGGTGTTCGCCGAGCGAGGGGTCGAGTTCGCCACTCTGGACGACGTCGCGCAGACTGCGGGGTTCACGAAGGGCGCGATCTATCGCCAGTTTCCCTCCAAGGGTGCCTTTATGCTCGCGCTGTTCGAGCAGTATGCGGCCGTGGCCCGTGCGGGGCCGGGGGCGCGGCAGGCGCCATGGTTCATCCCGCTCACCCTGCAGTTCGCGGCGCACGCCATGCGCGACCCGTTGCTACGGCGTCGCTTCGCGGTGGTATTGGCCGAGGCGCCTGATGGCGGGACGGCGGACGGCCAGCTGCTCAAGGCGTTGGGGCGGGTGCTTCCATCGGCGGCACCGGCGCAATGAGCAATCGGGGAGGTCTGTCTCGGTCCACTCCGAGATTCGTGATGTGGACGCCCTCGCCCGGCGCTTCTACGTGTTTTGCCCCGACGTCGTGGAACAAGGAACGGGGACCGTGAAGGCGCTTCCCCACGAGCTGCGCGAATCGCAGCGCCTCTACTGCTGGTGGGACTGATGGGCCGGCTGATCGATCTGAGCCACGAGATCGAGCACGGGATGGTCACATACCCGGGGCTTCCCGCTCCCCTGATCAGCGACTGGCTGTCGCGCGACGCGTCGCGCACCCGTTATGCCCCGGGCACGACATTCCAGATCGGCAAGATCGAGCTGCTCGCGAACACCGGCACCTACATCGACGCGCCGTTCCATCGCTACGAAGGCGGCGATGACATTGCGGGCTGCGCGCTCGACGCCGTGGCCGACCTCGAGGGCGTGGTGGTCCGCGCGCACCAGAGCGGCGAGCGGGCCCTCGATGCGCACCTGTTCCGTGACCGGGCCGTGCGCGGCAAGGCCGTCCTCGTGCACACTGGCTGGGACGTGCACTGGCGGACGGAGCGGTACGGCTCCGGGCATCCCTTCCTCACCAGTGCCGCCGCGGACCAACTGGTCGCCGCCGGCGCGGCGCTCGTCGGGATTGACTCCCTCAACATCGACGATTCAGGCGACGGCACGCGTCCCGCGCATTCCATCCTGCTCGCGGCGGGAATCCCCATCGTCGAGCATCTCTGCAGGCTCGGCGAGTTGCCCGACGAGGGGTTCAGGTTCTACGCGGTGCCCCCGCGGGTGAAGGGCATGGGGAGCTTTCCGGTGCGGGCGTTCGCCGCGGTCGAAACGTGACCCGCGATCAGGGACCGGACCAGCTCGACATATAGATCTACCCCGCCGGCGAGCTCGGCCTTTGCGATGCGCTCGTGCGCGGTGTGCGCTTCCAGCATGGAGCCGGGGCCCAGGAGCAGCGGCGCACCCCAATGACCGAGGTGTGCCACATCGGTTGTGAATCCCACTACACATTGCTGGAAGCCCGGCATGCCCGTCAGCCGCATCGGCGGCGTGACGCTCAGGTACTCGATTTCGGCGCGGTCTGCGACGATGTCCTCGAGTTGATGACGAACAACGTCGACATCCGTGACGAGACGGAAATGCAGATCCGCCTTCGCTTCGCTGGCGAGGACGTTCGTGCGGGTGCCGCCGCCGATAATGCCGATGTTGAACGTGGTAGCGCCGAAGAAGTCGTCGACTGGCCACGTAGCCGCGCGAAGATCCGTCAAGATGTGGAGCAGCCCGTCGATCGCCGACGTGCCCCGCTCGGGATAGGCGGAGTGGCCGCCGGTGCCGCTGCAGCGAAGGGTCGCGCGTAACGATCCCTTGCAGCCGACGGCCAGCTTGTTTTCGGTGGGCTCGCCCACGATGACGTAGCGGCACTCGCGGGCCCTGGGGTGCGCGTTCGCAGCGCGGGCACCAAGACTCCCCATCTCTTCATCGACGACGTACAGCAGACCCAGTTCGGCGAACCCGTCCGCTCGCAACCGTTCGGCGGCGACGATCTGAGCGGCGAGGATCCCTTTGGAGTCGCACGCACCTCGGCCGGCGATGAATTCGCCGTCGTCGTGAGAGCCGATGAACGGCGGCACGGTGTCGAGGTGAGTGCACAGCACTACCCGCGGCGCAGCACCCGTGGTAGCGAACAGGTTCGGCCGCCCCGGAGCGGCGTCCGCCAACGCCACGCGGTAGCCGAGGTCGGTCAGGTATTCGGCGAGGAAGCGCGCGATCGCTGCCTCCTCCCCCGAGATCGACGGAATGTCGATCAATTGGCGCGCCAGCTGGCATACATCAAGCGGCGCGCCCGCCCTGGGCCTGGCGGCCGGGATCGCAACGCTCGTCGGGGCACGGTCGCGCTCGAGCAACGCGGCATGAAGCCGGGTAACGACCTCGCCGACCTCCGCATCGTTCACGACGAACGTCAGGTTCACTTGCGAGGCCCCTTGCGAGACGAGCAAGACATTGATGTCGCGAATGGCGTCGAACACACGGGCTGCGATCCCGGGCGTGGCGCGCAGCCCCTCGCCCACGATGCACACGACTGCCCGACGTGGCTCCACCCGAACCTCGCCCAGCCGGCGCAGCTCGGCGACGATTTGGGGTAACGCCGCGGTTTCTTCAACCGAGAGTGAGACGCTCACCTCAGATGTGGCTACGACATCGACCGCGGTGTGGTGGCGCTCAAACACGTCGAACAGGGCACGCAGGAACCCGTACGCGCCCAGCATCCGAGCAGACGCTACCTGTACGATGGTGATCCCCCGCTTGTGCGCGATCGCCTTGACCGTCTCCGGCCAGATGTCGGCTTCGGCGGTCACCAGTGTTCCCGGATCGTCTGGAGCGTGCGAGTTGCAGATCCTCACCGGGATCCCCGCGTCCATCGCAGGCTGAATGGTGCGAGGGTGGAGTACCTTGGCGCCGAAATAGGCCAGCTCGGCCGCTTCGGCGTACGACAGCCGCGGGATCGTCCGCGCGGCGCGCACGATTCGAGGGTCGGCCGTGAGCACTCCGCTCACGTCGGTCCAAATCTGGATCTCGGATGCGCTCAAGGAAGCGCCGATCAGCGCCGCCGAATAATCCGACCCGCCTCGCCCGAGTGTGGTGGTCACGCCATTCGCGGCGGCGGCCACGTACCCTCCGAGCACCGGGATCTCGCCGACGTCGAGCAGCGGACCAAGCTCTCCCTGGGTCCGCGTTCGGGTCTCCGCGAGCAACGGAACGGCGGCTGGATGCTCGTCCGTCGTGACGATGCATCGCCGAGCATCGACGTAACGGGCCCGGAAGCCGCGTGCCTCGAGCACCGCCGAGCAGAGCGTGGCAGCGAGATGCTCACCATGGGCGGCGAACTCGTCGTGCAGTGCAGGGCCGGTATCGGCGCCCCGCGTGATACGCCCCGCCAGGTCCGTGAGCGAGTGGATTGAGCGATCGAGTTCGGTGCACCAGGTGGTCGCGGCGGCGGTAGACAACAACTGTCGCGCAACCTGGCGGTGACGCTCGAAGTGCGGCTCGAGACTGTCCAGGGCGGCTGTGCCGTCGTGTGCGGTCGCCGCAGCTGCGAGCAACGCATCGGTCATCCCGCTCAGCGCCGAAACGACAACCACCGGGCGGGCGCCACCGTGCGAGCGCACGATTCCCCCCGCGCGCTCGAATGCCGCGGCATCTTGGACGGAGGTGCCGCCGAACTTCACGACGATGGGATACGTCATGACTGGCCGAACGCCGCGTAGCGGCTAATCCGCCGGCACCGCGTCCCGCGTTCCGAGCTTCCGCTCGATCTCCCGCGTGATGTGCATCGAGCAGAACTTGGGCCCGCACATCGCGCAGAACTCCGCGCTCTTGAAGTATTCGGCGGGCAGCGATTCGTCGTGCAACTCGCGCGCGCGTGCCGGGTCGAGCGAGAGGCGGAACTGCTCGTTCCAGTCGAAGGCGTACCGTGCGCGCGACAATGCGTCGTCACGGTCGCGCGCCCCCGCGCGGCCCCGCGCGATGTCGGCCGCGTGCGCCGCGATCTTGTACGCGATCACGCCCTCTCGCACCTCCTCCGCGTTGGGTAGGCCGAGGTGCTCTTTGCGCGTCACGTAGCACAGCATGTCAGCGCCGTACCAGCCGATCATCGCCGCGCCGATCGCCGACGTGATGTGGTCGTACCCCGGCGCGATGTCGGTCACGAGCGGTCCCAGGGTGTAGAACGGCGCCTCATGGCAGATCTCCTTCTCCTTGCGAACGTTTTCCTCGATCAGGTGCATCGGGATGTGGCCCGGACCCTCGATCATGACCTGCACGTCCTTGGCCCACGCCCGCGTCGTCAGCTCGCCCAGCGTTTCGAGCTCGGCAAATTGCGCCCGGTCGTTCGCGTCGGCGACCGAGCCGGGCCGCAAGGCGTCCCCCAGCGAGAGCGTCACATCGTACTGGCGTGCGATCTCGAGGATCCGGTCGAAGTGCGTGTAGAACGGATTCTGCCGGTTGTGGTGCATCATCCAGTAGGCGTGCAGCGAGCCGCCGCGCGATACGATCCCCGTCACCCGACCCAGCGCGAGCCCGACGTACTCCCGCAGGATGCCGCAGTGCACCGTCACATAGTCCACGCCCTGCTGCGCCTGGTGCTCGACCATGTCGAGGAGGTCGTCGGCCGTGAGATCCTCGACCTGCTTCACTTGAGTCACGGCTTGATAGATCGGCACCGTGCCGATCGGCACGGGCGAGGCGTCGATGATCGCCTGGCGGATCGCGTCGATGTTGCCGCCGGTCGAGAGGTCCATCACGGTATCGGCGCCGTAGTGCACGGCGTGGTGCAGCTTCTCGAGCTCCTGGTCGATGTTCGACTCGACCGCCGAGTTGCCGATGTTGGCGTTGATCTTCACCCGCGCGACCTTCCCGATCGCCATCGGATCGAGCCGCTTGGCGAGGTGATTCACGTTCGCGGGAATGATGAGACGCCCTCGGGCGACTTCGTCGCGAACCGTTTCGTTCGGAAGGTCCTCTCGCTCTGCCACCCGCTGCATCTGTGGGGTGATGGTACCGTGGCGGGCGAAATGCAGCTGCGTCAGGCAGGTCATACGGGACTCCCTTCGCCGGTGCGAGCCGGATCAGGTTCAAAGGGTGTAATCTCAGCCTGCGCTGCGTCCGCAGGCACCCCTGTCGTTATCGAAAATCTACACGGGACGCGTCTCTGTCACACCTCCCGTGGCTTGGGTGGCGAGTACCGCTCGGACGCCTCGTGGAGCTTGTCCCACTCGGTTCGAAACGCGAACGGATCCACGCCGCTCGGGCGATCGAGCGCGAGAATGCCGTCCAGGTGGTCGATCTCATGCTGCAAGAGCTCGGCCATCGAACCCTCGGCCTGCATGGTGTGCTGCTTGCCCTTCGTGTCGGTATAGCTCACCGTGACCTGGTGGGCGCGGGTGACGCGCACCAGCAGGTTGGGGAACGAGAAGCAGTCGTCCCACACCGTGAAGTCGTTCGGGCCGACGTCCGTGATCTCGGGATTGATCATCGTCCAGCGCTGCTTGTCCGTCTGAACGAACACGATTCGCACCGGGGCCCCGATCTGCGGTGCCGCCAGCGCCCGTCCCATCTTGTACTTCTTCTTGGCCACGGCGAGGGAGTCCCGGAGGTCGTCCGCCACCAGCCGGGTCGCGGCGGACTTCGGGTTCTGGACCCGCTCGCAGCGGACCCGCAGAATCGGATCGCCCAGCTGGCGAATGTGTCGGACGGCCATGGGCCGCCAATTTGGGGGTTTGGCGGCGGCGTGCAACTCGCGCTAACGTACGACATGGCTCTCGCCGGGGTGGTTCTGGCGGCCGGGGCCTCGGAGCGGATGGGTAGACCCAAGGCGCTGCTGGACTTCCGGGGACGGCCGTTCGCCGTCCGCATCCTGGAGGCCCTGGAAGCGCTGGACCTGAAGTCCCGCGTCGTGGTGCTCGGTCCGGACGCCCCTCGCATTCGACCCGCCTTGGCCACACACGACTGCGTCATCGTGGAGAACCCCGATGTTGCCGGTGGCGCGATCGCGTCGCTCCGCGCCGTGCTGGCAGCCCTGGAGCCGGTCCGCCCCACGGGGCTCGTGGCCTGGCCCGTCGATCTCCCACACGTCCGCGTCGCCACGGTGGAGCTGCTGCTCGAGACCTACCGGCGGAGCGGAGCGCCTGCCGTCGTTCCGCGCTTCGCCGAGCGGCGCGGGCATCCCGTGATCTGGGATCAGGCCCTGTTCGCCGAGCTCGCCACTAGCCCGGCCGCGACCCGGCACGGCGCCCGGGCCGTGCTCCTGGCCCACGAGCAGGACCTGGTCACGGTGACTGTCGACGACCCGGCGGTCATCGACGATCTGAACACACCCGCAGACTACGAGCGCTTAGTGAGGGAGGTGAATCGGGACATCTACTGAGGCAGGTGTTGGGTGCCAGGTGTCAGGTGTCGGACGCGGACGCGGCGTAGCTGGCACCTGGCACCCGACACCTAGCACCTTGCCTTTTGGTTGACAATCCCGAGTAATTCCTGTAGGATTCGCCTTCGCCCTGGTCACGTCTTCGCAACTTGCGATGCACAAAGGACTTCGGGAGTCTCAATGAGCAGCGGTATCGAAGCCCAGGTCCTCCAGCCGTACAAGTACGGCTTCGTCACGGATATCGAGTCGGAGACTGTCCCGCCCGGTCTGAGCGAGGACGTCATCCGGCTGATCTCCCAGAAGAAAGGCGAGCCTTCCTGGATGCTCGATTGGCGGCTCAAGGCCTATCGCAACTGGCTGAAGATGCCGGAGCCGCACTGGGCGAACGTGCAGTACGGCCCGATTGACTACCAGGCCATCAGCTACTACGCGGCTCCCAAGCAGCGCCCCAAGCTGGACAGCCTGGAGCAGGTCGATCCCAAGCTGCTCGAGACGTTCGAGAAGCTCGGGATCCCGATCGAGGAGCGGAAGCGGCTCGCGGGGGTGGCCGTGGACGCCGTGTTCGATTCGGTCTCCGTGGCGACGACGTTCCGTGAGGAGCTCAAGAAGCACGGGGTGATCTTCTGCGCCATCTCGGAGGCAATCCGGGAGTACCCCGAGCTGGTCCAGCAGTACCTGGGGTCCGTAGTCCCCTACAACGACAATTTCTTCGCGGCGCTTAATTCCGCGGTGTTCACGGACGGGTCGTTCGTGTATGTGCCGAAGGGCGTGCGCTGCCCGCTCGAGCTGTCCACCTACTTCCGAATCAACGCGGAATCGACCGGGCAGTTCGAGCGCACGCTGATCATCGCGGACGCGGGGAGCTACGTCAGCTACCTCGAGGGCTGCTCGGCTCCCGTCCGCGACCAGAACCAGCTGCACGCCGCTGTGGTAGAGCTCGTCGCGCTCGACCACGCGAGCATCAAGTACTCGACGATCCAGAACTGGTATCCGGGCGACGAAGAGGGACGGGGTGGGATCTACAACTTCGTCACCAAGCGTGGCGCCTGTCGCGGCCGCAGCTCCAAGATCTCCTGGACCCAGGTGGAGACCGGATCGGCCATCACGTGGAAATACCCCGGCTGCATCCTGCAGGGCGACGACTCGATCGGTGAGTTCTACTCGGTGGCCGTGACGAACCACCGCCAGCAGGCCGACACGGGCACCAAGATGATCCACATGGGGAAGAACACCCGCTCCACGATCGTGTCGAAGGGCATCTCGGCGGGTCGAGGCCAGAACACCTACCGGGGGCTCGTGAAGATCCTCAAGGGCGCCGAGCAGGCCCGCAACTATTCGCAGTGCGATTCGATGTTGATCGGCGACCAGTGTGGAGCCCACACCTTCCCCTACATCGACGTGCGCAACAGCACGGCCATCATGGAGCACGAGGCGTCGACCTCCAAGATCGGCGAAGACCAGATCTTCTACGCCAAGCAGCGCGGCCTGTCGCCCGAGGATGCCGTGTCCATGATTGTCAACGGGTTCTGCAAGGAAGTCTTCAAGGAGCTGCCAATGGAGTTCGCGGTCGAGGCCCAACGGCTGCTCGGCATCAGTCTCGAAGGCAGTGTCGGCTGACGGAGAACGGATGACTGAAAACGTGTTGCTCCAGGTACAGGACCTGCACGCCACGGTCGAGGGACGGGAGGTCCTCCGTGGCGTCGACCTGACGGTACGCGCCGGTGAGGTGCACGCGATCATGGGACCGAACGGCTCGGGCAAGAGCACGCTCGCCCAGGTGCTCGCGGGTCACCCCGCGTACACGGTCACCGCGGGGCGCGTCCTCTACGAGGGGAAGGATCTGTTCGGCATGCCGCCGGAGGAGCGGGCGCGCGAGGGTGTGTTCCTTGCGTTCCAGTACCCGGTCGCCATTCGCGGCATCACCAACGCCTACTTCCTCCGATCCGCGGTGAACGCGATTCGCAAGCACCGGGGTCAAGAGGAGCTGGGACCGGTGGAGTTCATGGACGCGCTCGAAGCGAAGCTCGAAGTGATCGGCTGGGATTCGAGCTACCTGACCCGGCCGGTGAACGACGGATTCTCGGGCGGCGAGAAGAAGCGCAACGAGATCCTGCAGCTCGCGGTGCTCGATCCCAAGCTCGCGATCCTCGACGAGACCGACTCCGGGCTCGACATCGACGCCCTGAAGACGGTGGCGCAGACGGTGGACAAGCTGCGGCGGCCCGACAACGCCACCATCCTGGTGACGCACTACTACCGGATTCTCACTCACATCGCGCCGGACGTCGTGCACGTGCTGGCCGGCGGGCGGATCGTCAAGTCGGGGGGGAAGGAGCTCGCGCTCGAGCTCGAAGAGAAGGGATACGACTGGCTGCGCGAAGAGGCCACGGTCGCATGAGCGATGTCGCCAGCGGCACAGAGCGCTACCTGGCGGACTTCCGGGCGTTCGCGCACAACGGGGCCGCCGTCGCGCCGGCGTGGCTCAAAGAGATTCGCGAAAGCGCGATCGCCCGGTTCGCCGAGCTCGGCTTCCCGACGACGAAACAGGAAGAGTGGCGCTTCACGAGCGTCGCGGCGATCGCGGAAACACGGTTCACGCATCCGGCATCCCCCATCCCGCAGCTCGGCCCCCGCGCCATCGAGCCGTTCTTGATCGGTGGCGGGCCGCGCGTCGTAATCGTGGACGGGCACTACGCCGCGGAGCTGTCCACGGCCTCGAGCACGCCGAAAGGCGTGCGGGTGAGCAGTCTCGCCGCAGCGCTCCGGACAGACGGGGACAGCGCCCTGGCCCGGGGCCACCTCACCCGGTACGCGCGCTGGCAGGAGAGCCCCTTCGCGGCTCTCAACACGGCGTTTCTCGTGGACGGTGCGTTCGTGCATGTCCCCGCCGATGCGACCCTCGAGCAGCCACTCGAGATCCTGTACCTCGCGACCGGTCGCGAGCGCACCGTCTCGCACCCACGCACACTCGTCGTGGTCGAGCGTGGCGCGCGGGCCGCCATCGTCGAGACGTTCGCCGGCGTGGCTGAGGGGGGCCCATACTGGACCAATGCCGTGAGCGAGGTAGTCGTCGGGCAGGGCGCGCACGTGGAGTTGTATCGGGTGCAGCGGCAGGGCCCCGAGAGCTTCCAGATAGCGACGACACAATCGCGACAGGAACGCGACAGCTTTCTCGGCGTGCACGTCCTGACGCTGGGGGCGGGGCTCGCCCGCCACGACATCAACGCCGTCCTGGATGGTGCGGGCGCGGAGCTGATCCTCAATGGATTGTACCTGCTGAACGGGGCTCAGCACGCCGATCATCACACGGTGATCGACCATGCCCAGCCACGGTGCGCCAGCCACGAGTTCTTCAACGGCGTGGTTGGCGAGCGGGCGCACGGCGTTTTCAACGGACGCATCATCGTACGGCCTGGGGCGCAACGCACCGACTCGAAGCAGACCAACAACAACCTGCTGCTCTCGACCGAAGCGCGTGCCGACAGCCAGCCGCAGCTCGAGATCTACGCGGACGATGTCAAATGCACGCACGGCTCGACCGTGGGTCCCATCGACCCGATGCAGCTCTACTATCTGCGGAGTCGCGGGCTCTCGCCCGAGACCGCCCGCGGCATCCTCACCTACGGGTTCGGGGCGGAGATCCTCGGTCGCATGCGGCACCCTGAGGTGCGCGCGCAGATGGATCGCCTCGTGCGCGAGCGGCTGGGGGAGGGACGGGCCTGATGCTGGACGTCGCGCGCATCCGCGCCGATTTCCCGCTGCTCGGGCAGCCGGAGAACGGGCGCCGCCTGGTGTATCTGGACAACGCCGCGACGACGCAGAAGCCGCAGGCCGTGCTCGACGCCGTCGCGGAGTACTACCGCACGACCAACGCCAACGTCCACCGCGGCGCGTACGACCTGGCGATCCGCGCCACCGAGGCGTACGAGACGGCGCGCGCAAAGGTCGCGGCGTTCGTGAACGCGTGGGCGCCCGAAGGCGTCGTGTTCACGCGCGGGACCACCGAGGCGATCAACCTGGTGGCGGGCGCCTACGGCCGGGCGAACGTGCGGGCGGGCGACAGCGTCGTGGTCACCGCGATGGACCACCATTCGAACCTCGTCCCCTGGCAGCTCTTGTGTCAGGAAAAGGGCGCCACGTTGCGGATGGTCGAGATCACCGAGGACGGGCGCATCGATCTCTCCGATTTCGGCCGGGCGCTCGAGCGGCGTCCCAAGATCGTCGCTTTCCCCTACGTCTCCAACGCGCTCGGGACGGTGAATCCGGTGGCCCAGCTCGCGAAGCTCGCGCACGCGGGCGGCGCCGTCGTGGTGGTGGACGGTGCGCAGTCCACGCCGCACCTCAAGGTCGACGTACGGGCCATCGAGTGTGACTTCTACGCCCTCTCGGGCCACAAAATGCTCGGACCCATGGGGTCGGGGGCGCTGGTCGCGAAGCCCGAGCTGCTCGAAGCCATGCCGCCCTACCACGGCGGCGGGGAGATGATCTCGCGCGTGTGGGACGATCACTCCACCTACAACAAGATTCCGCACAAGTTCGAAGCCGGTACGCCCAACGTCGAAGCCGCGGTCGGGCTCGCCGCGGCGATCGCGTACCTCGAGCGCGTGGGCCCGGAGCGCATCGCGGACCACGAGCGCGCGCTCGCCGCTGCGGCGATCGACAAGCTCGTCCAGATCGAGGGCGTGACCGTGTACGGGCCGCGGGATCATCGCGCGGGGGTGGTGTCGTTCACGTACGGCGACATCCACCCGCACGACATCGCCACCATCCTCGATCAGGACGGGATCTGCATCCGGGCCGGCCACCATTGCGCGCAGCCGCTCATGCGCCGGCTCAACGTGGCCGCGACCGCCCGCGCGTCGTTCTACCTCTACAACGGGTTGGACGAGGTCGATGCCCTCGTCGGCTCGCTGGTCAAGGCGGGAGCCCTCTTTGGATACGTCCCCGCCTGAGCCGCAACTCACCACTCTCTACCAAGAGCTGATCCTCGACCACTACCGGCGGCCTCGCAACAAGGGGACGCTGGAGCAGGCGACGCACACCGTGTCGCTCAACAATCCGCTGTGCGGGGACGAGATCGACCTGCAGCTGCGCGTCGACGGAGACGTCATCAAGGACGCGCGCTTCATCGGCCGGGGGTGCTCGATCAGTCAGGCGGCGGCCTCGATGATGACGCAGCTGCTCAAGGACAAGTCGATCCCCCAGGCGCTCGCGCTGGCCGACCGGATGAGCGCGATGATGCACGGTGACCTGAGTGCGGCACGGGACAAATCGCTCGGCGACCTCCGCGCGCTGGCCGGCGTGTCGAAGTTTCCGGTGCGGATCAAGTGCGCGTTGCTGCCCTGGAACGCGCTCACGGACGCGGTGAAGACGTAGCCCACCGCACCCGCTTCCCTTCCCTCTTCCCCCGTCCCTCGTCCCCGCCAGATTACCGCCTGCATGCCCGACCCGATCGTCCTGCTCGACCACGTCACCAAACGGTTCGCCGGACACATTGCCGTCGACGACCTCTCACTGACCGTACCGCGCGGCGTGATCTACGGTCTGTTGGGCCCGAACGGCGCCGGCAAGACCACTACGATCCGCATGATCCTGGACATCCTGCAGCCCGACTCCGGCACCGTGCGCCTGTTCGGCGAGCCCGGTGGCGGACGCGCGCACGCGGAGCGGATCGGCTACCTCCCGGAAGAGCGCGGGCTGTACCGCAAGATGCGCGTGCTCGACGTGCTCGTCTTTCTCGGCGAGATGAAGGGCGTCGACCGCCGGCGCGCGCGCGAACGGGCGGGAGAGTGGCTCGAACGCTTGGGGCTCGCGGATTGGCGCCTGCGCCGCGTCGACGAGCTGTCGAAAGGGATGCAGCAGAAAGTGCAGTTCATCTCCACGATCCTGCACGACCCTGCCCTGGTGGTGCTGGACGAGGCGTTCGCCGGCCTCGATCCAGTGAACGCCCAGGGAATGAAGGACACGGTCCTGGAGCTGCGCGGTAGAGGCGCGACGATCCTTTTCTCCACGCACATCATGGAGCAGGCGGAGAAGCTGTGCGAGCAACTCTGCATCATCGCCCGGGGACGGAAGCTGGTGGACGGGACGCTCAACGACATCAAGCGTACCCACGGCGGACAGCATCTCGTCGTCGGGTTCGATGGCAGTACGGGAACGGCGGCGCAGGTGTTTGCCGACCCGAGGCTCGTGACCAAGGTCGATAACTACGGCCAATATGCCGAGCTCGAGCTCGCGTCCGGGGCGGACCCTCAGGAGGTGCTCAGGCAGCTGGTGGCGTCGGGAGCCCGACTGTCGCGCTTCGAGCTGCAGGAGGCATCGCTGCACAAGATCTTCATCGACCTCGTCGGGCCGGTTCGGGGCGACGCGCGCGCCGACGAGGACCGCCCGTGAGTAAGGTCGGGGCCGTCATCCGGCGCGAGTTCGTCGAGCGGGTGCGTCGCCGATCGTTCTGGGTGATGGCGATGCTCGGGCCGGTCTTCTTCGCCGCGATCTTCCTGGCCCCGTTGTGGTTCGCCCGCGGGGGCGGGCTCAAGCGCATCGCTGTCGTCGATCGGACGACGACGGGCTTCGGGTTGGCAGTCGCCGTGGGCCTGGAGTCCACCCGTGGGATCTTCGTCGTCCGACGCATCCTCGGCGGCCCGGGAGTCGAAGACTCGCTGGCGCGCGAGGTCGGGGCACGCCACATCGACGGCTTCCTGTTGGTGTCCGACTCCCTCTTCGAGACCGGGGCCGTGGAGTACCGCGCGTCGAACGTATCGTCGCTCGAAGACATCGCTTTGCTGCGCCAGTCGTTGGGTCGCGTCGCCGAGAACGCGCGTCTCGAGCGGGCCGGAGTGAACCCGGGCGTGGTCGCGCGCGCCCAGGTGCCCGTCACGTTGCGGACGAACAAGATCACCCGCGGTCGCGTCACGGGGGAGAGCGCCGGCCAGTCGTTCGCGCTCGCCTACTTCATGATGGTCACCCTGTACATCGCGCTGCTGTTGTACGGCGTGCAGGTCATGGGATCGGTGATCGACGAAAAGACGTCTCGGGTGGTGGAAGTACTCGTGAGCTCGATCCGCCCGTTCCAACTGCTCCTCGGCAAGGTGCTCGGCGTGGGTGCGGTGTCGCTGCTGCAGTTCCTCATCTGGGGCGTCGCCGCTAGCGCCTTGATAGGCCGGCGCGCCGTCCTGGAGGGCCAACTCACCGACCGGGGCCAGGACGTCGGGCAGGTCTTTCAACTGCCGCACGTGTCCCTGGCCACCGGAGTGGTCTTCATCGCGTTCTTCCTGGGAGGCTTTGCGCTGTACTCCGCCATGTTCGCGGCCGTCGCCGCCATTTCGTCCACCGAGCAAGAGGCCCGTCAGACCCAGACCCCCGTGACCGTGCTGATCATGCTCGCGTTCTTCAGCTCGTTCGCGACACTCGCCAATCCGGAGTCCCGTCTCGCGCTAGCGCTCTCGCTCGTGCCGTTCACGTCGCCGATCGCCATGCCGGCGCGGTGGGCGGCGGGCAACGTCTCGGGGATCGATGTAGCCATCTCGTTCGCGCTGCTCATGCTCGGCACAGTCGCGGTCACGTGGGTGGCGGCGAGGATATACAGAGTGGGGATACTCATGACGGGCAAGCGGCCGAGCATTCGTGAGCTTGTTCGATGGGTTAGGGCATAGACGGCGAGCTACCTCGACGTCTCAGCGCCTGAGCCGGTATAATTGGCATCATGAGCGTCAACTATGATGTGATCGTGGTGGGTGGCGGTCATGCCGGCACGGAAGCATCCGTCATGGCCGCTCGGATGGGTGCGGAAGTTCTCCTCCTCACCTCCAACCTCGACACGATCGGCCAACTATCTTGCAATCCCGCCATCGGCGGGATCGCCAAGGGCACCGTCGTGCGCGAGATCGACGCCCTTGGCGGGATCATGGGCCGCGCGACCGATCGCGCCACGATCCAGTTCCGTATGCTCAATCGCTCGAAGGGGCCTGCGGTCTGGGCCCCCCGCGCGCAGTGCGACCGTACGCTGTACCGGCGCGCGGTGCGATCGCTCCTCGAAGGCTTCCCCGGCATCGAGCTCTCGCAGGGAATGGTCGCCCGGCTGCTGCTCGACGGCACGCACGCCGCCGGCGTCGTCGCGGCCGATGGGCGGACCTTCCACGCACGCGCCGTGATCCTCACGGCCGGCACGTTCCTGCGCGGTCGCATTCACCTCGGCACCGACACGCAAATCCCGGCCGGGCGCGCCGGCGATCAGCCCGCAATCGATATAGCGCAACACAGTGAGGAACTTGGACTTACAGTATCTCGCTTCAAGACAGGCACCCCGCCGCGGGTGGACGGGCGCAGCGTCGACTGGTCCAAGGTCGAACGGCAGGACGGCGACGACGTGGACTACCGCTTCTCGTCCTATGAACGCATCGATCGGCCGCGCCAGGTGCCTTGCTGGATAACCTGGGCAGGCGAAGAGGTGAAGCAGATCATTCGCGCGCACCTGCAGGAGTCAGCGCTGTACGGTGGTGCGATCAGCGGGCGCGGTCCGCGCTACTGCCCGTCGGTCGAGGACAAGGTCGTGAAGTTTCCCGAGGCCAAGCGCCATCAGGTGTTCCTAGAGCCGGAGGGACTCGACACGCACGAGCTGTACGTCAACGGGCTGTCCACGTCCCTGCCCGTCTCCGTCCAGCTCGAGTTCCTTCACGCGGTGCCGGGACTCGAGCGTGCAACGATGACGCGCCCCGGGTACGCGATCGAGTACGACTATTATCCTCCGACGCAGCTCACACCGTGGCTCGAGACCAAGCCGATCGAGCACCTCTTCTTCGCCGGGCAAATCAATGGCACCACGGGATACGAAGAGGCGGCGGGACAGGGCGTGGTAGCGGGTATCAACGCGGTGCGGCGGATCCGCGGCGCGGAGCCCGTGGTCCTGGGGCGCGACGACGCCTACATCGGCGTGCTGGTCGACGACCTCGTCACCCGCGGCGTGGATGAGCCATACCGGTTGTTCACCTCACGCTCTGAGTTTCGCTTGCTGCTCCGCCAGGACAACGCACTGCGGCGGCTCGCTCCGCTCGCGGAGCGGCTGGAGCTGTTGACCGCAGCAGAACGACATGTGGCGGCGCGGCGGTTGGAGGAAGAGGAAGAGCTGCTGCGGGTGGCGCGCGCGACGACGATCACGCCCGGTGCCGCCGCGCCGGTGCTCGCCTCCGCGGGCTCGACCTTGGCGGAGCCCGAGCGGATCGCGAGCGTGGCGCGGCGCCCGGGGGTTTCGTTGCGCGCGCTCCTGGAGGCGGCGGGCATCGCGGTCAGCGCCGATGACGCCGCAGTGATGAGTGCGGGGATCGAGCTCAAGTACGACGGCTATCTCGTGCGCGAGCGCGAGGCGGCGGCGCGTCTCGCCGAGCTCGCGTCCTTCGTCCTCCCGGGCGACCTTCCCTACCTTGATTTCAAATCGCTCGCGACCGAAGCGCGGCAGAAGCTCGACCGCATTCGCCCGAGTTCGCTCGCTCAAGCGGCGCGAATTCCGGGCGTGTCGCCGAGCGACCTCCACAACCTGATCGTTGAGACGGCGCGCTGGCGGCGGCAGGTCGCCTAGCGCCCTAATCCCAGGCGAGATGTTTCACGTGAAACCTGCGCGTCTCGTTTCACGTGAAACTCGCCCTTTACGAGCGGGGTAGCACCGTCCTATATTGGGAACGCATTGTAATACCTTAACTTAGATAAATGTCACGCGTCATCGCGATCGCTAACCAGAAGGGCGGCGTGGGAAAGACCACGACCGCCGTTAACCTAGCCGCCTCGCTCGCGACGGCGGAGCGCAAGACGCTCCTGGTCGATGCGGATCCCCAGGCCAACTCGACGAGCGGCATCGGCATCGAACGCGATCGCATTCGCCATTCGCTGTATGACGCGCTGCTCGACGGTCGGCCACTCGCCGAGGCGCGCTTCAATCACGTCCACTTCCCCTGTCTCGACGTGGTGCCTGCGACGCAGGATTTGGTCGGCGCCGAGATCGAGCTCGTGAACAAGCACGGACGCGAGGCGATGATGCGGCGCGCGCTGCGCGACGTTCGCGAGCAGTATCAGTACGTCATAATCGACTGTCCCCCGTCGCTCGGCTTGTTGACCCTCAACATGCTCGCGGCCGCCGACAGCGTGCTCATTCCGATCCAGTGCGAGTACTACGCGCTCGAGGGCCTGTCGCAGCTCCTCAATACCGTGAAACTCGTGCAGCGAAACTTCAACCCAGCCCTCGCGATCGATGGCGTCCTTCTCACGATGTACGACGCGCGGCTCAATCTCTCGAAGCAGGTGGCGGACGAGGCCACGGAGTACTTCGGGTCGCAGGTGTTCGCGATCACCATCCCGCGCAACGTGCGTCTCGCCGAGGCGCCGAGCTTTGGGAAGCCGATTGTGTTGTACGACGTGCAATCGGTTGGCGCGAAGAGCTATCTGGCGGTGGCGCAGGAACTCATCCGCCGGGTCGAGCAGGGCGCGGACGCAGCGGCCTCTTCTGGCTCCTCCTCCCCCCCCCCTGCCCCGTCCGCAGCTGAACCGTTGCCGGAGGTGCCCGCATGACGGAAACGATTGCAAGTCGCCGGCGGCTCGGCCGCGGCCTCGAAGCCCTCCTGGGTCCGACGCGCGAGGAGGCCGAGCGTGAAGGTAGCCTCGTGGAGCTGGCCATCGCTGACATCCGGCCCAATCCCTACCAGCCGCGCCGCGACGTCGACCCGGGCGCGCTCGAGGAGCTGCAGGCCTCGATCCGCAAAGCCGGCCTGCTCCAGCCCGTGGTCGTCCGCCCCGCGCCGGGCGGCGCCCGCGGCTTCGAGCTGATCGCCGGCGAGCGCCGGATGCGCGCGTGTCAGGCCCTCGGCTGGGAGAAGATTCCCGCGGTCAAGCGCGAGGTGGACGACCGCACCGTCCTGACGCTCGCGCTGGTCGAGAACCTGCAACGCGACGACCTGTCGCCGGTGGACGAGGCGCGCGGGTACGACCGGCTCATCGCGGAGTTCAGCCTGACGCAGCAGGACGTAGCGGACGCAGTGGGTCGCGACCGCTCCACCGTTGCCAATGCGCTCCGCCTGCTCAAGCTTCCGGCGGGCGTGCTCGCCCTGCTGCATTCGGGCGAACTGTCGGTGGGTCACGCCCGCGCGCTCCTGGCGCTCGACGATGCGCGTGTGGCGACGTCGCTCGCGAAGGAGGCGGTCGACTTGGGGCTGTCGGTGCGCGATGTCGAAGACCGCGTGCGCGGCGGTCGGGCGCCGGTCCGGCGGCCACGGCTCAAGAAGGGTATGGGGCAGGCGCCCGAAGTGCGCCGCATCGAGGACGCGTTGCGCCGCCGGCTCGGCACTGACGTCCGCGTGACCCTCCGGGCCAGGGGCAAGGGACAGATCCATCTCAACTTCTATTCGAACGACGATCTCGCGCGACTCCTGGAGCTGATCCTCGGTGCGCCGTTCGACGGATGACGAAGCGCAAGGATCGGCGCGTCACCATCGTCGTGCACGTCGATGGGGAGCTGGCGTCGCGCCAGTATCGCGTCCCCCTCTGGGCGTTCGAGGCGGGTAAGTGGAGCGCGCTCGGCGTCGGGCTGTTGGTGGTGCTGTTCTTCGCGTTTGCGGGACCGATCGGTCGCGCGGCGTCGCGCGTACCGATTCTGGAGCGAAGGGTGGCACGACTCGAGGAAGAGAATGGCCGCGTGCAGCAGCTCGCCGCGGCTCTCAACCGCGCGGAGGCGAACTATCAGGAGCTGCGCACCATGCTGGGGGTGAGCGCGCCACGCGAGAAACGCGTGGTGACGACCGATCTCGTTCGTGCCGTTGCCGTGCGCGCCCGGCCACCGGCGGCCCCGCTCCGTTATGAATCGCCGTCCCCGGAGCCGACCCACTGGCCACTGGACGTCCCCGGCTTCGTCACGCGCGGTCAAGTGCGGCCAGGGGACCCGGCCGAGTCGCACCCCGGGATCGACATCGCCGTGCCGGCGGGCACACCGGTGCGCGCGTCGGGCGGAGGGGTCGTGGAAGCCGCAGCCACCGACCCCGCGTACGGGCTGTTCGTGCTCTTGCGGCATTCGAACTCGTATGAAACCATGTATGGACACGCCTCGCGCGTCCTCGTCCGCGAAGGCGATTCGGTGCAGGCGGGGCAGGTGATCGCCCTATCCGGTAACTCAGGCCGGTCGACGGCGCCGCACCTCCATTTCGAAATCCGCCGCGAGGGCAAGTCGCTCGATCCCCTCACGGTCGTAAAACAGGAGAATTGACATGGCGATGTTTACCGAGAAAGGGCAGGGTGCGCCCGAATCGGAATCCGGTCTGTCCATCATCGGAACCGGAATGCGTGTGGTCGGGGACATCAGTGCCGAAGGTGTCGTGAAAATCGAAGGTACCGTCGTCGGTACCGTGCGCGCCGGCCGCCAGGTTCTCGTGGGGAAGGGCGGGGAAGTGGAGGGAGACGTGATCTCGCGCGAGGCGATCATCGGCGGGGAAGTGCGGGGCAGCATCCGTGCGGACGAGCGCATCGAAATTCAGTCCACGAGTGTCGTGCACGGCGACATCGCGGCGAAGCGATTGCTGGTGCAGGAGGGCGGGGAGATCAACGGGGTCGTGCGGATGGGCGAGAACGCCCTCGAACCAGAGACTGTCGAGAAGGCTGGCGCTGGCACACCGCGTTCCTACTAGCCCATGCGGCGTAGATTTCCACACGCCTGTGGATTCTGTAACTAGCTGTAATATATAACTTTAGCTGCATTCGTGATGTGGGAATCTCGCATCACTGTCGATAATCTGGTGAGATAATGTCTGCATACTGCTGGAGGTGACGGACTCCATGCAGCTTGCCGAGCTGGTCTCGTACCTGGACGGCTACCTCCGGGTCGCCGAGGTACCGGACGCACCACACGCGCTCAACGGGTTGCAGGTCGCAAACCATGGGACGGTGAGCCGCGTGGCGGCGGCGGTCGACCTGTGCGACGCGACCGTGGGCATGGCGGCGGAGCAGGGGGCCGATCTACTCCTGGTCCACCACGGTCTGTTCTGGGGTGGGCTCCAGCCGCTCACCGGACGCACGCATCGGCGTGTGACTGGTCTCATCACGAAGAACATCGCCCTCTACAGCGCGCACCTTCCACTCGACGTGCATCCTGACGTGGGCAACAACGCCGTGCTCGCGCGAAAGCTGGGCGTGTCGTTGCAAGGCGAGTTCGGTGAGGAATACGGCATCGACATCGGGCGTTGGGGGGACATCGACCTTTCTCGCCCGGCGTTCCAGGACCGCCTCGCGGCGGTCTTCGGCAGTACGCCGCGGTTGATGGCCTTTGGGCCGGATCACGTGCGACGGGTCGGTATCGTGACGGGAGCCGCCGGGTCGATGATCGCACAGGCGGCCGCGGCGGGGCTCGATACGTTCGTCACGGGGGAAGGGGCCCACCACACATTCTTCGATGCTGAAGAACTGCGGCTGAACGTGTTCTACGCCGGGCACTACGCCACGGAGACCGTAGGCGTCAAGGCGCTGGCCGAGCATCTCCAGGCGCGGTTCCATCTCCCCTGGTCGTTCTTGGATCATCCCACCGGCCTGTGAGCCCGCGGCGCGTGCTGGCGGTGCTCGCGGCCTCCGAGTTGTGCGCCATGGCGCCATGGTTTTCGGCGTCGGCCGTCGGGCCGGCATTGGCGCGCGTGTGGCAGCTCGACACGAGGGGAGCTGCGTGGCTCACGATCTCGGTGCAACTCGGCTTCGTCGTGGGCGCGCTGGTGTCCGCCGTGCTCACGCTGTCGGACCGGTGGTCGGCGCGCCGGCTGGTCTCGGGGTGCGCGCTCATCGCCGGGCTCGCGACGGTCGGTGTCGCGCTCGCCTCCGGTCCCACGGTGGGGCTTACGCTGCGAATGCTCACGGGCGCGGCGCTCGCCGGAGTGTACCCGCCCGGGATGAAAATCGCCGCCGGTTGGTATCGCGAGGGGCGCGGGCTCGCCATCGGAGTGCTGGTCGGTGCGCTGACGCTCGGGTCGGCGCTGCCGCATCTGGTTCGCTGGGCGGTGCCCGCCGAGCAGTGGCGAACCGTGTTGGGCGTAGCGGCCGTGACCGCGGTCGCCGGCGGGCTCCTGGTCCTGCTCGTGCCGAACGACGGCCCGTTCGCCGCACCGGCGGCGGCGTTCAGCTGGCGGGCGGCTCCACGCATCTTCGCGAACCGGGCGCTGTCACTCGCCAACATCGGATATCTGGGCCATATGTGGGAGCTGTACGCGATGTGGACGTGGCTGGTCGCGTTCGTCGCGGCGAGCGAGCAAGCGCGAGGCGCGCACGGAGCCGCGCCGGCGCTCGTGACGTTCGCCGTCGTCGGGAGCGGCGCGTTAGGGTGCTGGCTCGGCGGGAGGTACGCCGACCGCTGGGGTCGAACGCTGATCACGAGCGCCGCGATGACGCTGTCGGGGGCCTGCGCGCTCGCCGTGGGCTTGGTGTTCGCGCGACCTCTCGCCGTGATGATCCCGCTGCTGCTCGTCTGGGGCGTGACGGTGGTTGCGGACTCCGCGCAGTTTTCGGCGGCCGTGAGCGAGCTGGCTCCGCGCGAGCTGGTCGGGACCGCGCTGACCCTGCAGACCAGCCTGGGGTTTCTCCTCACCTGCCTCACGATCTATCTGTTGCCTGCGGTCGCAGCCCGGATCGGATGGCGGTGGAGCATGAGCGTACTGGCGCTCGGACCCGCGGTCGGCGTATGGGCGATGCTGGCGCTGCGGCGACGGCCCGAGGCCGCCGGGCTGGCCGCTGGGCGAGGCTAAGGCACGGTGATGATCCCGACCTCGCCGCCGAAGTCGTCAGTCGCCCGCGCGGTTCCTGCCGGGGCGAACCATCCGGACCCGTCGATCCGGACGTTGAACCGATACACGCCGCTGGGAATCTTCCGCACGGTCTCCCAGGTGCCTGCGGCGTTGCGGCGCAGCTGGACGGGCTGCCAATCGGTGAAATCTCCGGCGAGCTCGACGGTCGCCGCCGCGGGGGCGACGACGACCAATCGGACCGAGCCGTCCGGGGTCCGCTGTGCGTCGAGGCGAGCAGCGGCGGGGTCGTCACCGTCGCCATTCGCCGGTGACCGCTGGGTGGGGGTGGGCACGGCGCGTAGAACGGGGCGAGGGGTGACCGTGCGGAGGCGGATGCCGGCGCTCAGATAGCGGCCGGAGACGGTTCCGCTGATTGCATCGGTCGGATAGCGGCCTCCGGACAAGAAGATGGCGGTGCGCTCGCCCAAGGTCAGTGTCACGCTCCCATCGCCGAATACGCCGTGACCGCCGCCGCGGCTCGACATCCTGTCGCCCACCGACGCGTCGACGGCTACGGTGCCGCGGACGATGTGCATCCTCGACGTCAGATCAGTGTAGGCCGTATCGCCCACAAACGAGCGACTCGCGGACGCGCCCACCGTCAGGGTGGCACGCCGCGACCAGGCACCCAAGGCCGCTACGGCGACAGGGCGGGGGGAGCGGCCGTACGAGGTGCGACCGCCGGTTCCGCCGACCCACACACCCCGGCCTTCAGCGAGGTAGTGAAGTCGGATCTCGCCCGTCGCATGCCAGAAGCTGGCGAAGCTCGCGTAACTGCTTCCACCGCTTGAGACGGTCAGCTCTCCACGCCACGGTGCGGGGAGTAGGGGACGCGGCGTCAGCACGGAGGCAGCGAGAATGCCGTGCAGGCTCCTGCGCCCGCTTTCGAACCGCAGATAGGTGCCGCGGGCCGTGATAGTGGCGCCGGGCCGCTCCCAGCTCACGGCGGGCGTCAGCGATGCGGCGCCGGAAGGGAGGAATCCGTCATACCGTACGGTCGAGACGGCGACATCGACGTTTCCGGTCGCCTGGGCAACGGCGGCGCGCGTGGCGAGGAGCGAGAACGCCGCGGTAACGCACGCGGCGCAAACAGGTCTCGCGGCCGGCGCTGGCCACACGCGTTAGGGGCGGCCTGGGCGTTGCTGGCGAGCCCCCGCGTTCACGTCCACACTCTGGGCCGTCAGTCCGGCCGCAGCCGCGGTGGCGGCCGCGGGGGGGGCGCCAAGCGCGATGTCGCGCTCGACGGCGCGCCGGAATTCGATCAGGTCCGCGTCTCGTGTCCGGCTCGCAAGTGCCACCACAGCATGCGCAGCGCTATCGACCGGCACTCCGCTGGCGACCAGATCCGTGAGCACGGCGAGGGGAACGATGAGGGGCTCACGGCGAGTACGCCTGAGCTCGGTGAGGAACGCCGGGGAGGCACCGGCGCGCAGCGCGGCAGCGCCGGCGGTGAGTTCGCCGGGCGAGGCGGTCCCACCCAGAGCGTCACGGGCGTGGGCCAGGTCCTGGGCGAGGCGTCGTACTGCGGCGACGATCACTTCTCCGGTCGCGCGTTTGGTCGCCCCCTCGAGCGCGCGCTGGATGAGCGGCTCGGTGGGGAGTGCGGCGGCGACCGCGGAGTCGACGAGCGCGCCAACGATCGAGCGCGTGACCGCGTCCAGCCGATCGAGGCGAGGGTCGATTTGCTGAGCGGCCATCGTCCCCGTGACCAACGTCGCGGCGAGCAGGCAAGCCGCACCCGACCATGGGGACCCACGCAAGGTCAAGAGCCTCCCACCGTCACGACCGAGCTTGGTGTTCCGAACTCGTCGTCGCGCGCCGCCGGTGCCGCGGGGTCGGCCCGCCAGTGGGCTCCGTCCACCAGGAACGAGTACCGGTAGCGTCCCGGCGCGAGCGGGATCAGGGTGCTCCACAGAGAGCTGGTCGCGCGCACGCGGCGCATCGGGGTGCGCGTTGCATCCCAGTCGTTGAAATCGCCAACGAGGGACACGCGAGTCGCTCGCGGGGCGACCAGTACGAACTGGAATGGCCGTGTGTCGGTGCGCGGGAGAACGGGCGGGCCGGGTCCTCTCCGGTACAGCAGGACCACCGCGGCGAGCGCGGCAGCCGCCGCCACCATGCCCAGTGGCGTGAGCGTGAGGCGGCGTGGCCGTGTGAGCCAGCTCCAGGCAACTCCTGCGGTGGAGCGGACGGGCGTAGGGAGCGTTGCGATGGCGCGCATCACCCGCTCGTCCAGCGCGGGATCGATCCGCACCGGTTGCCGCAGATGTCGCGCCATCCGCTCGACCGCGTCGTCGGGCTGGTCAAACACGCTCTGCCTCTTTCAGTATCGCCCGCAGTTGCTCGCGCGCCCGCTTGACACGCATCTTGAGTGCGGAAACCCCGGCGCCGGTGAGTCGTGCCATGTCCTCGTACTCGAGATCCTCGACGTGCTTGAGCAGGAACGCTTCACGCGACTCGGGCGGCAGTCGCGCCAAGGCCCAGCGGACGACGTCCTCCCATTCAGTGCGGCCATCCGGTGCCGCCGACGGTGCTCGTTCGAGGGCGGTGGGGTCGTACACGAACCGCTGAGCGCGCCGCGCCGCGCGGGCCCCGGCCGTGCGACACCGGTTCACCAGAATCCCGTACAGCCACGCACCGAAGCGCTCGGGGTCGTCGCAGCTCGCGAGCGACCGATAGGCGCGGACGAAGGCGTCCTGCAGCACCTCTTCCGCGTCCTCCCGATTGCCGAGCATGTGCAGCGCGTACCGGCCGAGGCGATCGCGATACCGCGCGACGAGATCGGCGTAGGCCCGGGTGTCGCCGGTTTGCACACGACGCACCAGGGCGGCGTCGCTCGTCCCCACTTTCCCTATACCCCCTCCAGCGCCGACCGCGTCACTCTCTCGCCCATCCCGCGCACATTGTGACTCCGGGGGGTGGGTCGGAGGTATCTCTACGCGACCTCGTGAAACGGTTTTCCGCATGGAGGCCCTTACGATGCTCAGACGCGTTCTACCTGCGCTCACCGCGGCCGCAGTGCTGGTCCCTGGCGCGTGCTATCAAGATGACACGACCGCCGCTAGCCCGAGTCGCGCGTCCGTGGCCCGGGTGCTGCTGACCGATGCGCCGTTCCCCTACGATTCGGTGGCCAGTGTGAATGTGTACGTCGTGAGCGTGTCCGCCAGCACCGATCCAGACACCAGCGACGATGGTGGCTGGGAGGTCGTTGCCGAGCCGCGGAGGCGGTTCGACTTGCTGTCCCTCCAGCAAGGCACGACCGCGCTCCTCGGTGAGGGCCAGTTGTCCCGCAAGTTGTACCGGGCCATCCGCGTCGTAATCGACGCCGGTGCGTCCGATATCCGGTGGGCGGACGGATCCGAGGCCCGCGTAAGCTGGCCTGCCCCGGGGAGTGGTCTCATCACGTTGCACGCGCTCGTGGAGGAGCCGCTCGCACTCATCGCCGACGCGAGCGACGTCGAGATCGTCATCGACTGGGACGTCGGCCGGAGCTTCCTGTACAACTATTACGGTACGGGCGAGTTCACACTGATCCCCTGGCTGCGGGCCGTGCACCGGGCGTTCACGGGGACGCTCGCCGGCACGGTGACCAGCAATCACACCGGCACGACGCAGCCGATCGCCAATGCGAACGTCGGCGTGTACGGCGGTGACCCCAGCCGGCCCGCCACGTGGTACGTGATTGCCACCGGGCGAAGCGACGCCACAGGGTTCTATCGAGTCTCCTTCCTGGGCTCGGGCACCTACATCGTGCGTGTCGAGCAACCGGACTACCCCTATCTAGCCCGATCGACGATTTCCGGCGTCGTGATCGCAGCCGGGGATACCACGACGTTGCCAGTATCCCTGCAAGAGGCGGGCGCGGGCGGAGCTTTCCTCCAGATCTCCGGACCGACGTCGGTGGGTGTGGGGGGCAGTATCACGCTGTTCGCCGCCGTCGGCGACGCCAGCGGCGATCCCGTACCCAACCCCACGGTATCGTGGACGACCAGCAACGCGTCCGTCGCCGACGTGCTGGGGATCGGGGACACTGCGTCCGTGACCGGGCGCGCGCCCGGCCTCACGACGATCACCGCCACCAGTGGAACGCTCCGCGACTCGGTCACGATCGAGGTGACGGGCTCGGCGGCGCCCGTGGCGAGCGTGGTGGTGCAGCCCGGGAGCGCCGAACTCCTTGTGGGCGACAGCGCGGGCTTCACGGTCGTGCTGCGCGACGCGGCGGGCAACGTCTTGAGCGGGCGGCCGGTCTCCTGGTTCTCGACCGATTCCGCATTCGTGATCGAAGGCTCGTTCGGTACGTACGTCCTCGGGCGGGGTCGGCGAGTCGGGAGTGCTCTGCTGCAGGCCACGAGCGAGGGCAAGACGGGTCAGGCGAGCATCACGGTGCACTGAGCCTTCCGGGCGGGGCGGCACGCTCTTAGCTTGCGGTTCCCCGTCCTGACCGGAGGTCTCGTGCGTTGGGTTTACCTGCTGGCGCTCGTGATGGGCGTCGCGTGCGCGCACCCGCCGGGCAAAAGCACGCCAGTCCAGCCTGGGCTGTTCGGATCCTCCACGCAGCCAGTGCTGCACCCGGTCCCGCTTCCACCGCGACTGTACGGCCCCGCGATCCCCCGGAGCGACGCCGAATGGCGCGCGGCGGGGCGCGAGGCGGCGAGCCTCTTATCGCAATACATCGCCATCAACACGACCAATCCGCCCGGCGACGAGATGCTGACGGCGCGGTGGCTCGGGGCGGTGCTGGCGCGCGAGGGGATCGAGGCGCAGGTGTTCGAACCCCGGCCCGGGAAGGCCAACCTGTACGCCCGCCTCAAGGGTGACGGCAGCGCGCGGCCGCTCATCCTGCTCAATCACATGGACGTCGTGCTCGCAAGCCCGGAGTACTGGAAGGTCGATCCGTTCAGCGGCGCGGAGCAGGACGGCTACATCTGGGGACGCGGCGCGCTCGACATGAAGGGCGAGGCCATCACGCAGCTCATGTCGCTGATCACGCTCAAGCGCGCGGCCGTGCCTTTGAAGCGTGATGTGATCTTTCTCGCCACAGCGGACGAAGAGATCGGCGGGGGGGTCGGGGCGGGGTGGTTCGTCGAGCAGCACAAGGACCTCGTGCAGGACGCGGAGTTCCTCCTCAACGAGGGCGGCACGATCCGCACGGACGCGGGTGGGCGGATCGAGTACTACGGAGTCGGGACGACCGAGAAATCGCCCTTCTGGCTGAACCTGACGGCGCACGGCACGGCGGGACACGGATCGCGCCCGACGCCGGACAACCCGGTTCATCGGTTGGTGCGGACCCTCGCCCGCATCGCTGCGTACCAAACGCCGCTGGTCGTGACGCCCGCGGTGGAACGCTACTTCCGCGATCTCTCCACGATCGAGCCGGACCCGGGACGTCGCGCGGCCCTGGCCGACGTGCGCGCCGCGCTCCGTGACACGGCCGCGGTCCGCTTCCTCACCGCCGATCTGACGTACAACGCGCTGCTGCGCAATACCATCTCGATCACGGGACTCACCGGCAGCGACAAGACGAATGTGATTCCGCCGGTGGCGCGCGCAACGCTCGACGTGCGGCTGCTCCCGGGACAGGATCCGCAGGCCTTTCTCGCGGACCTCGCGCGGGTCGTGGGGGATACGGCCGTCGAGATCACGCCGCAGGGCCCCAACTGGCCCGCCACGGAGAGCCCGGTGGAGACGGAGCTATTCCGGGCGATCGTGGCCGCCGCACACGAGCGGACGGCCGACGCGCTGGTCACCACGCCGCCGCTGCCCGGCTTCACGGACAGCCACTACTTCCGGCGCATCGGCATCGTGAGTTACGGGGTGTCTCCGTTCCCGTTGAGCCAGGCGGAATCGCGTGGCGTGCACGGTAACGATGAGCGGGTGAGTGTCGAAGACCTCACCTTCGGAGTGCACTTCCTGTACGACGTGGTCGTCCGTCTCGTCGCGAAGTGATTGGGCCGTTCCTTTATCCCCGCCGCTACCCGCCGGCACGGGAGCGGCGGCCACCCGTGCTCGAGCGCCTCACCAAGAAGCCCTTGGGGTGGGTAGTCGAGCGGCTGGCCGCCCCGCTCGGCCGCTGGGATCGGGCCCGGCTCGACACCCCCGAAGTCGCCATTCCGGTGCCGGATCTGCCGCCCGAATTCGCGGGCTACCGCATGGCGCTCGTCACCGACCTTCATCATGGTCCCGCCGTTCCCACGCGCTGGCTCGAGCGTGTGGCCGACCGTGTGGCCGAGCTCGCGCCGGACCTGGTCGTCCTGGGCGGGGACTTCATCAGTTATGCGCGCAGCGATCTCGACGGGCTGGAGCCCGTACTGGCGCGGCTTCGCGGGCGCGACGGCGCGGTCGCGGTCCTCGGCAACCACGACCATTGGGTGGACCCGGACCTGGTCGCCGAGGTCGTCGAGCGCTCGGGTGCGACGGTGCTCCTCAACCGCTGCAGGCTGATCCGACGCGGTCCGGCCGTGCTGGCGGTCGGCGGGGTGGACGACTTCACCCATGGCGCCGTTCGGCCCGACGAGGCGTTCGCGGGGCTCGCCCGGGACGTCCCCCGCGTGCTCGTCTCCCATAATCCCGATCTCATCGAGTACCTGCCCGCGGGCCTGCGCGTCGACGTGATGCTGTCGGGGCACACGCACAACGGTCAGGCCCATATTCCGCTGATCGGAGTGATCGTCGCGCCCTCCCAGTTCGCGGCGACCTACCTGCATGGACTGAAGCGCGTCGGCGCGACATGGCTGTACGTATCGGCCGGCGTGGGAAGCGGGGCGATTCCGGTCCGCTGGGGGAATCCTCCCGAGCTCCCCGTGGTTCTCCTCACTTCAGAGGGACCAGGAACCGGACCGTGAGGGTCTCGGCGGTCTGCGGCGAGACGGTGCAAAAGCACTCGCTCCCGATGAGCCGCTTGACCCCCATCACTTCGGCGTCCGCGATCCCGACCACGTCTCGGTAGGAGATTTCGAGCGTGGTTCCGTCGATGATGCGGTAGCCCACGGGGCGTCCAACGAGGCGGTGGTGGGGGTCGATTTTCACGAGCCCCTCGCTCAGCCGCTGCTGGATTGCCGCGGCCTGTGCCCGCTGCGGGGTCACGACCTCGGTCATGGCGCCTGCCGGCGGCGGTTCGCCACCACGGCGGCCGCGTTGCGTCGCATCCCGGCGGCTCCCGGACGCTCGAAGGGCGTGTCGCCGAAGCGCCGCTCAAAGGCCGCGGGCGCGCCCTCCAGGAGCGCGGTCACGTCCGGCACGGCCAGATCCGGCCGCACGGCGATTTCGGGATCGCGTGCTGGACGCGCGAATTTCACGTTCCAGGGACACACATCCTGGCAGACATCGCACCCGAACAGCCAATCGCCCACGAGCCGTTCGTCGTCGCCGCGGAACGGGCCGGCGTGCTCGATGGTCAGGTACGAGATGCAGCGCCGCGCGTCGAGCACGCCGGGCGCGACGAACGCGCTCGTCGGGCAGGCGTCGAGGCAGGCCCGGCAGGAGCCGCAGCGGTCGGCTTCGAACGGCAGATCGGGCGCGAGGTCGGCGTCGGTCAGCACGACGCCGATGAACGTAAACGAGCCGCGGCTCGGGTCGATCAGCATCATGTTCTTCCCGATCCAGCCGAGTCCGGCCCGCTGCGCCAGTTCTCGCTCGGGCACCGGCCCCGCGTCGACATAGCAGCGGGACTTAGCGCCCGGAACGATCTCGCGGATAGCGGTCGCGAGTCGTTCCAGGCGTCTCCCGAGCACGCGGTGGTAATCGGCGGACCACGCGTACTGCGCCACCCTCCCGGCAGCCGGACTGAGCCCGGGGTCAGCGGAGCCGTGGAAGTAGTTGGTGAGGGTAACCACCGCGGCCCGCGCGCCGGGCATGATGCGAGCCGGGTGCTTTCGCTTCTCCGCTTGCCGGTGCAGGTACGTCATCGTCCCGGCGTAGCCGGCGGCCAACCAACGGTCGAGGTCAGCGGCGTGCGCGTTCGGCTCGAGGCTCGCGACACCGACGGCATCGAAACCGAGATCGAGGGCTCGACGCTTCACCGCGACGGTGTTGTGTGGCGCTTCCGCGCGACGTCTGCGCGAGACGACTTGTTGCTCGACGTCTTTCATAGATGCATCGTCTCGCGGCGCCACCGCGCGAATCGTATGACGTCTTCGAGCGTCGGCACCGCCGCTTCGTCGCCGTACGCGGTGAACATGCGCCAGCGGAGGTATTCGCGCGGGGGCAGCGGGAGGAACGGCGGCCGACGGTACCAGTCGCGCGCCCGGAAGCTCCAAGTGACGCGGAGCAGGTCGACTGCCAGCCGCGGGTTCACGACTGCGCGGGCCGCGAGGCGCGCCGTGAGGATCGGCCAGCCGGCGGATGACGCCATGAGCGGAATGTAGTCGCAGGGCGTGCCAGGCGTGCTTTTCCTCCTGTATATTGACCGCCATGACGCTCGCCAGCTTCCTCGACGCCGGCGCTCTAGCCGGGGCTCACGCGCTCGCCCGTTACCGGAGCGAGTTCCCGATCTTTCGTGATGCGATCTACCTGAACACCTGCTCGCTCGGCGCGCTGGGTGAGCGGACGCGGCGGCGCAGCGCGGAGTTCTTCGACTTGTGGCAGACGCGGGGCGCGTCCGCCTGGTACGACGTGTGGTGGGACGCGCTCGCGGAGCTACGCACCCGCTACGCGCGGGTGGTTGGAGCGAGCCCGGCCGAGATCGCGCTCGCCCCCAGCGTGTCGGTGGCGCTCTCGGCGGTGGGCGAGGCGATCGACTATCGGCGACGCCCCAAGGTCGTGGTCACAGCGCTCGACTTTCCCACGGTGGCCTACCAGTGGCTCGCCAAGCGGCCCCGGGGCGTGGAGCTGGTAGTGGTCGAAAGTCCCGACGGGATCTCGGTCCCGCCCGAGGCGATAGCGGCGGCCGTGGACGACCGCACCGCCCTGGTCGCGACGTCGCACGTCTACTTCACGAGCGGGGCGATTCAGGACATCAAGAGCGTGGCCGAAGTGGCGCGCCGGTGCGGCGCGCTGACGCTGGTCGACGCGTACCAGTCCGTGGGCCAGGTGCCGGTGGACGTAAAGGCGGCGGGCGTGGACTTTCTCACGGCGGGGGGCCTCAAGTGGCTGCTGGGCGGTCCGGGCATCGTGCTCCTGTACGTCCGGGCGGAGCTGGCGCCGCAACTCGCGCCAGCGATCGTCGGATGGTTCGGGCACCGCAATCAGTTCGCCTTCGATCCGCGGGTGCTCGAGTTGCACGACGACGCGCGGCGCTTCGAGCTCGGCACTCCCTCCCTGGCCGCAGTGTATGCGCAGCTCGGAGGTCTCGACTACATCGACGAGATCGGTATCCCGGCGATCCGCCGGGTGACCGCGGCACTGACCGAGGATCTGATCGCGCGGGCCCGTGACCTCGGTCTCCGGCCCAAAGTGGCGTCCCGTGCCGAGGATCGCTCGGCCATCGTGATGCTCCCGGCGCCCGACCCCGCGGCGGGCGTGCGTCATCTGGCCGCGGCGAAGATCATCGCGGACGCGCGCCCGGGACACGTGCGCCTTTCTCCTTTCTTCTATAACGTGCAGGACGACCATGTCTCAGCGCTCGAGCGGCTCGGAACACCCCCCGGTCACTGAAGACGAACGCCTCCTCGCGCAGGTTCCCCGCGAGCGGCGCGCCTTCGTCAAGTCCGACTCGTGGCGCGTCCTGCGCATCATGGGAGAGTTCGTGGAGGGATTCGACACGCTCTCCGACGTCTACAACGCGGTTACGGTCTTCGGGTCGGCGCGCACCACCTCTGACGATCCCTACTACGAGAAGGCCGTCGAGACCGCTCGCATGCTGGCCGAAGAGGGCTTCCCGATCATCACGGGTGGCGGGCCCGGGATCATGGAGGCCGCGAATCGCGGCGCCCAGGAAGGGAACGGCCTGTCGATCGGCTGCAACATCGAGCTGCCGTTCGAGCAAGGACTCAATCCCTACGTGGAGCGCGCGATCAACTTCCGCTACTTCTTCGTCCGTAAGACGATGTTCGTCAAATACTCGACCGCGTTCATCGTGTTTCCCGGCGGTTACGGAACGATGGACGAGTTGTTCGAAGCGCTCACGTTGATCCAGACGGGGAAGGTGAAGCACTTTCCCGTCATCCTGTTCGGCGAGGAGTACTGGAGCGGCCTGGCGGAGTGGCTGCGGGATCGCGTGGTGGGGGAGGGGAAGATCGCCGCCGCCGATCTCAAGCTCTTCACGGTGACCGACAGCCCGCGGGAGGCGGTGACGATCGTGCGGCAGGCGCGCGAGCGCCGGTCCCAGGTCGTCCGGGTGGAGGCCCAACGCGACGCGGAGGTGCCATGACGACTCGCAAAGACTTCTTGCGTGGCCAGCCCATCGACCCCAAGCCGATCACCGGCCGCGAGACGGTCCCGGAGCTGGTGGACAACGCGTTCCTCGCGTACAACGGAGGCCGTCTCGCCGAGGGGTGCCGCCTCTTCGCTGAGCGGATGCTCGAGGACGATGTCACCGTCGGGATGAGCCTCACCGGCGCGATGACGCCCGCAGGGCTGGGCATGTCCACGATCATCCCCCTCCTCGAGGCGGGATTCATCGATTGGATGGTGTCGACGGGCGCGAACCTGTACCACGACGCGCACTTCGGATTGGGTCTCACCATGCACCGGGGGACTCCCTTCGCCGACGACGTCGAGCTGCGCGAAGAGGGCGTGGTCCGTATCTACGACATCTTCTTCGACTACGAGGTCCTGCTGTCGACGGATGCGTACATCCGTGAGGTGTCGGCGGGCCCCGACTTCCAGCGCGCCATGAGCACGGCAGAGTACCACTACCGGCTCGGGGGCTACATCCTGGAGCGGGAGAAGGCGCTCGGGATCTCCCGCAAATCCGTGCTCGGCGTGGCGCACCGGTGCGCGGTGCCGATCTACACGTCCTCCCCGGGTGACTCCTCCATCGGGATGAACGTGGCCGAGCAGGCGCTCACCGGATCGCGGCTCCGGTTCGATCCCAGCGCCGACGTGAATGAGACGTCGGCCATCGTATTCGACGCGAAGACCCACGGCGGCAAGAGCGGTGTCCTGATCATCGGCGGCGGCAGCCCGAAGAACTTCGTCCTGCAGACGGAGCCGCAGATCCAGGAAGTCCTGGGCATCAGCGAGAAGGGGCATGACTACTACCTCCAGATGACCGACGCGCGCCCCGACACCGGTGGCCTGTCGGGCGCCACGCCCGCCGAGGCCGTGAGCTGGGGGAAGGTGGATCCCGACCAGCTGCCGGGGACGGTGGTGTGCTATCTCGACAACACCGTCGGCTTTCCGATCCTCGCTGCGTACGCGCTCGCCCGGCGGAAAAAGCGGCGCCTGCGGCGGTTGTACGACCGGCGCGACGAGATGATGCGGCAGCTCACCGAGGCATACCAGGAGGCGAAGGCAGACCGCGACGCGCGCGCGGAGGCGACGACTGTCGGGCGCAGGACCTGAGCGGCGGCCCCCCCGGCCCCCCCGGCCCCCCCCGCCCCCCCCTCCCGCCCCTTCCGCCGCGGGCACGACCCGGGCGTACGCTGCGTACGTCCTGTGCCTGTTGACGCTCATCAACCTCCTCAACTACACCGACCGCAACGTCATCTTCGCGCTGTTCGAGCCGATCAAGCGGGAGCTGCTGCTGTCCGACCAGCAGCTCGGCTGGCTGGGGTCTGCGTACGTGATCGTCCTCTCCCTGTTCGCGCTCCCGCTCGGCGTAGTCGGAGACCTGAAGTCGCGCCGGGCCGTGATCGCGGTCGGCGTCGCGCTATGGAGCGCCTTCACTGCCCTGGGCGCGACCGTGAGCCGCTTCTGGCAGCTGCTCGCGTACCGTTCCCTGGTGGGCGTCGGTGAAGCGGGATACGGGCCGGCCGCCCAGGCTCTACTGGCGGAGTTCTTCCGGGGCAAGCGTCGTGCGCTCGCGCTCGGGGTCTACTCGGTTGGGATGGCGTTCGGCGGCGTGCTGGGCATCTGGCTGGGGGGTGTGCTCGCGCAGCGCTACGGCTGGCGCGCCGCATTCGTCGTTCTGGGTGTGCCGGGCTTCCTGCTCGCGCTGCTCGCATCCCGGCTGCGCGAGCCGCGCCGCGGGCCGCCCGGGACGGTTCGGGCCACGGTGCTCGATTGGTACCAGCGCGGCCGCGTGGGCGCGCGTGGGGCGCTGCGCTTCGGCGCCCCGCTCCTGTGGCTCACGATCGCGGGCGCGGCGCTCTCCGGCATCCTCGATCTGTTCGACGGGCTGCCCCGTGGGCTCGACACCGCCGCCTTCAGCGCGTCCGTGAGCGTCGGAATCATCTGGACGGTGGTTCGACTGGTTCCGGTGGCCCTCCGCGGCAGGACGGAGGCGACCGGGGTCGCGGCCACCGCCTTCGGCGAGTTTGTTCAGGCGGCCGGGACCGTGCTCCGTACGCCGACGCTGATCTGGATGTTCGTAGGCGGGGCGCTCGTCACCTTCGCGGTCAACGGCCTGATCGCCTGGGCTCCGAGCTTCCTGGAGCGGACGCACGGCCTGCCGGTCGCCGCCGTGGGCCGGCAGTTCGGCGTATGGGGGCTCGCCGGCGGAGCGCTGGGCGCGCTGTTCGGGGGACGCACGGGGGACTGGTTGCTGGCGCGCTGGAGCGGCGGGCGGGTCGTGGTCTCCGGCGCGGGCTTCGTGCTGGGCGGGCCAGTCTGCGCTGCGCTGCTTCTGATCGACGAGCTGCGTCTGTTCGTACCGCTGCTGTTCGGGACGTTCTTCCTTTATTCGTGGTACAACGGACCCCTGTCGGCCGTGATCCTGGACGTCGTGCCCCCAGCGGTGCGCGCGTCGGTGCTCGGGGCCTTTGTACTGTTCTCACACCTCGCGGGCGACGCCATCGCGCCGCCGCTGATCGGGGCGCTGTCCGATCGGTTCGGGCTGCGGCCGGCGATGCTTCTCTTACCGACGGCTGGCGCGGTGGGGGGAACGGTGATCTTGATCGCACTTACCACGGTCGGCCGGGACATGCAACGGGTGAAAGCGTGAAAATCGCCGTCGTTTTCGACACTCTCCATCCCGATTGGGAGGACGCCGACTACAAGAAGGAAATCGAGGCGAAGGCCGAGGAAGCGGAGTACGACGTGGCCCGGGGGCTCATGGGGAAGGGGCACGACGTGCTGCTGGTCGGCGTCGCCGACCAGCTGGCGCCCGTGCTCGACCGGCTCGCCGCGTTCCAACCGAAGCTGGTGTTCAACGGCTGCGAGTCGTTCCGGGGCCACGCCCGGCACGAGTATGCGCTCGCCACGGTGCTGGAGATGCACGGCTACCGCTACACCGGGTCGTCGCCGACGGGACTGCTGGTCGCCCGCAACAAGTCGCTCACGAAGAAGATCCTCGCGCACCACGAGATCCGGGTGCCCGCGTTCGCCGAGTTTCGGCCGGACGAAAAGCCGGTGCGTCCTTCCGAGCTGCGGTTCCCGCTCATCGTGAAGCCGCTCCTGGAGGACGCCTCGGTGGGCATCGCGCAGGCCTCCGTCGTCAAGGACGACGACGACCTGAGCGCGCGCGTGAAGTTCATCCACGAGAAGTTTCGTCAGGCGGCGATCGTCGAGGAGCTGATCGAGGGCAGAGAGCTCTACGTCGGCCTCATCGGCAACGGCACGCTCCAGGTGTTGCCGGTCGTCGAGCTGACGTTCGGCGAGTCCGAGGGCGAGCATCGCATCGCGACCTACAAGGCCAAGTGGGACGAAGACTACCGCAAGCGGAAGAAGATCAGGAACGTGTTCGCGCGCGGCCTGTCGGACGAGGTGAGCGCGAAGATCTCCGATACCTGCACCACGGCGTTTCACGCGCTGTGGCTCCAGGATTATGGCCGCGTGGACCTGCGACTCACGCACGACGACGCCGTGTACGTCCTGGAGGTGAATCCCAACCCATTCCTGGCGCGGGAGAACGAGATGGCGGACGCGGCCGAGAAGGCCGGGATGAGCTATCCGGACTTCATCCAGCGGATCGTGGACGAGGCGATGGCGCGTGACGCGTAGGCGCGAGGTCCCGACGCCGGAGCTGCGCTGCCCGACCTGCGCGGCGGAGCTGGAGCGCTTCTGGGCGTTCTGCTCGAACTGCGGCCGGCGCCTGGAGTGGCGCGACACCACGAAAGAGACCGGCGCAGAGTGCTACTACTGCGGCTGGGTGGTGTCGGACAGCTTCTCGTTCTGCCCCTGGTGCGGGCGCGACATCGCCGACCGCGATTCGAGCCCCGAGCCGCTCAAGGCCCCGAAGGGGTTCAAGTATCACCGCCGCTGCCAGTGGCGGTGCGGCGGCGGCGTGATGTACCCGATGCAGCATTGCCCGTGGTGCGGGCGCCCCCAGAAGTGGCGCTACCAGGAGTTTCAGAACATTTGCCCGCGCTGCAACAAGGGCGTCAACGACTGGATGGAAGCGTGCCCGTGGTGCGGCAAGGATGCCACCGGGCGGGATCTGATCCGCCAGGCGCTGCGGCGCGTCCGCCAGCTCCTGGTGGTGGGCCGACTCAAGGACTGGCAGTACCGGGTGTTGCTGCGACCCGGCGTCTCGGGCGTGACGCACCGGACACCTAAGATCATCGAGATCGAGCGCCGCTACGTGACGAGCAAACGCCGCCGGCGCGACGAGATCTCCTGGAACATGCTGACCGGCCTGATCCTGCACGAGCTGGGGCATTCCTTCCTGTACCACAACTGGTCGCTCACGCTGACGGGGCGCTTTCGCCGCGCCTTCGGGGAAGTGCGCAAAGCCTACCGCGTGTCGGATTCGAAGTGGGTGGACTTCGAGCGTCGCGGCGTCACCACGACGCTGCCGAACTACGTCACGGCCTACGCCGCCACCCATCCGCAGGAGGATTTTGCCGAGACCTTCCGGTTCTACGTCGCCCGGCGGGGACGGCTGCGCGAGCTGTTCGCGGAGTTCGGGCGGAAGCGCAAAGGGGTGCCGGTGTTCGAGAAGTTCCTCGTGCTGCACGACTACATTCGGAGTCTCCGGGGGTGGAGCTGAGTGACTGCGGAAGGGGCGCAGCATGCTGCGCCCCTTCACGCGCCCGACCCTGTCATCCCGCGAAGCAATACGCGCAGCCCTTCTCCTGAGAGCGGTTGACCGCGATCACGCCCGAGGGCACGACCTGTACGCCGGGGAGCAGATTCGCCACCCAGTCGCTCTTGATGGCCTCGGCCTGCATCCCCATCGTCTTCGCGAACATACCGCTATAGATCGTGAGGGCGATGTTGCACACGCCGACGAGCACGCCCTTCGCGAGCAGCTCGTCCACGCCCATGCCGGGGATCGGAAAGTCGCCGGGCTTCGCCTGCGTGAACGGGTTGCGCACGGCCGGCCCGCTGGTGGCGGCGTCGTTGATCTTGTAGAAGTCGCCGAGCTTGTACTTAGCCCACATCTCGGACTTCATCGCGAACGGGATGCCGGCGTGGCGGAGCACGATGACGACCGTGTTGTCGGCGTCGGTCGTGCCGTAGGTCTCGTTGGTGGTATTGAGAAACACGCGCGCCCAAGCGAACCCGAATCCGCTGTTCGGCTCGGGTACGTCGTATATCATCTTGTGCTTTCCGGTCATCTTGTTGAGCCACGCCTCGAATTGCGGGTTGTTCGACCCTGCGCCCGACCGGCGCGTCGGGGGAGGGGGAGGGGGGGCGGCTTCGAGGGGCGTTACTAGCCCGCCCAGGCCCAAGGCCGCGGCTCCGGCGGCGAGGCGTCCCAGGAATCCGCGGCGATGCGTCGTATAGCTCGTGAGCTCCGGCATGTGAGTCCTCCTATCGGGTGATTAACGATGCGGCGTCGCGTGTGTCGGGTATGCGACGTCGGGCGGCGGGTCGCCGTTCGGCCAATCGTGGATCTTGTCGGGATAATCGGGGCGAGGCTGGGCGTTCACGAACGCGGCCACATTGAGCGCCTCTTGGTCGGAGAGACTGCCCGGCTGGTCGAACGGCATGTTCTCACTGACGAACGCGGCTGCGGTGCGGACGCGCGCCATTCCCGCGCCGATGTTGTACGAGTGCGGTCCCCACAGCGGCGTCGCCACTGCGGTTCCACCGCCATCCGAGCCATGGCACTTAGCACATCCGGCGGCGTACACTCGCGCTCCCGCAGCGGTGTCCGGCGTCAACCCGCCCCACTTGGCCAGCCGATTCGAGGGCTGGGCCGGCGCGACCGGCACGTCGCGCGACAGGAACCAGAGGTACGCGACGATGTCACGCATCTCGGCGCCGTCGCTCGCGAGCGCCGTGCCGTTCATGCTGCGGCGGAAGCAGTCGTTGACCCGATACTCGATCGTTTCCACTGTCGCGCTGCGTGGTCGATACTGCGGATAGCGGGCGAACACCCCCACCCAGGAGCCGCTCTGACGACGGCCGTCGTCGAGGTGGCAGCTGACGCAGCGGAGCTTGTTTCCAACGTGACCGGGCAGGCTGTCACGCGTGGCGGCCAGCAACGCACGACCCCGCCGGATCGAGGCACCCAGCGGTCCGCTCGGAATCAGAGAGTCGGCGGGTCCGCGCAGCGCGGTCGCCGTAAGCGTCGCGGGAGGCGGGGTAGGACGACCACACGCGAGCGCCAACGTCGCCAGGGCCAACGGCCGCACGGGGCGAGGGAATCCCATGGCTCAGGAGATACTATCAGACTTGCGGCACACCCGCCACTTCGTGGGCGAACGCGCGGGACCGCTGCACCAGCGCCAGGTACCCCTCGACCTCTTCCGCCCGGCGCGCGCCGTCCCAACCCAGGACGCCGCCCAGCCAGTCCGCGACGGCATTCGTAGCGGCGACCGCCTGGTCGCGCATCGCGTAAAACAGATGCAGCCGTCGCACCAGCACGTCCGACAGGCGCAGGGCCATTTCCCGCTCCACCGCGTGCGCCACTTCGGCCCAAAGGACCGGGTGCCCGGTGACGATGGGGCGTCCGAGCGCCCGTTCCCGATCGACCTGGTTCAGCACGGCGGCGGCCTCGCTGCCGTAGGCGCCGACCAGATGGCGCGCGGTCGTCTCCGACACCCCGCGATCGCGGGCCGCCTTGATGAGCCCTTCCAGATCGACGGTCTCGCCCCCGGGGAGCGGCAAGCGGTCCGTCGGAGCGCGCGGGGCGCGGGGACGGCCGTCGAGGGCGCGCAGCCGGGTCGCAACACGGTCGACCGCGTCGCGGGCCATCACGCGGTAGGTCGTGAGCTTTCCACCCGCGATCGTCACCAGCCCGCTCGCGCTCTCCACCACGCGGTGCTCCCGCGAGGCCCCCGAGGGCGCGACGTCCCGCGCCGGGCGCAGCAGCGGGCGCAAACCGGCCCAGGTAACGACGACATCCGGCGGCGCGAGGCGCGCGTGCGGGAAGAACGCGTTGGCGGACCGCAGCAGATAGACGACATCCGCGGCGGTCGCGCGCACCTCGTCGGGCGACTCGTCGTCGTCGGTGTCGGTGGTCCCGATGTAGCTCAGGTCTCCCCAGGGCAGGACGAACATCACCCGCCCGTCGATCGGCGACGTGAGCGCGACCGCCCGGGTGTGTCCTACCCGTTGCCGGGGCACCGCCACATGGACGCCTTTGGTGAGGCGCAACAGCGGCTCCGCCCCAGGGTCGTCGAGGCGACGCACCTGATCGACCCACGGCCCCGTCGCGTTCACGACCACGAAGGCCCGCACCGTGCTCGCCCGACCGCTCAGCGCGTCGTGCACGGTGGCACCGCCGACACGCCCGTCGGGCTTGATGAGCCCGGTGACTTGGGCATAGCTCGCGACCAGCGCGCCCGCCTGAGCGGCGCTGCGCATGGTCGCGATGACGAGGCGAGCATCGTCCGTCTGCGCGTCGTAGTACAGAGCGGCGCCCTGCAGCTCTTTCTCCCGCAGCGCCGGCTCGAGGCGCACGGTTGCAGCGCGGCCCAGCCAGCGGTGCGCCTTCACGTTGCGGAAGGCCGCGAGGAGGTCGTATAGCCACATGCCGGCGCGGAGCTTCCAGGCAGGCACGCGCGCGCCGCGATACACGGGGAACAGGAATGGCAGCGGATGCACGAGATGCGGTGCGATGCCGAGCAGCACGCGGCGCTCCCGGCTCGCCTCCAATACCAGTCGAAAGTCCCCCTGTTCGAGATAGCGGATGCCGCCGTGGATGAGCCGCGACGACACCGACGACGTGCCGCCCCCGAGATCGCCCTTGTCCACGAGGGCGGTGCGCAAGCCGCGAAGGGCCGCGTCGCGCGCGATCCCGGCGCCCGTGATCCCGCCGCCGATGACGAGCAAGTCCACCGGCTCCGCGGCCATCGAGGCGAGCGCGGCGGTGCGCGTGCGATGTGAAAAAGGGGTCTCGCTCGTCGACCGGTCTCCGGCTTGGCCCCCTCGTGGGGCCATGATACGTTTCGAGCGGCTAACCCCGGGACGATGCCCCCGGGTTAATCGAAGATTGTGTCCTCCCCGGGCCGCCGGCCGGGGACAGCCGAGGGAGAATGTAATGCCAGGTGGGAACGGACGGCGTGTCGCAGTGATCGCCGGGTGCCGGACGCCGTTCTGCAAATCGGGGACGACGTTGAAGGACGTACGGGCCGTGGACCTGGCCAGGTTCGTGGCCCGTGAGCTGCTGGAGCGCACCAATCTCGACGGCGCCGAGGTGAACGCGGTCATCTTCGGACAGGTCGTTCCGTCGGCGCTGGTGCCGAACGTGGCCCGCGAAGTGAGCCTCCTCCCGCAGTTCCCCAAAGAGATCCCGGCGTACTCGTTGAACCGGGCCTGTGCCTCCTCCGGCCAGGCCGTCGCCAACGCGCACGATGAGATCGCCCTCGGCGGAGCGAATGTCGTGCTCGCGGGGGGCGTGGAGTCGCTCTCCGACATTCCGATCCTGGCGTCGCGCCGCTTGGCCGACATCCTCGTCGAGGCGAGCAAGGCCCGCTCCCTCGCCGCCCGGCTCCGGACGTTCAGCCGCATCCGGCCACGCGACTTGATCCCCGTCTCGCCCGCCATCGCCGAGCCATCGACCGGCGAGTCGATGGGCCAGTCCGCCGAGAAGATGGCCAAGGAGAATCACGTTACGCGCGCCGCCCAGGACCGCTGGGCACTGCGCAGCCATCAGCTCGCAGCGGGGGGGACGGACGATGGCCGCATCGTCGCCGAGATCGCCCCCTGGCTACCGCAGCGAACCGGCGACGGCATCGTGACGCAGGACAACGGCATCCGGCGAGATACCTCGCTCGAGCAAATGGCGAAGCTCAAACCGGTGTTCGACCGGCGCTACGGGAGCGTCACGGCCGCGAATTCGTCTCCCCTCACCGACGGAGCGTCGGCGGTACTGCTCATGAGCGAGACGGCAGCGCGTTCGCTCGGCTACACGCCACTCGCCTACGTGCGGTCCTACGCGGTGGCGGCGGTCGATCCCGGCTGGCAGCTGCTCCAGGCGCCGATCTTCGCCGTTCCCAAGGCGCTCGAGCGCGCGAGGATCCAGTGGAAGGATCTCGGCGTCGTCGAAGTGCACGAGGCCTTCGCGGCCCAGGTGCTCTCGAACCTGCAGGGATGGCGGGCGTTGGGCTGGGACATCAACGAGGACATCATCAACGTGATGGGCGGCTCGATCGCCATCGGCCATCCGTTCGGCGCAACGGGTGCGCGCCTGGTCACCACGCTCGCCAACGAGATGGCGCGCCGGGACGTGCCATTCGGCCTGCTGTCCATTTGTGCGCAGGGGGGGATGGGGTTCGCGCTGGTGCTGGAGCGCCGTTGATGGTCTCCTCCGCCGGCTCCGCGTTGACCTGGGAGCTCGTCGATGGCGTCGCAGTCGTCACGTTCGACTTGAAGGGCGAGCCCGTCAACAAGCTCTCGCAGGTGGTCAAGCAGGACATGCTCGCGACGTTCGAGGCGCTCGGACACGATGCCTCCGTGAAGGCCGTGGCGTTTTTTTCGGGCAAGCCGGACAGCTTCATCGCCGGCGCCGACATCGAGGAATTCGTCAAGCTCACTACGGCCGCGGAGGCCGAGCGGCTCTCGGCGGAGGGCCAGGAGATGCTCGACCGCGTGGCGCGCTTCTCCAAGCCGATCGCGGTCGGAATCCACGGCGCGTGCCTGGGCGGCGGCCTCGAGTTCGCCCTCGCGTGCGGGTACCGCGTCGCGTCGGACCACCCCAAAACGCAGATCGGGCTCCCGGAAGTTCAACTCGGCATTCTCCCCGGCGCCGGCGGTTGCCAGCGACTGCCCCGGCTGATCGGCGCCCGCGCGGCGCTCGACATGATTCTGGCGGGCAAGGTGGAGCGCGCTGCGAAGGCGTTTCGTGTCGGCATCGTCGACGAGCTCGTTCACCCCGCGATACTCCAGGACGTGACGGTGGCGGCGGCGCAGCGCCTGGCGGGCGGTTGGCGGCCCCGCCGGCGGCGCCCCGGTAGCCTCGTCGGCGCGCTCCTCGACGGCAATCCCCTGGGCCGGCGCCTCGTGTACCGCGCGGCCCGGAAGCAGGTCCTCGCCCGCACGCGCGGCAACTACCCGGCGCCGCTCGCCGCGCTCGAGGCCGTGGCGCACGGACTCGAGCACGGCATGACCGAGGGACTGAAGCGCGAGGCCCAGCTGTTCGGGCAACTGGCCGTTACCGACGTCTCGCGCAAGCTGGTCCAGATCTTCTTCGCTACGACCGCCCTCAAGAAGGACTTCGGCATCCCCAACCCCCCGCCGCCCGCGGTCGTGAAGCGCCTCGGCGTCGTGGGCGCCGGGTTCATGGGGTCGGGGATCGCCGGCACCGCCATCGCGCAGGCTGGCGTGGACGTACGCATGAAGGACGCCGACTTGCCGCGGGTCGCGAAGGGGCTCGCTGCTGCGCGCGAGATCCTCGACGATCGGCTCAGGCGGCGACACATCACCAAGTACGAACACACCCGGCTGATCGCTCTGCTCTCAGGCGACGCGAGTTACACCGGGTTCGGCCGCGCCGAGCTCGTCATCGAGGCCGTGTTCGAGGAGCTGGACGTCAAGCGACAGGTGCTGCGGGAGATCGAGACCGCGGCGCGCCCCGACACGGTGTTCGCGTCGAATACGTCCACCATTCCCATTCATTTGATCGCGGAGGGCGCCAAGCGGCCTGAGCTGGTCATCGGGATGCACTTCTTCTCGCCCGTGGCCCGCATGCCCCTGCTCGAGGTCATTCCGTCGGCGCGCACGGCACCGCCGGCCGTCACCACGGCCGTCGCATTCGGTCGCCGGATGGGCAAGACCGCGATCGTCGTGAAGGACAGCCCGGGATTCTGGATCAATCGGATCCTCACGCCGTACATGAACGAGGCCGGGCACCTCCTGGTCGAGGGCGTGGCAATCGAAGAGATCGACCGCCTGATGGTGGAGTTTGGCTTCCCGGTGGGGCCGATTACGCTGCTTGACGAGGTGGGGCTGGACGTGGGAGAAAAGGTGGTCGGCGTCATGCACGACGCATTCGGCGAGCGGTTTGCCCCGGTGGCAGCGTTCGCCGGCATGGTCAAGAGCGGCCGGCTGGGGCGCAAGGCGGGAAAGGGGTTCTACACGTACGCCGGCGGAAAGAAGGGGAGCGTCGACCCCGCCGTCTACGAGCTCATCGGGTCCCAGCCGAACGGTGGACCGCGGCCGGCGGAGATCATCCAGCGGCTCCTATTCGTGACGCTCAATGAAGCCGCGCGGGCGGTGGGGGAGGGGATCGTGCGGACGCCACGCGACGGCGACATCGGCGCCATCTTCGGCTTCGGATTTCCGCCGTTTCGCGGCGGGCCGCTGCGCCATGCCGACGACCTCGGCGCAGCGCGCATCGTCGGCGAGCTGGAACGTCTCGCCGAGCGCTACGGTCCCCGTTTCGCACCGTGCGACGTGTTGCGCGACCACGCCCAGCGCAACGCGAAGTTCTATCCCTAGCACCTAGCACCTAGCACCCAACACCCAACACCTGACACCTGACACCTGACACCTGACACCTGATGTTCCGCACCAGCCTCCTGTGGCTCAGCGAGCAACCCCGAATCTTTCGATTCATCCGGCGCAACGGCCTGGCGCGCCGTTTCGCGGCCCGCTTCGTCGCGGGGGAGACGGTGGATTCAGGGGTTGCCGCGGTGAAGGAACTCAACGCGGCCGGACTCGTCGCGAGCCTCGACCTGTTGGGGGAGTCGGTGCACAGCGCGGCCGAGGCGTTGAGGGCGCGGGACACCTACCTCGAGACCCTCGACCGCATCAAGACGGCTGGTGCCGAGTCCAACCTGTCCGTGAAACTCACCCAGATGGGCCTCGATGTCGACGAGGCGCTGTGCGTGGAAAACATGCGCGCCATCATCGTGCGGGCGAAGGCCCATGCCTCGTTCGTGCGGATCGACATGGAGCAATCCGACTACACCGAGCGAACCTTGCAGCTCTTCAAGCGGACCCTCCACCCCGAGTGCGGCAACGCCGTGGGAGTGGTCCTCCAGTCGTATCTGCGGCGCACCGAACAGGACGTGGAACAGATGATCGCGCTCGACGCGCGAGTCCGGCTGTGCAAGGGTGCCTACCAGGAGCCTGACACCGTTGCCTTCCCGGACAAGCGCGATGTGGACGCGAACTACGTCCGCTGCATGGAGCGCCTCATGCTCAAGGGGCACTACCCGGGCATCGCGACGCACGACGTGCGCATCATCGACCACGCCCTGGCATTCGCGCGCGACAAGGGGATCCAGCCCCACCGCTTCGAGTTCCAGATGTTGTACGGTGTGCGTCGCGATCTGCAGGTGAGGCTGCGGCGCAAGGGATACAACGTTCGTGTCTACGTTCCGTTCGGCACGCAATGGTATCCCTACCTGATGCGCCGGCTCGCCGAGCGCCCGGCGAACCTTGCGTTCCTGGTCGGCAACGTGCTGCGGGAGTCTGTACGGCGGACGTGACGGACGGCACCTTGGGCGGGTATCAGCGAGTGCACGAGCGCGCCCCCGCGTTCTCCGGGACCGACGGCCAGTCGTATTCCGTGGGGACGTATGTGGACGATGCGCCGGATGCGCAGGGTCGCTTTGGGGCCGCGCTGCTGTTCGTCCGCTGGTCCGACGCGGGCGACCGTGCCGTCGGTCACCTCGAGACCGATTACCTGTCTCGGGGCGCGACCCCGGCCGAGGCGCTGGCCCCGCTCCTGGCGCTGACCCTGCAGGACGTGAAACGGCATCTCGACGAGTGCATCGAGAGGCAGGGAAGGGCGTGATCACGACTGGCGTTGTCCTCACGCGCACGGGGTCCACCTACCGGATTCACACGCAGGCGGGCGAGGTGACCGCAGTGCTGCGCGGGAAGCTCAAGCACCGGGACGACGACCGCATCGTGGCGGGAGACGTGGTCGAGCTGGAGCGCCACGCCGGCGGGCACGCCACGATTTCCGGCGTCCGCCCGCGCCGCAGCGTCCTGGTGCGGCGCGCCGCCGGCGAGCGGAGCCCGCGCGCCCAGCCGATAGCCGCCAACGTCGATCAAATCGTGATCGTGGCCGCGGCCCGGAGCCCGGAACCGAGTCCCCCGATGCTCGATCGTTTCCTGGTGATCGCAGCGGCGAACCGCATCCCGGCCGTCATCGTGCTCAACAAGGTCGATCTCGACCCTGAGCGCGTGGTCTACGATCAGGCGCAGCGACGCTACGGTCCCGCAGGCTACCAGGTGCTCGCCACCTCCGTGCCGCAGCTCGAAGGATTGGCCGCGCTCCGCGACCTGCTGCGCGGCCGTGAGTCGGTGCTTGCCGGCCAGTCGGGGGTGGGGAAGTCGAGCCTGCTCAATGCGCTGCAGCCCGGTCTCGACCTCCGCATCGGGGACATCAGCCGAAAATGGGACACGGGAAAACACACCACCCGCGCTGCGCTCGTCGTGGCCGTGGCGGGGGGATACGTCGTCGATACGCCCGGGCTCCGGGAGATAGGGACCTGGGGGATCGATCCCGAGCTGCTGGCCGCGTGTTTCCCCGAGTTCCGTCCTTTCCTCGATCAATGCCGCTTCGACAACTGCCGGCACCTCGCGGAGCCGGGTTGTGCCGTCCGAGAGGCGGCGGGGCAAGGCGCGTTCGAGCGCGACCGGCTCACGTCCTACCAGCGCATCTACGAGGAGATCAGCGTGCCTTCTTGGTCCAGCGATCGGCGTCGCGGGAGGTGACCTTTCGCATCATCTGGGCGAATGCGTCGTCCAGGTCGATTCCCTGTGAGTTGGCGAGGCAGATGATGACGAACAGAATGTCGGCGAGCTCCATTGCGATGGAGCCTTCGGCCTCCTCCGGTCGCTTGCGTTTCTCGCCGAACTGGTGGTTCAGCTCCCGCGCCAGCTCGCCGACTTCCTCGGTGAGCCGCGCGAGGTTCGTCAGCGGCGGGAAGTATCCTTCCTTATATTGACCGATCCACCGATCCACGGTCTGTTGGGCTTCGCGCAGGGACACAGGAGGCTCCGGGCAATCGTGAACGCCGAGCTGCCGCCGCTCGTCGCGCCGTTCCGCGGGGAACGGTACGCGGGCGGGGACCGCCTGAGCGCGCTCATCGCTCCTCCCTACGACGTGATTTCCAGAGAGGACCGCGCCCGCTACGCGGCGCTCGATCCCCACAATATCGTGCATCTCATCCTCCCGGAAGCGCCGTCGGGCGGAGGTGGGGACCGCTACGCCCACGCCGCTGCGCTGCTCGCCCAGTGGCGTGCGAGTGGCGTGGTGCAACCGGACGCCGGCGATTCCGTGTACGTCGTGGCGCAGGATTACGCGTTGCCATCGGGTGAGCGGCGCACGCGAATCGGGATGTTCGCCGCCGTGCGCGCAGAGCCGTTCGAGGCGCGGCGCGTCCGACCGCACGAGAAGACCCACTCGGCCCCCAAGGCCGACCGCCTCGCCTTGCTGCGGGCCACCGCGGCGAATCTCGAATCGATCTTCCTGCTGGCACCCGACGCCGATCGCAAGCTGGCGCAGGCCCTCGCCCGGCGGGCCACCGGCGTACCGGCGGCGCACGCCGAGCTGGACGGCGTGCGGATCCGCCTCTGGATCGCGGCGGGCGAGGCAGCCACCGAGCTCGCCCGGCTGGCCGGGCAGGATCGGCTCTACATCGCGGACGGGCATCACCGTTACGAGACGGCGGTCGCGTACGCGCGAGAGTACCCCGGCGCCGATCGCGTCCTCTCGTTCATCGTCTCCGCCCGCGATCCGGGCCTCACCATCCTCCCGACCCACCGCATCGTGTTCGGTACGGGGCGCGACCCTGCGAAGCTGGTCGCCGGCTGGCGGGAATGGTTCGAGGTCGGGCGGGTGGCACCATGCATGGACCGCCTCGAGCGGTTGGCCGAGCTTGGGCGCGGGCGCACGGCGTGCATCGTGGCCTTACCGGATGACTACGACGTCACCCTGGTGCTGAAGCCGGACGTGAAACTGGACGGCATTCCAGGGCTGGGCAAGAGTCCCCAGGTTCGCGGGCTGGACGTGGCGCGGGTCGAAACGCTCGTGGTGGAGCGCATCCTCGGCGCTGGAACCGCGACACCGTCGCTTGCGTACACGCCCGATGCGCGCGCTGCGTTCGATGCCGTGCGAAGCGGTCGCGCCGCTGCCGCGGTCTTGCTCAATCCGACGAAAGTGGAAGAGGTATTCGGCGTCGCGGACGCGGGCGACTTCATGCCGCCCAAGTCGACGTATTTCGTGCCGAAGGTGCCGAGTGGGGTGGTGATGCGGAGGCTAGAAGGCGCCATGCGCGGATACTAGCAAAGATGGTCAGCCCGATCATCATCGTTTTCTTGCCGCTCGTACCCTGTTAGACGCCGCATCCAGCCGCCGCATTGCCGTCCATCGCCTCAGTCGCATTATCATCCGTCGCCTCTATATTGTCCTCCATGCGCCCCCGCGACCGCATCCTCGCCAATCTCGAGTCCATCTACCGCGAAGCCTACGAGCGGGCGACAGCGGCCGGTGATCAGGTCCGCATGTCGGATCTCGACGCCGCGTATCAGCGCGAGCAGCTGTTGCTCGAGGTGCTGCTCGACGTGCGAGACGCGCTCGCGTCACTTCCAGCGTCCGCTTCCGCCGAGCCGGGTAGCGGAAAGACCGCGGGGTCGGACCCGATCGGCGCGCTCGAAACCATCCACCGCATCGCCAAACTCCGCTGACAGAACTCATGCGACCAGCCCTGAGCGCGGCACTCTGCTGCCTGGCGTTCTCCTCCTGCACGCCGCAAGCCGACGTGATCATCTCCGGCGGCATGGTGTGGACGGGCCTCTCGAGCGGGGCGCCCCAGAAGGGCGACGTCGCGCTCGCGAGCGGGAAGATCCTCGCGGTCGGCGACGCGGCCCAGGTCGCGCGGTATCGGGGTCCCAAGACCGAATCGATTCAGGCCGACGGCGGCCTGGTACTGCCGGGCTTCACGGACGGCCACACGCATTTCGTGGACGGCGGGTTCCAGCTCGCATCGGTGAACCTGCGCGACGCGCGGACGCCACAGGAATTCATCCACCGAATCAAGGAGTACGCCAAGACACTCAAGCCCGGTGAGTGGATCATCGGCGGCGATTGGGACCACACCTTGTGGCGTGGCCAGCCGCTGCCGCGCCACGAATGGATCGACTCGGTCACGCCGAACAATCCGGCCTTCCTCAGTCGCCTGGACGGCCACGAGGCGCTCGCCAACGCCGCCGCCATGCGCGCCGCTGGCGTGACGAAGGACACGCCCACGCCTCCGGGGGGCGAGATCCTCCGCGACGCCAGGACCGGCGAGCCGCTCGGGATCTTCAAGGACCGGGCCCTCGACGCCGTCGGTCGGGCGATCCCGGAGCCGTCGCCCGAGCAGCGGGATTCGGCGCTCGCCCGTGCGCTGGCCTTCGCCGCTTCGCTGGGAGTGACCGCCACGGCGCACATGTCGGCCTCGTGGGCCGACCTCGCGAGCTACCGCCGGCTCGAGCGCGCGGGACGGCTCACGCTGCGTGCCGCTCTCTACCTGCCGCTCGACGCCTGGCGTGCCGTCGCCGAGACCGTGAGCCACGCCCCGGCCGGGGACAACTGGGTGAAGATCGCCGGACTCAAGGGATACATGGATGGTTCGGCCGGGTCCCGCACCGCGTACTTCGTCGAGCCCTACAGCGATTCCGCGGGCTACCGCGGCCTCATGCAACACTCCGAGGAGGACATGCGTCGCTGGATCGGCAATGCCGACTCCGCGGGACTGCAGGTCGCGGTCCACGCGATCGGCGACCGCGCCAACGCGATCCTGTTGGCCATCTACGACAGCGTGGCGGGAGCACATGGGCCACGCGATCGCCGCTTCCGCATCGAGCACGCGCAGCACCTCCGCCCCCAGGATATTCCGCTGTTCGGCAAGCTCGGCGTGATCGCGTCGATGCAGCCGTACCATGCCATTGATGACGGTCGCTGGGTGGAGCAGCGCATCGGCCCCGTCCGCATCAAGACGACCTACGCCTTTCGCTCGTTGCTCGATGCGGGGGCCCGGCTCGCGTTCGGCTCGGACTGGACCGTCGCACCGCTCGATCCCATCGCGGGCGTGTACGCGGCGGTCACGCGGCGCACCCTCGACGGCAAACATCCGGATGGCTGGGTGCCGGAGCAGAAGATCTCAGTGGGCGAAGCGCTGCGGGCCTACACGGCGGGCAATGCCTACGCGACATTCGACGATCGTCATCGGGGGACGCTTGCAGCCGGCGCCGATGCGGACATCGTGGTGCTCGACGGCAACTTGTTCACCACACCGCCAGAGTCCCTCGACCGGGCGCGAGTGCGGTTCACGATCGTCGGCGGCAAGGTCGTGTACCGCACGAAGTGATCGGAAGGAGGCCCTAGCCCCCCGCCCCCAAGCCGGCCTCCACCACCTCACCGAGCACGAGGGTATGGCTGCCACTCGGTAACGTTGCGACGACGCGACATTCGACCCAGCCGAGCGCGTCGGCCAGGAGGGGGGCACCCGAGATGGGTGCCGGCTTCGTCCTGATCCCTTTGAGCGCTTGGGAACCGCCCCCCCCGCTCCGACCCAGCTTCTCGGCCAAGTCTCGTTGCCCATCGTGTAATACGCTGACCGCGAAATGATGCGCGTCGCGGATCAACTCGATCGTCGGCGACGTGCTGTCCACCGCGACCACGACCATGGCCGGGTCCAATGACGCTTGGCTGACCCAGGTAACGGCGATCCCGTGCTCCTCCCCTTGGCGTTTCACGGTCAGTGCGTACACGCCGTGCGCGAAGGCTCCGAGCACCGCCTGCTTTGCGGCGTCGTTCATGGAAGGGAATATGGGGTCGGGGCCTCGCACGAGCGATCCTTCGGGGAGCTTTTGAGCGGACCGAAGTCCGCTATCTTTGGGTCAATGGCGACGCGCACCCAGACCCGCCTTCGGGCCGCCAAATCCCTCTCGAAGGCCGATCTGCTCGAGATGTATCGGCTGATGTTCTTGTCGCGACGCATCGACGACAAGGAAATCCAGCTCAAGCGCCAGAACAAGATCTTCTTCCAAATCTCGGGCGCCGGGCACGAAGGAGTCCTGGTGGCTGCGGGCAAAGCCCTCCGCCCCGCCTACGACTGGTTCTATCCCTATTATCGCGATCGCGCGCTCTGTCTCAGTCTCGGCATGACCCCGACGGAGATGCTCCTCTCGGCGGTCGGCGCCGCCGAGGATCCCAACTCGGGCGGCCGGCAGATGCCATCGCACTGGGGCCATCGTGCGCTCAACATCGTGAGCCAGTCGAGCCCCACGGGGACGCAGCTCCTTCAGGCCGTGGGCTGCGCAGAAGCGTGGCTCCGCTACGATCGCAACGCCGGCATCGCCGACAAGCCCATCCAGGGCGACGAGCTCGTGTACGTTTCGGCGGGCGACGGCACGACCAGTGAGGGAGAGTTCTGGGAGGCGCTCAACACCGCCAGCAATCTGAAGCTCCCCGTCCTCTTCCTCATTGAGGACAACGGCTACGCGATCTCGGTGCCGGTCGAGATTCAGACGGCGGGCGGGTCCGTCTCGAGGCTCGTCCGCAACTTCCCCGGACTGCTGGTCGAGGAGGTGGACGGCTGCGATCCCGTGGCTTCCTACGACGTGGTGCTCCGGGCGTCCGAGTACGTGCGCCAACGCAAAGGGCCGGCGCTGGTGCACGCACACGTGACACGGCCCTACTCGCACTCGCTCTCGGACGATGAAGTGCTGTACAAGACGCCCAAGGAGCGGGAGGAGGAGGCACGCCGCGACTGCCTCGCATTGTTCCCCAAGCGCCTGATCGCCGACGGTATCGCGACCGAGGCGGAGATCGCGGCGATCAAGCAACAGGTGGACGAGGAGGTCGGCGTCGCGGCCGACATGGCCCTGGCGTCGCCCCAGCCCGAGCCCGAGACCGCGCTGTTGTACGTCTACTCGCCCGACGTCGACCCCACGTCGGAGCAGTTCGATACCGAAGACGATCCCCAGTTCAGCGGCGATCCCACCACTATGGTGGACCTGCTGAACGCCTGTCTCAAGGACGAGATGGCGCGCGACCCACGCATCATCGTGTTCGGCGAGGACGTGGCCGATGCGAGCCGCCCGCAGAACCTGGGGGAGGTGAAGGGGAAGGGGGGCGTTTTCAAAGTCACGTGGGGGCTGCAGCGTCAATTCGGGAGCGATCGCGTCTACAACTCACCGCTCGCCGAGGCCAACATCGTCGGCCGCGCCATCGGGCTCGCGACGCGCGGCTTGAAGCCCGTAGTCGAGATCCAGTTCTTCGACTACATCTGGCCGGCCTATCACCAGCTCCGCAACGAGCTCGCCACGCTGCGCTGGCGCTCGAACAACGCGTTCGCGAGCCCGGTCGTGGTGCGCGTCACGTACGGCGGCTACCTGAAGGGCGGTTCGATCTACCACTCGCAGACGGGCGCGGTCGTCTTCACCGCGGTGCCGGGGCTCCGCGTGGTGTGTCCCAGCACCGCGCTCGATGCCAGCGGCCTCCTGCGCACCGCGATCCGCTGTGACGACCCCGTGCTGTTCCTCGAGCACAAGCACCTCTACCGCCAGACCTACAACAAGGCCCCGAACCCGGGCCCGAATTTCATGATCCCGTTCGGCAAGGCCAAGGTCGTGCGCCAAGGCAAGGATCTCACCGTGGTGACGTACGGAGCCGTGGTGCAGCGCGCGCTCGTTGCGGCGAAGGAGCTGGAGGAGCGCGACGGTGTGAACGTCGAAGTGATCGACCTGCGCTGCCTGTCCCCCGTGGATTGGGATGCGATCACCGGGTCGGTCACACGGACCGGTAAGGTGCTCGTCGCCTACGAAGACGCGCTCTCGTGGGGCTATGGCGCCGAGATCGCCGCACGGATCGCAGACACATGCTTCCCCTGGCTCGACGCACCCGTCAAGCGGGTGGCGTCGACCGACACGTTTGTCGGCTACGCGCCCAGGCTGGAAGACTTCATTCTGCCCCAGGTGGAGGATCTCACGCAGGCGATGCGCGACCTGCATGCGTTCTAGCGCCGCCCGCGCGTTCGGTCTTCTCTTCTTCTTATCCGGAGCGACGGGGCTCGTCTACGAGCTCCTGTGGGTCCGGGTCCTCTACCAGACGTTCGGATCCACGATCCAGTCGGTGACGACGGTCGTCGCCGCCTACATGGGTGGTTTGGGCCTCGGCGCCTGGCTGTTCGGGCGCCGCGCGGATCGCCATCCTCGACCCGCCGCACTGTACGGCGTGCTCGAGCTCGCGATCGGGATCTTCGGGCTGATCTCCCCCCTCGTGCTCGAGCTGGCGCATCGAGTGTACCTCCGCATCGCCGGCACGCTGCCCCTCGGGGGCGGCCTGAGCCTGGGCCTGCGGTTCGGGCTCGCCGCGCTGGTGCTGCTCGTTCCCACGACCCTCATGGGCGGTACGCTCCCGGTGCTCACCGGCGCGTTCATGGGCGCCGACCGCGGCGAGCTGCCGCGATCCCTCGGCCGGCTGTACGGGCTCAACACCCTCGGTGCCGTCGCGGGGACCGCGCTGGCCGGGTTCTTTCTGATCGAGTTCGTGGGCATTCGGGTGAGTCTGTGGGGGACGGCGGCCGTGAACCTCGCGCTGGGCGCCGGCGCTGTCGCCCTCGCGCGGACCACGCTCCCCACTCCTCCCACCCCCTCCGTCGCGGCAGCGCCGCCGCACGCATCGAACGCGGTCCCATCCGAACCCGCGCCGCGTCGGCTCCGCTACGTCGCGCTCACGCTTCTCGGGCTCACGGCGTTCGCGTCGCTGCTCGACGAGATCGCGTGGACGCGGGTGCTGGTGATGGTCGTGGGTGGCTCGACGTACGCGTTCACCCTGGTCCTGCTCGTCTTCCTGTTGGGGATCGGGCTGGGGAGTGGCGTCGTGGCCCGCCGCGGGCCGGGCCGGCCGGCCACCGCCGTCGACGCGGCGCTGGCGCAGGGAATCACCGGGGCGGGCGCCGCGCTGCTGCTCCTCTTCTTCGGGGCTCTCCCGCTCTTCGTGATCGCCGTGTTCGGGCACCACGAGTTCGGCGCCGTCACCCGCTTACTCCTCATGGGCGTGGCGGTCGGTGCCGTCGTGCTCATCCCGGCGCTGGGGATGGGTCTCAGTTTCCCGCTGCTCGCGGACCTCGCCGCCCGGCGGGATGCCGCCCGGGCGGCCGACGTGGGAACGGCCTACGCCCTCAATACACTGGGCAGCATCGCCGGCGCGGTGATCACCGGCTTCGTCCTGGTCGTGGCACTCGGCTCCGAAACGACACTCCGCATCGGCCTCATGATCAACGGTGGAGCGGCACTCGCGCTCGCGGCGTACGCCGCGCGTGGCGTCGCCGAAGGTTCGGCGGAGCATCACGCGCTCCGACGCCGTGTGCTCGGTGCCGGGGCGCTCGCGGGGATCGCGCTCGGGGTCGCGGTCGCCGCGCCGAAGTGGAGCACCCGTCTGATCGATCTCGGTTCGACGATCTACGCGCGCGAGCCGATGGATGCGACGCAGCGTCAAGCGTTCCTCTCTCACCGCGGGTCGCGGCTGCTCGCGTTCCGCGAAGGTCGGAACGCCACGGTGAGCGTGTGGGAAGGGCTGAGCGGCCGCTCGCTGCGCGTGAACGGCAAGGTCGACGCCTCGGATCACGGCGACATGAATACCCAGGTCTTGGTCGGGCTGGCGCCGGCTGCCGCGCGGCCCAACCCCGCGTCGGCACTGGTCGTCGGCTTCGGGAGCGGCGTGACGTCCCGCATCCTCGCGGACGTCCCGGGCATGCGGCGGGTCCGGGTCGTGGAGATCGAACCGGCAGTCCTGCAGATGGGGTCGTTCTTCGCCGGTGTGAACGACGCGGTGCTCACGCGCGCCGGAGTCGCGACCGTCGTCGACGACGCCCGCAGCGCGCTGCAGCTCCGGGACGAGCGGTTCGATATCATCGCGTCGGAGCCCTCCAATCCGTGGGTCGCAGGCGTCGCAACCCTCTACACGCCCGAGTACTTCCGCATCGTGCGGTCGCGCCTCGCGGACGACGGGGTGTTCTGTCAGTGGCTCCAGCTCTATCAATTGCCCCTGGACGTCGCCGCCGGCATTGTCCGCAACCTGCGCGAGGTGTTCCCCCACGTGGAGATCTGGTTTTCCACCAACATGGACCTCCAGATCCTCGCCTCCGGCCAGCCGTTGCGGTACGACCGCGCGTGGCTCACCCGGCTGTTCGATCCGAGGACACCGATCGGAATCCTCAGCCGCGAATGGCTCGGGGTAGACTCGGCGGGCGATCATTTCGGGCGTCGCGTGCTCGGCGAGGCCGGCACCGCGCTGCTCAGCAGGCGGGGGACCCTGGTGCACCGGGATGACCGGCCTGAACTCGAGTTCGTGGCGGCGCGGCGCTTTCTCGATCCCCTGTGGGACCCGAACGTCTTTGACTCCCTGCTCGTCATCGGCGCTCGGGCGGGCGAGACGCCCGGGAGCTCGCCCGTCCTGCTCGCGCGCGCGCTCACGGCCCCGCGGGGGCAGTCCACCTATCTCGCGATACTCACGGCGGCCCACCGGGCGCGGCCCGATGACCCGGTCTGGACCGCGCGCTTGGCGCAAGCGAGATACGCATCGGGCGACACAGCGTGGGCGGACAGCGTCGTACGCACTTTGCTGGCCGGCTCGCGGCACCCGGATGCGCTCCTGTTCGCTGCCACGCTCGCCGAGCGGCGTAAAGACGATCGCCGGAACGCCGCGTTGCTCCAAGAGGTTGTCGCGCGTGGGGGGGACACGGCGCTCGCCAGGGCGGGCCTGGCGGCGGTGGCGGCGCGCGCGGGGCGTTGGCAGGAGGCGTCCGCGGACCTGGATGACGCGCTGGCCCGCGGCCGGGGCACATATCGTCATCCGTTCCCCGCCGGCTCGCTGAGCCAGGCGCTGGGGTCTCTCGCACGCGAGGGGCCCGAACACCTCGCCGACAGTATGCTTGCGATAGCGGTGCGCGCGCGCCCGGGCTGGGCCGCGCTGTACCAGCTCCGCGCGGTCGCCGCGCTGCGGGGCGGCCGCTGCGACGAGGCGGCTGCGCAGTTCCAAACGCTGGAGGAGTTCGCGATCGAGCCCCCGGACGCGCCGGGGAGCGTGCTGCAATGCCGCAGCGAGGGGAAGCCCTAGGCGCCCCTCTGCTCTCCCAGGGCCGCCTTGACTTCACCGGCAGCCGCGATCGCATGGTCCACGTCGCGCGACAGGGCGCGGGCCTGCTGCGTGGCGCGCGTGAGGTCGTCGAGCGCCGCCGCCACGCCCGCGGACCGGAGGCGCAGCAGGTCGAACCGGACGTTCTGCATCGCCAGCACACAAGACTCGAGCTGATCGGCCACGAGTTGCCCCCTGGTCAGCAGATCCGTGAGGGTCTGTCGCTGGCGCTCGAGCAGGCCGATCTGTCGGTCCCGCTCCGTGCTGTCGCTCTGGCGCTTGGTGGCGGCGATTTTTTCCTCGAGGCGTGCGAGCGCGCCCCGGTCCACGCTCCCACTCATTGCGTGCAGCGTGCGCCCGAGCTCCTCGGCGCGGTGCAACAGCGCGTCCGCTGTCGCGACCACGTCGGGTAAGAGGTTGCGCTCCGACTTCGGGAGCCGGTCGACGATCCGGAGAATGGCCTTGCGGTCGCTCCGTGCCTGCTGGATCGGCTCCGCGTGACCGCCGAACTCGTCCGTCGTAGCGCGCGGCAGCTCGACCGGCCGGCTCCCCGCCGCGGCGAGGCGCGCCTCCACCGCGTCGGGCGCTGGCGGCCGGGCGAAGACGTCGCGCCAGGAGTATCCGGCGTGCCACAGCCGGACGTAGCGGGGCACGAGCTGCGTCCCCCCCCAGATCGCGGCGACGAAGATCGACCAGCTCGGCGCGTGATTCCCCGTCGCCACGTCGATGACGAACAGCGAGCCGCACACGGAGGCCCACGTCACGAAGCGGCTGCGCAGCTCGCGGACGATTTCGGGCTCGCCCCCGGGGCTGAGCACGGGGCGGTCGCGACGTAACTGCTCGACGCGGCGAGCGCGGCGGTCCGACGGCCGTCCCGAGACGGGCACGGGCGGGGGGGCGAAGGCGGGGGCGGGGCGCGACGGGCCGGGGGGAGGGCGACCGCTGCGCGACCGTGACGGGTCGCTCGACCGCCGCGGCCGGTGGAGTGTGGCGCTGCGCGCCTCCAGCGCCCGCCGAAGCGCGTCCGCCGTCGGCCAACGATCCTCGGGATCCTTCTCCAACGACCGCATCACGCACGCCTCCAGGTCCTCGGGCACCTCGGGCCGGCGGTCGGTAACGAGCGGCGCCCGCTCGGTGATGTGCTTCATCAAGATTCCGGGGACGGTGGGCGCCTGGAAGGGTAGCTCCCCCGTGAGCATCTGATACCCGACCACTCCCAGACTGTAAATGTCGGACCGTCCGTCGATCTCACGGTCTCCCGCCGCCTGCTCGGGGCTCATGTAGTGCGGCGTGCCGATAGCCACCCCCGTCGCCGTGAGGGTCGCCCCCCCCGTCGTCGACGACAGGGCCTTCGCGATCCCGTAGTCCGTGACGACCACGCGACCCCGGCTCCCCTCGAGCAGGATGTTGTCGGGCTTCACGTCGCGGTGAATGATCCCGAGGGCGTGCGCTGCCCCGAGCGCGTCCGCGGTCTCCTGCATGATGCGCCGCGCCTCGTCGGGGGGCAGGCGGCCGCGCCGCTTCAGCTTCGCCCCGAGCGACTCGCCGTCCACGAAGGCCATGACGAAGTACACAAGACCGTCCGGGCCTTCGCCCACGGAGTGAATGGGCACGATGTGCGGGTGCGAAAGGCGGGCGGCGGTTTCCGCCTCCCGCAAAAAGCGCAGCCGGATCTCCTCGCGGAACGCGAGCTCCGGCGGAAGCACCTTGATCGCCACCTGACGCTTCAGCCGCTCGTCGCGAGCGCTGAAGACGACGCCCATCCCGCCCCGACCGATCTCTCCCTCGAGAGTGTAGGAGCTGCCGAGCGCCTGACTTAGGCGGGAAGCGAGTGACTTATCGGCGTTGTTCATCGAGACTCACTGACCTGGCGCGCATAGATTAGCCGCGCCGCGACGAGGGTGCAACCTGCAAGCGCCTTTCGACTTACACAGCCCGGCCGCGTTGGCGCCCTGCGTGGTGGCTATTCGGCAGCACCTGCCTTATTGGCCGCAGGCTCACGGAACGCGCGTGCTCAGCGCGGCGTTGCAGGGGCGGCACGGGTGATGCTTCACGCCGGGAGACCATGCGATTCTCCACTTTCATTCGAGTCGAAACCATATGCCTGAGAGACTGACGCTCCCGGTGCTTCCGCTTCGGGAGGTTGTGCTGTTTCCCGGCGTGTCGATGCCCATCGGCGCCGGACGGCCGACGACCCTGCGCGCGATCGAGGCGGCGTTGAAGAGCGAATCTCGCCTCATCTTTGCGGTCGCGCAGAAGGAGAACGTCGAGGCGGTCACGCCCGCCGTTCTCTACACGACGGGCACCATTGCGAAGATCAGCCAGATTCAGCGGGGCCTGGGCGGCGTGCAGCTGCTGCTGCACGGCGAGCATCGGGGCGCCGCCGTGCATTACACCGATAACGGGCGCTACCTCGAGGCGGTAGTCCGCGAGATCGAAGACTTGCCGCCCCTGAACGCCAAGGATCCCGCGTTCGTCGGGTTGCACCGTGAAGCGCGCGAGCGTGCCGCGGAGCTGGGTCAGAAGTCCGGCCTTCCGGATGACGTCGTCCGCCAGGTGCTGGAGGAGGTGAGCGATCCGGGCCGGTTCGCCGACCTCGTCGCGGGCTACCTCGAGGTCCCGCCCGCCGAACGTCAGGGTCTGCTGGAAACCCTGTCGGTCGAGGAGCGCTTGCGGCGGGTGCTGGTACACGTGCAGCGCCAGATCGGCGTGCTCGACGCGCAAGAGCACATCAAATCCCAGGTTCAGGAAGAGCTGGGCGAGCGGCAGCGTGAGATGTTCCTCCGCGAGCAGCTCAAGGCGATCCAAAAAGAGCTGGGCGAGGGTGGCGAGGGGACCGAGGTGGATGAGCTTCGGAAGCGCTTGGACGCCCTCGAGCTCCCGGAGGCCGCACGGAAGGAGGTCGACCGCGAGCTCGAACGGTTGGAGCGGGCGAATCGCGATTCGATGGAAGCGCAGGTGATCCGCACCTACCTCGAGACCGTGGCCGAGCTCCCGTGGAACAAGCGAGCCGAGGAGTCGCTCGACCTGAAGCGCGCCGTGGAGATCCTGGAACAGGACCATTACGGACTGAAGGACGTGAAGGATCAGGTGCTCGAATTCCTTGCGGTGCGTCAGCTGCGCCAGCGCTCGCCGGCTACCGTGGTGGACGGCAACGAAGACGACAAGCAGACCCGCGGAACGATCTTGCTGTTCGCAGGCCCGCCGGGCGTCGGTAAAACGTCGATCGCCAAGTCGATCGCCCGGGCCATGGGACGGCCCTACGTTCGGATCTCGCTGGGCGGTGCCCGCGACGAGGCGGACATCCGGGGGCACCGGCGCACCTATGTCGGCGCCATGCCGGGCCGGATCATTCAGGGCATGAAGCAGGCGGGCGCCAAGAACCCGGTCTTCCTGCTCGACGAGCTGGACAAGCTCGGCGTGTCGTTTCAGGGCGATCCGGCGGCGGCGCTCCTCGAGGTGCTCGACCCGGCGCAGAACGACTCGTTCACCGATCACTATCTGGGCGTGCCGTTCGACCTTTCAGAGGTGCTGTTCATCGCGACCGCGAACCTCCAGCAGAGCATCCCGGGACCACTGCTCGACCGCTTGGAGACCGTCAACTTCGCGGGGTACACTGAGCGTGAGAAGCTCGAGATCGCCAGGCGTTATCTGGTTCCGCGCCAGATTCGCGAGAACGGTCTGACCGCCGAGCAGCTGGCGATCACCGACGCGGCGCTGAGCGAGATCATCACGAGTTATACGCGTGAGGCCGGCGTGCGGCAGCTGGAGCGCGAGATCGGCAAGCTGGCGCGCAAGGTTGCGCGGCGGATCGCCGACGGTGAGGCCAAGCACATCGCAGTGGACGCCCCCGACGTGGAGCAGCTGATTGGACGCCCCAAGGTTCACCCGGAGCGCAAAGCCGGCGAAGACCAGGTGGGCGTTGCCACCGGCATGTACTACACGCCGGTGGGCGGCGACATCATGTTCGTCGAGGCGAGCGTCATGAGGGGCAAGGGTGAGCTCGTGCTGACTGGACAATTGGGCGACGTCATGAAAGAGTCCGCCCGAGCGGCGCTCACCTACGCCAAGTCGCACGCCGATCAGCTCGGCATTCCGGAAGAGGCCGTCTCGGGTACGGACATCCACATCCACGTGCCCGCGGGCGCGATTCCGAAGGACGGCCCATCGGCGGGCGTCACGATGGCGACGGGGCTCGTCTCGGCGCTCTCCCGGCGGCCGGCGCGCCACGATCTCGCCATGACCGGAGAGATCACGCTGCGTGGCCGCGTGCTGCCGATCGGCGGCGTGAAGGAAAAGGTGTTGGGCGCGGTGCGGGCGGGTATCCGAACCATCGTGCTGCCGAAGGACAATGCCGCCGACCTGGAGGACCTCCCGGAGGATGTACGTTCGTCCCTGGACGTGCACCTCGTGGAGGACCTTGACGAAGTCCTGACACTGGCGCTCCGTGGAGCTCGCTTCGAAGCCGGTCACCTGGTGTTCGACGGCGAACCACCTCTGGAGCCCAGCCTGGTCGCAAAGCACAACTAAGCGGCGAGATACGAGCCCCGGGGTCACACGACTCCGGGGCTCGTGTCATGTTCTGGTCACGGGCGGAACCTGCCCAACCCTTTCCTCGTACCACCTGTCTAACCGTCCGACCAGGCCACGGGGCTTCCGTCATGCCGGCTGTCCTCCTGCTCGCGCTCGCCTTCCAGACCTCCTCGCCGACTGCGGGTGGCAGCTCCGTTCAACCTCCCCCCACAACGAGTCCAACGCGCGCGATCGCCGTTCGGGCGAAGATCCCTGTGGTGATCGACGGGCGGGACGACGACGAGGTCTGGCGGGTGGCGCCGTCCATCACGCAGTTCCGTGAGTTCCAGCCCAGGGAAGACGGCGATGCGCGCTTTCCCACGGAGGCTAAGGTCGCCTACGACGACGGCAACCTCTATGTCTTTATTCGGGCCTTCGATCCACATCCCGACAGCATTCTGAAGCTCCTCGCGCGCCGGGATGTCCGGGCTGCGACCGATCAGCTCAAGATCATGATCGATTCCTACCACGATCGGCGCTCGGGCTTCGAGTTCGCCGTGAACCCGGCGGGTGTGAAGCGCGACTACGCGATGTACAACGATGGCCAGGAGGACGACGCCTGGGACGCGGTGTGGGATGTCGCCACCCAAGTCGACTCCCTCGGGTGGACCGCCGAGTTCCGGATTCCGCTCACGCAGCTGCGGTATGTGCCCAAGGCGACGAACACGTTCGGCTTCGCCATCTGGCGGGACATCCAGCGCTACTCCGAGCGGGTGAGCTGGCCGGTGTACCGCAACTCCCAGGCGGGCGTCGTATCTCAGTTGGGCGAATTGGTCGGCCTCGACGGCCTGCCGTCACCACGCCGACCGGAGGTCGCGCCGTACGTGGTGACGAAGAACGTGTCGGTGACCACCGGGAGCGGCTTCGATCGCTCCCAGGAAGTGACCGGTGGCGGAGACCTGAAGTACGGTATCACGCCGAACCTCACGCTCGACGCCACCGTGAACCCCGACTTTGGACAGGTCGAGGCGGATCCGGCAGTCCTCAACCTCACCGCGTTCGAGACGTTCTTCCAGGAGCGCCGACCGTTCTTCGTGCAGGGCGCCGGCATCTTCCGGTTCAACGTCAATTGCAACGCGGTGAACGATTGCAATACCGGCGAAGGCCTGTTCTACTCGCGGCGCATCGGGCGAGCGCCGCAGATCTCGGACTACGGCGATGCCGGCTCTCCGTCGGCCACTACGATCTACGGCGCCGCGAAGCTGACCGGCCGCCTCCCCGGCGGCCAGACCCTGGGCGTGCTGGACGCGGTCACCGCGCGGGAGACCGGAACGCAAGGCCGCACCATGGAGGCCCCCGCCAACTATGCGGTGGTGCGCGGGCAGCAGGATTTCCGCAACGGCGAGAGCGTCATCGGCGTCATGGTGACGGCGGTGAACCGCAGCCTCGACCAGTGGACCCAGGATTCGCTGCATCGCAGCGCGTACGTGGGGGCGGTCGACTTCCGGCATCGCTTCTGGGGTCGCCGCTACCAGATCTCGGGATCGTTCGACCTGAGCCGGATCGCGGGGACTCCATCGGCGATCGCCGCAACTCAGCGCGATCCAGTGCACTACTATCAGCGCCCCGACGACAACCTGTCCTACGACCCGACCCGAACGGATCTCGGGGGCAATGCCGAGGAGTTGTCTTTCAATAAGGTGGGCGGCGGGATCACGCGGTTCGAGATGAGCTATCAGCGGCGGTCGCCGGGCTTCGACGTCAACGACGTCGGATTTCTGATACGGGCCGATCAGCAAAGCTGGAATACCTGGTTTGCCCTACAGTCCCAGCATCCGAGCTCGTTCTATCAGACCGCCTTCTGGAACTTCAACTTGTGGCAGTACTGGACGGCGGCCGGACTCGTGCTCGAGCGTGCCGCGAACACGAACGTCCACGTCCAGCTCAAGAACAATTGGTGGCTGCACACGGGGATTACGGGAGGACAGCTCGGGACGACGTTTTGCGACCGCAACTGCACCCGTGGCGGTCCCGCGCTGCGGGTGGACCCCTACGTGAGTCCGTGGGTGGAAATCGACGGCGACAATCGTCCGCCGGTCGTGCCGATCCTGTTCGTGCAGTATCGTCGCGCCGACGGGGGCCGCTCGGAGATGGTCGAAGTGAATCCGCAGGTATCCGTCCGCATCTCATCGCAGGTCAATGCGACGGTGGGCGTCGATGCGACGCACAACGTCGACGACAAGCAATGGTACGACAACATCACGGATTCCACCGGCATCACGCACTACACCGTCGCTCACTTGCGCCAACAGACCGTCTCGTTCACGGCCCGCCTGGACTACACGATCACGCGCGACTTGACCCTCCAGGTCTACGCCCAGCCGTTCGTGAGCAAGGGGACGTACAGCAACGTGCGCGAGCTTTCAGCCGATCCGCGCGCCACCGCCTACGATGCGCGCTTCCAGCCGTACGCCGACGCGGCGGTCACCAACAACCCCGGAGGGCTGAACTCCAAGCAGTTCCGCTCGAACGTGGTGCTGCGCTGGGAGTACCGCCCCGGGTCCGCGCTCTACGTCGTGTGGACTCAGGGCCGCCAGGACTACGTGGGCGGCGAGGGAACCGGCTCGATGCGCGACAACTTCCAGGACCTCTTCACCCTGCACCCGGACAACACGTTCCTGGTGAAAGCGTCCTACTGGATCAACTGGTAGGCGACGTCGGACGGGTCGCGACGCCGTCCAGCACCAACCGGACGGCGGCGTCCTTCCAGCGCTCGCGTAACGCCGGCTCGTCCGCGCCGAGCGGTGGAGCGCTCACGGCGATGAGTGATTCGAGCCCAAGATATGAGACCATGAGCATGAGCGCCTGAGCGGCGGCCAGGTGAGGGTCGAGGTCGTCGCGCACCTGGCCGTGACCCTGCCCCTCGGCGAACAGGACGACCAGTCGGTTGATCGCGGGCGCGAAGGGTCGGGCATCCGAGCGCCCTGCCTGAGTCAGCAGGGTGACGAGGTCGGGATTCTCTGACAGGAAGTCGAACTGGGCCCCCAGGGCCGCCCGGATGCGGTCCAGCGGGCGGTGGCCCGAGACTGGCAGCTCGGCCAGCGACTGCTCGAGCTCGAGGGCCCCCCGAGAGAGCACCGCACTGAACAGCCCACGCTTCGAATGGAAGTAGTAAAACAGCAGCTGCTTGTTCACGCCCGCCCGCCGCGCGATCTGCTCCACGCGAGCGCCGTCGAAACCCCGCCGCGAGAACTCTTCACGCGCCGCTGCAACGATCCGTAATGCTCTGGAATTGGTCAACTTGGGTTTCAAGGCGCTATTTCATCAACCGAACGGTTGATAAAACATAACCTGCTACCGCCCGAACGCCAGATCGGCCGGAATGCGGGGCAGCCCCTCGCGCAGAAATTTGACGACCAGCCGGTTTACCTCGTCGGGCGCCTCTTCTTGCACGGCGTGCCCCGCTCGCTGAACCGTGAGGAAGGCTGACCGCGAGATCTCTGTGGCCATAGCCCGACCCAGCCCTACGGGCACAATGCGGTCCTGCTCACCCCACAGCACGAGGGTCGGGGCGGCGACGTGATCCAGGCGCCCCGCCAGACCGTCCACGCGAAACTGGCGCAGCACGCCTCCCAGCGCGCGTGCGTACTGAGGTTCCGCGACGGGCGCGTAGTACTGATCCACGTCGGCTTCCGTCACCTTTGTCGGGTCGGCATAGGTGCTTTTGAGAATACGCGCCGTCAGCCGTCGCCCGCGGAAAGCCAGCACGAATGGACCGATCAAAGGCCAGCGCGCCACGCGGAGCAGGGCAGCTTCGCGGGCGCCTAATCCGGCCGAGCCGATCAGGACGAGTCCGCGCACCCGCGCCGGATAGTCGATCGCGACTTCGGCCGCGATGGCTCCACCCATCGAATGCCCGATCAGGACCGCTTCCGGGAGGCGCAGTGAGTCCATGAGTCCGATCGTGAGACCGGCAAGTGAGGCGTTGTCGTATGGGCCGGCGGGCTTGTCGGAGAGGCCGAACCCGCGGTTGTCGTACGCGATCACGCGAAATCCGGCCGCCGCGACCGCCGGGAGGTTCTTGCGCCAGGCGTACATCGAGGCCCCGAGGCCGTGGAGGAAGATGACCGGAACACCGTGCCCTCCTCCGTCGACGTAGCGAATCCTGGTGCCTTCGATCTCCACGTAGCGGGCAACAAAGGGAGTCCCCGCAGGGAACAGTTGGCTTTCCGGGAGGGCGCGGGCCCTGCAGCCCGCCGTGACCAGCGCCAACAGCAGCGGGAGTCGCTTCACGTCAGGCTCTGTAGGAGCGCCCGGGCGAGCCCCGTCATCGTCGGATGCGAGCTCCACAGTCCGGCCACGGTTTCGCCCGATCCGGCGGTGACGACCACCTGGGTCTCGTCGATGAGCAAGACCGTGGGCAGGTCGGGCCGAACGCTACCCGAGACCAGTGACTCGGCTTCAGTCGGGGCTTCGCCCGCCACCCGCAGCGCCAGCGTGGCGCGCTCCTTGGCCCGGCGCCAGGCGGGCAAGGTAGGCCGGAATAGCTCGGGCGCCACGATGCCCTCGACCCGCCGCTCCGCGCGCGCCACAAGCTGAATGATCAGGTTCGCGACCGCTCGGGTTCCGTTCACCGTCCGGGTCTCGGGCTCCGTCTGAGCAGCCGCGTCACGCAGGGACCGGCTCAGGCGGTCCAGCGACTCTGCCTGCTGGGCGGCGAGCTGGACGATGAGGGCCGTCGGATCGGTCGCGCGAAACCGGACCGGCCGGCCAGGGAGCCGCGACGCCGCCGACCGTCGTCCCAAGCCTTCGAGGGCGCCGTACGTGTTGGCGCGAGCCAGGCGGGCGGCATGCGCGACCGCGTACCCCGTTGCGGGACCGAGCTGCAGCAGCGCGGCGTAAACCTTCGACTCGGTGGCCGTGAAGCCAAACGGAGTGAGATCGAGCTCAGGGCGCATATGAGTAGTAGTAGTCACTACTACTCTAGTCTTGCGCGACCTCCACGGGAATCCCCAGCAGCCGGGCGATGAGTCCGAGTCGGAAAGTCATGTCGGTCTGGCGCTGCGCGGGGCTCTTCCCCGGTCCTTCGAGCGGAAAGTAGTGCGCGGTGAGCGGGCTGAGCGCTTTCGGCATCGCCCGCAGGCTCTTCGGGCTCCAGATCCCCTGGTCATCGCACTCGCTGTAGAGGCGCGCCAGCACGCGGGTCGCACTCGGAATCTGTCGCACGAGACCGAGCCGGGCGAGGAGTTCGAGCCAGTAAACTGCGAACGGGACGTCGGGAATGTGCCCTTGGGCGTCGGCGCGCAGCGGATCTCCGAGCATTTCGAACATCGGCTTGAAGAGCTTCTTGCCCGCCTGAATGAAAAACGCCCGTCGCGGCGCGGGCGAAGAAAAGAAGTTCCCCAGCCGCTCGATGAACCCGGCGCGCTCGCGTTGCACCGGTGGGAGGAAGGCGAGCATCTCCACGGCGAAAATCGTGGGAGGACAGGCCAGGGGGTCGAGCACGGTCTTGCCGTGGGCCTTCCGGAAGGGGTTCGCCGCGAGGTCGCTGCGGAGGTACTGGGAGATGTTGCTTGCGATGGTATGGGCGGTGCCGCGTACCCGCGGGTCGTCGCTGTGGCCACCGCGTGCCAAGGCGCATGCCGCGGCCTCGCGACCGACGCGCCGTGCCCAACGCCCGAGACCTGGGTCCACCTTGGCGGCTCTTTGGAATTCGACCAGGAGCTCCAACGCCCGCTGGGCAACCGCTCGGTCGGGGTCGTCCGTCTCGATACGTGACAGCAGCTGGAAGAGGAAGCGGTCCGTGTTGCGGAACACGCGCTCTGACGGCGGCCAACCGAGCTCGAGCAGGCGGCGGTACTGGTACACCGTCCCCGGCTCCGTCCACCCGAGCCCCTTCAGCGCCACGGGGGCGAGCAAATTGCCCCCCCACAAGCCCGTGGATCTCTGCTTGCGGGCGATCGCTTGGGCAGGCTTGTAGTCGTGCACCGCCTGACGCAACACCCGGACGCGCTCGGGATCACGCTGGGCCTCGGGCACGACCTCCGTGTAGGCGCGATACACGAGGGGAGGGCTTGCCGCTTCGAACAACCAGGACAGCGGCAGCCGATGGGATGTGGGTAGTTCCAGGTGCGCGCTCCGGCGTGCGGGAGGTGCTAGGGCCGCAAAGCGGGCGCAAACTTATGTGCGTGCTGGAGAATAGGCCAGAGGCGCCCAAGTCGCACCGGGTGGTGCGGTGTATCCTATTCCTCTACAGCAAGTTAGTTACGATGCAACATCGTGCACTCAGGGTTGTGGCTGCCCTGCCGGCCGCTGGAATTCCGAGGTCGCGAGCCAGCGGGGCATGCTCGCGGCGTTCGCCACTGCGAGGGCCAGCCTGAGTGCCACGCGCACCTCCTGGACCATGCCGGCGTACGTAAAGGCGGGACTATACTCGTCGCTCGGTTGGTGGTAGCGCTCGCGATTGTAGCGCGCTGCCTGCTCCTCGCCCCAACCGGCTGGACGCCCCACAAAGTCGCGGCCGGGCTCGATCGACACGGCGGGCACGCCTGCCTTGGCGAATGGGAAGTGATCGGAACGATAGAATGCTCCCCGAACGTCGGCGTGGTGGACCACGGAGAGCGATTCGGCCCGCGCCGCCGCCTCGAACATGGGTCCGAGTGTCGAGCGGTCGACGCCCAAGGCATCGATGTCACGTGTGGCGCCGCGCACGTTGACGACATCGAGGTTGATCACTGCGGCGGTCCGGTCCAGGGGGATGAGCGGGTCGCGGGTGTACCCCTCGCTGCCGAGCAGACCGCTCTCTTCGGCGGTCGTGGCGACGAACAACACGCTGCGCCGCGGGCGTCCCCTCCCCCCCCTCCCCGCGCGCACCAGCCCGTCGGCGACGCCCAGCATGGCGGCCACGCCCGACGCGTTGTCTTCCGCGCCGTTGTAGATCGAATCGCCGTTTACGGCGGGTCCAATCCCCTTATGGTCCCAGTGCGCGGTGACCAGCACCGCCTGTCGCGCCAGCGCCGGGTCGCCTCCGGCGAGCTTGGCGACCACGTTCTCCGAACGGACGTGTCGCAACTCGCTCTTCACATCCACGGCGACATGGACCCCGGTGCTCACGGGACGAAACTCGCGGTGCGCCGCCCCGCGGGTCAGCGAGTCGAGGTTCAGCCCCGCCCGCGCCAGCGCCGCCTGTGCGGCGTCGTGGGTCACCCAGGCCGCGAAGGCGATGCTCTGGGCCGCGGGCCGGTCGAGCTTGAACTGCTCGACCGACCACGAGCCGCGCACGACATCCCACCCGTACGTCGCGCTCTCGGTGGTATGGACGAGGATCGCCCCGAGGGCCCCGCGGCGCGCCGCCTCCTCGAGTTTGTACGTCCATCGCCCGTAGTAGGTGAGCGCCCGGCCGTTGAAAATCGTCGTGTCCTGGAGCCCGGGGTCGTTGACGAGCATCAGCAGTACCTTGCCGCGCACGTCGACGTCCTTGTAATCGTCCCAGCGCCACTCCCCGGCGCGGATCCCGTACCCGACGAACACGAGGTCGCCGTCGGCGACGATGTGACTTTCCGGCCGTTCGGCCCACGCGACGAAGTCGTCGAGATACGTGAGCGAGCGAGTCGCGCCATCCTTCCCCCACACGAGTGAGGGGTGCGGCGTCAGGCCGACGAGCGCGACGGGCTGAAAGTACGAACCGTCCGGTCCGGCGGGCTCGAGTCCCATCGCCTCGAACTGCGCCGCGATGTATTTCGTCGCGAGCTGGCCGCCGCGTGTCGCCGGAGCGCGGCCCTCGAGCATGTCGTCGGCGAGGTACTTGAGGTGGGCGTCCATGCCGGCGGTGTCCACCGCCGGTATGTCGGCGACATCGGGAGCGGGCGTGGTGGCGGGCGTCGATGAGCTGCGACAGGCGAGCGCCGCAGCGATGATGGTGATCGACCATCTCCGAAACACGGGACCTCACTCCTCTCGTTGTCGGGCCGGACAGCGCACGCTGTGCACGGAGGCCGGCTTGCGTTGGCTGCCTTCGCTGGTGAGCACCAGCGTGGAATCGTTCAGAAAATCGATGCCCTCGCCCTGAACCTCGAGACCGGTGACGTTGCACACGGGCTGCCGGCTCGGTGTGAGGCGGCCATCCGCCTCCGGGACGAAGAAGTAGATCTCGGTGTAGGTGCGCACGGCGACCAGGCGGCCGTCGCGCCGAATGGCCGCGCCCGTGACGAGCCGCCCGAGCGCCGTGAACGGCTTGATCGGCAAATCCTGCAACGCTGTTACCGTAACGGTCGTGTCCTCGCCCCAGGCGCTGCGGGGCACCTGGTACAGACGAACGACTCCCCGTCGTCCCTTGCTCACAAGGTAGACCGCGCCGTCCCTCGGCCCCACATAGATCGCTTCGACGTCGTCCGGCCCGCTGGAGTACTTGAGTCGCAACGCCGCGGCGCGGGCAGACCGCGCCGTGCCGCTATCGGCGGGTGGAGCGGGCTCGGGCACTGCGTACACGACGACTGACTTCCGGCGGTTGTTGTTGTCACCGGTGTCGGCGATGTACAGACATGTGGCCCGCTGGGTGGGACATCCCGCGAGCGTGATGTCCTCCCAATCCACCGCTTTGGCTCCGCGGATCCGCACGGTGCCACGGTCCGTCCCGGCGAGATCCGTCGCGTAGACGTAGGCGTCGTCGCCCGAATCGTTGTGCGTCCAGAGGAGTCCGGGGTGCACGCGGCTCACGGCCACCCCGGAGCTTTCGACCATGCGTCGCGGCAGCGCGGCGGTCGTTAAGACGTCTGGTATGGTGCCGGCGCGCTGGAGAGCAAACAGCAGGAGGATCACGGCCACCAAGGAAATCCCATTGCTCCGTACAAGGCAAGGGGTGATCTTTTGCGCATGCTCCGCGCGTTACGCTCCCGTCGCGTCGCGAAACTGCCAGATCAGGTGAAGCTCCAGGGTCGAATCTTGTTCCTGGCCGAGGACGCTGGGCTGGTCCGGCAACAGCTCGAGGGGCAGGACCTCGACTGGCGACCCTCGATCAAGCTCCGCGACAACATCTCCACCGACGAAATCACTCCCGCATACATCTGTTACTACTACGACGAAACCCTGGAGCGGCAAACGACGGGGGAAGGGCTCTTCGCGGGAGCAGTCTCCGTACGCCGAAATGTGTGCGGGAATCAAGCTCGTGGTGGCGGAAAACATCGAGCGCATCTACCGCGAGAACTGCCAGAACCTCGGCGTGCTCACGACGACCGACTTCGGGATCCTCGACAAGGTGCGGCGTGGCGAGCCGATCCCGCTCCACGCATTCACCGCCGGCGAGGGCGAGATCACCCGCGGCATCATCGAGTACGGCGGCCTGTTCAACTTCAACGTCGCCCGGCTCCAGGGAAAAGTCGCGCTCACGCCGCCCGCGACCAAGCCGCGTCCCATGACCCTCGGCGAAAAGATCATCGCCCGGCATTGGGTGGTCGATCCGTCCCAGGGGCGGGTCGGCGTGCCGGCCGTCAAACCAGGAGACGAAGGGTTCGTCGTCACCGACATCCGCTTCAGCCACGAGTACGTCACGCCCATGGCGGCGATCTTCTTCGAGCAACTCGTCGGCCAGGACGAGAAGGTCCATGATCCCGGATCGATCCTCATGTTCCGTGATCACCTCACCTTCCTCGGCGAGGCCATGACCCCCGAGCGCGTCAAGGAAGGCCTCCTCGATGTGGCCCTGCAACTCGAAAAGAAGCAGCGCGCGTTCGCGGAGAAACAGGGGATCAAGCTGTACGGCGAGCTGCGACTGGGCCACCACGGCTCCGAAGCGATCTGCCACTCGAAGATCCTCGAGGGCCACGCTGAGCCCGGCCAGGTGATCATCGGCAGTGACTCCCACACGCCCCATGCCGGCGCCGTGGGCTGCGTCGCCTTCGGCGTCGGCACGACCGCCATCTTCAACTCATGGATCACAAAGGACGTTCGGATCGCCGTCCCGGAGACCGTAAAGGTCCTCGTCCGCGGCCAGAAGCCTGAGAATGTCACCGCCAAGGACTTCATGCTGGAAATCCTGCGGCATCCCTACGTGAAGACGGGCCAGGCGATCGGCAAACTGGTGGAATACTGTGGCGATGCTGTCGAGTCGCTGTCGGTTGACGAACGGGCCACGATGACCAACATGACGGCGGAAGTCGGCGGCTTCACGGGTTACGTCGCTCCCGACGAGAAGACGGTCGCGTACCTCGTCGCGTATCGCGGGATGAGCCGGGAGGCTGCGGAGCGTCTGTGCGGCGGGCTCGCGAGCGACCCCGACGCCCGGTACTGCGAGGTCATCGAGATCGACGCGAGCGCGGTCCGGCCGCTGATCGCTCTGCCGGGGGACCCCGGGAACGGTCGCTACATCGGCGAGGTGGCAGAGCGCGTGCGCGTGGACATCGCGTACGCCGGTTCGTGCACTGCGGGCAAGAAAGACGACATGGACATGTACGCGCGCGTGCTCGAGGAAGCCGAGCAGCGCGGTGAGCGTGTCGCCCCCTGGGTGCGCTTCTATATCCAGTGCGGGTCGCAGGACGTAAAACGGTACTGCGAAGAGCGGGGATACCTCGAGCTGTTCCGAAAGGTGGGCGCCACGTTCCTCGAGCCGTCGTGCGGCGCCTGCATCAACGCCGGCCCCGGGGTCTCAAAGACCGGTGACGAAGTCACCATCAGCGCGATTAACCGGAACTTCCCGGGGCGCTCAGGGCCCGGGCAGCTCTATTTGGCCAACCCATACACGGTCGCGGCGTCGGCCATCGCCGGCTACATCACCGCATGGCAGCCCGGGATGGCGCTCGCCGAGCCCTCGGCCTAGCGACCGGCGCTCGGGCTGGAAAGGTCCTGGCCGGCCTTGGGCGCCGGGGCGCCGGGCTTCGGCAGGAGCGAACCCCGCTGATATACGCTCCGCGGGTTCCACAGCACCCAAGACGTGATCCCCAGATCTTCGACCGCGCGAATCTGCTCGCGGATCTCGAATGGCGTGTAACGCGGCAAGCGGCGTCCCAGCGTAAATGCCTGGAGGAAGGGTCGGATCTCGGCAGAGCCCGGTAGCGGGTTCGATCGCTTCAGGGCATCGGTGAGGGCGCTGCGTACCACCCCGTACGGCTGGCCGTTGGGCCAGGCGAACCCGAACGCCCCGCGATAGTAGTGGCTCGGGTACACCATGGGCAGCACGACGTCGGCGACGCTCACGAAGTCTTCCCAGACCTGTCCGATGCCGAGATCACCTGTCGCGGACGCGGTGAGCCCGAAGATGTCGAAGGTTACCGGCACGCCGGCAGGCTTCAGGCGATCCTTCAGCAACGCGACGTGCTCGCGTACCGATTCGCGCTGGCTCACGCCCGCCCGGCGCGACGGGAAGATCGCGGTGGCCATGCGCTCGCGCGGCTCGTCGGGGAACCGCACGTAGTCGAACTGCACTTCTCGGAATCCCATGCTTGCGGCTTCCTTCGCGAGCTGGGCGGCGTAGATCCACACCGAGTCGTTGTAGGCGTCTACCCACGCGATATTGATCCGGTCGCGCCACAGGCCGCCGGTGTCACGGTCCTTCACCGACCACGCCGGCTTGCGCTCCGCCAAGCGTGGGTCTTTTGCCACCACGATGCGCGCGATCGCGTAGATGCCGTGCGCCGCCAGCGTGTCGAGACGCGCGCGCGCGTCCTTCGCGCGCACGCACGTGTTGGCGCCGATCTGCTCGGCCGTCGGAACCTGCGACGGGTAGAGCATGCACCCGGTGTCGTCCTTCACGTCGACCACGAACGCATTGATCTCGGTCTCATCGGCGAGGCGCACCAGCTGCCACAGTTTCTGGGAGCCGAACGCCCAGGCATTGACGTACAAGCCTTTGATCGTCGCCGTCGGCGGGAGCAGCACCGATTCCTGCTGGACGTAGCGGATCTCACTGGGGCGAAGCAGCACTCTCACCTGGTCCGGCGCGCTCGGCGCCAAGATCGCGGACGCCGGGTCGGGCGGAGCCGGAGCGACCTCATCTTGTGCAAAAAGGCCGCGACTCATGACGAGCGCGGCCAGCAAGAAGGCGGCTCCCTGCCGGACCACAATCATAGGGGGCTACACGATAGGAATCACCGGGTAATCCGACAAGAGACGGACATCACCACTAGCGTGTGGTCAACCGCAAGCTGTTGAATAACAACGGGTAAGTTGCGATGCTCTGCCCGCGGTACTGGGGTCGGAACCCGAACAGCACCACCCGGCCGCTGCCGAGTTTGACCTCAACCAGCGCCGCGCGGCCCGCCACTCGGTCCGGGTGCAACGCCCAGCCGGAAAGCAGCACCTTGTCCGCGTCGCTCGGATAGCGACCCACGACCCGCACCGCGCTCGAGTCGAGCACGTCGAACGCGGGACCGCCCTCGTACCACGCGATGCTCTGCGCGGGCATGCCACGGGCGATCGCTTCGGACGGGTCGAGCTCGAGCCGGAAGATCGACCCCGGGGCGTAGAACTCGTCGTCGGCAACGCTCTCGAGAACGTTTCGCACGGGGAGGAGCAACCGCTCGACGGCGAAGCGGCTCGCATCGTTCAACGCCACGAGCGTGCCGCCGTCGGTCACGAACTGGCGCAGGGCGTCCACCCCCTCTTGACCGAGCCCGCCGGCGTAGGGAGCAGGATACTGACGCGGCAGACCGTCGAACAGCTCATGCGGCGACTGATCCGGCAGGACGATAGCGTCGAACTGATCCCTGAGCTTCCCCGCGCGCACGACCGAGTCGACCAGCGACACGTACGGCACTTTCCACGTGTCGAACACCCAGCGGGTCCACCCTTCGTCGATCGCCGCCACGTACGAGCGATACAGGCCGATCCGCGGCGCCTCGGGGCCGGCGAAGCCCGGCACACCGAGGCTCGCGGTGGGTGGCTCTACGGGAGCGGACAGCGCAATGCGCAGCGAGTCACGTGCCGCCACCGCGGTCACGCCCATGAGCATCGGCAGCGTGTGGGCCGTCACGTCGTAGGGCGGAATCGGTGGACCGCCGGGGTAGAGCCGCAGGTCCGGGTAGCGTTGCGGCTCGAGCAGGGTCTTCGCGAATGCGGCATAGGGCTGCCGCAGCACCACGACGTAGCTGCCCGCCGGGAATCGCTGGCCGCCGAGCGCGATCGGATGGAGGGCGGTGCGGATCTCGACCTGGCCGCGATGCAGGATGCCGAGCAGCGTTGCGAGTCCAACCGAATCCTCATGCTGACGCGGCAGGACGTAGGCGTACGGCCAGCCCTTCCAGCCCCGCACGGCCCGCGTTTCGACGGTCGCGAAGTTGGCGAGCCAGCGGTCGCGGTAGCGGGCGGCGTTCTCGAGCAACGCATACGCTCCTTCGGTCTGGTAGCTCACGATGTCACGGAGCGTCCACCGCCCGCCCGGCCAGGGATTGGTGAAGTTCCACGAGCGCTCGTGGGGGTTGAACCCGCGGCCGCGTGTCGCCAGCTGGTCGAAGGGGAGGTCGATCGGCGAAGCGAGGTTGGCGCTCGCCGCCTCCGACAGGATGCGAACGCCACCGTGGTAATGCTGGTACGCGCGCGCCGGTGTCCAGGCATCGTAGACGGCGTTGATGGCGATGCCGGTCTTCCCCTGGCCGGCGAGCGCCCACGCCATTGCGGTGCCGAGAGCGTTCACGCCGTCCACGAGCAGGGGATCCACGTTCGGCTCGACCGGATCGAGGTACGGCGGCAGAAACAGGCGAGAGCCGTCCTGGTCCTGTTGATGTATGTCGTGAACGATCTGCGGGTGCCACACGTTGTGGATCGAGTCGACCACCAGCTGCGTCTCGACCTGCGTGAACGCGTACCAGTCGCGGTTGTTGTCGTGTCCCGTGTAGTGGTGGTACAGCTCGGGCGGATCGGTGCCCTCGGCGGAGGTGCCGAGCGTGCGGTTGTACCACCGGGTGACGATCGTGACTCCGTCGGGGTTGAGCGACGGCACGAGCCACAGGATGACGTTGTCGAGGATGGTGCGCGTGGTCGCGCTCGTGTCGCTCGCGAGCCGATACGCGAGCATCGCCGGTGTGAGGTGCCCCCCGACCTCGGTCGAATGGATCCCCGACGTGATGAGCACGACCACGCGGGCCTCTCGGAGCAGCGCCTCCGCTTCCTTGCTGCCTTTGAGAAGACGGGGGTCCGCGAGCTGCGCGTTCACCTCACGGTAACGGTCCAGGCGTCGCAGGTTTTGCGGGCTCGAGATGGCGAGTGCGATGAGTGGGGCGCCGAGGGTGCTGCGCCCAAGCTCGCGATAGCGCATGCGATCGCTCGCCGACGCGAGGGCCTGGTAGTAGCGGACCAGCGTAGCCCAGTCCGTCAGCTTGCGATCGTCGCCGGGCTCGAACCCGAGGACCGACCGCGGCGTGGGAATGCGCGGCGCGGCCGGAGGTGGTCGCCGGACCCGGGTGGGCGGCGGCGCGCGCCGGGGAGCGGGAGGGGACGGTTGGGGCTGTTGGGCCGAAGTGGGCGGGGCGGCCAACGCCACGGCGAAGCCAAGGACGAGCGGGCGGAGCATGGGGCAGGCAGAAAATACCGATGCCCCGCCCTTCACCGCTATGGCACCTTGTGTAACTCCACGCGACGGTTCTGCGCGCGGCCCGCGGCGGTACTGTTGGGCGCGATGTAGCCCGACGCGCCATAACCCTTCGCCACCATGCGGGCGGGCGGCACCCCTTTGCGCGCGAGATAGAAGCGCACCGCGGCGGCGCGCCCCTGCGACAGCCGCAGGTTCATGAACTTCCTGCCGGTGCTGTCTGTGTATCCGGCGACTTCGATCCGAATGTCCGGATTCGCGACCAGGGATGCGGCGACCGGGTCGAGCACGACGTACGAGTCCCGCGTCAGGACCGAGCTGCCGGTTTGGAAGTTGACCCCCGTAAGGATTAGCGTGGGACGAGGCGGCGTCCCCGGAGACACAACGCGCACCGCTCCAGGGACGAACAGGACGAGGCAGCCGTTCGCATCCACCTGGCTCCCGGGCGGCGCCGGTGGGCACTTCGCCTGTGACGTGGCCACGGCGGCGGCCGCCGGTGCCAGGACCGCCGCAGCGGCCGGCGGCTTGACCGCTTCAACCGGCAACGGACACCCGTTGGCGTCGACCCGGGTTCCCGGCGGTGTATCCGGGCACTTATCGATGCCATCGGGGACGCCATCGAGATCGGTGTCGAGCGGACAACCGTTCGCGTCTACCATGGCGCCGACCGGCGTGTCGGGGCACTTGTCGATGCCGTCGGCCACGCCGTCCTTGTCCGAGTCGAGCGGGCAGCCCGTCGCGTCGACCGTTACGCCGGCTGGCGTGTTGGGGCACTTGTCGATTCCATCCGGGACACCGTCGGCGTCGGAGTCGACCGGGCAACCCTTGGCGTCCACCGTCACGCCGGCTGGCGTGCCGGGGCATTGGTCGATCCCGTCGAGGACGCCGTCACCATCCGTATCGGCCGGACATCCGTTCGCGTCGACTTGCGCGCCCGCCGGCGTGCCGGGGCACTTGTCGAGCCCATCGTACACGCCGTCATGGTCTGAATCGAGCGGGCAGCCCTTTGCGTCCACCACGGCGCCCGATGGCGTATTCGGGCACGCATCCTTGTTGTCACTGACGCCGTCGTGATCGGAGTCCTTGGTTGTCCTGCCCAGGTGGAACACCGAGAGCCCTGCCGTGGCGAGGTAATGCGTGGCCGTCGCCGGACCGAACGTGGACTCGGTGTGAGGGCTATAGATCACGCGCCCGTCCACCCGCAGCGCCACGCGGTTGGTGAGGAACACCCGAAGGCCCGCGCCGCCGTGGGCTCCGTTGTCCGTGAAGTCATAGGGCGCGCGCGTGCCGAAGTCGAGGATCGAGTAGCCGCCGAGCACATAGATCATGAGGCGGCTCGAGTGCAACGCGTTGACGACGAGTGAGGCGCTGCCGATCAGCGGCTCGATTGTGGTGGCCGTTCCGCTCGGCGAGATCGTGTAATCGGGTTGGAACAGGACTTCGCCTTCGAAGCCGACGACGCTCCCCAGGAGGTATCCCGCTCGCACGCCGCCTCCGGTCATGCTCGAGAGCCCGAAGGCCTTATCGTAGCTGGTGTAGGACCCGAACGCGCCGATTTCCGCCTGGCCGGCGTGCTGCGCCGCGAGCGGCGCGGCGAGCAGCGCCAGCGCCACCGCGACAAACCCGGCGCGCGTCACGGTAGCTGGCGCAGCTCCACGCGCCGGTTCTGGGCGCGCCCGAGCGCCGTCGTGTTGGTCGCGATCGGGTTGACCGCGCCGTACCCCTTACTCACCATGCGGCCGGGCGCGACCGCCTTGTCCGCGAGATACGCGCGCACGGCGTCGGCCCGCGCCTGCGAGAGCCTGATGTTGGTCGCCGACGAGCCGGTGTTGTCGGTGTACCCGGCTATCTCGATCCGGATGTCCGGATTGGCGTTGAGGGACTGCGCCACGATGTCGAGCACCGTGAACGACTCCGGCTTCAGCGCCGACTTGCCGGTCTCGAAGATCACGCCACGCAGGATGACCGGTGTGCGTTCCGGCGTGAACAGGATCGGACAGCCGGCCGCATCAACGCGGGTCCCGGCCGGCGTGCCCGGGCACTTGTCCCGTGCGTCGTCCACGCCGTCGCCGTCCGAGTCCCGGAATCGCTGGCACCCGACATCGTCCACCTCGACGCCTGGCGGCGTGTTGGGACATTTGTCCAGGCCGTCCGGCACGCCGTCCTTGTCCGAGTCGATGGGGCAGCCGGCCGCGTCGACAATCGCCCCGGCGGGCGTGCCCGGGCAACGGTCGAGACCGTCCACCACGCCGTCACCGTCGGCGTCGGCGGGGCACCCCTTGGCGTCCACCTGCGCGCCCGCGGGCGTACCGGGGCATTGGTCGATACCGTCGAACACGCCGTCGCCGTCCGTGTCCGTCGGGCAGCCGTTCGCGTTCACGCGCGCCCCTGCGGGCGTGTTGGGGCATTGGTCGAGGCCGTCGTATATGCCGTCCTTGTCCGAGTCGGTCGGGCAGCCGCGCGCGTCGACTCTCGCCCCGACGGGAGTGTCGGGGCAGGCGTCCGAGCCGTCGGGGACGCCGTCACGGTCCGCGTCCTGCGGGCTACCGCCCTGCGTGAGGAATGACAGGCCTAGGGAGGCGACGACGTGCCCGGCCCAGTCTGCGCCGGCGAATCCCGTGCTGGGGGCGTAGATGCCGCGCACCTCGAGGCGGAGCGCGGCGCGGTCGCCGAGGAAGATCCGATCGCCGATCGCGCCATGCATCGCGTTGTCCGTGAAGCGGTAGGGCGCCGTATCCTCGTAATCGAGGCGCGAGTATCCCCCGAGGACATAGAACAGGGTGCGACGGGTGCCGAAGTTCAGCACCAGGCTGGCGCTGCCTGAGGAGAGGGTGGGAGAGACGCTGCCGGTCTTCGGGGTTGGGGTCTGGTACCCGGCGTCGAGCTCCGCGCTGAGTACGTTGCTGAAAAAATAGCCGAGCCGGCCGCCGGCCCCGGCCTGGTTGTCCAGGTTGAACGCCTGGTCGTAGTGCGTGAACGATCCGAACGCGCCCAACTCGAACTGGTGGGCGCGCTGCGCCGGCAGGGTCGCGATGCCACACGTCAACGCGAGTCCGAAGACCGCGAGTGTTCGCAAGCCACGGTTGCTCCGCTAGAGCCGGCCCTACGGTAATAACTCCGCCTCCGGTTAGAAACCCCGGAGGCCGCCGGTGTGGTGACGCAGGTCACCGATCTACTGTCGGCCGTTTTCGCCGCGCACGAACCGGACGGCTCGGGCGAGGCTCTCAGCCAGGGCCGTCAGCTCCGTCGCGCCGCGGGCGAGGCCCTCGATGGCAGTGAGCTGCTCGGCGGCCGCGGCCGCGACGGCCTCGGCCTCGTGGGTGGACGAGCGCGCCCCGGCCTGCGCTTCGTCGAGTGACTGCCCGATCTTCGCGGCATGCTCGCCGATACCCCGAGCGAGTCCGGCGACCTGTTGCCCGGCGCGCGCCGTCCCCGACGCTGCTTCAGCGATGCGCGCCAGATCCTGGACCCAATCGGTCGAGCTGCGCACCACGTCGCCGAGGTCGCCGCGGACGCGCTCCAGCAGTTGGGCCGCCCGATCGAGCGCGCGACGAGTCTCCTGAACGGATCGCCCGACGTTCCGGGCCTCACGCCCACTCTCCTCGGCGAGCTTGTGCACTTCGTCCGCGACCACCGCGAATCCGCGTCCGTGAACGCCGGCGCGGGCTGCTTCGATCGTGGCGTTGAGCGCGAGCAAGTTCGTCTGGTTCGCGATGAATCCGATGGTCTCCGAGAATTTCTCGACCTGCTCCGCGACGTCGCGCAGGCGCGCGACTTCGCGCGCGCTTTCTTCGGTGGTCGCGCCCAGGTCCGTAAGGCGGCGGACCGCGTTCTGGGTGGCGAGGCGGATCTTCTCGGTAGTGCTGGCCATTTGGGCGCCGGAGTCGCTCGTCGCCTCGCCGGCGGCGGCGACCTCCCCCGCGTGCTGCGTGAGTTGTGCCGAGTCGCGCGCGAGTGCGGTCACGAGGCTCGCCGCCTGGGCGGCGCCCTGGCTCGCGCGCCGGGCCGATCCGGCCACTTCCTGGCTCGAGGCGTGGATCTGCTGGGCGGTGGACGTCAGGGTCTGGACGTACGCGCTCGTACGATCCGATGCGCCCACGACCGGCTGGACCGAGCCCTCGATCGCGAGCATGAGCGCGAGCTGGGGCGCGAGCAGGGCCAGCAGGTCACCATCGGTGTCGCGGTACATCGCGGGATCGGAGTGCCGCACGCTCCAGAGCCCAACGAGCTGCCCCGCGTAGTACAGGGGGACCAGCACTTCCGAGCCGGGCTCCTCCCGGCCCGGCACCACCACCTGCTCGGGGGAGAGCGCCCGTGCCACCACGGGCCGCCGCATCCGCAGGGCTTCCCCGCTCAGGCCGGCGTCGGCGTCGAACCGGAATCTGGCGCGGTCCCCGGCCGCCGTGTCGGCGACGAGCTCCATCTCGTTCGTCGCCGCGTCGTAGCGCGCGAAGCCCATATGCTCCCAGGGGACCAGGCGGCGCGCGAGCTTCTGGATGCGCGGGAAGCTCCTGGCCAGGCTCAAGTCCCGCGCGATCGCCTGCGACAGCTCCTGAATCAGCGCCAGCTCATCGGCCTGAACGCTCCGGCGTATGATGGAGATGCTCGCCACCGCGGCGCCGACGAGAGCGGCGCCGATCACGACGGAGCCGAGCGTCCCGAGGCTGCCATGCGCGAACGCGAGACTCCCGAGCGCCAGACCAGCGGAGCAGGCGTACATCACCGCTTCCCACCGTGCGGTGAGGGTGGCGTCCAGCCAGGCGAGCCTCCGGCCGAGCGCCAGCTCGATGTAGAACGTGGCATTCACCACACCCGGCAGCAGCGCCAGGAACACGACGAGGGGGACGAGGTTTCCTGCGGCGAGCGCCGCGGCACCCGTTGCCCCGCCCAGTCGGGCGTACGCAACGCCCGCCACGGCGGCGCCCATCGTGAGGTGCGCGGCGTTGTCGAGCGCCGTCCCGAGAGGCAGGCGCCGCAGCGCGATATCGCCCACGATCATCGTGAGGGGCGCGACGAGTGCGCAAAAGGCCCAGCCGCGGTCGAGCGTCGCGAACACGGCAACGCCGAGGATGTACGAGGCAAATCCACTGCCCGGGAGGGGGATGCCGTAGCGCCGCGTCAGCGCGCCGACGACGACCAGGATGACGATCTCCTGCGTCACGTCGCCGCCAGACGGTATCCCTTGCGACGCGAACGTCGCCAGTGCCGCGACGATCGCCGCCACTCCGCCGAGGGCGACGAGCGCCCGCACCAGCAGACCCGGCGACGGTTTGACGCGGGAGGGGGCACTCATGAGCAAGCCCCGAGCAAGCTCGGCCCCGTGGCGGTAGCTGTCAAGCGCCGCTATCGTTTACGCATGCGAGTCACCATCGAATACTGCGTCGTCTGAAATTATGAGCCGCGGGCCGCCGGTCTGGCGGCCGAAATTCGCAAGACGTATCCGCACGCCGACGTGAAATTGGTTCAATCGTCGGGCGGCGTGTTCGAGGTGGAAGTCGACGGCCGTCGTGTGTTCTCCAAGAAGGGTATCGGACGCCACGCCGAGCCCGGCGAAGTCGTGCGGCTCATGAAACACGCTGCGTCGACGGGGGGACAGGACTGACCCGAGCCGGTGACACCGCGCTGCCCGTCCCGCTTCGCCGCAGACTCGCTAACCCCGCTCCGCTGTTGTCGTTGCGACGGCAATCCCGCCCTTGGCACGTCATTTCCACACACCGCGGCGTCGGAGGTGACCTATGAAACGTGTGCTCTTGGCCGCGGGATTGGCGCTTGCGTTAGGCGCTGCACCCGGTGCAGCGCAGACCCGAATCAACGTCGCGATAGGCGTCGGCGCCCCGCACCCGTTCGTGAGTGGCATCGTCGTGGTTGGTCGTCCCTATTTCGTGCACCCGCCACACCGCTACTTCCATTACCGCTATTACCGCTATCCGGTGTTCGTCGTGCGCCGCGAGGATTTCTATCGGCATCGCCACCATCGCGGCCGCCACTGGGATTAGGCTCAGAATCAAGACGCGTCGGCCGGGGCGCGGCGGAACAACTTGCGGAGGAACGCCGCCACCCCGACCGCCGCCACCACGATGAGCTTCTTGAGCGCGAGGAGGGCGCCGAGTAGCAGCTTGAACACTCCTGCCTTGGCCGCGAGGCTCCCCGCGATCAGCGCCGCGATGCCGTACTCGGCGACCTTGTCCGTGCCCGGGATGAAGTCGGCGTAGCGGTGCCCACCGTTGAACTCGACGAAGCCGATCACCTTGACTCGTCGGCGAACTTGAGGTCCTTGGCCCAGTACAGCTTGTGTGCCACGCTGTCGTAGTGCGGCGGCTCGGCCCAGCCAACGAGTTCGACGGTCGTGTATCCGGCCTTGGCGAGCTCCGGATCGGCCTCCCGGGTCGCCCGTTGCATGTCGGTGAGCAGCTCGTGGTAGTCGATCTTCGCCGCGTCGTCGTCCTTGACGTACCCGTCTTCGGCATACGTGATGATGACGCCCCATCCCTCGGGCGTGAGCACGCGCAACGCGGTCGGCACGACCATGCCGAGGGTCTGGGCGCCGGGTGGATTGCCCCACGCGCGGAGCACGATCTCCGTGTCCTCCGCGTCGAGGTACCGGAAGTGGGCGGGCAGGTCGAGAGTGGCAAGACCGCCGGGCAGTGTGACGCGGCCCGTCCGGTAGCCGAGCTGCGCTTCGATCTGGTCGCGCGTGGGATGGGCGGGCGTGCGCTCGAGGCGCTGCGCGCCAGCCGCCGGGGGCGCGGCGAGGAACGGCACGATCAGCAGAAGCAGGGACGGTCGGTTCAGCATGCCTGCACCCTCCTGGCCTGATCCGGGCCTAATCTATATTGCCACCGTGCGAATCTCCCGCGACCACGCCCTTCCTCCCGACCCCAGCGCATTCCTCGCCGCCGAGCCTGCCACGGGGCGCGTCGTGGTCATCGCCCCCACGCGGGCGGCGTGCGAGACCATCGAGCTGGCGATGGGCCTCGACATCGACACCCTGCTCGCCCGGGAGCACGGCGACGACATCCGGCGCCTCGCGGCGTCGGGGGAGGGGTTCGGGATAGTAGCGGGGACGGGCACCGGCAAGACGCTCGCCATCCGGTCGATCGCTTCCACCATCCTCGAGGCGCCGCTCAAGGTCGGCGTGGTGAATCGGGAGCGCGAGGCGACGCCCGAAACGCCCACGTGGAACGTCGTGATCGTCACCACGGGCATCGCGCGCCGCTGGTTCGAGGACGGGCTCATCACGTCCCGCGACACGCTCGTGGTGGACGAGATCCACCAGACGTCCGCCGAGCTCGAGCTGTGCCTGGCGCTCGGGAAGCGCGCGGGCTGTCGGTTCATCTGGCTGTCCGCGACCGTGGACCCATCGTTCTACGCGCGCTACCTCGCATCGGTCGACGTGCTCGAGACGCGGGCGTTCGATCCGACGCGGGCGGCCGACGTGCGCGTGCTGCCCGAGCAGCCCCTTGAGTTCCTGAACGATCGCTTCATGAAGCGGGTCCTGCGTGAGCGGCGCGGTGTGGCCGTATTCGTGCCGACGCGGGCGGAAGTCGAGCAGATCGCGAAGGAGCTCGGGGACCGGTGGCAGGGAATTCCGACGGCGTTCTATCACGGCGGCGAGCCGATCCGGGTGATCCGGCCGTTTCTCGATGGCCAGGTACGTCGGCCGTTCCTGCTGGCGATGACCGCCGCGGGCCAGTCCGCTCTGAACATCCGCGGCCTCGACACCGTGGTGATCTATGACGCGCGCTACGCCAACGTCGTCGAGCGCGGCCGCAACGTCCTGACACGCCTCTATCTCGGCGCCAACGAGATCCTCCAGATGGCAGGACGCGTGCACGGTCGGGTGGAGGGCGGCGAGGTCTACATCCTGAGCGATCGCGATCTGGTATTCGAGCAGCTCGCGCCGACACCTCCCGAGTTCCAGCTCGCCGGCGACGCCGAGCGCGTTGCCATCACCTGTGCAGCTCTGGGTGTGGACGCGAGGGAGCTCGACCTCCCGGTGCCGCTCGACCGCAAAGCCTATCGGGAGGCCGTCGAGCTACTGACAGACCGCGGGCTGATCGAGCGCGGTCGGCTCACGCGCTACGGTCGCGACGTCGACGCGATGCCGGTTGAACGACCCTGGGGTGAGCTGCTGTTTCACGCGGATCCCGATCTCGTGCCGTTCGTTGCGGTCGCGGCGAACATCGAGTCGCTGCATCGGATGACCCGTGAGGAGCGCGACCTTCGCGGCCTGATCGTGGCCGGGAGCGACCATTTGACGGCGTACAACGTGCATGCCGAGGCGGTCAACAAGCATGGCTACCTGGGTGAGGTCTATGGCCTGCCCCGCCATCTGTTCCGAGACACCATCGATCGCTGGGCCGAGGGCCGCGGCGTGCTCGTGAAGGCGATCGAGGACGTGGCGTTGGGGCTGGCCTCCGTGTACCGCCAGCTCGAGCTGCCGCTCCCCGAGCGGTTGCCGCACGCGGCTGAAAAGGCCCTCGTGGCGTTCGCCGACTTGGTCGGCAGGATCCAGCCGTTCGACCTGGTGATTGACGAGGAGACAGCGGACGGCCGCGAAGCACGCGTGAGCCGCGGCTCCGTGTGCTCCAGTTGGGGTGCCGTGGCCGGCACCCTGCGCTACTTTGCGGATCGCTTTGGGGTGCCGCGGGCCAGCATCGAAGGCACTCAGCTGCCGGAGCGGGCGATCCGCCGCTATGCCCGACGGGGCGCGCCCACGGTCGTATTCGAGCGGCAGCGGCGGCGGGAAGGCCTGATGCGCGTCAGGACCGTGAGTTATTTCGGCTTCCTGCTCGAAAGGGACGTGGAGCCGCTGCCGAGTCCGTTCCCCCCGGAGCTCGCGGAGGCCGCCCGGGCCGCGCTCATCGATGCCCTGCTCAGAGGGGACACGCCGCACCCCGATCAAGCCCGGCTGCGGCGCGCGCTGGAGCGCCTTGGGTTCTACTGGCGGCGCTCGGGTGGGCAGCTGACCCAGGCTGAAACGGACAGCCTGCGTGAGCGGCTGGCGGCCCAGATCGCGAGCGTCACGTCATGGGACGCCTTCATCAACACGCGGATGGCGCTCGACGTAGACGAACTGATACCCGAGGCCGCGCGTCGCGCGCTCGAAGCGCTTCCCGCGTCCGTGCACCTGTATGGCGACCGAGTGCCCGTGGACTACGAGGTGGAGCAGGGGGTGGGGGTGGTGCGGTTGCGCCTTAAGGAGGGTCAAGCGCGGCGGTTGCAGCCTCGCGACCTGCCCCCGCTCGATCGACCGGTGCGCTTCACCGTCGTCCGTGGCAAGCGGGAGGCCGTGCGATCTGACTCCCTCGAGGAGCTGCGCCGCCAGTTGAGCGGGCTGTCGCGCGGCGAGCGGCAGCGCCTGGCGCGGGCAGGGCGGCGGGGCCGGCGGCGCTAAGGTTTCTTTGTGTGACCTCCCGACGCACGGCGGGTCTAGTTAATGGTGGTGCCTTCTGGAACTTTGACCTGGAGCTAGAGTTATCCAACGTATGCCAGCACGCGAAAAGAACCCCGGCCTTGCTCCCCAGTCGAGCTTCGCGCCCCTCGGACAAGCGGTGATGGAAACGTTCAATGAAGGCGTGGTCGTGTTCGACACGTACGGCCGGATGCTGTACGCAAACCAGCGTGCGCGCCGCGCGATCGATGCCCTCGGCGATGGCGTCACGCACCGCGGTGAGAACCTGCGTGACCGGCTCGTCACGTTCGGCGGACGCGCGCGGGCGCTGAAGCAGGGCTCGGTCGAGCTCGGTGAAGTGGTGTTCTTGCCGGACGGCGAGCATAGCCCCACGCTGGCGGAGCGCGAGCGACAGGCCATCTTGGACACCCTCGCAGTGACGCAAGGCAAGCTCGCCGAGACCGCGCGGCGCCTCGGCATCAGTCGCACGACGCTGTGGCGCCGGTTGCGCGCCTACGGCCTGCGCCACAACGGGCACGGAGGCGCTAGCTCCGCCGCGCGCGCCTGACCGCCGACCCGCCGATCCTGGCGTCGGCGTTTTACCTACCCTAGCTTCCCGCTCGGGCTCCACCGGTCGGGACGCGATGCCCGCCACGCCGTATATCATCGAAGAGTACGTCCGGTGGTCCGACGTGGACTTCGCGGGCATCATTTTTTACGGGTCGTACGTGCGGTTCTTCGAGATCGCCGAGACCGAGCTGTTCCGTGCGTGCGGCCTCGCCTACGCGCGGCTCTTCGACCGCTATGACATCTTTCTGCCGCGCAAGGCGGTGCACAGCGAGTTCTACTTGCCCGCGCGCTTGGACGACCGGCTACGCGTCGCCACCTATGTCGGGCGCGTGGGCACGAAGTCGATGACGCTCAACTTCGACGTGCTCCGCGACGAGCCGTCGCGCCTGGGCGCCGCCGGCTGGATGGTGCTCGTGTGTGTGGACCGCAAGCGGCTCAAGCCGCAGCCCCTGCCCGCCGGGCTGATCGAGGCACTCGCGCCGCACACGCTCGCGACGGACGCAGCGCGCAAGATCCTCGGTGTCACATCGCCGGCCTCCCACGGCGGGGCGAGAGCGTAACCCTGAGACCGCTGCCCGTCGCGAGCATCGCGTTCATCCTGATGGCCGAGGCGTGCGGCAGCGCACCGCCGGAGGATCCGGCTGGACGGCTCCGCGCCCTCGTCACCCGTCCTCCGAGCGACACGACCCGGTTCGAGGCAGCGGCGCGGGCGAGCCGCTGCTCGGGCGGCGACAGCACCCCTGCGCGGGGCTGGGGGATCTTCCTCCGGGGCTCTCGCGCCGGGAACGGGGTCGCGGTGTGGCTGCGCTCTCCGGACACGGTCGCAAATGGCGCCTGGCCCATGCTGCAGCGCGGGGACACCGTGTCGCCGCGTGGCGCTACCGTCGCCGTGCGGTACATGGTAAGGGAAATGCCGCACGGCTTTGCGCTCGACAGCGGCGCGGTCGATGTGCGCGCGGACGGTCGCGGGCTAACGGTCACGGCGCGCGGCGTCGGGCTCGAATCGGCCATTGCAGGACGGGCGTTTCTCCAGGCGTGGTTCGAGGCGGTGCCGCTCGGCGCGGACACCGTTCCCTGCCGGCCCAAGCCGTGACCGTTCGCGTCGGCGTAATCGGCACCGGGTTCGGGCGCCGGGTGCAGCTTCCCGGCCTCGGACTGGTACCGGGCGTGCGTGTCGCGGCCGTCGGGAGCGGCAGCTTGGACCGCGCGCGGGGCGTCGCGGCGGAGTTCGGCATCGCACGCGCGTTCGGAAGCGGCGAGGCGCTGGCCGAGTCCCCGGACGTCGATCTCGTGATCGTGTCGTCGACGCCTGACGCCCACGCCCGTCACGCCATCGCTGCTTTGAAAGCGGGCAAGCACGTGCTCTGCGAGAAGCCGATGGCGCTCTCGGTGCGCGAAGCCGAGCAGATGGTGGACGTCGCTGAAGGGAGCCGGGGGCTCGCCCGTATCGATCACGAGCTGCGCTACGAGCCGAACCGCCAGCGGGCCCGAGAGCTGATCCGCGCGGGAGCGATCGGCCCCGTTCTCCATATCGAGTTGCTGCTCAAACCGTATTTGCGTGGCGACGGCCGACGGCAGGCGTTCGATGCCCCGTGGAGCTGGTGGTACGACGCGCGCCGTGGCGGCGGCATTCTGGGAGCCGTGGGCTCGCACCTCATCGACCTGTGCCGCTTCTGGACCGGAAGCGAAGTCGCGGAGGTCAACGGCCGGGTCGCTACGTTCGTGTCGGAGCGCAGTGACGACCAGGGTGTGCGCCGGCCCGTGACGGCTGACGAATACGCGAGCTTCATCATGTCCCTCGCGAACGGCGTGGTGGCGACCGTGACGCTGAGCACGGTGGCCGCGTGCGGGCCGGGGCACTTCGCCCAGATCACGGGGCGCGACGCCACGCTGGTGTTGACCGGCGAGACCAAGCTGGAAATCGTGCGGCCCGGAGCGCCGCCCGAAGACGCGAGCGTACCGGACGACCTGTGGGAACGGACGGTCCCGAACAACATGTGGGCCCGCTCCTTCGTGCGATTGATGCGAGATCTCGTCCCCACGGTGGAAGGCCGACCGCCGAGCGGCGAGCCAGCGACCTTTCGCGACGGGCTCGCCGTGCAACGCGTGATGGCCGCCGTGCGCGAGGGCCGCAGTGCCCGGTTAGATTGACCTCGTGGAGCAGACCTATTTCAGGCGCGGGTTCGGCCTCAAAGGAGACATCGAGGGCGCGCTGGCGGCTGACTATCACAGCCGCGTGGTGGACCGCATCCGTGCACAGGGTCACGTCCTGGAGGCCGGCGATCTGACGTTCAAACTCGCCGGCGAATTCGGGTTCTGTTACGGCGTGGACCGCGCCGTCGAGTACGCCTACGAAACGCGCACCAAGTTTCCGGACCGGCGGGTGTTCCTCGTGGGCGAGATCATCCACAATCCGCACGTCAACAACAAGCTGCGGGGCATGGGCGTCGAGTTTCTGCACCGGCCCGACGATGGCGAGTTCGACTTCCGGGAGGTCACACCCGCGGACGTCGTCATTCTCCCCGCCTTCGGCGTCACCGTGAAGGACTTCGAGCGGCTGCGTGCGATCGGGTGCGTCCTGGTGGACACGACCTGCGGCTCCGTCCTGAACGTGTGGAAGCGGGTGGATTCCTATGCGAAAGACGGCTTCACCGCCGTCATCCATGGCAAGTACTATCACGAGGAAACCAAGGCGACCTCGAGCCAGGTGACCAAGTACCCGGGCGGCGAGTATCTCGTCGTGCGGGACATGGCCGAGGCACGGGACGTGTGTACCTACATCGAGGGAGCCGGGAGTAGGGAGCAGCTCGTTTCGACCTTTGCGGGCAAGATGTCCGCGGGATTCGACCCCGATCGCGACCTGGTGCGCGTAGGGGTCGCGAATCAGACGACGATGCTCTCGGGGGAATCCCTCGCCATCGCGGCCGAGCTACGGCGGAGCATGGTGCAACGGTATGGCGAGGCAGCCTTGGCGGAGCATTTCCGCACGTTCGACACGATCTGCTCCGCCACACAGGATCGGCAGGATGCGGTGCTGAAGCTCATCGCCGAGCCACTCGACCTCATGGTGGTCATCGGCGGGTACAACTCGAGCAACACGACCCACCTCGCCGCCATCTGCCAGACGCGAGTCCCGACCTATCACATCGAGGACGCGAGCTGCATCGATCCGGACGCGGGGACGATTCGGTTCCGCCCCGCTGGCGCGAAGGAGGAACGGTCGGCGACGGGGTGGTTGCCGCCGGGACCGCGCACTATCGGTGTGACCGCCGGAGCGTCGACGCCGAACAACAAGATCGGGGAGACGATCGAGCGGATCGCGGCATCCCGAGGGGTGTCGCTCCTTCGGTAAATCTTCGCCATATTTCAGTATGTCGTTGTCGGGCTTTCATCCCGCCGTGGAGCGTTGGTTCGGGTCCCGGTTTCCCGCGCCCACCGAGCCGCAACAGCGTGCCTGGCCGTTGATCCAGGCCGGCAAGAACACGCTGATTGCCGCGCCGACCGGGTCTGGCAAGACGTTCGCGGCGTTCTTGACCGCGATCGATTCGCTGCTGCGGCAGGGTCTCGCCGGGACTCTGACCGATGGGACGCAGGTGGTGTACGTCTCGCCGCTCAAGGCGCTTTCGAACGACGTCCAGAAGAATCTGGCCGAGCCGCTGGTCGAGATCCGGGGCATGCTCGAGCAACTGTGCCTGCCCGATGTCGAGATTCGCACGCTGGTGCGCACCGGCGACACGCCGGGGGCGGAGCGGCAGGAGATGGTACGGCGCCCCCCCCACATCCTCGTCACCACGCCCGAGTCGCTCTATCTCATCCTCACGTCGGAGCGCGCGCGCGAGATGTTGCGCCCGGTGCGCACTGTCATCGTGGACGAGATCCACGCGGTGGCCCGCGACAAGCGAGGGAGCCACCTGGCGCTGTCGCTCGAGCGGCTGGAGCACCTCGCCGGCCGGCGCTTGCAGCGGATCGGCCTGTCGGCGACACAGAAGCCCATCGAGGACATAGCCGCGTTCCTTTCCGGCACCCGACACCCAACACCCGACACCTGCATTATCGATTCGGGACACGCGCGCACGCTCGATCTGGCCATCGAGATCCCGTCGTCGCCGCTCGAGGCGGTCATGGCCGCGGAGGTGTGGGAGGAGATCCACGAGCGACTGGTGCAGCTCATCGCTGAGCACCGGACGACGCTCGTCTTCGTCAACACCCGGCGACTCGCGGAACGCCTGACCCTGCATCTCTCCGAACGTCTCGGCGCGGACCAGGTGACGTCGCACCACGGCAGCCTGTCTCGGGAAAAGCGCCTGGAAGCGGAGACGCTCCTGAAGGAAGGCAAGCTCAAAGCGCTGGTCGCGACGGCATCCCTCGAGCTGGGGATCGACATCGGCACTGTGGACCTCGTCTGCCAGATCGGCTCGACCCGCTCGATCGCGACGTTCCTGCAGCGCGTGGGCCGTTCGGGGCATCACCTCGCCGCGATCCCGAAGGGCCGGGTGTTCCCGCTGTCGCGCGACGAGCTGATCGAGTGCGCCGCACTGGTGCGGGCCGCGCGCGGGCGCGAGCTCGACCGGCTGATCATTCCGGATCGTCCGCTCGACATCTTGGCGCAGCAGATCGTCGCCACCGTCGCGGGCGACGAATGGGCCGAGGACGCGCTCTTCCAGCTGGTGCGGGGGGCGTACCCGTACCGCGATCTCTCGCGCAAGGACTTCGACGCCGTGGTGCAGATGCTCGCCGAAGGATTCACGACGCGGCGCGGGCGGCGCGGCGCCTACGTCCACTACGACGGCGTGAACCGCCGCTTGCGCGCGCGACGCGGTGCCCGACTCGCCGCGCTCACGTCGGGTGGAGCGATACCCGATGTCGGGGACTATCGGGTCATCCTCGAGCCCACGGAGACGTTCGTCGGGACGCTGAACGAGGACTTCGCCATCGAGAGCACGCCCGGCGACATCTTCCAGCTGGGCAACCGGTCGTACCTCATCCAGCGGATCGAGTCCGGCCAGGTCCGCGTCGTGGACGCCCAGGGTCAGCCGCCATCGATCCCGTTCTGGCTGGGTGAGGCGCCGGGTCGGACCGCCGAGCTGTCCGAAGCGGTCGCACGGCTGCGCCAGGACATCGGCGATCGGCTGGGTGATGCCCGCGAAGCGACCGCCTGGCTGGCGGGCGAGATCGCCGGCCTCCCCGAGGCGGCGGCCCGCCAGATCGTCGAGTATCTGGACGCGTCCAAGAAGATCCTCGGGGTGATCCCGACCCAGCAAACGCTCGTGCTGGAGCGGTTCTTCGACGAAGCGGGTGGGATGCAGCTGGTGCTGCACGCGCCCTTCGGAAGCCGCGTGAACCGCGCGTGGGGGCTCGCGCTCCGGAAGCGGTTCTGCCGCAGCTTCAACTTCGAGCTGCAGGCGGCGGCGACGGAGGACGCGATCGTCTTGTCGCTCGGCCCCCAGCACAGCTTCCCGCTCGAGGACGTGTTCCAGTACCTCAAGCCCGAGACCGCCGAGCATCTGTTGGTGCAGGCGATGCTCGATGCGCCGATGTTCGGCACCCGGTGGCGCTGGAACGCCACGCGGGCGCTCGCCGTGCTGCGGGCCCGAGGCGGGAAGAAGGTGCCTACCCCGCTCCAGCGCATGGACGCAGAGGACCTCGTCGCCGCGGTGTTCCCCGACCAGCTCGCCTGCCCCGAGAACCTCGTCGGCGACCGCGAGATCCCGGACCACCCGCTCGTCAACCAGACGATCGCCGACTGCCTGCTCGAGGCCATGGATTTCCCCGGCCTGAAGCGCGTGCTCGAGGCGATCGCATCGGGCCAGGTCGCGCTGGTGGCGCGAGACACCACGGAGCCGTCTCCCCTTGCCCACGAGGTCATCAACGCCAAGCCGTACGCGTTCCTCGATGACGCCCCGCTCGAGGAGCGTCGCACCCAGGCGGTGATCACGCGACGCGGACTCGACGTAAAGACCGCGGACGAGCTGGGGAGGCTCGATCAAGCGGCGATTGATCGCGTGAGGGACGAGGCGTGGCCGGAGGTCGGGAGCGCCGACGAGCTGCATGATGCATTGATGGTGGCGGGCGCGGTGCCAATTGCGGATTGCGGATTGCGGAATGTGGATTGGCAAGAGGCGTTCAATGAGCTGGTGCGGGCTAAACGCGCTGCGACGCTGTTGAGGGAGCCCCGCCTGTGGGTGGCGGCCGAGCGCGTGCCAATGCTCGAAGCGGCCTTCCCGGGCGCGCTCACGGAGCCAGCGCTCAGCGTGCCAGCGCGCGATCGGGCGAAGGCGTGGACTCGCGAGGACGCGCTGCGTGAGCTGGTGCGCGGGCGGCTCGAAGTCGTAGGGCCGACCACTGCCGCCGCAATCGGATCGGCACTCGGCGTCCCCGTTCCCGACGTGGACTTCGCGCTTGGCGCGCTCGAGCACGAAGGCTTCGTGCTGCGCGGACGGTTCACCCCTGGGAGTGTGGAGCTCGAGTGGTGCGAGCGCCGCTTGCTCGCGCGGATCCATCGGTACACGCTCGATCGGCTGCGCCAGGAGATCGAGCCGGTCGCGCCGGCCGATTTCATGCGCTTCTTGTTGCGCTGGCAGCGCGCCGCGTCGGACACGCGCGCCGAGGGGCCGGAAGGCCTCGCCGCGGTGCTGGAGCAGCTCGACGGCTACGAGGTGGCGGCAGGTGCCTGGGAATCGGATGTCCTGCCCGCGCGGCTCGGTGAATACGACCCCTTGTGGCTCGACGGCCTGTGCCTGTCGGGAGAGATCGCCTGGGGCCGGCTGTCCCCGGCTGCGCCGTCGAACGGACACAAGTCCGGGCCGATCCGCACGACCCCAGTGGCGCTGTTTCGCAGGGAGCGGGGAGCGGTATGGCGGTCCCTGGCGGTGCACCCCGATCCGGCGGATCTCCCGCTCTCGCATCCCGCCCGCGCGGTGAGCGATGCGCTCGGCGAACGCGGCGCGTCGTTCTTTGGCGACTTGGTGAACGCGACCGGCCTGCTGCGCACGGAGGTGGAGAAGGGGCTCGGCGAGCTGGTCGCCTGGGGACTCGTCACCGCCGACAGCTTCGCCGGGCTGCGCGCGTTGTTGGTGCCCTCCGACCGCCGGCGTCCGATCGGAGGATTCCGGCGGCGGGGCAAGGTCGCACCGTTCGGCGTCGAGACTGCCGGACGCTGGTCGCGCGTTCGAGCCCCGACGCCTCTGCCGGAGGACGCGGTCGCCGAGGCCGTCGCGTGGCAGCTGTTGCGACGCTACGGCGTGGTATTCAGGAGGCTGGTCACGCGCGAGACGTTGCTCACGCCGTGGCGCGACATTCTCCGAGTGTACCGGCGGCTCGAAGCGCGCGGCGAGATCCGCGGTGGGCGCTTCGTAGGCGGGTTCTCGGGAGAACAGTACGCACTGCCCGAGGCAGTGGGTCTGTTACGCAGTGTGCGGCGCGCGGCGCCTGCCGGCGAGCTCGTGGCCGTGAGCGGGGCCGATCCACTCAACCTGATCGGGATCGTGACGCCGGGAGACGTCGTCCCCGGGCTCGCGACGAACCGAATTCTGTATCGCGATGGCATCCCGGTCGCCATCAGGGAGGGTGCGGGAAGCGGGGAGCGGTACCTGCTGGACGTGACGCCGGAGGAGCGGGATGTCTTCAAGTCCGCGCTCGTGCGGGGGCGCGTGGCGCCCCTCGTGCGAGCCTATCTCGGGAAAACCAGCCGCCGCCCCCCCTCCCCCCCCGCGCCAGGCCCCCCGGCTAGGGCCGGGTCAAATCCACCGTAACCACCGGCAGGTCCCAATGCGCGGCGAGGATCTCGAAGCGGTGCTGCTCCTCTCGCCGGAAGGTTTCCTGGTCGGGAAATAGGCGCTTGAGCTCCGCCTCGGGGAACGGCTCATGGGGCGCCGCCGCGTTCTTCCAGACCAGCGTGACGCGATAGTCCCAGCGGCCGTCCTCGGTGCCGTGGAACCTGGGTGCCTCCGCCGTGATGGTCTGGATGTGCCCCAGCTCCATCTGGCGTTTCAAAACGGGGTAGTGGTTCTTCTTGAAGAGGCGGATGAACTCGTCGGCGTAACCCCAGCGGACCTTGTAGTAGTACTCCACCACGAAGGGCTCCGTCGAGCCAGCGGGCGGAGCCTGCGCCGCGGCCGCTGCGGGCGCGATCAGCGCCGCGAGCACTGCCCAGTGCTTCATTCGTCCTCCTCGCAGTGTCACCCGACGGGTTGCTTCAGCTTGTCGAAGTAGAGCTTGCGCACCTTGGCGACTTTAGGCGCGATCACGGCGCGGCAGTAGCCCTGGTTGGGGTTCCGGCGATAATAATCACGGTGGTACTGCTCGGCCGGGTAGAACGCGTCGAGCGGCTTCAATTCCGTTACAACGGGATCGTCCCACACCTTCTCGGCCTCGAGCTCACGAATGACTCGCTCGGCCGTGGCCTTCTGCTGCGGCGTGTGATAGAAGATCGCCGAGCGGTACTGGGTGCCGACGTCTTCGCCCTGACGGTTCAGCGTGGTGGGGTCGTGGATCGTGAAGAAGACGTGAAGCAGGTCGTCGAAGGAGACGACCGTGGGATCGAAGGTGATCTGGACGACCTCGGCGTGACCGGTCGTCCCGGTGCACACCTGCTCGTACGACGGATTGGCAATGTGCCCGCCGGCATATCCGGACTGGACCTTCTCGACGCCTTTCAGGTCCTGGAACGCTGCCTCGAGACACCAGAAGCAGCCACCGGCGAGGGTCGCGGTTTCGCGTTGTGCCACGGCTGAATACTAACCCCAATCCTTGGAATCGGGCGCGACGCGGCGCATGGACTTGAGAAAGGCGAACGCGGAATGCGGAAGTGGGAACGCGGAACTGTCCGACTCGCTGTTCGTTCCGCGTTCCGCGTTCCGCGTTCCGACTTTGAGACCTTGTGCCTCTTCCGCGATCACGTTCACCGTCCCATCGTCCTTCGCCAGCTTGCCGGCGATCCACAAGAGCGGCTCGCCACGGATCGTGGCTCGGTACCGGTCGTACACGTCGGGCCGCACGATCACGTTCACCATCCCGGCCACGTCGTCCAGCAGGACGAACACGAATCCTTTCGCCGTCTCGGGACGCTGGCGCGCGACCACGAGCCCCGCCACCTCCACCCGCACCCCGTGCTCGAGTTTCGGGAGCGCGTCGCTCTGCACGACCCCGGCAGGGAGCGACGCACGCAACAGAGAGAGCGGGTGCCCGCTGGGAGCGAATCCCAGCACCCCGTACTCGGCGAGCATCCGCTCGGCCGGCACCAGGTCACCGAATCGGAGCCCCTCGTAGGGATGATCGAGTGACAGCTCGAGCTGCCGTCGGACCCGTGCGTCTCCCCCCGACCCACGCCCGTTCTCGGGCGGAAGCCAGAGCCCCACCTGCCACAAGAGCTCGCGCCGTGTGAGCCCGAAACCGTCGCATCCGCCCACCCACACCAGGTGCTCGATCGCGGTCCGCTTGAGGTTGGGCGGAGCGCGGCGCACGAAGTCACCAATGCTGCGGTAACGGCCGTTCCGCTCGCGCTCGAGGACGACTGCGGTGGCCGTCTCCTCGCTCCAGTCCCGAACAAACCCGAGTCCCACTCGTACGGCATTGCGTCCCCCCTCTCCCGCCAGGAGAGGGGGAAAGGGGGTGAGGTCCACCGTGCACCACACGTCGCTTTCGTTCACATCGGGTAGCCGGATCTCCACGCCGTTGCGCTTCGCGTCCCGCCCGAGCGCGTCGAGTGAGTAGAACCCCATCGGTTGGTTGTTGAACAGCGCGCAGTAGTACTCTGCGGGGTGATAGTGCCTGAGCCACGCCGACTGGTAGGCGAGCAGGCCGAACGCGGCGGCGTGCGATTTGGGAAAGCCGAACTCGGAGAACGCGATCACCTGCGTGAACACGCGCTCGGCGGTCGCGGGCGGGACGCCGCGCGCCGCGGCGCCGTCCCGGAATTCCTCCCAGAAGCCCGCCATCAGCTCGCGGCTGCGCCGCCGGCTCATTGCGCGGCGCAGCGCCTCCGCCTGGCCCGCCGTGAATCCCGCCAGTGCCTGGCACACCTGCAGCACCTGGTCCTGATAGAGAATCACGCCCAGCGTCTCCGCGAGCGCCGACTCGAGCAGGGGATGATCGAGCGGCGGCTTGTAGGGGCGGCCCGCTTCGCGGGCGCGGCGCTGATCCTCGCGGCGGCGCACGTACGGGTTCACCGCGCCGCCCACGATCGGCCCCGGTCGCACGATCGCCACCTCGACCGCGAGGTCCTCGAGATTGCGCGGCCGGGTGCGACGCAGCATCTGGATCTGCGCCCGGCTCTCGATCTGGAATAGCCCCACCGTGTCGCCACGGCAGATCCGGTCGTACACCGCCGGGTCTTTGAAATCGATGCGGGAGAGATCGGGCGGCGCCCCCTCGCGTTCCGCGACCAGCTCGACGCATTCCTCGACGAGCGACAGCATGCCGAGCGCCAGAAAGTCGATCTTGATGAAGCGGGCGTCGTCGCACGAGTCCTTGTCCCACTGGCACACCACACGGTCTTCCATGGCGGCGCGCTCGAGCGGCACGATCTCCACGAGCGGCCGGCTCGAGATGATCATGCCGCCGACATGCTGCGACACGTGGCGCGGCAGCCCGGCAATCTCCTCGGCGAGCTCGCACAGCTCCTTCCAGAGCGGGGCGTTGCGCCGGCCGGCGAATCCGGGAAGCCGCTCGATCTCGTCCGACAGTCCGTCAGTCCGACTGTCCGACAGCTTGGCGACCTGCTCGATCTCTCCCGGCGGCAGGTCGAGCGCCTTCCCGATCTCGCGCACCGTCGAGCGCAGGCGGTAAGTGGGAAACGAGCAGACGAGCCCGACGTGCTCGTCGCCGTAGCGCTTGTAGACCCGGCGGATCAGCTCCTCGCGGATCTCGCGGGGAAAATCGAGATCGATGTCCGGGACCGAGGCGAGCGACTCGTTCAGAAACCGTCCCAGGAAGAGCCCGTTGGCGATCGGATCGATGTGCGAGAGACCGAGCAGATAGCACACGATCGACGACACCGACGAGCCACGCCCGCGGCCCGGCAGCAGGTTGCCACGGGCGCGCCGGCTACCCCGGCGCACGTCCGCCCCGACCTCGCGGGCCAGGTCGAACAGGTCGTTGTAGACCAGAAAGAACCCGGAAAGCCCGTGGTGCTCGATCAGCCGCAGCTCCTCGTCGAGCCGTCGCACGGCGAGGACGTGGTGCTCGGAGCCTGCCAGGTATCGATATCCCAGATCGCGCGTGAGATCGAAGCTGCGGCAGCGTTCCGCCAGGGCATTCGTATTGGCGACAGCATCGCGACAGTCTCCAAACAGCATCTCGACTTCTTGAGGCGGCCGCAGGAAAAATTCGCTGTACGCACGGCGCACGTGGTGCGAGCCGTCGAGCGTCGTGCGGTGCCGGATCGCCACCAGCACGTCGTGCAGGCGATGGCGCTCACGCTTGTGGTAATGCACGTTGCCCGACGCCACGACGCTAAGTCCTACGTCGGCTGCGAGGTCGATCAGCGCGCGGGTAAGCGGCAGATCGCCCCGGACGTAATTGCGCTGCAGCTCGACGAAAAAGTTCTCGGGTCCGAACGCCGCTTTGCATCGTTCCGCCAGTCGGCGAGCCGCCTGGCGGCCGTGCGTTTGCAAGACCGTCGGCAACAATCCCTCCCGGCATCCCGACATCACGATGAGTCCCGCGTGTCGCGCCTCGAGAGACGCGAAGTCGAGCCGCGGGTCGCGGCGGTCCTCACGGCCGAGATGGGCCTCGGTGATCAGCCGGCAGAGGTTCGCATATCCCTCGGGCGTCTCGGCGAGCAGCGTCACGTGCGAACCGTCGAGCAGCGTCAGCTCGGCGCCGGTGATCGCCTGCAGGCCGAGCTGCTTCGCTGCCTGCGCGAACGCCATCGCGCCGTAGAGGCCGTTATGATCGGTGAGGGCGAGGGCAGAGAGCCCGAGCTGCGAGGCGGTGAGCGCGAGCTGCTCGGGGAGCGAGGCGCCGTCGAGAAATGAAAACGCGGAGTGGCAGTGGAGCTCGGTATACATAACCACGCACTACGTCTGCACGAACCACTCTCCGGTGATCAGGTCCTCGAACAGCACCACACGTCCTCCGCCTTCCAAGACAACCTCGACATAGCGGCGCACGATCGGTTGTCGCCACCACTCGTCGTCCATGCGCCAATTCTCACCGAGCGACTCGACGCGTTTCACGTTTCCCGGTTCCCGCATCACAACTCTTGGTCTTCGTTGCTCGTCCAGCTCCACCTGCACCCGTTGCGGGACATTGAGCGCACGAAGTCTGTCAGTTTCATGTCTCATAGTCGATCAGCGCATACCGGCGCTCCGGGAGCCGCGACCAGGGCTGCACCGCGATGACGTGATACAGCATCGGTCGCTTTATTCGGAGCTTGATTTCCTCTGCAGCGGACTGGAGCGCTCGGCGCCGCCCGGCGCGCGCGGCGGCGTTCGCGTCGCGCGCGAACAGCTGCAGCTCCGTCGTGCCCGGCGCGAACCCGGTGAACTCGACTGCGAGTCGCTCCACCGCGCCGGCGGGCGGCGACCGCTCCAGCTGCGTCTTGAGCGGCGCCAGCAGCCGTTCTCGCGACGCCGATGGCTCCTTGAGCCTAGTCTCCACGAGCCACGACGCACCCTGCTCGAGTTCCGCCCGCGCGCGCATCACCTGCACCCGCCAGCCGCTGCGGCGCGGATCCTTGAGCGCCCGCTCGATCAAGTGATCGAGCGCCAGCTCGAGCAACTCTCGCCCGGCGACTGGAGAGAAAAAGGTGAGCGCGGCGATAATCGGCTCGGGCGCGACCCGCCCCACCACCGGCTCAGAGATCCGGCCGGCGGCTAGCTGCCAGAGTTCCCGGCCGGGCCGGCCGAACTGCGAGACCACCGCGTCCTCCGGGAGGGCGGCAAGCGCGCCCAATGTCTTGATGCCGAGCTGGCGCAGCCGGCGATACGTGTCGGGATCGAGCGGCAGTACCCCGAGCGGCTGGGACGCGAGAAACCTCCCCTCCTCCCCAGGCCGCACGATCACGGCTTCCCCCGGTCGCGCACGATTGGCTGCCACCCAAGCGACGAACTTCCCGCGGCCCCAGCCCACCCGGATTGCGGATTCGACGCCCGAGCTTCCAATCCGCAATCCGCAATCCGCAATCCGCAATCGGATCTGATCGACGATCCGCTCCGGCGATCCGTACAACCCCTCAAGCCCATCGGTGCCGACAAACGTCCGACCCAGCTCCACCGGCTCCACCACCGGGCACACGCCGGCGAGCGCCGTGAGGAGCTGCGCGAACCGCTCGTCGTAGTGCACCGGGTCGGGTTCACATAGCTTGAGCGAGGGACAGAGCCCGATCGCCTGACTCACGGTCATCCCTGGCTTCACTCCGGCGTGCCGCGCGAGCGCCGAGACCTGCCACACGCGAGGGGGGCGAGGGTGGTCGGGTGCGAGCAGTGCGCAGGACTGGGATGCGAGCTCGGGACGCCGCGCCGTTTCGCAGCGCAGGGCGAACAACGGTATCCAACAACACGCGGCGGAGTCGCTCGTCAGGTGGGAGGTACGGATCATTGCCGGATCCCAAAAGTGGGACCCGAATATATCCCGAAGATAGAGGGGATGGCAAGACTCGGGATTGCCGTTATAACTTGTTGATATGACACTGTTTAAGTGGTGATATTGAGCGAGCCTAAGCAACCAGGACTGTTCGACGATCTCGCATCGCTGCCACCGCCGTCCGACGATCTGGTGGCGCTCGGCAGTCGCATACCTCCCAACGTCAAGTTTGGTACGTCGACCTGGACCTATGACGGCTGGGCGGGCGAGGTCTATCATCGTCCGTATCGCGGCGCGCAGCCGGCACGGCGGCTCGAGGAGTACTGGCGCTATCCCTTGTTTCGCACGGTGGGGATCGACAGCGCGTTCTACGAGCCGCCGACCGAAGAAGTGCTCGCCGCGTACGCACGGGCGTTGCCGCGGGGCTTTCCCTGCGTGAGCAAAGTGTGGGATCGGATTACGGCGCGCCGCTTCAACCAGGACGCGCGCTGGGGCAACCTGTCAGGCCAGCGGAACCCGGATTTCCTGAATGCCGACCTTTTCAAGGAGGCGGTACTCGGGCCGTACGCGCGGGTGTTTCGCGACCACGCGGCCGCGTTCGTGTTCGAGTTCCAGGCGATGCGTGGAAAGGACCTGCCCTCGGCCCCACAATGGGCGGAAGAGCTCGACGGCTTCTTGCGCCAGCTGCCGCGCGATTATCGCTATGCGGTCGAGCTGCGCAATCGGGAGCTCATGACCGACTCGCACGGCGCTGTGCTGGCGCGACACGGCGTGGCCCACGTGTTCAACTCGTGGAACGAGATGCCCCCGATCGGCGAGCAGCTCGAGCTCCCCTGGACGTTCCCGGCGGCGTTCACGGTTGCGCGCGCGCTACTCCGCCCCGGGCGCGCGTACGCGGACGCCGTGAAGCTGTTTCAGCCGTACGAGCGGATCCGAGATCCGCAGCCTGAGGTGCGCCAAGACCTGCTTCGCGTCATAGCGGAGGCCACGCGCCGCCATTTGGAAGCGCTGATCTTGGTGAATAATCGGCTGGAGGGCAACGCACCGGCGACGGTCCGGGCGCTCGCGACGGCGCTCGCGGGGGGGGAAGAGCAGACGTTGCCGTGATCGGCCCCCCCGGTTGCGAGCTTTTTCGAATTTTGCTACCGTACCTCCGTGTAGCCCCGCTCATTCCGCACAAAATGCACACGTCGCCCGGCCGGTCTGATGCTACAGCGCCGAGGCGTGCCGACCATCCCCGTGGCCGTGCTGCGAGACGCGGTAGCGCTCGCGATCACCGAGTTGTCGCTGCGCGGCGCCGCCAAGGAAATGGGGATCAGCCCGAACGGCTTGCGAAACTTCATCAACGGATCGGCGCCGCGGAGCGCCACACGGGCCAAGCTCGAGCGCTGGCTCGCCTCCCTCGACCACCGTACCGTGCCTCCTCCCACCGTGGGCCACCTGGTCCGGCTACTGACCGACCTCTCCGGGGACCTGTCGCCCCAGCAGACGGTGTTGCTCGGACGCAGCATCTCCGCGGTCCTCGCAGACGCGTATGAAGCGCGTCGTCTCTCACCTCCGCGCTGGGTTCAGGACTTATTGCGGCACTACCGGCCACGGCGTGCCAAGGAGTCCGGCGAAACCGCTTGAGGAGCCCGCGGGGCTTGCCAAACGCGGGCCGTTGACGCAACGTCTTCCTGTGCAGTTCGTGCAGTTCGGTGGTTTGACACGTCGTACACGCCACTTGGGAAGACCCGGTGAAAGGCTCGCGTGCGAGCGCCACCAGATCGAGCAAAACCAAGCGGACCAGGGCACGGTCGCCCAAGGTCGAAGAGATCGTGCGCTTGGTGCACACGCTCAGCTCCAACCTTGGCTCAGAGGACGGGGTCGTAATGGGGAGGGGGGTCGTGCGCCTGCTGGCCGGCGCGTATCGGGAGCGCGGGCGTTCCCTTCCGCGGTGGGTCAAACAGCTCGCAGCGCACTACGGAGTGAAGCCGGAGGGCGGCTAACTCAAGGGCGTGACCAATGAAAGCCCGCGCGAGCGTTCCCACCCTTCCGGTTCCGCTGCTGCGCGACGGGATTGCCCGGGAGGCGGCGCGATATTCGCTGCGCCGCGTCGCGAGGGAAGTCGGGATGAGCCCGAACGGCCTCCGCGATTTCCTGCGCGGCGCGCTGCCCCGGAGCGCGACGCGTGCCAAGCTCGAGCAGTGGCTCGCCAGCCAGGGCCAGGTCACTCGGCCTCCCAACATGGGCCAGTTCATCCGCCTCCTGAACCACCTGGCCGTGGATCTCTCGCCGGACCAGACGAAGCAGTTCGGTCGCGCGATCGCAGAACTCCTGGTCGAATCCTACGAAGTGCGCCGACTCTCCCCGCCGCGCTGGGTGCAGGCCCTGCTGCGGCATTATCGCCCGCTCAGAGGGAAGGCCGCGAGCGAAGTCGCGTAACGGGATTGCGCCGATCGTACAACCACGGTATATGTGGGTGTGCGGTTTGTGCAGTTCATTCTGGGCGCCGGTGGCACCGACATCGCGGACCCGTGAAACGCCAGGGCAAGAACGGAGCAAGGCGGGCACGGCGCCCGCCTCGGGCCAATAAGCGCGCCGCGGCGCGGTCTCCCAAAACCGTCGCGATCGTCAGCCTGGTCGAAGCCATCAGCGCCGACTGCGGCGCCCGAAATGGGGTCGTGCTCGGCGAAGGCATCGCGCGCCTGCTCCTCGACGTGTACAAGCAGCGCCGGGGCCCGACTCCCGCCTGGGTCACGCAGCTCGTCACGCACTACACCGGGACCGCCCGCAAGTCGTAATCCCGACCCTGGGTTGCCGCTTGGCCGCGACCGTGGTAATGTGGGGTGTGCGGTTTGTGCAGTTTGAGGCCGGCCGAGTCCCCTGCTGAGCCAAGGAACTCATCGCCGACTACACGGGCAGGCTGAAAGTGTAGGTGAGCGTGCCTCCTCTCTCGATCCTGTTGGTGGAAGCTGACCGCGACACGCGCGAGGACCGGTGCGCGGATCTCGAGGAGCGGGGGTGCGTCGTCACGCCCGCCGCCACGCCCGCCGAAGGACTGGAGGCCATCGTCCTGGGACGCTTCGACGTGGTCGTGAGCGACCTCCTGCGGCGGTCGCGTGGGGGCCTGTGGCTTTGGCGTGAGGCCACCGCTCTGCGACCCGAGCTGCGCCGGCGCTTCGTGTTCTGCGGCTCCGGGCCGGTTTTCGACAGGGACGAGGTCCTCGAGCAGGAGAGCTTCCTGATCACGCCCGTCTCGCCGGCGACCTTGTGGCGTGCCGTGTTGCTCGCCGTCCATGGACCGCAGCTCCAGAATCACAGATCCAGCTCCGCCTGAAGCGCCGTTCGCCGCGGTCGATAGCGATCCACCATTCCTCGGTTTACCGGAAATCCGAAACGCTGTTGGAGTGCCTTGATGCGCGCCGCGAGCGCTGCGGCGTACGCGCGCGGCGCGTCGCTCGACCGATAGGCCTGCCGGTAGCGTGGCGACAGGCCTGGAAAGGATTCATCGAGCACCGGGAGAAACCGCTCGCGCACGGCGCGGTAGAGACGCAGCGGGCCGGCGTGAACGAACTGCGCGCCGGCCTCCCGGGCCGCCTGGAAGAGCGCTTCCAGATGGGGTACGTCGTCCGTGATCCCCGGAAGGACCGGCGCCACGATCAGGCCCGCACGAATCCCGGCGTCGGCCAGCCGCTGGAGCGCGCGCAGTCGGACTGCGGGCATTGGGGAGCGGGCCTCCACGCGCTTGATCAGCGAGACGTCGACCGTGATCAGCGAGACGTACACCTCGAGATCGTTCCGCTGTTGCAGCCGCAGCAACACGTCCACGTCGCGCGCGATCAACGGGCTCTTCGTGATGACGCCGACGTTCAGGCCCTCGCACCGCGCCAACCGCTCCAGAATCAGTCGCGTGAGTCGAAAGCGCCGCTCCGCCGGCTGGTAGGGGTCGGTGGCGGTGCCGATGACGAGAGGCGCGGCGGGGCCGCCGGAGCGGTAATACCGGCGCAGGTCCGCCTCGAGCGCTCCAAGCAGCTGCTCCTTCACGAAGATCCGTTGCTCAAATGCCTCCCACCCGTGGGGTCCGCGAAACTCCCGAAACTCGTCGTCCGAGAGCTTCCCGGCATCGTGCGCGCGCTCGACCGCGTAACGGTGCGCGTAGCGCGCGTAGCAATAGGTGCATCCGAACTCGCAGCCGATGTACGGATTGATGGACCAGAAATCGACGCCCGTTTGCTGCGGCGAGTTGAGCACGGACCGCGGCGTGAGCTGGACGAACTTGGTGCCGCGGAGACGCTCATCTAGAACAGATAGTCGGGCGGTCGGACTGTCGGACTGTAACAGCGGGAGCTGTGCGGCCTTCACCGTCCGACCGTCCGACTGTCCGACTATGCGCATTTCGCCCACCCGCACTGCACGCACACCAGGCACCCCGACTGCCGGACCAGTCCGCCCCCACAGTCAGGGCAGGTCGAGGTGAGGGACTGGGGATTGGGGACTGGGGGCTGGGGCTGCATAGGCTCACGTGCTCTTCGGTATTTGTTCGGGGTGCGAGGAGAATATGCGACTCCCGCCGTCGGGCGGCAAGGGCTACATGGACTGGGGGAGGACTACGCCGCGGGGCCGGCGCGCCGCACCAACGCCCGCCAGCCGAAGTACACCGGGACGCCGAGCACCACGAGGCCGAGGCCGAGGAAGCTGTAGGTGCGGGTGGCGTCCTGGGTGAGGAGATCCACCGCGATTGCGGCAGTGGCAACGACATAAAGCGCGGGCAGCCACGGATATCCCGGTGCGCGAACCGGTCGCAGGGCGGACGGGCGCTTCACCCGTAGCGCGAACAGGCCGACGGCGGTCAAGCCGTAGAACACCAGCGCCGCGAAGATGACGAAGTTCAGAAGCTGCGTGTACGTTCCCGACAGACAGAGCACGCTCGTCCACACCGCTTGGACGACGAGGGCGACGGTCGGTGTCTTGTAGCGGGGATGGAGAGCGCCGGCGGACTCGAAGAACAGGTCGTCGCGGGCCATCGCGTAGTACACGCGGGCGCCGGACAGGATGAGCCCGTTGTTGCACCCGAACGTCGAGATCATGATTGCTCCGGCCATGAGCTTCAGGCCGGGCTCTCCCAGGATTGCCTGGAGTGCGGCGGTGCCGACACGGTCCTGTGGCGCGCTGGCGATCGCGCTCGCCGGCAGAACGTTCAGGTAAGCGACGTTGGCGAGCACGTACAGCACGGTGACGATCAGGACGCCCGCTCCCATCGCCACGGGCAGGTCGCGCTCCGCATTCTTGAGCTCGCTTCCGGCGAACCCCACGTTGTTCCACGCGTCCATCGAGAACAGCGACCCGACCATGGCGCCTCCGATCATCCCGATGCCGACGGCCACGCCCCCGGTGGCCCAGAAGTTGGCCCCGAAGTTGGCGGCCAGGGCTTCAGGGTGCCGGCCGATGGTGAGGCCGAGCAGGATCAGCAGCGCGAGCGCGCCGGTTTTGACGGCGGTGAGAGTCGTCTGGATGATCGCGGCGGTGCGCACGCCGCGCACGTTGATCCACGTCAGCAGGGCGACCGAGAGGACGGCGAGAATGCGCTGGGGCGAGAGCCCGACCGCGATATCGCCGATCGGGTTCGGGAAGTGCAGGGTCGTCCCGAAGAACACGTCGGGCGAGAGGGCCGGCCAGAAGACGGCGGTGAACCGTGCGAACGCGACCGCGACCGCGGCGATGGTCCCGGTCTGGATCACCACGAACAGCGTCCAGCCGTACAGGTAGCCGAACAGCGGGGAGATTCCCTCGCGCAGGTAGACGTACTGCCCGCCGGCGCGGGGGAACATGGCCGCCAGCTCGCCGTAGGTGAGCGCGCCCATGAGCGTGACGATGCCCGATACGCCCCAGACCACGAGCAGCAGGCCCGGGCTGCGGACTTCCCGCAAGATCTCCGCCGAAACGATGAAGATCCCCGAGCCGATCATCGATCCGACCACGAGGGCGGTGGCGTCGAGCCGGGAGATAGCTTTGACGAACTCGGTTTGCGGTTTGGTGGCGGTCATGGGTCGGTAACCTAGTGACTCCCGCGCGCGGCCGCTATGTTTTCCGCGCTGTACTCACCCAGTCACGCGAGGGAAACGACCGTGCGCCTGCTACCCCGGGAGGAGGAGTTTTTCGACCTGTTCGTCGCGGTGGCGACGCGCAACATCGAGGCGGCGCAGCATCTCCAGGATCTGTTCGCGGCACCGCCCGACCGCCGAGTGGCGCATGTCGAAGCGATCAAGCGGCTCGAGCACGAGGCGGATCAGGTCACACACGAGATCGTCAACCGCCTCGACCGCACGTTCATCACGCCGCTCGATCGCGAGGACATTCACCAGCTCGCCTCCGACCTGGACGACGTGATGGATGCGATCGACGGCACCGCGCGGCACTCCCAGATCTTTCACCTGGGCCCCTCGCGTCCAGCGGTGAACCAGCTCACCGACGTGATCAGGCGGATGGTGGGCGTGCTCGCCGAAGGCGTCAGCCGCCTCAAGAAGGGCGACGACGTGCTGCGGTTCTGCATCGAGGCGAAGAAGCTCGAGGAGGAGGGCGACGCGATCTATCACCAGGCGCTCGGCGACATGTTCGAGACCGAGCGCGACGCGCTCGAAGTCATCAAGTGGAAGGAGATTTACGACAACCTCGAACTAACCCTGGATCAGGGAGAAGACGTCGCCAACGTGCTTGAGTCCATCACCATCAAGCACGCCTGATGGCCGATTCCGCCTGGTTCGTTCTGGCGATCGTCCTGGTCGCGCTCGCCTTCGATTTCGTCAACGGGTTCCACGACGCGGCCAACTCCATCGCCACCGTCGTCTCCACACGCGTCCTGTCGCCCAGTTTCGCGGTCGTCTGGGCGGCGTTCTTCAACTTCGTCGCGGCGTTCATCTTCACCACCGCGGTCGCGAAGACGATTGCAAAGGGGATCGTCGATCCAGCCGTCGTGGACTCCAGTGTCATTCTCGCCACGCTGATCGGGGCGATCGCCTGGGATCTGATCACCTGGTACGGGGGCATCCCATCATCGTCCTCCCACGCGCTGGTAGGCGGGTTAGGCGGGGCCGCGATCGCGAAGGCGGGCATCGCCGCGCTCGTGTGGCCGGGGAAATGGGTCGGCACCATCGCGTTCATCTTTCTCGCGCCGGTTCTCGGCCTGGTCTTCGCGGTGACCTTGACCGTGGCGCTCTCCTGGCTGTTGCGACGCGCGCTCCCGCGGCGGGTGGACAGGGCGTTTCGGGTGCTGCAACTAGGATCGGCGGCGGCGTTCTCGCTCGGTCACGGCGGGAACGACGCTCAGAAGACCATGGGGGTCATCGTCGGCCTGCTCGTGGCCGAGCAGGACAAGTTCGTGAACTTCCCGGTGCAGGCCTTCCACCTGACGACGCATGACATCCCGCTTTGGGTCATCCTCGCGGCCCACGCGTCGATCGGCCTCGGCACAGCGGCGGGCGGCTGGCGGATCGTGCGCACCATGGGCCAGCGGCTCACCAAGCTCAAGCCGTTCGGCGGGTTCTGCGCGGAGACGAGCGGCGCGGCGCTGCTGTTCATCTGCACCTACGCCGGCATTCCGGCGAGCACTACCCACACCATCACGGGGGCGATCGCAGGTGTGGGTGCGGCGCAGCGGCTGTCCGCAGTGCGGTGGGGCGTGGCGGGGCGGATCGTGTGGGCCTGGATCCTCACGATCCCCGCGTCCGCGTTTGTCGCGGCCTTGAGTTACCTCGTGCTGCACGCGCTGCGGTGAGAGGTCGTCAAAGGCCCAGCGCCTCCACCACTGCCTGCGCGATCGCGGCGTCCTGGACTCCGACGCCGGTCAGGTCGGCCACGGTGATCTCGCTCGCGCTCTCGCGGCCGGGCAGACGGCCGGCCGCGAGAGCGCCGAGCTCCGCGTAGACCTTGTCGCGCGTCATCGCGCCGGCCACCACGGCGTGGTGCAGGTTGCCGTACCGCTCCGTCTGGAACACACGATCCGCGACGAGCTTGTCGGCGCGCGCGAGCAGCGCCGGCTCGAGCTCGATCTTCTCCGGGCTCCCGGTCCCCACCGACGTGACGTGCGTCCCCGCTCCGACCCACGAGTCCATGATGAGGGGCGTGGTGCTGGCGGTCGCCGTGACGATCACCCGATGGTCGCGCACGGCGGACTCGAGGGCGGGCGCGATGCGCGTCTCGACCACCTGGGACAGCTCGCGGGCGAGCGTCATGGCTCGTTGGCTGCTCCGATTCCACAACGTCAGCCGCGCGAGCGGCATCTGGGCGATCATGGCGCGGGCCGTGAGTCGGGCCAGCGCTCCCGCGCCGACGAGGAGCGCCTCCCGCGCGTCCTTGGGAGCGAGGTACTTGAGCGTCACTGCCACGGCCGCCGCGGTGCGAAAATCGGTGAGATAGCCGTGTTCCTCGAGTAACACGGCGGGCACGCCAGTGTCCGCGTCGAGCAACAGGAACATGCCGTCGCCCGAGGGCAGGCCGCGCGCCCGGTTCCGGTAGAAGCCGGTCGCGACCTTGAGCGCGATGTGACGTCCGCCGGCGAGATGCGCGCCCTTGACGTGCACCTCGGCTTGCTGCGCGCGCAGCTCTAACACCATCGGATCGGGGAGCTCGGCTTCGCCGCGGCCGAGCGCCGCGAAGCCGCGTTCGACGGCGGCGATCGCCACGGAAAACGGGATCTTGTCTCGGAACGCCTCGAGCGGGACGACCTGCATCTCAGTCGGCGAACGCGCGCTTGAGGCCTCGTTCCGTCTCGGCGAGCGCCTCCTGAAAGTGACCCAGCTCCTCGCCGAAGCCGAAGCGAATGTGGTTCGGCAGCCCGAAGTGGTCGCCCGGGACCAGCAGCACGCTGTGCCCGGCCCGCATCCGCTCCACCAGATCGAGGGCGCTGATCGCCTGCCGGTACCGCACGAGACAGATCGCCCCGGCCTGCGGCGCATGCCACGTGAACGTGTCGCCGAAGCGCTTCAGCCAGGCTTCGAGGACTGGATAGTGCGAGCGGAGAATCGCCCGGGTGCGGGCGAGCACCTTGTCGCGCACCTGCGGCTCGAGCACGGCGGCGGCGAGGTGATCGCTCGCGCCCGCAGGACCTATCGTCGTGTAGTCGTGCCGCGCCCACGCGTCCCCCGTGAACCCCCGGGGCGCGACCACCCAGCCGATCCGCAGACCCGGCAGGCCGTACGCCTTGGACAGGCCATTCACCACGATGACCCTGTCGTAGCTGCCCCAGAACGACGGTGTCGTGGTACCGTCCCGCTCCGCGCCCTGGTAGACCTCATCCGCGAGCAGCCAGGCGCCGACCTCCGCCGCCCGGGCCACGATGAGCTTCCGCATTTCGTCCGAGAGCACGTGTCCCGTCGGGTTGTGCGGGTTCGTGACCACCACGAGCTTCGTGCCCGGTGCGATCGCCTCGCGCACCTCGTCCGCGCCGGGTTCCCACCCCGCCTCCGGGCGCAACGCAAAGCCGCGGACGGCGCCCCCGAAGTTCTGGGCGAGCCCCCAGGTCTGGAGGTAGTTGGGGAGCATGACGGCGACCTTGTCTCCGGGTTCGATCAGCCGCCAGCAGATGACGAAGTTTGCCTCCGCACTCCCGGTCGTGACGAGCACTTGCTCCGGCGAGACGCCCGAGTACAAAGCCGCGATGCGCTCGCGCAGGAGATCGGTGCCGTTCGACTGGCTGTAGCCAAGGCGCACGTCGAGGAGCGGCGCCACCGACGCGCCGGCCAGGTCGAGCAGTTCGCGTATCGAGAGGGGGTGCACCCCCGACTCAGACAAGTTGTAGCGCACCCGGTTTTCCCAGGTACTCTGCCAGCGCTCGAGCTGGAACGGGACGAAAGGCAATGAACCTCCAGGTGTTAGGTGCTAGGTGTCAGGGGACCGTGCCAGTAAACTGAGGTCCGCCGGGCGTTCCAGCCAGTAATCGGGCTCCAGGTCCGCGAGGTGAGCGCGGTCGAAGGGTCCCCACAGGACCGCTGCGGTTTTGACGCCGGCGGCGCGGCCGCATTCGAGGTCGTGCCGTGAGTCGCCGATGAACACGGCGCTCTCGGGCGGGGCCCCCAGCCGCTCCAGCGCGATGAGGACCGGCTCCGGGTGAGGCTTGGGATGGGTGACTTCGTCGGAGCCGACGATGACGTCGAACGCGTCCTCGAGCCCGGCGATCCGTAACCCACGCACCGCACCGCTCCGCATCTTGCTCGTCACCAGGCCCAGCACGTTTGCCCCTCGGTGCAGGGAGCGCACGGCCTCGACCACGCCCTGGTACGGCCGCACCATCTCGTCGTGATGCGCGAGGTTGTACTCCCGGTATGTGGCGACCATCGCCTCGATCTCGGCGGGGTCGTCGCTGAACTGGCGGAATTGCACCCACAGCGGAGTGCCCAGTCCCCGCATCCAGACGTCGTCCGATGGCTCGTGCCCGCGATGCCGCCGCATCGTGTGGCGGTACGAGCGCAGGATCAGGTCGACGGAGTCGATGCGAGTGCCGTCGAGATCGAACAGGAAAGTGGAGAGCGGCACGCCGGAAGGTAGCTTAGTGAAGGTCAAACGCGATGCATCATTTCGAGACCGTCCTCACCTTGCTCGTGGGTGTCGCCCTCCTGGCGCTGACCGCGCGGCGCCTGGCGGTGCCCGCGCCCGCGATGCTTCTCGTCGGCGGGCTGCTCGCGGCGCTGCTCCCGGGCCTGCCCACGATTCAGTTCGACCCACAGCTCGTGTTTCTGGTCTTCATCCCGCCGTTGTTGTACCGCGCCTCGCTGCTCGCGTCGTATCGCGACGTGCGCGCAAACCTGCGCCCGATCCTCCTGCTGGGCGTGGGCCACGTCCTGTTCGCGACGGTAGTCGTGGCGTGGGTGGCGCACCTCGTGGTGCCGGGATTGCCCTGGGGCGCGGCGTTCGCCCTCGGCGCCGTCGTGTCGCCGCCCGACGTCGCCGCGGCCACAGCGTTTCTCCGTCGCCTCTCCCTACCGCGGCGTCTGGTGACCGTCCTCGAGGGCGAGAGCATGATCAACGACGCCGCATCCATCGTGGCATATCGCATGGCGGTCGCGGCGGTGGTCACCGGCTCGTTCTCGCTCGTCGTGGCGAGCGGTCGTTTTCTGCTGGTGGGCGCGGGAGGAATCGTCGTCGGGCTCGCCGTGGGGCGGGTGCTCGCCGTCGTGCGGCGCCGCATCCACGACCCCGAAGTCGAGAACACGATTTCCCTCCTCACGGGTTACGCGGCCTATCTCCCCGCGGAACACCTCGGCGTATCGGGAATTCTGGCCGTGGTCGCTACCGGGCTCTACCTCGGTCGTGTCGGCCCGCGCATCATCGCCGCCGACACCCGCGTCCAGAGCACGGGCGTGTGGGACGTCGTGGTCTTCATGATAGAGGGGTTGATCTTCATTCTGACCGGTCTCGGGCTGCGACCAATCGTCGGCAGCCTGAGCGGGTCGGGCGCTTTCGTACTCGCGGGCGGCGCCGTCCTGGTCTGCCTCGCCGTCATAGTCGCTCGCTTCGTCTGGGTCTATCCCGCGACCTACCTCCCGCGACTCCTGAGCAGGCGCGTGCGCGCACGCGATCCGTACCCGCCGTGGCAGTATCCGACGATCGTGGCCTGGGCCGGCCTGCGGGGCGCGGAATCCCTGGTTCTCGCCGCCGCCATTCCCACGACCACCGCGGCGGGCGTGCCGTTCCCCGGCCGTGACGCGATCATCGCCATCACGTTCGCTGTGATTCTGGTGACCCTGCTGGGACAAGGATTCACGCTCGCGCCGCTCGCGCGTTGGCTCGGCGTTCGAGAAACTGGAGTGGACGAGCGGCGCGAGGAGATCGCGGCGCGCCTCGAGGTATCGGAAGCGGCGCTCGCGCGCCTGCACGAGCTCTCCCAAGAGCAGTGGCTGCACCCGGAGACGCTCGCTCACACGGAGGATCGCTATCGCCACCGCACCCGCCGGCTGCGTGGCCAGGCCGACGGTGTCGTGAACAGCGGCGAAGAAACGATCTCCACCGCCGACCGACGCCTTCTGTTGGAGCTCCTGATCGTGGAGCGACGCGCGTTGATCCGGCTGCGTGACCGGGGAGCGATCAGCGACGCCGTCATGCGACGGGTACAGCGCGAGATCGACCTGGAAGAGCTGCTGCTCGGCGCGGAGTGACTCACGCGGTCTCGACGATCAGGGCCGCCACGAGCTCCAGGTGTGGCGCCGCGGAATCGGGCGCGAGCGGCGGCAGGCGTTCGTGCCACGCCAGCACCTCGCGCACCGCGAGCGGCGCCGCGCGCGTGACGAGCTCCTCGAGCTCCAGCTCTTCTCCCGCCGTCATCCCGAGCGCCAGGCGCGACACCAGCGCGTCAAGGCGGTCGAGCTCGACGTGACGGCGCTGCCTGGCGGCGCGGCGCGCAGCCACGAGAACCCACGGGATGAGCCGGCGGCTGAGGCGGTCGCGATGGCCCCCGCGCCAGCGGCACTCCTCGAGGGACGCGAGCCGGCTCCGGAGGAGCGGTGCCGCCCGCCGAATGGCCTGGTCCAGCGTCGCGCGGTCGCAGGGGACTGGAGTTGCGTGGCCCGCTCGCTCCAGCAGCCCCGTGGCCCGGGCTGGATCCGCGTGAACGCCCGTTTCCGTGACGACCACGCTCTCCACCCGCTCGCCGATCCGCACGATGAGGACGACGGCGGCTTCCGATCCGGTCGCGACGGCGGCACAGGTCCCCACCGCGGCGGGCGGCGCCCCCTCGGCAGCGAGATGGTACAGACGATCGCACCAGTCGAACCCGCCCGGCCCAGCGCCGGCGCGCGTTTGCAGGCGTCGTTTCGCGATCAGGCGGCGCTCCAGCGCGAGGGCATCGGCGAGCGGGCCCGGCGGTAGAAACGTCACGGTCTCGATGTGCGAGTGGGGCGACCCGGCGCGATCGATCCGGCCCACACGCTGGGCGAGCCGCGCCGGACTCCAGGGCAGATCGTAGTGGATCACGCGCACGGCGTCCTGGAGATTCAGACCCTCGCTCAGGAGATCGGTCGTCACGAGGATGTCGGCTTGAAGAGCGGGGGCAGGCAGGGATGCGCCCTGCGCGCGCGGCGCGAAGGCGCGGAGCACCTCATCGCGCCCGGCGGGAGTCGTCCCGAACCAGCCGCGCTCCCCGGTGATCGCGACCACACGGAGGCCATGGAGTCGCCCGACCAAGTGACGGACTGTTGCCCTGGGTTGCGCGAAGACGATCGTCTTGCCCGTCCGGCGTGCGAGCAGCCCGACGAGCACGTCGGCCTTGGGATCCAGGGGAGAGGCCGCCAGCGCGCACAGCCGGCGCACGAGCTCCCGGTCCCGCGCGGCCACGGCGCCGGGTCCGGTGGGCAGCACCAGAGGAAAGAACGCGAGCTGCAGGTCGTCCGATCCCGCGGGGAACAGCCGCCGGAAGTCTTTGCGTTGGAGTGACCGTCCCTCCGTGGCGGCGGCCGTGCTCAGGTCGAGGAATGCCTCGTACCGGCCGAGGCTCGCCCGGAACGCTGGCAGGCTGGAGGCGAGCTGCGACAAGAGGAGCAACCGGAACAAGCCCGCGGCCTCGCCTCCCGCATCGAGCCGGCCGATCGCGGTGACGAGCTCGCAGAGTCGCGCCGCAGGGGCCGTACCGACCCGCAGCACCTCCCCAGCCATGCGTTTGGGGAACGCGCCCATTGCCGGCACCGCAGGGTAGTCGGTCCGTACGCGCTCGCGCGAGCGCGCGACGCACAGCCGGGCTGCCGCAGCTATCACGGCGTTTCCATCCGCATCCGCCCCCGCCCCTGCAGCGCGCCACAGAGAGGGCACACCGAGCGCCGTGAGATCGTGGTCGCGGAGGAAGAGCCGAAACAGGTGGAACAGGTCCGCCATCCGGTTGTGAACCGGCGTGGCAGTGACCAGCAGAACGCGTCGTCCTACGACCAGCTTCGCGATGGCGCGGTACCGGTTGGTGTCGGGATTCCGGAAGCGGTGGGCTTCGTCCACGACGACAAGGCGGCAGAGGGCGGCACCAGTCGGCAATGGGCGGCAAGGGGCCGGGCTAAGCGATTCGTGGGTGATGATAGGGGCGCTGACACCGTGCTGCGTGAGCAAGGCACGCCACTGGTGAACCAGGACGGCTGGCACCACGAGAGCGAAGGGTTCACCGAACGCGAGGGCGACTGCGAGCGCGACGTACGACTTGCCCAAGCCCACGGCGTCGGCGAGCAGCGCGCCGTTGTAGCGAGTGAGGATGCCCGCGAGCCGCTCCGCGGCGGGGACCTGATGTGGCGCGAGCCATCGCGGCCACGTGGGCCTCGACGCGGCTGGCTGCGGTGGCCAGTCGAGCAGCGCCCGCGCCCCGAGTGCGGCGACCGCGGCCGGCGAGGTTTCCTCGATCGCCGTTGGCGTGAGGAGGCACGCGAGCGGCTCCGGGAGCGGCGCGAGGTGCTCAGAGAGGATCCGCGGTTGATGCGTCCAATGCACGGCGGTCCGCGGCATCGAGCTGATACAGGTTCGCGATCGCGTCGTCGTCGGCCATATTGCGTCGTCCCTGGTCCGCCAGCGCCCGCCACGCCGCCGCGTCCGCGGGCGGCAGCGGCAGTCCCCGGACGACGCGCGCGTTGAACCGCCGGAACCCGCCGCGCGCCGGGTCGGCGCGGAGACGCGCGAGCGCGGTGAGCCAGCGCGAGTTGAAGAGGGCCGCGAGCGCGTCGGCATCCTCCCGAGTACGCGTCGCGATCCCATATGCAGTGTTCAAGGGAACCAGTTCTGCGTCGGGAACCACCGCCGCGAGTCGCCGGGCGAGGTCCGGCCAGATCACGCGGTGCGGCGCAGCGGCGAGGGCTGTGCGGAACAGCTGCCACGCCGGTCCGCCGTGATAATCGCTGCGGCGACGAAGCCGCGCGATGTGCGGCTCGAGGGCGCGGGCCAGCTCGGCCGGGAGTCGGGCGAGCGGTCGACCGTCGGCGCCGTGTGGCCACAGCACATGCATGCGGGGCGTCGCCACCCACGGCCGCAGGTCCCGCCCGCGCACGCAAGGCCGGGTCACCGGGCCAGGCTGCGCTACCAGGAATACATCATCCGCCCCGGTCTTGACGCCGAGTTGCGTCGCCCAGCGATCGCCGACGGTAGGGCAGGAGGTTTGGAGGTGGCGGGCGATGCGCGTCGCATCGTGGGCCAGGATCCACGGACCGCTTCCGGCGAGCGCGCGCTGCGGGATCGCGGGGGTCGTGCTCTTCGGGCCGAGGGCGGTAGCCACGCGCTCCCGTCCGGTTGGCTCGATTCGCGTCGCCACGATCGCCATGGGGTAGACCGCGGCGCCGAAGGCACTCGCGGCCGCGAGCGGTGCCACGCACTCGAGACAGGTGCTCTCCGTGAGCCGGCGTCGCAGCGGCTCGGCGTACCCGCTCGACGCGAGCTTCGCGGGCACCAGCAACGCCGCCGTTCCGCCCGGCGCCGCGAGTTCGAGCGCCCGCTCGACGAACGCCACCGCGAGGTCGGGCAGATGGGCGAACCCGCGTTCGTGGGCCGGTCGCCACGTCGTATAGCGCGTTTCCAGCGTCTCGCGCACCTGGGCGGGCACCCGCTCGCCTCGCACCCATGGAGGATTCCCCACCACCAGATCGAACCCGCCGCGTGCCAGGATGTCGGCGAAATGGGACTCGAACGCAAAGAACGGCGCCTCGCCCTGGTCCGCGAGGCGCCGCGCCGCCGCGCGCAGGTCGCGGCGGCCGGCCCGCAGCCGGCGCAAGAGGGCGCGCTCGTCCGGGCGCAGGCCGCGGCGTCGTCCGAACAGGTCGCGATCCTTGCCCGCATTCACCAGCTCCCCCGCGCGCCGCTCGAGCACCGCGACGCCAGCCGCGAGCAGTCGACGCGCGAGCGCCGCCTCCGCTCGCACCAGCTCGTCCGAGGCTCGCCGCTTGGCGGGGCCGGCGAGATTGAAGAGCGTGCGCCGGGCCATGGCGAGCCGCTCGACCTCCCGTGACGGAGTGTCCGGACACAGCATGGGCACGCCGCCGAGCGCGCGGGCGAGGGTGAGCGGATCGAGCAGGGCATCCCCCTGACGCACGTGCCCATCGAGGTTCGGCAGGGGTGCGATCCGGCTGAGGTCTGTTTCGTCCTGGTCCTGGACGAGCGCGAGCCACAGGCGCAACTCGGCGAGCCGGACTGCCGTGAGCTTCAGGTCCACTCCGAAGAGCGAGTGCGCCACCACGTCCCGGCGCACGCCCGCGGCGGGCCCTTCACCCGCGGAGCAGCGCAGCCGGGTCAGCTCCTCGAGTGCACCGAGCAGGAACGCTCCCGAACCGACGGCCGGGTCCATAACGGTCAGTCGCCGCAGGTCGGGGCGCGTCGCCGTGCCGTCGGGGGGCGTTCCGTCATGCAGCCAGCGTTCGGCGGTTCGCGGAGCGAGGCCGAACCGATGCACGAGCGCCCCCGCAAGGCCGGAACGCACGATCTCCCGCACCAGCGCCGCCGGCGTGTAATAGCTGCCGCTGGCGCGGCGCTCTATCGGGTCCATCACGCCCTCGAAGACGCGGCCCAGCATGTCGGGCGCGACCGTCGCGCCGTCCTCGCTCTCCCGCGCCGAGAAGTGGAAGCGCTCGAACAGATCGTCGAAGGCATCACGCCAGTCGGCGTTGGACCACCGGGCGGGCCCGTGGCGTCGCTCGAGGCCGGTCGGCTCGAACAGACCGCCGTTCAGAAACGGCAGATTGCCCAGGGCGCATGCCGCGCCGGAGCGCTCTCCGACCGGCCGATTGAGGGCACCGAAGCACAGCGGATCGAACACATGGCGATGGAAGTGGCGGCGGGCGGTCGCGCTCTCGTCGAAACGATGGATGAGGTAACGCCGGTCTCCGTCCAGCCAGCCCTTCGCCTGGACGAAGTACAGGAACAACACTCGGGTGAGGGCAGTGAGCGCCAGGGCGTGACGCTCGGTGCGGCTGCGGGGGGCCGGAAGGCGATCGGTGAGGCGCTCGAGCGTGACCCGGAACGCCTTGAAGAACCGTGGGGTGACTCCTTCGCTGGCGAGCGCCTCGCCCACCCGCAGGCTCAGCGCGAGCGACGTCTCCCCCGCGACGGGACTGAGCCGCTCCAGGGTCGCGAGCGAACTGCCAGACGGCTGGTCCAGGGCGACGGTGGCGACGCGCGCGACGGGTCCGCGCGCCGCCGGGCGCCAGGTGGCGCACACGAGACGCCGCGGACCCACGCCCAGCGCGCATGCCAGCCCCCGCTCGGCGTGTGCGGCCAGCCGCCGGGCCGCCGCGCGGGCTGCCCGCTCCGGGTCGCGCGCCTCGAGTGCGAACACGCGGAACGCGTCATGCCGCGCCACCAGCGCCGCGCGCTCGAGCCCCGCCGCTTCGGCTTCCACCGGACCGAGCCAGGGCCCGGGCGGTACCGGCTCCCACGCCACTTGGAATCCGAGCGCCCCAAAAAGGTGGCGAAGATCGTCGATCTGCTCGGTGCGGGCGAGAAGGTCTCGCAGCACGGGACCCCTGGTTCGGAGACGACCAAGGTGGTGCGGCGAGGCCTGGAATTATGTACCGAGGTATTGCGGGGAGGGCCGAATTGTTGCGGAGGCGGGATGCGCTCCTTCAGACTCGCATCCCGTACCCGCGCACCGCATCCCGTTCCTAAGCGGTCTTTCTCAGTCTGATGCTGCCGTTCACGGTCTGGAGCGCCAGCCTCCGTCCCCCGCTGCCGATCGTGCCGTTGAGGCGCCGCGGTCCAAAGCGGCCGGTGACCATGAGGGGAAAATCCGTCTCGATGTCGCCGTTGACGGTGCTGGCGCGCACCTCGGTCGACAGGTTCGCGGGCAGCGTCAGGGTGATCCCCCCGTTCACGGTGCTGAAGTCGAGCGCGTCGCTCCAGGTGGCCCGCCCCATCGTCGCCACGATCTCGCCGTTCACCGTCTGTGCTTCCGCGTAACCCGCTGTCGAGATCCTGATGCTGCCGTTCACCGTGTTCGCGTCGACATCGCCCCCGAGATTCGCGGCCTCTACCTCCCCATTCACGGTCTTCCCGACGAACCGCACGCTGGCGGGGACCCGCACGGTGAAGTCAACCACCACGTCGTTGTCGCGCACGTCCATATGGCCGCCCTCACCCGCCTCACACCGGTTCTCGCGGCGCCCATCGCTCGGGTACACCGCGCAGATGGTCACTCCGTCTTCATCCTGCACGACCTCGATCTTCACATCGTCCGGGTCGCTGTGCCGCGCGTGCTTCACGGCGGTCACCTCGACGTCTCCGGAGCCGGCGATGGCCCGGACGTCGCCGTTGACGCCCTTGATCTCGATCGCCTTTCCCGCCGCTACGGGGCCCTTCCAGTGAAATTCATTCTGGGCGGCCGCCTGCCGCGTAGTCCCCACCGCGACCGCGCCGACCATGAACAACGCGACCGTGCATACCCGCATCACATTTCCTCCTAGTGCTCGTGGTTGTGGTCGCCCTCAGGCTTCATCACCTGACCCGGACGACAGAGGTGGATATCGCCGTTGAACGACTCGAGCTCGACCCGGGCGCTCCCCGCGCCGATCGTGAGGTCGAACCGGTGCTTGCTTTTGCGGCTGAGCTGCACGGGGAAGCAGGCGCTGAAATCGCCGTCGAACGTCGAGACGGTAACGGTGACGCTCGCCTTCTCGGGCACCGAGACACGGAGGTCTCCGTCATGGGTCGTGAAGCGGTAGCGGCCGCCGTCCTTGATGGTTCCATCGTAGCTGACGTCGCCGTTCACCGTATTGGCTTCGGTATTCGCGGATTCGATCTGTGTGAGCGTGATGTCCCCGTTCACGGTTTCGACGGCGATGTCGCCCGAGATGTCCGTCGCCCGGATCTCTTCGTTGACCGTGTTCAGATCGATACGGCCCCGCGCCTTCTCGAGTGTCACGCTGCCCTGGACCGACTTGAGCGACACGTTCCCCGATCCTCCCACCACCGACACCTCTCCCTGGACCGTCTCGGCCCGCACTTCGTTCTGGGCGCCGTCCACCTTGATGTCGGTGTAGACACCCGACAGGCTCAGGGCCATCCATGCCGGCACCGTGATGACGTAGTCGACTTGCGACGGCCCGCGCCGGCCGCCTTCGGCCTTCACGCGGACGACCTGGTCGAGCGCATCGACAAGGATGCGGTCTCGGCTCGAATGGTCGGCCACCACGCGGACCGCGTTCCGGCTCCACGTCTTGACGGCGATCTCGCCGCCGAAGTTGCTGACCTCGAGGCGGGCGCCCGTCCGCACGGGAACGGTCGTGTCGGTTTGTTGCGCGAGCGCGAACGTCGCGAGCGTCGCCAGAGTCGTGAGCATGCTCCTCGATCCTCCTCTAGCTCCGCGCGCCGGCGAGATTCGCCGCCTCGCGCAGGAGCTCCAGTTTCCGTCGCATCTCTTGAGCGAGATGCAGGTTCAGATAGGCGCTCCCGGGGTCGGCCACCAGCGCGCTCTGCGCATCGCGGATCGCCCGGTCGATGATCTTCAGATTCTTTTCGATGATGCGGACCGTCGCCGTGTCGAGCTGGCTCCGGCCGCGCTGCAGGGCGCGCTCCAGAGCGGCGACCTGCGCGGCGTAGCGGGGGTCCGTCGGGTAGGCGGATGCGTTGATCAGCGGCGCAGGCCTGCGCCCCAGCTCCGTGACAGCCGTGGCCGTCGGGGCGTGAGTCCGCCCGCCCAGCAGCCAGACGGCTCCACCAGAGACCAGCGCCAGCGCAACCGAAGCGGCCGCGAGCTGCGGCACCGTGAACGAAAGACGCCGGCGCGCACGTCGCGCCGCGAGGCTCACGACGCCGATGTGCTCCGCGATCCCGGGCCACAGGTCGGCCGTCGGCAGGCGGTCGTCGAGCGCGCGGGCGCGCCCCACCACGCGGCGCAGCTCCTCGAGCGTCGCGCGGCAGTTACCGCAGGAAGCCAGGTGCGCCTCGAGCGCGGTCCGCTCGGATCCCGCAAGCTCGCCATCGAGATATTCCGACAGTCGATCAGTCCATTGGTCCTTCATACGTCGCTCCTTGTCCCGCCGCGCTCACCGGTCCAGGTGCTTCCGTAGCGCCATGCGAGCGTGGTGCAGCTGTGACTTCGACGTCCCCGGCACGATCCCCAGCATGTCCGCGATCTCCTCGTGCCGGTACCCCTCGATATCGTGCAGCACGAACACCTGTCGTGCCCCGTCGGGCAGCCGTCCGACCGCCTCCTCGAAATCCATCGACAGCTCCGGTGCGGGTGGTCGTCCCGCGACTCCATCGAGTACGTTCTCGGAGTCGTCGTAACGCACCCGTTCCGTGCCGATGGTCGTGCGGCGGGCGAGGATCACGTTCACGGCCAGGCGGTGCAGCCAGGTCCCGAACGCCGCGTCGCCGCGGAACGTCCCCAGCTTGGTCCAGGCCCGCACGAACACATCCTGCGCGACGTCGTCGGCCGCGTCCGGGCCGATCATCCGTCGGATCAGGCTGTGCACGCGGGCGACGTGAGCGCGGTACAGCCGCTCGAACGCGCTGCCGTCGCCCGAGGCGGCGAGGGCCACGTCGGCTGCTTCCGCGTCGCCGCCCCCCCTTTTCGCCTGGTCGGAGTCTGTGCGCAGTGTAGCCACCCCGGGGATGGTGAGCTCCATGTGCCCGATTTGATGGGGGTTAGGAGCGAAAGGTTGTAATCCTTGAAGCTCAGCCCTCATATCCGCTTGGCGGCGCCGCATCTAGGCGTCTACCTCAACGTCTGGTCCCTGACTCGTCGCAGACTTCCCAAGTTATCGGCTCGGTTCTCGTGTCGGTATGCATTATCGATCCACGTCGGGATCCGTCGCGCCATCATGTACAAGAGGATCGCGATCTCCACTGCGACGACGGCGATGAGCGTCAGCACGGTATGCTCTGCGACCCACAGGGCAAACGGGGTCGACAGGCTGAACGCGACATCCAAGGCCCACCCGAACACCTGCGCCAGCACCCACGCCAGCGCGAAGAACGTCAGGAAGATCCAGTTCCGCACCACGCTCTGCACGGCGGCGATTGCGCGGTGTGACGCTTTCGCGAGCCGCTGAAACGGCGTCAGGTGCCGGGCGAAGTGCAAGCGGGCGTCGTCGCCGATCACCTCGAGCTCGTCGATGCGTTCACGCTCCCAGGTGAGTCCCAGCTGGGCGCAGATTTCCGCGACCTGATCGCGCAACCGCGTCTCCACGCCCCAACCCACCAAATCCCGCACGGTGGCGATGCCGCGCTTCCCCTCGACGGTCGCAGTCGCGCGATACACACCGTTCACGTTGCGGCGGTTCGGCTCCACGGCGTCCTTCAGGGCGAGCAGGTGGCCGGCGGCGGTGCGGTACAGCCGGGCGTAGTGGAACTCGTCCAGGTTGCGCGGCTCGCCGACGCGCGCGCCTCCATCGAGCCGGTGAAAGAAGTAATCGAGGATCAGAAGCGTCTCGCGCAGCGGCCCGGGGTAGACGCGGTCCGGCGTGTCGCGCGGCGTGTGGATCTTGCCGCCGAACACGAGCGGGGAGGCCTTGCCCGGAAGCATCGCGACCAGCGCGGTCGCGGGCACGCGCAGCGGCGGCGCGTAGGGACGGCGGGCGAGTCGCGCTGCCACTCGGCGCGCCGCCTCGCGCCCCCGGACCCACAGCCCGTTGTTCACCTCGAGGAACGACACGTGATCGGTCGTGCCTCCGGCGAGATAATTGTTGTACTTGATCCCGTGCAGGTGGGCCGCTTCTTCGAGCAGATCGTTGATCGAGTCGTAGTCCCCGAACGGGATCAGCACGTGCAAGAAATCGGCGCCGAGCGTACCGCGCGGGATGTAGAGCCGGCCCTCCCCGACCGAATCGACGGAGACCACGCCACGAATGCGGCGCAGCTGCTCGGTGGAGAGGGTCTTCACGTACTCGCGGGATCCGGAGACGCCGAATCGGTAGCCGGCGAGCGGCGCGAGCGCGGCTGCCACCACGGCCCACAGCCAATTCTGCTGGGTGAGGGCGAGATTGGCGGCCTGGAGCCCCAGCGCGAGCAGCAGCTGAGAGCTGAGTCCGACCAGGCCGCACTCCTCTGAGCCGGCGAGGAAGTAGGTGTGGGTCAACGCGGGCCGTCGCGCGGCACGCAGGTCGGCGAGGAGGTACTGCTTGACGATCTCCTCGCCGGTCGTGTTGTCGTCCGCGCCCGGTCCGCGCCAGGTGTCGTAGTGGGCGACGAGGACGATCCGGTCGGTGCTGTCGCCGCGGACGGTGAAGAGGTAGTTCCACCGCGTCGTGCGCACCGCCCAGGCCGAAAGGCGCTGCCGCTCTATCACCACCCGCTCGCCGAACTCGGCGCGCAGCCGGTCGATGAACTCCTCGACCTGCCGCTCGTTCCCTTGATTGCGACTTTCCCGTTCGAGCGCCCGGCAGTCGCGGCGAATGTTCTCGAGGATCTCGGCGACACGGGCGTCGACGGGCGCGTAGCGGGCGTGGATGGCGTCGAGGACGGACTCCATGATCGTCAAAGAGAACAGAGGAAGTTGCGAGCCGCCATGCGCGCCGGGCATAGTTAGCGTCTCGCCCCCCCCCCACCCCCTCACCGGAGGCTCTCGTGTTCGCTTCCCGCTTCGCGATTTGCTGCGCGTTCGTCCTATCACCGATGCTCGCCACGGCCCAGGACACGGCTTCTGACTCCATTCCTTTCCGGCGGCACCAGTGGGCCGCACAGTTCGCCGGCGGGACGACGTTCGCGAGTCTCGGCGCCCTCCGATTCACGGCGCCCGATCGCGCCTGGCTGCTGGATTTCCGGTTCACGGGCGGCCACGCGCACGACACGAGATACGCCGGCGACACGCTCCTCAGCGACGGATTCAGCTCGAACGCGAGTGTCGATACCAGAATCGGGCGCCGCTTTTATCAGGGGCGCGGTAAGTCGGTCGTGAGCTTTCAGACCGTGGGCGCGCTTGGCGGCTACACACACAACTGCGGTGGGACGACCGCGCCCATCGCGGCGGGCGGATGTTCCAACGGATGGAGGGCGGGTGTATTCGGAGAACTCGGCGCCGCGTACCTGATCACGCGGCGCTTCAGTATCGGAGGAGCTGCGACCCTCGCGTTCACGTATCAAAAAACGAAGATCACGGGCTCCAGTGGGTTGGTCGGCCGGGATTGGGCGTATCAAGGTTCGGTTCAAGGACTCTCTTTCGGGGCGACCGTCTATTTCTGAGCCATGACTCTGCGAAGCGAATCGCGTTAGATTGCGGGCCGCCATGAGCCCTAACTTCCTCGCCCTGGCGGGCCTCGGCCTGCTACTGGGTTTCCGACATGCGTTCGAGCCGGACCATCTCGCGGCCGTCTCGACGCTGGCGACTCGGCAGGGCCGCCTGCTCGACGCCTGTCGTCTCGGACTCGCGTGGGCGCTGGGTCACACCGCCAGCGTGGGCGTGGTGGTGGGCGCGATCATCCTCTTCGGGTGGCATCTTCCGGATCGTCTTTGGCCCGCCGCCGATCTTCTCGTCGGGCTGCTGCTCGTCGGCCTCGGCGGCACGGTCATCCTGCGCTATGCCCGCGGTCGCTGGCACCTGCACTTGCATTCACACAATGCGGAGAGTGCTCCCCACCTTCACCTTCACAGCCACGCGCAAGGCGCCGAGCACAGTCACAGCCACCCGCAGGCCGACGCCCGGCGGTCGCTGGGGTTCGGCTTGCTGCACGGGCTGGCCGGGAGTGCCGCGATCCTCGTGTTGCTCGTCGCGGCGGCGCCCACCCGCACCGCCCAGCTCGCGTATTTCGTCGCCTTCGCCGCCGGAACGGTGATCGGGATGCTGCTCGTGTCGGTCTCGCTCGCGAGCGCCGTGCGGCTGGCCTCCCGGCAGGGGGCGCGATGGGCGACCGTGCTGCACGTGGGGAGCGCACTCGCGAGTGTAGCCGTGGGATTGCTCGTCGCCGTGCGGGTCGCGGTGGAGCCCTGAGACGGCCGGTGCGGTTTCGGCTGCGTTGGCTGGCTCCGCTGTTGCTGCTGGGCTGCCTCGACTCGTTCGCTCCGGCGGGTGCGGAACCGTTCGCGCCCGCCGCTCGCTATCGGGTATGGTGGTCGGAGATGGAGCAGTGCGCGGGCCTATGGGGTGACTTCGATCGCGTGGAGTGGTACGAGGTCCCCGGCTCGAGCTACCGCTGTCCAGCCTACGAGGGCTGGTGCGACGGCTGGTGGCGCGCGCCGCACTTGATCTACATGGCGGAGCAGCGGCTCGACGACAGGCGGCTCGCCGAGCACGAGATGCTGCACGACCTCCTGGGACGCGGCGACCACCCTCCAGTGTTTCAGGCGTGCGGAGTGTAACAAGCGCAGGTCGCCGCGCGGTTCGGTACACAGCGTCGCACTCGTTTGCAGCGAGCAACAGCGGCTACTTGGCGCCCAAGCCGTAGCGCCTCCCCCGCCATTCCACGTTCGGCCCTCGCAGCGCCGAGCGAATCATGATGTACGCCACCATCGCCGCGCCGAGCGGGTAGAGCAGCGTGTATCGCACGGGCGCGCCTTCGGCCCGATAAACGGCGACCCAGATCGCGAGTGAGATCGCCGTCGTCACCGCGGCCCACGCCTGGCCCGCAACGGCCCAAGCGAGCGGCGGCACGATCCAGCAGAGGGCCGGTACCCACATGAGATAGGGCGCCGCGCGCCGCATCAGCACGTTGGGCGGGAACATCAACGGCACGCCCAACGCGAGGTTCTTGGACCACCCCTCGATCACCTCTGGGAGGCTCCGGTACATGCGGACAGCCATGTACTGATCGCCGTGTGTCAAGAAGATGTCGAGATGATGTCGTACGTAGAGCTGCGCCAGAGCGAGGTCTTCCGCGACGTGCTGCTTCACGGCGGCGTGCGTGCCGACGCGCTTGCCGAACCACCCCTCGGCGAGCTCCGCGCCGCGCACGAGCTGGAGGCGGCCCGTCGCTTCGGGCGCGCGCGCGAGGCGCTCGACGATCTCGGCCGTGGCGTCGGTGGAGCGATCGTCCACCACGATCACTTCGATGGAGCGGTACTCCGTCTGGAGGATCGATCGAACGCAGCGCTCGATATTGACCGCCTCGTTGCGGGCGGGGACGATCACGGAGACGAGTGGCCCGTCCCGTTGTGGTTGGTACGCGGACAGGCGCGGACCGCGAGTGGCGTAGCGGTAGACGAGCAGCAGCAGGAACAGCGCGTACGCGACGGGGGTCAGCCACGTCACTCGAGCTTTTCTCCCTCTACTGAGGCGACGACAACTGCGCCAGTCAAGTGTCCGACCACGTTGGTCATGGTTCGAAACATGTCCGGAATGCGATCGAGCCCGAGGAGCAGCTGCAGCCCCGCGAAGGGGAGCCCGGTGCTCGCGAACGCGGGGGCGAGACTCACGATGCTCGCGGACGGCACGCTCGCGACGGTGAAGGAAGTGAGGAACACCGCCGCACCGGCCTGAACCAGTTCGACGGCCCCCAGGTTCACGCCGTACAGCCGCGCGATGAACAGCACCGCGACCGCCTGGAACAGCGCGCTCCCCGCACGGCCGATGCTCGCGCCGAGCGGAAGCACGAACCCCGCCACGGTGCGCGAGATCCGCAGATCGTTCTCCGCGGCGTCGAGCATCGTCGGCAAGGTGGCGAGCGACGACGTGGTTGAGAACGCCATGAGCATCGACGCCCGGATCGCGCGCAGGTAGCGCCCCACGCGGACTCGTCCGAGGAGAGCCACCGCCGGGAGGTACACGCCCCCAATGAACACCGCGAGACCCGTGATCACCGCGATGATCATCATCGCCATCGTGACGACCAGCCGCACGCCGAGCGCAGCGACCGCGCCCGCGACGAGCGCGAGGATGCCGAGCGGCGCGAGCAGTAGAACCCAGCGTACGATCACGATCAACGCCTGAGTCGCCGCGTCCGCGAGCTCGGTGAGCGCGTGGCGTTTGTCTTCGGGCAGCGCCGCAGCGGCGACCGCGAAGATGGTAATGAATACGATGAGCGGCAGCAGATTCCCCTCGACCGCGCCCCGCACCGGGTTCGCAGGAATCAGGTCGACCACGAACCGCGCACCGGTCGGGAGCTGCTCCGCGGCACGGTGGACTACGCCCGCATCCGACTGCGCGGCGTCGCGCAGTGCCGCCTGCTGGTCCGGCGTCACGGGCGCGAGCGGGAGGATCAGGCCGGCCACGAGGAACCCGATCGCGATCGCGGCGATGGTCGTGGCGCCGAAGAACCCGAGCGTGCGCGCGCCGAGCCGGCCCACGCGCCGCAGGTCGCCGAGGCCCGCGACCCCGGCGAACAGCGCGGTCGCGACCAGCGGGATGACGACCATCGACAAGAGGTTCAAGAAAAGCGTCCCGAGCGGCCGGAGCCACTGGGTCAGGGCGAGGAGTTGCGGCGAGTGGGTCAACGCTGCGGCGAGGCCGAGCGCGAGCCCCGCGACGAGGCCCGCCGCCATCCAGATGTGGATTCTCGTCGCAGTCATCGTATTATTTCCGGGCACTATGATCACCGGCGCTGCGGTGCTTCGCAACGGCTGACGAGTGGCCACTCCAGTCACGCGATCGTTCCGCCTCACCGGCGCATCCGGTCCTCCGGTCGCGGTGGATGTCACGAGCGCGTCCGGGCGACGCCCTGTCGTCGTCCTGTGCGCACCCGTGCCCGGCTTGGTGGAGCGACTCGCCCGGGCCGGGTTTGCCGTCGTCGCCTTCGATCCGCCGGGATCGCCCGGGCTCGAGGTCGCGCTCGATTCACTTGAGCGCGGCGTGTTCGACGTGGACGCGGATAGCTACGCCCTGGTCGAACCGCGCCGCGACGGTTCTCTCGCGACGGCACGCGCGTCGGGAGGCGTGCGCGTGCCGGGTCCGGTGGTGCCCGGCCAGTCGGCGGAGCTCGCCGCGGCGGCAATCGTGCAATGGCTGGCGAAGTACCTCGCTTGATCACCCTGGGTGCGGTGCGCCGCGCCTTGCGCGACCATCGCCCGTATCTAGTCGATGCACCGGAAGCCCGCCCCGCCGCCGTCGCGGTCGTGCTCGCGGAAAGTCCGCAGGGCGTCGAGCTCCTGCTCATCAGGCGCGCCGAACGCGCGGATGACCCCTGGTCGGGCCAGATCGCGTTCCCGGGCGGGCGCCACGATCCCGGCGACTCGGACCTTCGGGCCACGGCAATTCGGGAGACGCGCGAAGAGACGGGCGTCGACCTGACTGGTGCCGAGTCGCTCGGCGCGCTGGACGACCTGCATCCGCGTACTCCGACATTGCCTCCCGTCGTCGTGCGGCCCTTCGTGTTCTCCCTGCCGCGGCGTGTCGCGCTCGTACCGAGCGATGAGGTGCAACGCGCTTTCTGGCTCCCGCTGGCCCGGCTCACGGACCCGGACGTGCGGCGCGAGGTGACCCTCACGCTTCGGGGTGCGAAACGGACGTTCCCCGCCTACCTGGTGGACGGCGAGGTTATCTGGGGCATGACGGAGCGGATCCTCAGCCCGTTCGTCGACCTCGTTAGCAAGCAACAATAGCCCGCCGAAATCTACATATTCGCTTGACAGCATCCTCGAATTAGTATAGACTAACACCTACGGGGCGATGCTACCTAACTCATTATCATAGCACCGAGTAACCAGTCCCGGGGACCTGCCTTCACGGCAGAAAGAATCGGCATGCAACCAGCGCTGCGCGATCCCAACCCGCCGCTCACCCGGTCTGTGGAAGACTACCTGAAGGCGATCTACCACCTGTCCAGCCAGGGGGGCTTCGCGGCAACCAGCGATATCGCGGCGATGCTCGACGTGGCGCCACCGTCGGTGAGCGGCATGGTGAAACGGCTGTCCGAGACGGGGCTCATCGAGCACGTGCCCTACCGGGGTGTGCAACTCACGTCGCAGGGCCGGCGTGCCGCGCTCCGGATGATTCGCCGCCACCGCGTGCTCGAGCTGTATCTCACCCAGCACCTGGGCTACGACTGGGGCAACGTGCACGCCGAAGCCGAGCGGCTCGAGCACGCCGTATCCGACGATCTGATCGAGCGGATGGCGAACGCTCTCGGGCAGCCGCAATACGACCCGCACGGCGACCCGATCCCCACCGCGGCCGGTGACATCGAGGAGGCCGAGCTCGTCGCCCTCGGGGAAGCGCCCATCGGCACCAAGCTCGAGTTGCGCCAGGTGGGGACGCAGGATCCTGCGCGCCTGCACTACTTCGCCGAGCAGGGGCTCACGCCCGGCGTCCTGCTCACGGTAAGCGAACGTCAGCCCTTCAACGGGCCGACGACCATCGCGCTGGTGCCTTCAGGCGACCCCCGCGTGGTTGGCCGGGAGCTGGCACAGCTGTTGTGGTGCCGGGCGCTGGGAACATGAGCTCGACCGCACTCAATGCCGTCGCCGTCGCACTCGGTTTGCTCCGCGCGAGCGGCGCCGTGGCCCAGGACCCCGCAGCTGCACCGTCCATCTCCGACAACAGCTTCCTGATCGAAGAGGCGTACAACCAGGAGCCCCACGTGGTGCAGCACATCAGCGGACTCCAGTTGTTTCGCGACGCCGATTCCTGGATGTACACGTTCACTCAGGAGTGGCCCCTGTTCGGCCAGAAGAATCAACTGAGCTACACGCTGCCGATCGCAAGGCTGCGCAACGGGATTGGTAGCGCCACGGGTGTGGGCGACGTGGCGGTCAACTACCGCTACCAGCTCGTCGCGGCCGATCGTCTCGCTGTGGCTCCGCGGCTCTCGGTGCTGCTGCCGACCGCCTCGTTTCGGTCGGGGGCGGGCGAGCTCGGCATGCAGTTCAACCTGCCCGTGAGCGTGACCATCACGCGCCAGCTCGTCACGCATTGGAATGCCGGGACGACCTTCACGCCTTCGGCCCGGACTGTGTACAACCTCGGCGCGAGCGCGATCTGGCTCGTGCGGCCTGCGTTCAATGCGCTGGTCGAGGTCGTGTGGCTCGGCGCTGCGAGCGGCGACGAGCTGATCGTCAGTCCCGGAATCCGCTGGGCGTACAATCTGCGCAATGGCCTCCAAATCGTTCCCGGGCTCGCCTACGCATTCGATGTCGGACCGTTCGTTTATCTGAGCTTCGAGCACCCGTTCGGGCACACCGGTCCCTGATGGCCACGCCCCGCCCGAACATCCCGATCACCGGTCCCGAGCCCGGATGGCGACGTCCCCGGCTCACACCGAGCCTCGCCGAGGTCTACCGCACCGTCCCGATCCACGCCGGCGGCTGGTGGCGCAAGGCGCTGGCGTTCGCGGGCCCCGGCTACCTCGTCGCCGTGGGTTACATGGATCCGGGCAACTGGGCCACGGACCTGGCGGGCGGCTCGCGCTTCGGGTACACGCTGCTGTCGGTCATACTGTTGTCGAACCTGATGGCGATCCTGCTGCAGGGGCTCGCCGCGAAGCTCGGCATCGTTTCGGGGCGCGACCTGGCGCAGGCGTGCCGCGACGACTTCTCGCGACCCACGACGATCGCCCTTTGGGTGCTGTGCGAGATCGCGATCGCGGCTTGCGACCTGGCGGAGGTGATTGGATCGGCGATCGGGCTCAACCTGCTGTTCGGCATTCCGATGACCTGGGGCATCATGATCACCGCGCTCGACGTGCTGATCGTGCTGTTGCTGCAGCACAGGGGATTCCGGCTGCTCGAGGCGTTGGTGGTGGTGCTGATCGCGACGATCGCGGGGTGCTTCCTGTTCGAGATCGTCATCTCGCACCCGGCCGTGGGCGCGGTCGCCGCCGGATTCGTGCCGAGCCCCAGCATCCTGGCCGATCGCGACAAGCTGTACATCGCGATCGGGATCCTCGGCGCCACGGTGATGCCGCACAACCTGTACCTCCACTCGTCGGTGGTGCAGACGCGAGCATACGAAGAGACACCGGCCGGCAAGCGGATGGCGGTGAAGTACGCGTTTCTCGATTCGACCGTCGCGCTGAGCTTCGCGTTGTTCATCAACGCGGCGATCCTGATCGTGGCGGCGGCCACGTTTCATCGCGCCGGACACACCGGCGTGGCCGAGATTCAGCAAGCGTATCAGCTGCTCACGCCGCTGCTCGGGGTGACTGGCGCCAGCACCGTCTTCGCACTCGCGCTGCTCGCGTCGGGGCAGAATTCCACGCTTACCGGAACGCTGGCGGGCCAGATCGTGATGGAGGGGTTTCTCAACATCCGCATCCGGCCCTGGCTCCGGCGTCTGATCACCCGGCTGATCGCGATTGTGCCGGCCGCGTTCACCGCTATCTTCTTCGGGGAGAGCGGCACTGCCAAGCTCCTCATCCTGAGTCAGGTGATTCTCAGCCTGCAACTGTCCTTCGCCGTGTTCCCGCTCGTCTGGTTCACCTCCGATCGTCTGAAGATGGGCGAGTTCGTGAATTCGAGGTGGGTGAAGACTCTGGCGTATGTCGTCGCGGTCCTGATCGCGGCCCTCAACGCCTGGCTCCTCGCCCAGACGTTGCGTAGCTGGGCGGGGTGATGTACGCCCGGATCCTCGTTCCCCTCGAGCACTCTCCGGCCGACGAGACGATCCTCGCGCACGTGCGTGAGCTGGCCCGGCGTTTGGGGTCGGCGCTGGTGCTCGTGCACGTGGCGGACGGGTGGGTGGCCCGCAACATCAAGGAGCTCGACCTGCGCGAATCGGAGGAGATGCGCGACGACCGCGCCTACCTCGAGGACACGTGCGCACGGCTCGTGGCGGAGGGGTTCGACGCCGACGCCGTGCTCGCCGCCGGCGACCCCGCCCAGGAGATTGCCGCCGTGGCGGAGCGGGAGCGCTGCGACCTCATCGCAATGGCCACGCACGGGCATCGGTTGCTCGAGGACGTGCTTCGTGGCAGCACTGCGACAGCGTTACGACATCACACCATGGTGCCGATTCTCATGGTGCGAGCGGAGAAAAAATAACGGCTAAGTCTTATGTCGTTCTCGCCTGCTCCAACGCCCGCAAGATCGCCCCGAGCCTCCGGTCGCGGGCTTCTCGCAGCTGCTCGATGTTGCTCTTATAGGCCCGTTCAATGCTCTGAGTCAGCGCCCGCTGCTGCTCGGGCTCGAGCCGCTGCCACGTCGCGAGCTGACCCCACCAGCCCTCGAAGCTCGCGAGGAGCTGCTGGACGAACAGGGTGACGCCGCCGTCCCCGGCGGCGAGGTGATACGTGAGATGCGGGCCTGCGGCCGCCCAGCCGAGCGCCGGGCCGAGCGAGACCGCGCGGTCCAGTTGGTCCACGTCGATCGCACCGTCCAGAACGAGATCGATACACTGCCGCCACACGGCGGCGGCGATCCGGCCCACGACGTAGCCCGGAATCGGCTTCTTGAGGAGGATCGGCATGCGGCCCAGGGCGCGCAGCCACTCCTGAGCCTGCACCACGGCGGCGGCGCTGGTGCGTGCCGCGGGGACCACCTCGACCAGCGGTATGAGCTCCGGTGGGTTCAGCGGGTGTGTCACCAGGCAACGGTCCTGGCGGCGGCAGCGCGCGAAGATGTCCGCGGGCGGGATGCCGCTCGACGAGCTCGTGAGCAGCGCGTCGGCCCTCGCCACCTGTTCGATCGAGCCGAACACCTTCTGCTTCGCGATCATGTCTTCCGGGATCGCCTCGATCACCCAGTCGGCGTCCTGCACGGCCTGGAGCAGGCTGCGCGCCTGCGTGAATTCCTTCAGGCCGCGCTCCACGATTCCCGACGTGGCGCGCTCGAGCGCCACCAGCGCGCGGGTTCGGCGCGGCACGTCCGTAGCGGCGCGCTCGAGCCCGCTGGCATTCGAATCGAACACCGTGACCGGCCACCCTGCAGAGGCGCACAGTGCGGCCCAGCCGCAACCGATGTCTCCCCCACCGATCACGGCGACCTTCTGGGGCAGGGCCGTCACGCCGGCGTCTCTTGCGCCACGATCGGGCTGGCTGCCTGGTGCACGGCCCAGCGGAACACACGCTCCGACAGGAGCGGACGTACCATGCTGACGTCCACTTCCGTCGCCACCTTCACCAGGGGTCCCACTTCTTTGGAATCGATGCGCGTGTGTCCCCGGTGCTCCCCATCGTCGAGATCCACCACCAATCGTTTCTCCTCGAACGTGAGGCACGCGGGCTTGATGAGCGCCGCGATTGGCAGCACGTCGTTCACGATGCACCCGTCGAGCCCTTCCTGCTGCTTGTGGAAGTCGACATAAAAGCGCAGCGCATCCTGGATCCAGTGCGCATGTTCCGCTCCCGCGCCGGCATGCTGCAGACGTGTGATCTCGTGGGGAGCGAGCACCATTTCACGGGTGACGTCCAGACCCACCATCTCGGTCGGCAGCTCGGCGCGCAGCACGATGTCCAGCGCCTCGGGATCGCACCACGCATTGAACTCGGAATAGCGAGTCGTGTTGCCCTGAGCGGCCACGTTACCGATCATCGCGATGTGCCGCGCCACCTTGGCCCGCACCAGGTCGGGGTCTCTGCGCCATGCGAGCGCCAGGCTCGTCACCGGACCGAGTGTCACCAGCGTGACGGGCGCCGGCTGCTCCGCGAGCAGCCGGTCGAGTGACTTGACGAAGTCGAGGATCACGCCCGCGGGCGGAACACTCGCGTATCCTAGACCCGACTCGCCGTGCGTTTCGCGCGCGACCGCGAGCCCCCGCTTCAGCGGCCGCCGGGCTCCCACGCCGAGGGTCGTCCGCTTGCCCGCGCGCCGCAGGATGGCGACCGCGTTACGGTAGGCGTTCTCCACCACCGTGTTGCCGTAGGAGACCGACACGCCTCGGACGTCGAGCTCGGGCGACGCCAGCGCCAGGAACAGCGCCAGCATGTCGTCGATGCCGGGATCGGAGTCGATAATGACGGGAAGGGGGACGGGGGACGGGGGAAGAGTACGATCGGTCACGAACTGAAGGCTAGGGAACGCCAACCTCCTTTGCAATAGTGGCGCGCAGTTTCCCGAACTCCGCGGCGCCGCCGAAGCCGAAGATGCGCTCGATCACCCGGCCATGGCGGTCGAGCAGCACCGAGTACGGCAGGCCGCGGTAGTGATACAGCTGCTTCATGCGACCGCCTCCGGCCAGGATGGGGAAGGGCGGGCGGAACCGCGCGACGAACCCGCGCATGCTGCGGCGGTCCACGTCATCCGATACAGCCGCGATCTCGAAGTCCGCGCGGTCGAACTCGCGGTACAGCTCGGCCATGTGGGGGAACTCCTCCCGGCACGGGTCGCACCACGAGGCCCAGAAGTTCACGAGCGTCACCTTGCCCGCGAAGCGCGCGAGCGTCACCGTGTCGCCCTTCAGGTCGGGCAGGGCGAACGCGGGGGCGAACGGCTGCCGCTCCCTGCCCGTGGCCCCCGCTCGTGCCAACAGCGAATCGGCGTCGCGTAGCACGAGTGCTCCGTCCTCGCTCACCGCGACCGCGGTCTCGCGCGCGCCCAGGTGTCTCGTCAGGACGATCGCGCCCGTCGCCGTGTCGAGCACATCCACCCGCAGCCGGGTCGCGGCCGAGTCGTCGGCACCGAGGGCGTACAGCCGCCCATCGGGGCCGAGCGCGAGCGCCACGTTCACGAGTGCGCTCCGCAGGCGCAGCTCGGTACCCTTGGCCGGGAGGAACACGGGATCGGGCTCGCTCGGATACAGCCCCCGTTTCGCGGACCAGAGCAATTGGCCCCCGGGTCCGTACTTGCGGATCTCGTCGCGCACCAGCGGCGCATAGTACGCCGCGCCCCCCGCGTCCAGAGCGAGCGCGCCCGCGTTCACGAGATTGTCGAGTAATGGCGTTGCCGCCCGGCGGATGGTGGCGAGGCCGCCGGTGGGACGTCCCATCGTGTCGAGGATCCGGATCAGGGGCGCCGCCTCGGGCTCGGGCGCCCCCAGCTGGGGCACGTAATAGGGCGAGCGGGTCGCGGCCACCCGGCCGCCACCGACCGCGTACAGCGACGCGATGTCCGGGCTCGTCCACTCACGCACCGGACGCCCCGCGGTGTCGATGACGACGCCTTCACCCGTGTGCTCGGTAACCAGCAGCTCGCTCCCGGTGAGCGGCGCCACGGCCATCGGCGTGGCGAGTCGGGGGCTCGAGATGACACGGGCGACACGCAGCTCCCGGTCGAATCCGACCAGCCGGGCGTGTTCTGGGTCGGGCGCCCACGTGAGCCCACCCAGCGACGCGGCGGGCGAGCGCCCCAGAAAGAGAAGTGTGAAGCCGCTGGGCGCCGTGCGGCGGCAGCCGAACAGGGCCGCCGCCAGCAGGGCGCCCAGCACCAGCCGCATTACGACGCGGCCGAGACGGTCTTGATCTCGATGGTGTGCAGGCCCGACACGAAACGATGCGTGCCCGTGACTTTCACCTGCGCTTCCGCGAACTGCGAGAGCTTCGAGTTCTGCGGATCGCCGGGCTTCGAGCTCACGGGCAAGTAAATCGTGCCGTCGCTCGCCAGAATGCCCAGCGGCACGCCCGCTTTCGCGCACGCCTGCGCGCACGCCTTGTGTGCCGCGCCGGACGCGCCGTTGGTCGTGTGGCAATTCAGGTCCACCACCTGACCGGTGATCGTGATCTCGTCGCCGGCCGCCATCGCATGCCCCTGCGCCATGAGCGGCAGCGCGAACAGAGCCAGAACGGTGGTCGTCGCGAGGATACGCTTCAACATATTCATCCTCCTGTGTACGGTTTCGCCGTGAAAGGTCACGGGACGGTAGGAGCGACTCGTGACCGCTCCCGTCTACCATACGCTTCGGCCGATGGTTCCAGATTTGGCGTATATTGGGCGCCATGACCGAGGCGTATCGCGAACTGGTGAATACGTTTGGCCGCGGGTGGGAGCGCGGCGCGGTGGATGAAATCACCTCCGTGTTCGCGCCCGAGGCGGTGTTCCTCGAGAACCCGTTCAGCAGCCAGCGCGTCGGTCTCGACCAGATCCGCGACTATTGGAAAGACGTCCCCGCCAACCAGGCGGACACGACTTTCAAGGCGGGTGAGATGTACGTCGCGGGTCCCTGGTTCGCCACCGAGTTTCGGTGCACCTATCGCCGCCGCCGGACCGGCGAATGGGTCGACGCTCGTGGGGCGATCTTTTGCGAGACCAAGGACGGCAAGATCAGGGAGATGCGAATGTACTGGCAACGCAACCCATAGCCGTGGCCGCGTGCTACACCCCCTGCCTGCTCCGCACGTACTCCAAGGCCTGCTCCATCAGCTCGGCACTGCGTAGGCCCACCCGCAGCGCCTGCGCGACCGCATCCTCTTCTTCCACGCCCTGTTCCAGCATGAAATAGGGAAGCAGTGCCCCCCCGACGCGGTTGGCGCTGCTGCAATAGACAAAGGCGGGAGTCCTTCCGGCGAGCTCACGCACGGCGTCTACAAGGCGGCCAAAGGTGGCGTCGCTCACCGCGCCGTGCCCCACGGGGATGTGTCGGTACTCGAGTCCGGCCTGTACGACCGCCTCGGGCCGTTTGAACGGCTGGGGCTCCATCCCCTCGCGGATGTCGATCACCACCTTGCATCCCGCGCGCTTCAGTGCCGCGAGGTGCTCGAGGGTGGGCTGTCCGCCAGTCACGATTCCGGGGATCGGCTCCGAGGCGTTGGGGACGCCGGCGATGGCATCGAGGAGTTGGCTCATGGGAAACACAGCCGCTAGCTTTCGCAGCACAAATCTAGCTCACGCCGACCGGTATGGCTCCGTCTCGCCCCCGCCCCCGCGCCACCTCCCTGGGCGCCCATCTGAAACCGCACCACAAGCTGTGGCTCAATTGGGACGGGGCGTTCCTCATGGGGCCGCGCTATCTACGGTTCCTCGACGCGGTTGACCGGCGGGGCACGATCCGAGCGGCCGGTGGCGAGGTGGGGTGGAGCTATCGCACCTGCCTCAATCGCATCCGCGAGATGGAGCGCGTCCTCGGCGCCAAGGTGCTGGTCACGACCCGTGGTGGCGCGCGTCGCGGGGGATCCCGACTCACGCCGGAGGCCCGCCGGCTCGTGAAGCTGTTCGAGACGTGGCGGCGCGAAGCGCTCCGGCAGAGCGACGTGGCATTTCGAAAGCTTTTGCGCCGATAGGCACGCGGTAGCCTATCGGGCGGGCGACGCGTAGTTTGGTGGCATGCGCTCGCCCTTCTTCATCGTGGTTCTGGCCTGCTGCGCGGCCCTGCGCGCGACGGCGCAGTCAACCCCCGCTCCGTTCTCCACCACGCCCAAGCTGACAGGCTATCTCCAACCGCGCTTCGAGGTGCATGGTGATACGGCGGTGTTCTTCCTGCGGCGAGCGCGCTTCGCCCTGGAGGGGAACGTTACCCCTTGGGCGTCGTATCGCGCGCAGGTCGAGATGCGCACGGCCGGCGCCGCGGCGACGCCCGCCGCGTCGCCGCTCAGCCTTTCCGCCACGGACCTGTGGGTGAAAGCGACGCACGGCGGGTGGGGAGCCACCGTCGGACAGTTTCGCGTCCCGTTTGCCCTGGAATCCTTGCTCAGCTCCACGACCCTCGAGACGACCGAGCGTTCGCTGATCGTGAACGCAGCCAAACGCGACATCGGCGTGCAGGGGGAGTGGCGCATTCCCGATCGCGTGACGCTGCAGGGCGCCGTCGTAAACGGGGAGGGTCCCAACCGGGCCACCAACCCGGATAACCGCATGGCCTATTTCGCGCGCGCCATCGTGACGCCTGTAAAGGGGCTCGACGTGGGTGGGGCGTTCGAGGGCTACAGCGACTTGAGCGGGGTCGGCGCGCAGGGCATGTACCGGAGGGCGCGGTGGACGGCGCGGGCGGAGTATATCGACGAGCACAATCGCAGAACCGACGTGCATACGACCGGATGGTACGCGCTGGCGGCGTACGCGGTGGTGCCGCGCCACGCCCAGCTCGTCGCACGCGTCGAGCAGTACGACCCGAGTGACCAGGTCACAACCGACCGGACGACGGGGTATCTCGCGGGCGTGCAGTACTTCTGGCGCGGCGACGACTTGAAGATGATGGCCGACTACGAAGTGTTCCGCGAGCAGACGACCCAGGTGAAAAACGACCGCGGGGTGGTACAGATGCAGGTGCGCTGGTGAGAAGGCGGCACGGTGCAGCGGCGCTCACTGCTGCCGCGGTTCTCGTTGCCGTCCCATGCCGCCCCTTGTCGCCTCTTGCCGCCCAGTCGTCCGCCGTCATCCTCGCCACCACGACCAGCACCCGCGACGCTGGCCTGCTCGACTCCATTCTGCCCGACTTCGAGCGCGCCAGCGGCTACACCGTGAAAGTGATCGCCGTCGGCAGCGGGCAGGCGCTCGCCATGGGCAAGCGCGGCGACGCGGACGTGGTCCTGTCGCACGCGCCCGAGGCCGAGCGCGTGCTGGTCGATTCGGGCTACTTCGTGCGACGCCGCATCGTGATGCACAACGAGTTTCTCATCGTGGGCCCGGCAGCCGACCCCGCGGGGCTGCGCGGCATGAGCGATCCAGTGGCGGCCATGCGGCGGATCGCGGAAGGCCACGGTCCATTCGTGTCCCGCGGCGACCAATCGGGTACGCACTTGCGCGAGCAGCTGCTCTGGAAGCGCGCCGGATTCTCGACGCCTCCCCGCGACGGCTGGTACATCGAATCTGGGCAGGGGATGGGCGCGACGCTCCAACTCGCCGACGAAAAGCGCGGGTACACGCTCACCGACCGCGCCACCTACCTCGCCTGGCGGGACAAGCTGCACGTCGTCCCCATGGTCGAGGGCGATACCTCGCTGTACAACGTGTACCACGTCCTCGAGCTGAATCCGAAGAACGCATCGCGCATCAACGTCGCGGGTGGCCGGGCGCTGGCGGACTTCCTGGTCGCGCCCGAGACCCAACGTCGGATCGGGGAGTTCGGGAAAGGGCGTTTCAGCCAGAGCCTGTTCGTGCCCGACGCCGGGAAGGAGCCGTCTCCATAGGAGACAGCCGTGTCTCCCAGGGTGGTCAAGGGAGATCAGGCCCTACCGGGCTGAAACAGGCACGGTTCTTGATTCACTGGCGGGGCTAGGTATATAGAGGATGGCCCCATGTTGCTTCCACTGCTGCTCTCGTTCGCCCTTGCCGGGGCCGATGATCCCCCGGTCAAAGTCTCGCTCAACAACGACAATTACTTCGAGCCAGGCGACAAGGCCCGCGTCGAGGTAAAGCTGGCCGAGGACGGCTACCTGCTCGTGCTCCGCGCGGACGCGCAGGGTCGCGTGCGCGTGCTGTACCCGCTCGATCCGTCCGACGACAACTTCGTGCGCGGCCGCAGGACCATCGAGGTGCGGGGTCGCGGCGACCGCGAAGCGTTCTTCATCGATGACAAAGACGGATCTGGCGTGGTGCTCGCGGCCCGGTCGGTCGCGCCGTTCCAGTTCGACGAGTTCGTTCGGGGGGATCATTGGGACTACCGCGTGCTCGACACGCGGGGATCGGGTGACGACAAGGAAACGGCGCTGCTCGACATGGTGCAGCGGATGTCGCCCGACGCCCACTTCGACTACGACGTAGTCACCTACGTCGTGTCGTCGCGTCCCCATGACGCGTACCACACGCATGTCGCCGTCGGCGTCGGCTGGGGTTGGGGCTACCCTTACCCCTACGGCGTTGGCGTTGGTTTCGGCTGGGGTTACCCCTATTACTACAGCGCGTGCGATCCGTTCTTCTACTCGTGCTACAGCCCGTTTTACTACTCGCCCTACGCCTACACCTCCTACGGCTACCCCTACCCGTACCGGTACTATGGCTATCCGTACCGGGGGAATTACTACGGCGGGGGTTACGGGTACGGGTACCGCCCGCGCAACACATTCATCAATCGCACGGGGACCGGCATAGCCGTTCAGACGACCTTCCGGAATCGGTCGAACGCGGGGACCGGAATAGGCGTTCAGACGACCTTCAGAGATCGGTCGAACCCGACCGCCGGAGGCATAGGCCCGAACTTTCGTGTCCCCGACGGCGCGCTCATCGCTCGGCGGCGCTCGACGACCGTGCCGGTGCGCGACGCCGTGCAGCGTGACCGCGGCACGTCCGCCGATCGCGACGCGTGGGTCGGACGGCGCAGCGCTGGCGGAAGCGGTGGCGTGGACGGGAGCCGGAGCGGAAGCGGGGGAGGGGGGGCGGGGGACCGTAGCGCTGACAGACCTTCCGAGCGACGCGGCGGTGGCGGCAGTGGGTGGAGCGCGCCGCGCGGGTCGAGTGGCGGTGGTGACCGCGGCGCCCGCGCAGCTCCGTCGAATCGGAGTGGTGGTGGAGGAGGGCACTCTGGTGGGGGTGGGGGTGGTGGCGGTGGAGGAGGACGGCGCAGGCCGTAGGTTCCAGCACGGGCTTTGTGGCAGAGGGGCGCAGCAGGCTGCGCCCCTTTGTTTTTCGGTGCAGATTCTCGGCCCTCATGACCGAGCTCAGGAAATCGCTCCGCCTGGTGGACGGCCTCGCAATGGTCGTCGGCATGATGGTGGGCTCGGGGATCTTCCGCACGCCCGGGCTGGTCGCCGCGCAGCTTGGCCGTCCCTGGCTCACGTTCATCGCCTGGATCCTGGGCGGCGTGCTCGCGCTGCTCGGCGCCTTGTGCTTCGCCGAGCTCACTACTCGGTATCCGCGGGCCGGCGGCAAGTATGTGTACGTACGTGAGGCGTTCGGGCCGCGCGCCGGCTTCGTGGTGGGCTGGGTCGAGGGAGCGGCGGTCTACCCTGTCGCGATCGCGGCGATCGCCGTGGTCGCCGGCGAATACACGGGCCGGCTCGCGGGACTGGGGGTCGGTCACACGCATTGGCTCGGCGCCGGAATGGCCGCGTTGTTCACGGCAATCAACCTGGCCGGCGTGGCATCGGGGCGCTGGGCACAGAACCTCGCGACGGCCGCGAAGGTGGTCGCCCTGGCGGGGGTCGTCGTGCTCGGGTTCGCCGCCGGAAGCGGCGTGGGGTGGCACTCGACACTCTCCACCGCGCCGACCGGCGGCGCCGTGCTCGTCGCTCTCACCGTGGCGTTTCAGGCCGTGATCTGGACGTATTACGGCTATCTCGACGTGGTGAAGATCGCCGAGGAAGTCGTCGATCCCGATCGTACGCTGCCGCGCGTCTTGTTGGGCGGGATCGGCGCGGCGGCGGCGTTGTATCTGCTCCTCAACGCCGCATTCTTCCAGGTGCTCACGATCGATCAGCTCGCCGCGTCGAACCTGGCGCCGGGCGACGTCGCCGCGACGCTGACCGGCGCGCGCGGCGGGACGGTCGTCGCCGCGCTCGCCGTGCTGGTCGTACTCGCCTCGCTCAACGGCAACATCTTCGTGACGGCACGCGTGATCTTCGGGCTGGCGCGAGACGGGCTGGGACCGCGCGCGCTGGCGCTCGTCAACCGTGGCGGCACGCCGTGGGTCGCCATGCTGCTCGTGGGCGTCGTCACGATCGCCCTCGCCGCCTCGGGCACGTTCGAGGCGCTACTCGGCTTTGCCATCACCGTAATCCTGGTAATCGACAGTCTGGCGGTGCTGTCCCTGTTCCGGCTCCGGGCCCGCGAGCGGGGAGCCCCCTTCCTAGTGCCGTTTTTTCCGGTGATCCCGCTGGTGTTCGTCGGCGTGTACGCGGCGTTGTTCGTGGGAACGGTGGTCGCGCAGCCGGGGGTCGTTGGAGTCGCGCTCGCGGTGCTGGTGGCGGCGTACGGGTTGAGCTGGACGGTAGAGGTGTAGAGGACGGAGCCGACCTCTACCGGCCTCTACCGTCGCAGTATCTTCTTCGCATGCCCCGCATCGCGATTGCACAGCTTCGCCCCAAGAAGGGCGATTATGCCGCCAATCTCCAAAAGATCGGCGGCGTGCTGGCACAGGTCGCGAAGCTCGAGCCGGCCCCCGATCTCGTGATCTTCCCCGAGACGTCTACCTCCGGCTATTTCGTCGAAGGGGGCGTGCGGGACGTAGCGGTCACGGCGGGAACCCTGTTCCGCGACTTGCAAGTCGAGCACGAGGCCGCGAAGGCCCCGCCGCTGGACGTCGCGGTCGGGTTCTATGAAGTGTTCCAGAACCATTTCTACAACTCGTGTCTCTTCGCCTCTCTCGGCAACGCCTCATCCGGCAACGCCCCACCCGGCGTCACGCACGTCCATCGCAAGATGTTCCTCCCCACCTACGGCGTGTTCGACGAGGAGCGGTTCGTGGAGCGCGGCCGGGAGTTACGGGCCTTCGATACGCGGTGGGGCCGGGCGGCGATCCTGATCTGCGAGGACGCGTGGCACTCGCTCTCGGGCACGATCGCCGCGCTCGAGGGCGCGCAACTCGTGATCGTGCCGAGTGCGTCGCCGGCCCGGGGGACGGGGATGGACGAGGAGGGGGTGCGGCTCCCCGCGAGTGTGGTGCGGTGGGAGCGCATCCTGCGCGGCATCGCGGACGAGCACGGCGTCTGGGTCGTGTTCTCGAGTCTGGTGGGGTTCGAGGGCGGGAAGGGCTTTCCCGGCGGCTCCGTGGTGGTGAGCCCGGGGGGGGAGATCGTGCTGCGCGGGCCGCTGTTCGAGGAGGCGGTGCTCACGTACGACGTGGACTTCGGCGAGATCACGCGGGCAAGGGCGGAGGCGCCGCTGCTGGGAGATCTGGAGGTCAATCTGCCGCATCTTATCAAGAACCTCGGGAAAGGGGAAACGGGAAGAGGGAAACGGAAGGCGCGACCCGTCGAGTTCGACCCTGCGACGAACGGCGCGTCGGGACAATCCGCAATCCGCAATCCGCAATCCGCAATTCATGTCGTGGGGCGCGGCGTTGAGGAAGGAGACCCGCTCGCCATCGACACCGATCTCGCGCGCCGCTGGCTCGTCTCGTTTCTGAAGGACGAGGTCGTCCGGCGCCGCGGCTTCACGAAGGGCATCGTGGCGATCTCGGGCGGCATAGATTCGTCGCTCACCGCGTACCTCGCCGTCGAAGCACTTGGCAAGGAGAACGTGATCGGCGTGCGCATGCCGTACAAGACGTCGTCCCCCGAGAGTCTGGAGCACGCGCAGCTCGTGATCGACCAGCTCGGCATCCAGTCGCTGACGGTCGATATCACCGCGGCGGTGGACGGCTACCTGGCCCAAGTGGAGAAAGACGGGAGTGCCGATGCCACGCGCCGCGGCAACGTGATGGCACGCGAGCGCATGATCGTGCTGTTCGATCTCTCGGCGAAGCACAAGGCCCTGCCGATCGGAACGAGCAACAAGTCGGAACGGCTGCTCGGCTACTTCACGTGGCACGCCGACGATACGCCTCCGGTGAATCCGTTGGGCGATCTGTTCAAGACGCAGGTGCGCGCCCTGGCGCGCCACGTGGGCGTGCCCGACGTGATCCTTCGCAAGCCGCCCACCCCAGACTTGGTCCCCGGTCAGACCACGGAGGGCGACTACGGGATCAGCTACGACAAGGTCGACCGCATCCTGTACTATCTGCTCCGCGGCATGAAGCCCGCCGAGGTGGTGGCGCGTGGCTTCACGCCGGAGGAGGTGGCGAAGGTAGCGGGGCGGCTCGAGTCGACCCACTGGAAGCGCCGGCTGCCGACGGTGGCCATGATGTCGCAGACGGCGATCGGCGAATTCTACCTGAGACCGGTGGACTACTGATGCAGCCCAAGCATCCGCGCGACTCGGAAACGATCATGTCGGAGCTGATGATGCCGCAGCACGCGAACATCCTGGGCAACGTGTTCGGCGGCGTCATCTTGGGGCTGGTGGACCGGGTGGCCGCGGTGGCCGCGATCCGCCATGCCTCGAAGCCGTGCGTCACGGTGTCGGTGGACAAGGTGGACTTCCGGGAACCGATCCACGTGGGTGAGCTGGTGACGGCGTACGCGCGCGTCAACTTCGCGGGCCGCACCTCGATGGAGGTAGGGGTCAAGATCATCGCCGAGAACGTGCTGTCGGGTGAGAAGCGGCACACCAACTCGTGTTACGTGACGTACGTGGCCCTCGACGATGAGGGCCTGCCGACCCCGGTGCCACCGATCGTGCCGGAGACGCCGGATGAGAAGCGACGGTATGACCGGGCGGCGAAGCGGCGGGCGAGCCGAGTGATGGATAGGAGATATGCGACGGGGGCAGGTGAGTGAACGGGGAAGTCGGAACGCGGAACGCGGAACAGACGTGTGAGGTCGTGGCGCCCCACGAGGCCCACCCGGATGTTCCGCGTTCCGCCTTCCGCGTTCCGCGTTAGGGAGGGGCGGGGCGGTGCGGGTGGTGCTGGTGCTCGGCGGCGGCGGGGCAAAATCGCTGGCTCATGCGGGTGCGTGGAAGGCGCTCCGCGAAGCGAATATCGGGCCCTCCCACATCATCGGGACGTCCATGGGCGCGGTGATCGGCGCCGCGCTCGCGGCCGGGTCGAGTCCCGAGCGGATCCTCGAGATCGCGCTGTCGCTCGGGAAGAAGGATTTCGCGGCGCTCGACGCATGGTCGCTCGCGAAGGGCGTGTTCGCCGGCAACATCTTGAAGCCCGAGCCCCTGAAGCGCACGATCGCGCGGCTCGTTCCCGTCACGCGCTTCGCCGACATGAAGATCCCACTCACCATCACGACGACCGACATGGAGTCGGGTGAGCTGGTGCTGTTCGGCGCGCTGGGGCAGGATGGGCCGCTCATCGATGCGCTGTACGCTTCCTGCGCGCTCCCGTTGTACCTGCCGCCTCAGGTGATCGATGGACGGCGGGTGGGTGAGGGCGGCTTGCGCGCGGTGGTCGCGCTCGAGGTGGCGCGGCGAGTTCCCCCCCCTCCCCCCGTCGATCTCGTGGTGGCGGTGCACGTCGGGCCGGGGTTCGATGAGCCGCCCGTCGACAAGAAGGCGGCGATTCCGCCGCTCGTGCGGGCGCACGGCGAGGCGATCCGGATCATGATGGCGGCGCAAACCGAGCGCGCGGTCGCCGAATGGCCCGAGGACGCGCCGCGGCTCGTGTTCGTTCGGGCGGTGGCGGAGCGGGAGGCGACGTTTGCCGTGGGGCAGGGGCAACGGTACTTCGAGGCAGGGTATCGCGAAGCGAAAAAGGCATTGGCTCATACATTAGGGCGCGGCTAAGAGCCGCGAGTTCGCTCGCGTAACCACGCGAAGCTCACTTGATAACAGGGGTGCCATTGCTCGCCCGTGAGATCATGATCCCCGAGCCGTTTGTCGCCGCCGCCGGTGCCACCAGCGCCGAGCTGGCGTTGCTGATGCGCGCGAAGGACATCTCGGTCGTGCCGGTCGTGGACAATCCCAAGGACCGGCGTTACATGGGCACGATCTCGGACCGCGATATCGTGACGGCGTGCGTGGCCGCGGGTCACGATCCCATGACGTGCAAGGTACAGACGCACGCGCGCCAGGATACGGTCGTGGTGACGCTCGATACGGAATTGGAGGGATACAGGATCGAGAGGCTGGACGACAAGGATACGCACATCAGATCGACGATCGTCGTGGTAGACGGGAATCAGAGGGTCGTGGGGTTTATTCCACATCCCGAGTTCATACAGGGAATCGTGATCGTTCGAGAATAGAAACGGCAACTACTTACTTCTGTGCCCCGTAAATATTTCACTCTGGCAGAAGCCAACCGTACGCTGCCCCTCGTGAAGCGTATCGTCGCCGACTTGATCGCGCTTCACCCCCAGTGGCGCGATCTCGTCGCGCAGTATGAAGTCGTCGCCACCCAGTCGCGTCCCGAATGGGGCGAATCCACTGAGCAGCTCGCGCTCCGCGCCCGCATCGACGAGGTGGCGAAGCAGATCAACGACTTCCTGCTCGAGCTGGACCAGATCGGGTGCGTGTTCAAAGGATTCGAGCCGGGGCTCGTCGATTTCTACGGCAAGCTCGATGGCCGGGAGATGTTTTGGTGCTGGAAGATCGGGGAGGAAAAGATCGAGCACTGGCATGAACTCGAAACCGGGTACGGGGGCCGGCAACCGATACCGGTGACCGTGGGAGGCAGAGGATGAGGGGGTTCTGGCTGCTGGTGCACGTCCTGGGGTTTACGCTCTGGCTCGGCGGCGGAATCGCCACGATGGTGGCCGGTGTGACGGCCAAGCGGCTCGGGACGACCGAGCGGCTCTCGGCCTATCGTCTCATCGGCGTGATTCAGCGTGTACTCGTCGGACCGGGCGCAATCGCCGTGGTCCTGTCGGGCATCATCCTCGGCCAACCCTACATGCGCTCGGGCGCCATGCCCGGCTGGGTCAGCCTTATGATGGTCGCTGGCATCTTGGGAGCGCTCGGGGTCGTCGCGATCAGCGTGCCGACAGCGGCCAAGCTGGCGCGGCTCGAGCCGCAGGGCGGGCAGCTCCCCGAGGCATTCCACAGGCTCCGCAAACGTCAGATCATTGCGGCGACGGTGGCGGGGACGTTCGGACTGATCGCACTGTTCGCGGCGACGCTGGGCAGGGGGTGAGACGCCGGGGAGAGTGCTACGCGGTGAGCTTGGCGAGGCGTTGGCGCACTTCCCGGACCTGCGGCTGCAGCTCGGCATCCGCGTTCTTCCACAGGTCCACGAAGCGTCCGTAGTAATCGCGAGCTTTCGCGGTATCGCCGCGCTCCTCATAGAGCTCGCCCAGGCGCTTGTACGTCGGCCCCAGCGTGGCTGCTTCCTCGAACGAACGGCTGTATCCTGGCGTCGTCACGGCGCGCTCGTACACAGCGAGCGCCGAGTCGCGCTCACCGGCACGCTCGTAGGCGCGGGCCACCAGGTACAGCCCGCATACGGAGCAGTTATCCTCGTCGTACCATGCCCGATATCCCTTGATGCCGTCCTGGACGCGCCCCTCCGCGAGCGCGATCGCGGCCGCGGCGCCGTGGCGGAACGGCTGCCTGCGCCGGATCGCTTCGGGGACCGCTGCCTCGTACTCGGCCATGACCTGCTTGGCGCGGTCAGGCTGGCCCATGTGCCCGTACAGAAACGCGAGTCCGGAGTACGGCCGGTCCGCGGCGGGCATGGTGGCGAAGGGATAGCGGCGCAGCGCCGCCTCGACCTCGCGGCGCGCGGCCTCGGGTGCGTTCCGGAAGAACACATCGATAACGGCGAGGCTGAACGCGTTCTCGAAATAATTCCCCGGCACGCCGCGCTGCTCGTTGAGGGCCATCGAGCGGCGGAACTGAGCTTCGGCCGCTGCGAGCTTCCCCTGCACCAGGTAGAGCGAGGCGAGCTCGCTCGCCCCGGCGGCTTGCCACGTGAGATCCTGGATCGTCTGCGCGGCCGCCTGGGTCTCGGTCTCGGCCTGTTCGTACTTGCGCTGCGCCGCCTCCAGGCCGATCCGGATGAAATGCTTCATGGGGTTGGCCGGCGCCCGCTGCTCGAACAACGCTGCCGTCCGACTCGCGTCGGCGAACTTGCCCTGCCCGACCTGCGCCTGCATGGCGTTGACGTACAGCGCCCACTGGTTCGGGGCGACGGTGATCCCGTGCACCGCAAGCGATTCGGCCTCCGCGAATCGCCTTCGCTCGTTGAACAGTAACGCCAGGTTGTTGAGCGCCACCCCGTCTTCCGGGTTCTGCTCGAGCGCCGCGCGGTATGCGCCCTCGACTTTCGCCGGATCGTATTCCACGCGGGTGTAGTAGTAGGCGTCGGCCAGGTCACGCTCGTACGGCGTCAGCCGGTCGCGGTGCCGGAACGCCTGCGCGGCGGCTGCGTTGATGCGTGACGTCGCGCCACCCGAGTTGCTCAACACGACGGCGAGCTTGCGGTACGCCATCGCGAACGTCGTGTCCAATGCGATGGCTTCCTCCAGCAGCGTGCCGGCCCGCGCCACGTCGGCCGCGTCGCTGGCGCGAACGCCCTGGGAGTACTTACGCAGCGCCTCGAGCGACCTCGTGGTCACCTGCTCGAGCGGCTCGCTCGCGCGGATGGTCCTGAGCGATTCCCCGATGCGCTCGCGCAGGCGGTGCGACAAGCGGTCCACCGCCGCGATGATGGCACCGTCGTCCTGAGCGTTCTCGCGTAGGGCGACCAGCGCCGCGCCGTCGCTCGCCCCGACGAGCTCGGCCGAGACGACGTAGCCGCGCCCCAATGGATCGACGTGACCGCGCACCACGGCCTTGGCGCCCTCCCGCTGCGCCAGCTCGCGCGCGAGGGCCAGGTCGAGCGGTGCCGACGGCGGGCGACCCATGCGGTACAGCGCCTGGCCGACCGCCGCGCCATCGAGCAGCCGAACCACGGGCGATTGTGCGAGGTCGACCCGTAGCGCCTCCGTCAGCGACGGGCCGAGCGTCGAATCCTTGGTGCGGTTCTCGAAGTCGGCGAGCACCAGCCGATCGCGCTGCGCCAGCACGCCGCTCGCGACGAGAGTCCCTACCGGACCGATGCCGAGCGTCCGCAGCGCCATGTAGACGGCGGTAATCAGGGTCAGCATGGCGAACCCCGCCGCGCCGGCCCACAGCGCGCGGCGCCACGTGAACCAGCGGTGCACTCCCGCCGGGAGCGCGGCCTGTCCGGTGGTCCCCGCGAGCGCGCGCCGCCGCTCCATGACGCCGGTCCACAGCATCACCGGCAGGCCCGCGGCGACGAGCGCGATGACGCCGAAGAGGAACCAGTCGGGCAGGCCGATGAAGTGCACCAGCAGGTAGTCGATCGTGAGCGCGCCGATGGCGGCGAGGACGTAGAGGGTGGCAACGCGCGCGGGGTGTCCCCGGCGAATGGCGGCCGCGGTGCCGGAGGAGACCTGCCCCAGCATCTGGGGTGTGATGCCCCCGGTGGGCGTCGCCATGACCTCGAGCTGGCTGAGCAGCTCTTCCGCGCTCTGAGGGCGATCGGCGGGATGCTTGGCGAGGCAGCGCATGATGAGGGCCGATAGCGGGGGCGGCACGCTGTCGCGATGCAGAGTGACCGGATCGGGCGTGGTCGTCACCTGCGCCGCGAGCAGTCCCTGGGGCGACATCCCGCTGAAGGGGGGCCGTCCGGCGAGCAACTCGTAGCCGAGCGCGCCGACGGCGTAGAGGTCCGCGCGGTGGTCCACGTTGGGATCGCCGGCGGCCTGCTCGGGGGCCATGTAGGCGGGCGTGCCGAGCGCCATGCCAAGCGACGTAAGGGTGCCGGCGCCGCTCGAGTTGGCGACGGCCTTGGCGACGCCGAAGTCCGTGACGAGCGCGTGCTTACCCGAGATCAGCACGTTGTCGGGCTTCACGTCCCGGTGCACGATCCCATTGGCATGCGCGTGGGCCAGTGCGTCGCACACGTCCCGGAGAATCCGCACGGTCTCACCGATCGGGAGGGCGCGCTCGTGGGTGATCCGCGCGCGCAGCGACTCGCCGGCGATGTGGGGCATGATGTAATAGAGGAGATCGCCCTGCGATCCGGCGGTGAGCAGCGGAACGATGTGGGGATGCTGCAGCGTGGCGGCGAGGCGGATTTCGCGCTCGAACCGCTCCTGGTTCACGCCCGCCGCCATCTCGGGAGGCAGCACTTTGACCACGACCTGGCGCCCCAGGTGGACTTCCTGGGCGAGGAACACTCGGCTCATGCCGCCGCCGCCGAGCTCGCGCTCGATGTGGTAGCTGTCGCCGAGGGCGGCCTGGAGGCGCTCTCGCAGGGCGGTCGGGGCGGTCATGGACTGAATGTAGAGTGCCTGACGAGTCTCTGCAGGGAAGGGTTTCCGCGCGGTTTAGCGCGGCTGATCGCGGCTGACCGCGGCTGAGAGCCGCGGCTCGGCATCTGCCGCTGAAGCGACGGTTTACCGCCCGGTCTTACACACCGACCTGACCGGGCACTCGGGGCAATGCGGCTTCCGGGCTACGCAGACGAGCGCACCTAACTCCATGATGGCTTGATTGAACCTCCACGCTCGTTTCCCGTTCTTCGGCACGAGCGCGTGGGCAAGATCCCAGAGCGGGCGGGGCGTGGTGCGTGGTGCGTGGTTGATTCCCAAAAACACCCGCCGTATCACCCGCGCGACGTTTGTGTCCACGGCCGGGACCGGCTTTTCGTACGCGAACGTCGCCACCGCTCCCGCTGTGTACGGGCCGATTCCGGGAAGCTTCACCAGCTCGTCTGGCTTGGCCGGCAACGTGCCGTCGTGCCGTCGTGTCACCTCTCTCGCCAAGTCATGCAGATTGCGCGCGCGGGCATAGTACCCCAGTCCATCCCAGGCTTCCCGCACCGCGCGCGGGCGCGCGCGGGCCAGCGTCGCGAGATCCGGAAACCGCTCCAGGAATCTCGGATAGTACTGTTCGA
>QHUS01000054.1 GCA_003222035.1 Gemmatimonadota bacterium | reverse complement strand
CCCTGCGCTGGAAACCATCTAGCGTTCTATTACTTGGGGGGCGGAGGCGCTGCGTACCGCCACGATTGGAGCTGAGCACGGATGATGCAGAAGGCTGCTAATGGATACGACGTGATCATCGTGGGCGGAGGGCCCGCGGGGCTGTGCGCCGCCATGTATGCGGGGCGCGGCATGCTCAAGGCCCTTACCATCGAGCGCGGCGCCCCGGGTGGGGAGCTCCTCAACACCGACCTGATCGAAGACTACATCGGGTTCGAGAGCATCAAGGGATGGGAGCTCGCGCAGAAGATGGCCGAGCACGCAAAGAAGTTCGGCGCGGAAATCATGACGGACACCGTGGAAAAAGTGCGCAAGGCGGACGATGGCTGGTTCGACGTCGTGACGGCGCGGGGGAAGACGTATCGCGCGCCCGCCGTGATCCTCACGGCGGGCGGGACGCCGGTCAAGCTCGGCGTGCCGGGCGAGAAGGAGTACGCCGGGAAGGGTGTGTCCTACTGCGCCGTGTGCGACGGGGCGTTTTTCCGGGGCGAGGTGCTCGCGGTCGTTGGGGGCGGCGACGCGGCGGCGGAGGAAGCCGACTACCTGACGCGGTACGCGAGCAAGGTCTACATCGTGCATCGCCGCGATCGACTGCGCGCGTCCAAGATCCTCCAGGAGCGGGCCTTCACGAACCCGAAGATCGAAATGATCTGGAACAAGCAAGTGGTGGAGGTGCAGGGCACGGAGCGCGGCATCCATCACCTCGAGCTCGCGGATACCGTGACGGGCGAGCGCTCCCAGCTCGTGGTCGGGGGAGTCTTCATCTTCATCGGCTTCACGCCGAACACGGGGCTCGTCGAGGGTCACGCCAAGCACGATGCCGGCGGGTACTTTGTCACCGACGAGCGCATGATGACCTCGATTCCCGGCTTGTTCGCGGCGGGGGACGTGCGCAGCCAGCTGACGCGTCAGATCACCACGGCCGTGGGCGATGCCACGACGGCGGCGATCGCGGTGGAAAAGTACCTCGCGACGCTGCCCGATTGACCATGCGGATCGTCCCGATCGTCAACGGCCAGTTCGTCGAGAACTGCTACTTCGTGATCGACGACGCCACCGGTCAATGCGCCGTGATCGATCCTGGTGAGGAAGCGGACCTGATCGCGAGCCGCCTCCGGGAGAATGGCGTCACCGCCGTTGCCATCTGGCTCACCCACGCCCACGTCGACCACATCCTCGGCGTTGCGCGTCTCAAGGCGGACACGGGAGCGCCCATCTACCTGCATCCGGCCGACCGCATGCTCTACGACCGCGCTTCGGAACAGGCGTTCGCGTTCGGCATGCGTGCGGAGGCCCTGCCGGCGCCCGACCGCGCGCTGGCCCACGGGGACGAGCTGCGCGTCGGCGGCCTGACGTTCCGCGCTCGCCACGCTCCCGGCCACTCTCCAGGGAGCGTCGTGATCGAGGGCAACGGCGTGGTCTTCAGCGGCGACGTCCTGTTTCAGGGATCGATCGGGCGGACCGACCTGCCGGGGGGCGACCTGGACACGTTGCTCAAGAGCATCGAGCGCGAGTTGCTTACGCTCCCCGATTCGACCATCGTGTACTCGGGACATGGACCGGACACCACCATCGGACGCGAGCGCCGCGCGAACGCCTTCCTCACCGGCGCCTACCGCCTCGGTTAAGGCGCGCCCGTCGTGCCTGCGCTGTGGCGCCGAGGTGCGACCCAGGCCGTGGGGCTGTAAGAGCCCCTGTCCGAATTGCGGCTTCATCTACCCGCTGGGCGACTGCTCCGACTGACAGCGGCGTGGGCCACCTTCTTTCCCTGGCGCTGCTCGCCGTTGACTGCGTCGTCCGCGCCTGGCGGATCCAGCTCGCCGTGTGGACCGCGGGCGGGCGCCTCACGTTCCGTGATGCCTTCCGGCTGAACCTCTACGGCGAGGCGGCCTCGCAGCTCACCCCCAACCGCTTGGGCGGCGAGCCGGCCCGCTTTCTCGGCCTCCACGAAGCCGGCCTCCGGCCGGTTACCGCGATCGTGGCGATCGGGGTCGAGGTCGCGTCTGAGTGGCCCGTATTCGTGCTCGCCGGCATCGCACTGGCGGCGTACTACGTGCCCGATTGGCGGAACGCCGCCCGAACCTGGCTGCGGCACCATCGGGCGGGAGAGCTCCTTACCATCGAAATCGTGGTCCTGGTGGTCCTCGTCACGATCTACTTCCTGCAGCACCTCGTCCGGTCCGGCTTCGTACGGCATCGCGTGCGTCGCCAGTGGCGCGTCGCCTGGGCGCACGTACGCCGCGCCCCGTGGTGGGCACTCGGCGCCGGCGCACTGTTGACCGTCGTCAGCGTCGCCGCGCGCGTCCTCATCTTGCCGGCGCTGGCCTGGGGCCTGCCGGCCCGGCCCCCGTTTCATCAGATGTTCTTCGGGGCCCTCGCGCTGCTGCATGCGCCCCTCGTCGTCCCCCTGCCCTCGGGTGGCGGCGGACTCGAAGTGGCGTTCCTGAACGGATTCGTCGGTGATTTCGGCGGCCGGCAGGTGACGATGCTGCTGCTGTGGCGCTTCTACACGGCGGTCTTGCTCACGGTGCTCGGCGTCTATGCACTGGTCCGCTCCGTGGGCTATCACGCCGCCGTGCAGCTCTTCAAGATCGGCTGGGGGAGGCGCAGGGCAGGGAAAGGAGACGCACCATGAAGCCGCCGCGCATCGGACCGCTCGCACCGGATCAAGCCGCCCCGGACGTCCGCCCAATTTTCGAGCTGTATCAGAAGGAGCGGGGCAACGTCCCCAACATGTTTCGCACCGTGGCGCTCCGGCCCGCCCATCTGCGGACGATGATCGCGCACTTCCGCACGGTGATGAACGAAGGCACCGTGCCGCCGCTCTTGAAGGAGCTCCTGTGGGTCCGGATCTCGCACCGCAACGGGTGTCGCTACTGACTCAACTCGCACACTGTCTTGGCAAGACAGAAAGGGGCGAGCGCCGAGCTGGTCGAAGCGATCCAGGACCGGGGGGCGGGGGCCCCGGCGCTCATCGAGCGGCTCGAGGACGGTTGGAGGGCAGCACTCGAGTATGCCGACGTCGTGCACCGGTCGGGGCACGACGTGACGGACGAGTTGTACGCGCGGTTGCGCGCGGCCTGGGACGAGGGTCAGATCGTGGAGATCACCCTCGTGATCGGCATGACGGAGTACTTCAACCGGTTCAACAACGGCTTGCGGGTCGAGCCGACGAGATGATCACGGGGCCGGCGCTATGGCCACAAGGACAATGGTCCGCTCGTGGGCGCGCGCGACGCCGTGTGGAACGCCGGCCGGTGCCACGACCAGGTCGCCGGGCCGAGCCTCCACCGTCCGGTCCCCGATCGTGAACCTCGCCTTTCCGTCGACAACGAAATAGAATTTGTCGGCGCCGGCGTGCGCGTGCACCGATTGCTCCTGCCCCGGCTCGAAACAGTTGAGACCGACGAGCAACCGGTCCGTGCGGAAGCAGTCCACTTTGGTCATCCTGCTCTCGGAGAATCGGGCGCGCTCCAGCAGATGCTGCAGCAGGTCCTGAGTATCCATGGGTGATTCCTGGTTCGAGACCGACGGCGCCGTCACCGAACGGACGGAGGCGATGGGCATGACTCGCATGGAGCGTGATCCCCTGGGCGAGCTGCCCGTTCCCGCCGACGCGCTGTGGGGGATCCAGACCGAGCGCGCCCGACAGAACTTCCCGATCTCGCAGCTCCTGCCGCTCCCGCCGTTCGTCGACGCCGTCATCTGGATCAAGAAGGCTGCCGCCCTCACGCACAAGCAGACGGGCCGTCTCGACGCGAAGCGCGCCGACGCCATCGTGCAGGCGGCGGACGAGGTACTGGCCGGGCAACACCGTCACCAGTTCGTGGTGGATCCCTACCAGGCCGGGGCGGGGACCTCGCACCACATGAACGCTAACGAAGTCCTCGCCAATCGCGCGAACGAGCTGCTGGGGGGCAAGCGCGGCGACTACGCGCCGGTGCATCCGAACGACCACGTCAACATGGCCCAGTCCACGAACGACGTGATCCCGACGGCCATCCGGCTCGCCACGCTGTCGCAGCTCCCTTCGCTCGTCGCAGCGATGACACGGCTGGCGCAAGCCTTTCTGTCGAAGGGGAAAGAGTTCGACACGATCGTCAAGTCCGGGCGCACGCATTTGCAGGACGCGACGCCCATCCGCTTGGGTCAGGAGTTCGCGGCGTACGGACGCACCATCGAGCGCAATCGCGACCGCATCGTCCAGTCGGCCGACGGTCTGCGCGACCTGGGGATCGGCGGCACCGCCGTCGGCACGGGGCTCAACGCGGAGCCGCAGTACCCGGCGCTCATGGTGAAGCAGCTGCGCGCGATCACGACCCTCGAGCTGCGGGAGGGGAGCGACCGGGTGCAGCTGATGCAGTCGATGGGCGACGCCACCGCCTTTGCGGGGGCGCTGCGCACCTACGCCACGGACCTCGGAAAGATCGCCAGCGATCTACGCCTGCTCGCCTCGGGCCCGCGGACCGGCCTCGCCGAGATCACCTTGCCGCCCGTCCAGCCCGGCTCGAGCATCATGCCGGGCAAGGTGAATCCGTCGATTCCCGAGATGGTGAACATGGTCTGCTACCAGGCCCTCGGGAATGACGTGACGATCGCCGCGGCGGCCGAAGCCGGCCAGCTCGAGCTCAACGTCATGATGCCCGTCATCGCACACAACCTGCTGTTCACGATGCACCTGCTCACCAACGCTTCGGCCGTCCTCGCGGAGCGGTGTGTCGAGGGCATCGCGGCCGATCGGGCGCAGTGCGAGCATTGGCTGGAGCGGAGCCCCGCCCTGGTGACGGCCCTGGCTCCCAAGATCGGTTACGCGGAAGCCGCCAAGCTCGCCAAGGAGGCGGTCGCGAAGAACGTGACCGTGCGTCAGCTCGTGATGGAGAAGGGCGTACTCAAGGGAAAAGACCTGGAAGAGGTGCTCGACCTGTTGGCGATGACCGAGCTGGGAGTGCCGGGCCAACGCAAGTGAACCTGTGTGAGGAGGAGCACTCATGCACTGGATCGTCGCGGGACTGATCGCCGGTGTCGGAGCGTGGATCGCGGACTACGTCATGTGGGGGAAGGTCTTCACCGGTCCGGAAATGCATGCGTTCGGCACGATGCCTCCGACGCCCGAAGAACAGAAGAAGGTGATGGCCGCGAACATGCCGAAGTCCGCGGTGCTGGCGCTGGTCTTCGGCGTGCTCCTGGCCGGCTTCTATCAACGCTTGAAGGCGGGGCTGTGGGTGCAGGGTGGCGGCCCGCTGGCGGGGATGGAGTTCGCGACGATGCTCTGGTTGATCACCATCGCGCTCTCGACCATCGGCAGCGGCGTGTGGTATGACAAGGTCCGACCGCTGCTGAAGGCGACGTTTTGGTCGTGGCTCGTGCGGGCGAACGTGGCCGGTCTCCTCGTAGGATTGCTCATTAAGTAAGCCGCGTCACGGGGGAGGTCGTGATTCGAGTCACCGAATCCGACCCCGCTCGCCGCTATCCCTTCTCCATGCGCACGGCATGCATTGCGGCCGCGGCGCTGTCGCTCATCAGCGTCGCATCCGCGCACGCCCAGCGGCAGTTCCGCATCGCTCCCATTTATTCGACGCTCAACCTGCAGGATCTCTCGGGCGCGAGCCACGGCTTCTCATCCTGGGGCGGATCGGCCGCCGTGCTCACGGCCGACGCGGGCGAAAGCGGCGTGACGATCGCTCGCTACGACGACCTCTCGACCGACGGGCGCGTGCGTCGCATGACGCTGTATAGCCTCGATGCCCGCTACTATCCCGTCGGCTCACGCGGCGTCGTGGCGCCGTTCGCGGGGTCCATGGTCGGCCTGGCGCGGGTCGGCGAGTCGTCGTCGCTGTGCCTGCCCCTCGCGTGCAGCGACACGGTGACGACCACGAGCAATTTCGCCTTCTCCTACGGCCTCGGCCTGCGCGTGAACGTGGGCTCGTACGCCGCCGCCACCATCGAAGGGCGATTCCTGCAAGTTCCTGGCACCGAGATTCAGGCGCTCGAGGCCGTGGCCAATGCCTCGATCATGTTTGGTCCGCCGCGCACGGGCGAATTCCTCGCCGGCACCGTAGGTCCCGTCGCGAGCCTCTACGCCCCGATCGCCGGCTCACTGCGCGCGCGGGCGCCGCTGGTTGGCGCCCGGTTCAGGCGCGACACCAAAAACGGCGGCGCCGTGGGCCTGCAGATCGACTACGCGCCACTCGAGGTCACCGCCGGCAACTGCGCACCGGGCTGCCAGCCAAATGCCATTCTCTTCGCGCCTGGCTACGAGGCGTCCGCCCGCCCGCGGTGGGGGCGGCTGTACGCCGAAGCAGGTTTGCTGCTCGCGGGCTTCTACGCCGAAGGCCCGGATCGCGGTATGGCCCAGGGCGCGCACGGCGGGCTCGGAGCGGACCTGTTGAGCGGCTCCGTCCTGTGGAACCTGAACGCCCGCCTGCTGTGGTTGCAGCGCAACTCCGGGGAGAACGTGTTCGGCGTGCAGGTTGGGGCGAGTGTGAGCCCGAGACTGAGGTCGGTAGAGGTCGGTAGAGGTCGGTAGAGGGCGGTAGAGGACGGTGGAGGGCGGTAAGTGGCGCATTCACCGCCTTCTACCGCCTTCTACCGCCCTGGCGGGGTTGGGTTGTGCGGGGCTACCGCCGTATATTATTCCCATGCGCGTCACCACCTGGGCTGAGTACGGGTTGATCGTTTCCCTGAATCTCGCGAAGCGGGCGGGGCAGGGGCGGCCCGTCGCGGCGCGCGAGCTCGCCGAGCAGGAGCGGTTACCGCACGACTACGTCGAGCAGATTCTGTTGCGCCTGCGGCGCGCCGGTCTGGTGGATTCGGTGCGCGGTGCCAAGGGCGGCTACTACCTCGCCCGGGAGCCTCACGTCATCACCGTAAAAGACGTGATCGAGGCCTCGGAGCATGTCACCTTCGAAGTCAACTGCGATCTCCATCCCGTCGATCCCCAGCGATGTAGTCCGGAGGCTGCGTGCAGCATCCGGCCCGTTTGGCGAATGCTCGAGCAACGGATCAACGATCTGTTGGCCGGCATTTCGCTCGCGGACCTGACGCACGATGAGCCTGAGCTGTACCACATCGCCGGGGCACTGGCCGGGAACTAGTCCCGCCATCCCAACTGTTTTTTTTGAACTCAAACCCGACTGGGCCTGTCGGGTTTAACCTGATTGGAGGCAAACCGTGGCGTATTCGCATCCCGACGTGCTCGTGTCCACCGAGTGGGTGGCGGGGCACCTCACTGATTCCGGCGTCCGCCTGATCGAGGTCGACGTCGACACGACGGCGTACGACTCCGGGCACATCACCGGCGCGGTCGGATGGAATTGGCAGTCGCAGCTGAACGACCCCGTGCGCCGGGACATTCCCGACAAGCGGGCGTTCGCCAAGCTGCTCTCGGAGGCGGGCGTGACGCCCAAGACCACGGTCGTGTTGTATGGCGACAACAACAACTGGTTCGCCGCGTTCGCGTTCTGGCTGCTGCAGCTGTACGGGCACACCAACGCGAAACTGATGAACGGCGGCCGTGCGAAGTGGGTGGCGGAAGGCCGACCGCTCCAGTCCGACCGTCCGACCGTCCGACCGTTCGCATATCCGGTCCCGAAAAAGGTGAACGCGGCCCTACGGGCCAAGCGTCCTGACGTGGAGAAGGCGCTCAAGGGAGGCAAGACGGCGCTCGTGGATGTGCGGTCGAGCCCCGAGTTCGTGGGCGAGATCATCGCCCCTCCCGGCATGACGGAGACGGCGCAGCGCGCGGGGCACATCCCGGGCGCGAAGAACGTGCCGTGGAGCAAAGCCGTCGCGGCAGACGGGACGTTCAAGCCACATGACGAGCTGGTGCAGCTCTACAAAGGCGCCAAAGTGATCGACGGCAAGAACGAAGTCATCGCGTATTGCCGCATCGGCGAGCGGTCGAGCCACACCTGGTTTGCGCTCAAGTACCTCCTGGGTGTGAAAAAGGTGCGCAACTACGACGGCTCGTGGACGGAGTGGGGGAATCTGGTCGGCGCGCCGATTGCGAAGGGAGCAGAATGAAGACTGCGGTGAAAGGCGGTGAAGGGCGGTGGAAGACGGCGGAGGTAAGCGCCCGCGAGCCTGCGCTGTGGGGTCTTGTCGGCAATACGCCGCTCATACCTCTACCGCCCTCCAACGCCCTCCACCGCCCTCGTCCGCCCTTGTTTCTCAAGGCCGAGTGGCTCAACCCCGGCGGCTCCGTGAAGGACCGCGCGGCGTTGTTCATCCTGCGCGACGGCATTGCACGCGGCGAGCTGCCGGCCAAACGGCTGCTGGATTCTTCGAGCGGCAACACGGCGATCGCTTACGCAATGCTCGGCGCCGCCGCGGGGATTGGGGTCACCGTGTGCGTGCCCGCCAACGCCAGCGCGGAGCGTAAGGCGCTGCTCGAGACCTACGGCGCCGAGGTGATCTTCACCGACCCTCTGGATGGCTCGGACGGGGCGATTCGGGAAGCCATCCGGCTCGCGGCGGGCCGCCCAGATCTCTACTGGTATGCCGATCAATACAACCATCCGGCTAATCCGCGGGCGCACTACGTCACCACGGCAGAGGAGATCTGGTGCCAGACCGCGGGCCGGGTCACGGCGCTGGTGGCGGGAGTGGGCACGACGGGAACGCTGATGGGAACCGGCCGGCGCCTGAAGGAGCTGAATCCGGCGATCGAGCTGGTCGCGGTGCAACCCGACGGCCCGTTCCACGGTCTCGAAGGCTTGAAGCACCTGGCCACGGCGATCGTCCCGGGGATCTACGATCCGGGATTGCCCGATCGAACCGAGTTCGTGAAGACGGAGGAGGCGGAAGACGCCGTGCGACGCCTGGCCAGGGAGGCCGGCTTGTTCGGTGGCTGGTCTACCGGCGCCGCCATCGTAGCGGCGGAGCGCACTCTCACCGCCCTCGACCGCCCTCGCCCGCCTTCGTCCGCCCTGGTCGTGGTCATCGCTCCCGACTCGGGGACGCGGTACCTGAGCGAGCACCGGCGGCTCACGGGACCGGGGGAGAGGGGCGCACCATGACGCTCGTGCTCGATCCACGCCACGAGGCGGCGATCCGCCGGCACGGCGAGGCCGACTATCCGGCTGAGGCATGCGGGTTGCTCGGCGGTGTCCTCGAAGCCGATCGCAAAGTCGTCGTCCAGGTGGTGCCGCTCGTGAACCAGCGCACCGATGCGGCGCGCAACCGTTATCTGATCGAGCCGGAATCGTTCCGGCGGGCGCAGGAGAAGCTGGACCGCGACGGACTCGACGTGATCGGCGTGTATCACTCACATCCCGATCACCCGCCCGCGCCGTCCGCGTTCGATCGGGAGCACGCGTGGCCGTGGCTGTCCTACGTGATCGTGGGCGTGGGACGCGGCCGCGCCGGTGAGATGAAGAGTTGGGTCCTCACCGATGACCGCGGGTCGTTTGACGGAGAGCCTATCACTCGCGAAGAACGGAAGGTCGTATGGCAGTGACGATTCTCATTCCGACGCCGCTCCGCCCGTTTGTGGGTGGGCGTGACTCGCTTCAGCTGGAAGCGCGCAGCGTAGGGGAGCTGCTCGACCGCCTGACCGGTGACCACGCGGCGCTCAAGCCGCATCTCTTTGCGGACGACGGCCGGCTCCGCAGCTTTGTCAACGTCTACGTGAACGACCGGGACATCCGCCAGCTCGCCCAGCGCGAGACGCCCATCAAGGCTGGTGACACGGTCTCGATCATCCCCAGCATTGCTGGAGGTACGGCGGTGGCAGAACCGCTGCCCAAGCTGTCGCACGAGGAGATCCTGCGCTACTCGCGCCACCTCATTCTGCCCGATGTCGGCGTCGAGGGCCAGAAGAAGCTCAAGGCGGCGCGCGTGCTGCTCGTCGGTGCGGGCGGGCTCGGCTCGCCGGCCGCCCTGTACCTCGCCGCGGCCGGCGTCGGGACGCTCGGGCTCGTGGATTTCGACGTCGTAGACAAAACCAACCTGCAGCGCCAGATCCTGCACGGCACGTCCACGGTGGGCGTCTCCAAGCTCGAGTCGGCCGCGGCGCGCATCCGGGACCTGAACCCCAACGTCCAGGTCGAAAGGTTCGAGACCCGGCTCATCTCCGAGAATGCCCTCGACATCATCCGCGAGTTCGACATCGTGGCGGACGGCACGGACAATTTCCCCACTCGCTACCTCGTCAACGATGCGTGCGTGCTGCTCGACAAGCCGAACGTCTATGGCTCAATATTCCGGTTCGAGGGCCAGGCATCGGTGTTCCACGCGAAGCGCGGGCCCTGCTACCGCTGCCTCTACGCCGAGCCGCCGCCTCCGGGGCTGGTACCGTCGTGCGCCGAAGGCGGAGTGCTGGGCGTCCTGCCCGGCATCATCGGCTCGATCCAGGCCATGGAGACCATCAAGCTCATCCTCGGCGCGGGCGAGCCGCTCATCGGGCGCCTGCTCCTGTTCGATGCGCTGAAATTGCAGTTCCGCGAGCTCACGCTGGAGAAGGATCCCGACTGCCCGGTGTGCGGCGCGCATCCGACCGTCACCGAGCTCATCGACTACCAGGCCTTCTGCGGGATCGGCGCGGAACCGTCGTATGATGGGGCCGAGATCTCCGCCCAGGAGCTCCACGACGAATGGCAGCGCAACCCCGACCTGCTGGTGATCGACGTCCGTGAGCCCCACGAGCACGAGATCGCCCACATCGACGGCGCCGTGCTCATCCCGCTGGGAGAGCTGCCCGATCGGCTGGGGGAGCTCGACGGCCATCGCGAGATCGTGACCCATTGCCATCATGGCGCGCGCTCACTCAAAGCGCTCGACATCCTGAAGGCGGCTGGCTTCTCGAAGGTGCGCAGTCTGCGGGGTGGGATCGACGCGTGGGCGGTGAACGTGGATCCGAGTCTGCCGAGATACTAGCCGTCGAGAAGTGCCGAAGGGGGGACTCGAACCCCCACGGGCTTGCGCCCACTGGCTCCTGAAGCCAGCGCGTCTACCAGTTCCACCACTTCGGCCCGTTCGCGGAACGGCGAATCTAAGCCGCGGTATAACCCCAAGTCAACTCTTGGCTTGACCGCTCTCATCGCGATTTCTATCTTGCGCTGGCCTGGTGGACAAAGTCTCCATCGCCCGCAACCCGCGGGCGCGACATGACTACCATCTCCTGGAGACGTGGGAGGCCGGTCTCGTGCTTACGGGAACGGAAGTCAAGTCGTTGCGCGCAGGGAAGGCGAGTCTCGGAGAGTCGTACGCGCACGTCCGCAACGGTGAGGTGTGGCTCGAGGGAATGACGATCTCCGCCTACCTTCCCGGCAGCTACAACAATCCGCCTCCCGCCCGCTCGCGCAAGCTCTTGCTCCATTCCCACGAGATCCGAAAACTCATCGGTGGCACGAGCCGCAAGGGGCTCACGATTGTGCCGCTCGAGTTGTACTTCAAGGACGGGCTCGCCAAAGTGGCGATCGCACTCGCGAAAGCCAAAAAGCAGCACGACAAGCGCGAAGAGCTGAAGCGACGCGTGGCGGAGCGGGAGCTCGCGCGCGGAGTCAAAGGGAGGCGAGCGTGACCCCCCTGCTGTGGTTGACACAGGCGGTGCTGATCACGACACCACGCGGCGAGACCACTGTACCGGTCACCTTGGAGCGAGGCAATGCGGCGGTGGGGGCGCCCCGGCTCGCAGCGCCGCTCGGCTTGACGCTGGCGCTCGACGGGTCGCGCGTCACGGTCGCCCTCTCCGGGACGGCGTTCGTGTTCCAGCTCGGCGCGCCGTTCGTGCGTGCGGGCGGCGTCGTGTACGCGCTCGTGGGTGAGCCGTACGTCGCCCGCGATACCGTGTTCCTGCCGCTCAACTGGCTCGCCGACTGCGTGCCGCGGGCACTCGGAGGGCGGTACCGCTGGGAGCCGGGGATAAGCGGCGCCAGCGGGGTGGATTTGGGGGGCGGGGGTCGTCTCGTGGAGTTGCCGGTCGCGGCTGCAGTGACGGCGACCCCGCCTCCGGTCTTGTCCCCGGCTGCGCCCGCCGCCGCGGGTGCTTCGGCTTCCCCCTCTCCCCCGCTTTCCCCGCCTCCCGCACCCGCCGCGCCGAATCCCCTGACGGGGCTGCGGCACAGTCACCGTGTGGTGATCGATCCCGGCCATGGCGGCGCCGACCCCGGGAATCCCGGTCGGCATTTCCCCGCGCACCTCGTCGAGAAGGACATCACGCTGGCGATCGGTCGGCTGTTGCGCGCGGAGCTGGTGCGCCGGGGGATCGGCGCGGTGCTGACCCGGTCCACCGACACCCTCATCGACCTCACGGATCGCGGCGCGTTCTGCAAGGCCGACTGCGATCTGTTCGTGAGCATCCATGTGAACGCGATGCCCGAGAGCCGGCGGGGCGATCAAGCAAGCGGGGTGGAGACGTACTTTCTCTCGGACGCGAAGACGGAAGACCAGGAGCGCGTCGCCCAGATGGAAAACGAGGCGATCAGCTTCGAGACCGGAGGGTCGAGCGTCGCCACGGGTCCCCTGGGTTACATCCTGCGCGACCTCCAGCTCAACGAATATCTGCGGGAGTCGGCGCAGCTCGCCCAGCTCGTGCAGGACTCCGTGGCGCGCATCCATCCGGGCGGCAATCACGGCGTCCAGCAAGCGGGGTTCATGGTGCTCACGACCGCGCGGCGACCCGCCATCCTCGTCGAGACCGGGTTCGCCACGAATCGCACGGACGCGGGGTTCCTCGCCTCGAGCCTCGGTCAACACAAGATCGCGAGCGCCATCGCGGACGGCATCGTCGCCTACCTCCTCGAGCTCGAGCGCAAGCTCGCTGTGGCCGCGCCGACGAGGGGTCGGTGACGCCGATCCGGTTGTTCGGCACCTCCTTCCAAAACCCAGTCCTCCTCGCTTCTGGCACCGCCGGTTTCGGACGGGAGGTCTCCCGCGTGATCGATCTGGAAGCGCTGGGTGGGATCGTCACCAAAGCGGTCACCCCCGAGCCGCGGCGCGGACACCCGGCGCCGCGCGTCGCCGAGTTCGTGGGCGGCATGCTCAACGCCGTTGGGCTCGCCAACCCCGGGCTCGACGCGGCGCGCCAACACGAGCTGCCGTGGCTCGCGGCCCACCTGCGGAAGGCGCGAGTGCTGGTCAACGTGGCGGGCGCGACCGTGGAGGATTACGTGCGCGTCATCAAGGGCCTGACCGATCTCGAGGGTGTCACGGCGTTCGAGATCAATGCTTCCTGCCCGAACACCAGCGCCGGAGGGCTCGAGTTCGGGGCGACGCCGGACAGCCTCCGCGATCTGGTGCGCCACTGCCGTGCCGTTGCGACCCGGCCGATCGCGGTGAAACTCTCCCCGGTATTGCCCGACATCGCCGCGATGGCGGAGGTCGCGCACCGGGAGGGTGCGGACGCGATCACCCTGGTGAACACCGTCCCCGGCACGCTCGACCGGCGCCTGGGCAACGGTGCGGGAGGCGTAAGCGGTCCGGCGCTCCTGGCGATCGGTGTCCTGGCGACGCGCAAGGTCAGGGCGGCGGTCGCGATCCCGGTGATCGGTGTCGGGGGGATCCGCACCGCAGCGGACGCGCGCGAGTATCTCGCGGCGGGCGCGTCGCTCGTGGCGATCGGCACCGCGGCGCTCGCCGATCCGAGAGTTCCTGAGCGCGTGGCGCGGGAGCTCGTGCGTGGCTGAGCTCGTCGTCGCGTTCGATCTGCCGAGCGGGCGCGAGGCGCTGGATCTCGCGGCCCGGCTCCCCGGACTGCGTTGGGCGAAGATCGGGCCGGTGCTGTACGTGCGCGAGGGCGGGGGCCCCGCCTTGATCCGCGAGTTCAACGCGCGCGGCATCCGCGTATTCCTCGACCTCAAGTGGCACGACATTCCAAGCGTGGTGGCAGGTGCGGTCGAGGCCGCACGCGCTCACGGAGTCGCGATGGCCACCGTCCATGCCTTGGCGGGGCCGGCGGTGCTGGCCGCGGCGGCGCGGGGCGCCGGCGACATGGCGCTGGTCGGCGTCACGGTCCTCACGTCGCACGACGCCGGCGACTTCGAGCGCGTAGTGGGGCGCGGCGTGCCCGACCTGGGGGTCGAGGCGGAGCGCCTGGCCCGACTGGCCGCGGCGGCGGGGCTGCGCGGCGTCGTCGCGTCGGGTCGCGAGCTGGCCCTGCTGCGCCAAGCGCTCGGGCCCGATGCGTGGATCGTCGTGCCCGGCGTCCGCGGGATCGGCGACGCGGACGACGATCAGACTCGCACCATCAGCGCGGCGGAGGCCGCGGGGTGGGGCGCGACACATCTCGTGGTGGGTCGCCCCATCACCCGGGCCGCAGACCCGCGGGGGGTGTACCAGCGGTTGATGGAGACGCTGTGATGGGCCGTGTAATGGCGGTGCTGGCGCTCGGTCTCTTGCTCGCCGGACGCGCCCGGGGTCAGGGATCGCTTCCCGACGCCGCCGAGCGCGTGCGCCAGGCGTGGCTTGCCCACGACGCGCAAGCGGTTGTCGGGCAATGCGCTAGTCTCGTCCTTCAGATTCCGGGCGCGGACCCCTCGGCCCCCGTGGGTCGCGCGCAGGCCGTCGAGCTGTTGCGGCGGCACCTCCGCGCCGGCGTCGAGCGTACGTTGTCCGTCCGCGCGGTCCGCGAGGTCGAGCCGGGACGCGGGTACGCCGAGCTCGATCGACGCTACGTGGTCGCGGGCACCACTGACGAGCGGCGCGAAACCATCTTCCTGGGATTTCGAAAACCGAGCGACGCGTGGGTGCTGGACGAGGTACGAAGTGCCCCGTAATTGCGCCCCTTGCGTGAACTTACGGGCCCGTCTATAGTTCAAGACTTAATTGGATTTTTTTCCGGAGCGTGGCGTTTGAAGGTTCGCACCAGCGTCAAACCGATCTGTGAGCACTGCAAGGTGATCAAGCGGCGAGGGGTCATTCGCGTCATTTGCAAGCGCAGTCCCAAGCACAAGCAGCGGCAGGGGTAGAGCGTCATGGCACGCATTGCGGGCGTCGACCTGCCGCGCGACAAGAAAATCCTGTACGCCCTTCCGTACATCTACGGCATCGGTCCGCGGAACGCGAGCAAGATCCTCGCGGAGACCGGAGTCAACGCGGACGCGCGCGTTCGGGACCTCCGGGATGCCGAAGTCGCGCGGCTGCGGCAGGTGATCGAGCGGGATTACAAGGTCGAGGGCGCGCTCCGCACGGAGGTCGCGATGAACATCAAGCGACTGATGGACATCGGGACGTATCGCGGAACGCGTCACCGCAAGAATTTGCCGGTGCGCGGCCAGCGCACCCACACGAATGCGCGCACCAAAAAGGGGCCCCGGCGCGCCATCGCGGGCAAGAAAAAGCCCCTCCTGAAGAAGTAAATGGCACAGGCGAAAGCGACAGCAGGCGCGAAGCGCGCCAAGAAGGTGGTCGAGGCGGAAGGCATCGCCCACATCACGGCGACGTTCAACAACACGCTCATCACGATCACGGACATGCAGGGGAACACCCTCACCTGGGGATCCTCGGGCAAGGCCGGGTTCCAGGGCTCGAAGAAGTCGACCCCGTTTGCCGCCACCGTGGCGGCGGAGCAAGCGGCTCGCGAAGCGATGAACCTGGGCGTCCGGCGCGTGCACGTACGCGTGCAGGGCCCCGGCTCGGGGCGCGAGTCGGCGATTCAAGCGCTCGCCACGGCGGGCCTGCAGATCCGCTCGATCCGCGACGTGACGCCGATTCCGCACAATGGGTGCCGGCCGCCCAAGAAACGGCGGGTCTGAGCGATGGCCCGCTACACGGGACCGGCGTGCAAGCTGTGCCGGCGCGAGGGGACCAAGCTATTCCTCAAGGGCACCCGCTGTCTGACCGAGAAGTGCGCGGTGGAGCGGCGCCCCTATGCGCCCGGCCAGCATGGCCAATCATCGGGGCGGCGCCGCAAGGCGTCTGACTACCAGCGGCAGCTGCGGGAGAAACAGAAGGTCAAGCGGATCTACGGACTCTCGGAGCGGCAGTTCCGCAACATCTTCAATCGCGTGCTCAAGGAACCCGGCGTGACCGGTGAGGCGTTACTCGTGGCCCTCGAGAGCCGCCTCGACAACCTGGTCTACCGGATGGGGTTCGCCGTATCGCGCCGGCAGGCCCGCCAGCTGGTGCGCCATCGTCATGTGCAGGTGAACGGCCGGACGGTGGACGTCCCATCGTACCGCGTGGGGCCAGGGGCCGAGGTGAAGATCGCCGACGCGAGCCGCGAGTTCGTGCTGGTGAAGCATGCGCTCGAGCAGTTCGGCCGGCAGCAACCCGTGTCGTGGATCCAGGTCGATACCGACAAGGCGCTCGGCCGGATGACGCAGCGGCCCACCCGCGACGCCATCCCGATCGCCGCCCAAGAACAGTTAATCGTCGAGCTCTATTCCAAGTGATCATGACGACCCTTGATTTGACCGGGCTGGTCCGCCCCCACCTGGTCGAGATGACCAAGCGGGAAGACAACCCGAATGCCGCCGAGTTTCGGCTTCAGCCGCTCGAGCGGGGCTATGGCTACACCCTCGGGAATTCGTTGCGGCGCATGCTGCTCTCGTCCCTGCGAGGGGCGGCGGTGTGGGCGTTCCGCCTGGATGGCGTCGTCCACGAGCATCAAACGATCCCCGGTGTGGTCGAGGACGTGCACCAGATCATCCAGCGCTTGAAGCAGCTGACGTTGGTGCTCGTGCCCGACGTGGACGAGGCCGTCCTGCACATCAAGCACGACAAGGCCGGACCCGTGTTCGCGCGCGACATCGAGGCGCACAGCGCCGTGACGATCGTGAATCCCGATCAGCTGTTGTTCACGGTGCAGGACGACCGCGAGATCGGCGGCGAGCTGTACGTGAACAAGGGTCGCGGATACGTCGAGGCGGAACAACATCCGGTCGACCGAACAATGCCGGTGGACGTGGTGCGTGTGGACTCGATCTACAATCCGGTGCGCCGCGCCAACTTCACCGTCGCCGAGACACGCGTGGGGCAGCGCACGGATTACGATCGGCTCACCCTCACCGTCGAGACCAACGGGACGATTTCGCCCGAGGACGCCGTCGCGTACGCCGCGGCGCTCGCGCAGGAGCACTTCCGGTTCTTCGTCGACTTCGGGAAGGTGCCGATGGTCTCGGCGCAGCCGGCGGGGAACGGCGGAGCCGCGACGAGCCGTCTGCGCGAGGTGCTGGCGCGCTCGATCGACGACGTGGGCCTGTCGGTCCGCTCGGTCAACTCGCTCAAGAACTCCAACATCCGGACGCTGGGCGACCTGGTGCAGTATCGCGAGGAAGACCTGCTGAAGGTCAAGAACGTCGGCGAGAAGGCGCTCGGGGAGATCGCCGACCTTCTGCGGCGCGAGGGGCTCAACTTCGGGATGAAGTTCGAAGAGACGCCGGACGAGCTGAAGGTGGTGGATCCGGGCACGGCGCCCCTGGCGCAGGCGACGGAAGAGGACCTGGAGTAATGCGCCATCGCGCCAAGGGACGGCAGCTCTCGCGCACGGCGAGCCACAAGAAGGCGCTGCTCGCGAACCTCGCCACGAGTCTCTTCCGGCACGACAGGATCGTGACGACCGAGGCGAAGGCCAAGGAGTTGCGCCCCTACGCCGAGCGGCTCATTACGCTGGCACGGCGGGGCGATCTCCACGCCCGTCGGCTGGTCGAGCGGCGTCTGAAGGACCGCACCGTGACCGGCAAGCTCTTCAAGGATCTGGGGCCGCGGTTCGCGTCACGCCCCGGCGGCTACACCCGGATCATCAAGCTGGGCCATCGCGCCGGCGACGGCGCGGAGGTGGCTCGAATCGAACTGCTGGGGGCGTGACCCGACGGGAAGGCGGAACCCGGAGGCGGGGGGCCGTGCGGCAAGGGGGACCCTGGGTCCCCCTTTTCGTTAGGCGGCCTTCGTGACGCGGTTCGACTTGAGGCAGCGGGTGCAGACCCGGAGGCGCCGCGGCGTGCCGTTCACCAGGGCGCGCACGCGCTGGAGGTTCGGATACCAGCGGCGATTCGTCTTATTGTTCGCGTGGCTGATGCTGTGACCCACGATGGGGCCTTTGCCACAGATCTCACACACTCGCGCCATGGGCCTGCCCGACTGGAGAAATGAGCGCCTCGAAAAAGCGGCCTAAAGCTAAACCAGCAAGGGAGGAGCGGCAACCCCGGCGCATCGCGCTGATCACCGGCATCACCGGGCAGGATGGCTCGTACCTCGCGGAGCTGTTACTCGCGAAGGGCTATCAGGTCGTGGGCGTCGTCCGTCGCACGTCGCACGATTCGTACGAGCGAATCGGACATCTCCTCGACCGCGTCGAGATCGTGCCCGCGGACCTGCTGGACCAGCACTCCCTGACGGCCGTCGTGCGCGACGCGAAACCCGACGAGATCTACAACCTGGCGGCGCAGAGTTTCGTGCCCACGTCGTGGACGCAGCCGGTGCTGACGGGCGAATTCACGGCGCTGGGCGTCACGCGGCTGCTGGAGGCAGTGCGGCTCGCGCATCCGACGGCGCGCTTCTATCAGGCGAGCTCGTCCGAGATGTTCGGCAAGGTGCGGGAGACGCCCCAGCGCGAGACGACGCCGTTCTACCCGCGGTCGCCCTACGGGGTCGCGAAGGTCTACGGGCACCTGATCACGGTCAACTACCGCGAGTCCTACGAACTTTACGCCGTGAGCGGCATCCTGTTCAATCACGAGTCGCCGCGCCGCGGGCTCGAGTTCGTCACTCGCAAAGTGACGGACGGCGTGGCACGTATCGTGAAGGGGCGGGCGCGGGAGCTCGCGCTCGGCAACCTGGAGGCTCGGCGCGACTGGGGCTTTGCCGGCGACTACGTGGATGCCATGTGGCGCATGCTGCAGCGCCCGGAGCCCACCGACTACGTCGTCGGAACGGGCGAGACACACACCGTTCGGGAATTATGCGAGCTGGCGTTCTCGCACGTGGGACTCGACTGGAAGCGCTACGTGAAGGTGGATCCGCGCTTGGTGCGCCCCGCGGAGGTGGACGCGCTCCAAGCCGATCCCAGCAAGGCGGTTCGGGAGCTCGGCTGGACGCCGACCACAAGCTTCGCCCAACTCGTGCGCATGATGGTGGATGCCGACGTGGAGCGGCAGTCGTGAGGGTGCTGGTGACGGGTGCCGACGGCTTCGTAGGCCGCTGGCTCGTCCGGCGCCTGCTCACGGACGGCCGCGATGTATATGGTGCCGTGCGGCCGGGTCAGAGCCCGGCGCCGGTTGCGCCCGCCGCCGATCTCTCGCCCGACGAGCGGGCGGCCGTGCGGTGGCTGCCGCTCGAGCTGGGGGACACGGAGTCGGTCCTGAACGTCGTGGGCCTGCCGTATGACGCGGTCGTCCACCTTGCCGCGGTGTCGTCGGGCACCGAGGCCACGCGCGACCCGGGTTATGCCTGGAATGTCAACGCCGCGGGGACCGCCCGGGTGGTGCAGGTGCTCGGCGAGGCGAAGCGGGCGGGCCGCGCCGATCCGGTCGTGCTGATCGTGTCGACGAGCGAAGTCTACGGCGCCTCGACGGAGTCGCGGCCGCGCCGCGAAACGGATCCCGTCGCGCCGTGCTCCGCCTACGCGGCCAGCAAAGCCGGCGCCGAGCTCGCCGCGCTCGAGGTGTGGCGGCGCACCGGGCTACGCGCCATCGTGGCCCGCCCCTTCGCGCACACGGGACCGGGCCAGGACACGCGCTTCGTGGTGCCGGCGTTCGCCGAGCGCTTGCGGTTCGCGAAGCGGGTGGCGGCCCCCGTGGTCAAGGTCGGCAATCTCGAGCCGGTGCGAGAATTCCTGCACGTGCGCGACGTGGTGGACGCGTACGCCCGATTGCTGGTCAAAGGCGTGCCGGGTGAGGTCTACAACGTGGCATCGGGGGACGCCGTCTCGCTCGAGCAGCTGTTCTTCCGGCTGGCCGATTTGATCGGCGCCCACCCGATTCCCGAAGCGGACCCGGAGCTGGTCCGTGGGGGCGACATCTTGCACCTGGTGGGGGATGCGGCGAAGCTGCGGGCGGCGACGGGGTGGGGACCCCGCTATTCGCTCGACGACACGTTACGGGAAGTAGTCGATGCCCAAACGGACTGATCTCCGGCGCATCCTGCTCCTCGGCTCCGGGCCGATCGTCATCGGCCAGGCCGCGGAGTTCGATTATTCGGGCACGCAGGCCGTCAAGGCCCTCAAGGAAGAGGGCTACTTCGTCGTGCTCGTCAATTCGAATCCCGCGACGATCATGACGGACCCGGAGCTGGCGGACCGCACCTACATCGAGCCGGTCACGCCCGAGTGGGTCCGCAAGGTGATCGAACGGGAGCGCCCCGACGCCCTGTTGCCGACCATGGGCGGGCAGACGGCGCTCAACGTGGCGATGGCGCTGGTGCGTGACGGCACGCTCGAGCGCTTCGACGTGGAGCTCATCGGCGCCAACGCCCGCGCGATCCAGATGGCCGAGGACCGGGCCGAGTTCAGCGCCGCGATGCGGCGCATCGGACTGGCGACGCCGGCGGGCCGCACGGTTAGCTCGGTTGGGGACGGCGTCGCGGCGGCGGCCGAGAGCGGTTTCCCAGCGATCATCCGCCCATCGTTTACCCTGGGCGGCACGGGGGGAGGCGTGGCCTACCACCGCGCCGAGCTCGAGGAGATGGTGGCGCGGGCGCTCGAGCTGTCGCCGGTGCACACGACGCTCATTGAGCGGAGCGTGCTCGGGTGGAAAGAGTTCGAGCTCGAGGTGATGCGCGACGGCCGAGACAACGTGGTGATCGTGTGCTCGATCGAGAACCTGGATCCGATGGGCGTGCACACCGGGGACTCGATCACCGTCGCCCCGGCGATGACGTTGAGCGACCGCGAGTACCAACGTATGCGCGACGCGGCGATCGCCATCATCCGCGAGATCGGCGTCGAGGCCGGCGGCTGCAACATCCAGTTCGCGGTCAATCCCGCCGACGGCGAGATGCTCGTGATCGAGATGAACCCGCGCGTATCGCGTTCCTCGGCGCTCGCGTCGAAGGCGACCGGCTTCCCGATCGCGCGGATCGGCACCAAACTCGCCGTCGGCTACACGCTCGACGAGCTGCCGAACGACATCACCCGGACCACGCCGGCGTCGTTCGAGCCGGTGCTCGACTACGTCGTGGTGAAGGTGCCGCGGTTCGCGTTCGAGAAGTTTCCGACGGCCGACTACCGCCTCACCACGCAGATGAAGTCCGTGGGCGAAGCCATGGCGATCGGGCGCACGTTCAAGGAGGCGTTCCAGAAGGGACTGCGGGCGCTCGAGATCGGCCGGCCGGGCTGGGTGGTGGGAGCGTCGCTGGCGGACGATCGGCTCACGAGCGACAGCCCGGAGGACCTCCGCGTCGCGCTGCGGACGCCCACGCCGGAGCGCGTGTTCCAGGTCAAGCGCGCCCTGCTCGCCGGCGTCTCGATCGAGGACATCTCCCGGGCATCGGGCATCGACCCCTGGTTCCTGTTCCAGTTGCAGGAGTTGCTCGATGCCGAACGCTGGTTCGCCGGGATCTCGCCGGAGGAGGTCGGAGCCCCCGAATGGCGCCGCATGAAGCGGATGGGGTTTTCGGACACGCAGCTCGGTGCGCTGCGGAACCTGTCCGAAGCAGCGGTCCGTGAGACCCGCTGGCGCCTCGGTATCCACCCCGCCTACAAGACGGTGGACACGTGCGCCGGGGAGTTCCCGTCCGCGACGCCGTACCTCTACAGCTCGTACGACACCGAGAACGAATCGGAGCCGTTCGGCGCGCAAGGGATCGTGATCCTCGGGAGCGGACCGAACCGCATCGGGCAGGGCGTGGAGTTCGATTACTGCTGCGTGCGCGCCGGATTGGCCTTCCGTGAGCTCGGCTTCAAGACGGTGATGGTCAACTCGAACCCCGAGACCGTGTCGACCGATTTCGACATCTCCGACAAGCTGTACTTCGAAGCCCTCACCCTCGAGGACGTGCTCGAGATCGTGCGGTGGGAGCAACCCAAGGGGGTCGTGGTCCAGCTCGGCGGGCAGACCCCGCTGCGTCTGACCAAGCCGCTCGAGGCCGCCGGCGTCCCGATCCTCGGCACGCCACCGGACTCGATCGACGTGGCGGAGGACCGCGGCCGCTTCGAAGCGCTGGCCGACAGCCTCGGGGTCACGCAGCCGGCGAACGGGACCGCGCGCTCCGTTGACGAGGCCGTGAAGGTGGCGGAGCGGATCGGCTTCCCGGTGCTGGTCCGGCCGTCATACGTGCTCGGTGGCCGGGCGATGGAGATCGTCTACGACGAAGGCTCCCTGCGGGATTACTTCGAGAGAGCCGCCCGTGTCGCTCCGGAGCATCCCGTGCTCATCGATCGCTTCCTGGAGGACGCCTTCGAGGGGGACGTCGACGCCCTGGCCGACGGGCAACGTTGCGTGGTGGCGGGCGTGATGCAGCACATCGAGGACGCCGGGGTCCATTCGGGAGACTCGGCCTGCGTCTTGCCCCCCTACCTGATCGGCGATCGGCAGGTCGAGGAAATGCGGCGTCACACCAAGGCGTTCGCCGAGGCGCTCGGCGTCGTGGGTCTGATCAATGTGCAGTATGCCATCAAGGATGGCGTGGTCTACGTGCTCGAGGTGAATCCACGGGGATCCCGGACGGTCCCCTTCGTGAGCAAGGCCACCGGGGTCTCCCTGGCCAAGCTCGCGGCGGCAGTGATCGCCGGGCACACCCTGGACGAAATGGGCATTCCCGATGACCTTCCGCTCCCCGGGGTGGCGGTCAAGGAGGCCGTCTTCCCCTTCACGAAGCTGCCTGGGGTCGATACCATCCTGGGCCCGGAGATGCGCTCGACGGGCGAAGTGATGGGGCTGGCCGACAGCTTCGGGATGGCGTTCGCGAAGGCGCAGATCGCCGCGGACGGCAGCTTGCCGCTCGCCGGTGCGATCTTCGTCACGGTCAACGACTCGGATAAGCCGACCGTGCTGCCGATCGTGCGGCGGTTTCACGAGATGGGGTTCCGGATCACGGCCACCGACGGCACCGCGCGGTACCTGCGGGCGCGCGGTGTTCCGGCGGAGCGGGTGGCGAAAGTACACGAAGGGCGGCCGAACGCGATCGACCTGATCGTGTCGGGCGACGTGCAGCTCCTGATCAACACGCCCCTCGGGAAGTTCACGCAGGCGGACGACTACGCGATCCGGCGCGCGGCGCTGATGCACCGCGTCCCGTACACGACGACGATGTCGGCCGCGAGCGCCGCCTGCGACGCGATCATCGCTTTGCGCAGCCGAACCGGCAGCGTGAGGAGTCTCCAAGAATGGCACGAAAGGACAACCGTCCAAAGCCGGACGCCGGGAGTCGCAAAGGCGGCGGCGGCGCCAAGCCGCACGCCGGCCGGCCGGGCGTAGCCAAGGCGTCGACCAAGCCGGCGAGCTCGGGCAAGGGGCCCGCACGCCCTGCGCCGTCCGCTCCGCCCGCCCCGAAGCTCAAGTTCCGCGGGCGCATGCTCGAGAACGAGCCGCTCGCGGCGTCTACCACGTACCGGATCGGGGGCCCGGCGCGCTTCCTCGTCACGCCTGCCGATGCGGACGACGTCGCCAAGGCGCTTCAGCTCGCCCAGGACCGCGGCCTGCCCTGGCTGGCCATCGGGCTCGGCTCGAACGTGCTCGTGAAGGATGGTGGATTTCCCGGCGTGGTGATCCGGGTCGGCAAGGGCCTCGACCGCTTCGAGATGAAAGGCGCCACCGCGATCGTCGGCGCCGGTGTGGCGACACCGATCCTGGCGCGCCGTACCGCGGAGGCCGGCTTCGCCGGCGTCGAGCGGTTTCGGGGCATTCCCGGCACCGTGGGCGGCGGCGTGTACATGAACGCCGGCGCCCATGGCGCGGAGTTCGCCGAGGTGCTCACCGAGGTGACGGTGATGGATGCGAAGGGCCGCGTGCGCCAGATCGCGCGCAAGCAGATTTCCTTCAAGTACCGCTCCTCGAACCTTGGCAACGTGATCGTCCTCGAGGCGAAGCTCGCGCTGATCGAAGAGCCGCCCGCGAAGCTGAAGGAAATTCAGGACAAGCTGCTGCGGTGGCGAAAGGCCGGAACGCCGTTCGACCAGCCCAACTGCGGCTCGGTCTTCAAGAACCCGGGTGGCACCCGCACGGCGGGAGCCCTCATCGACGAGTGTGGCCTGAAGGGCTACACGGTCGGCGGCGCCCAGGTGTCCACCATGCACGCGAACTACATCGTCAACACGGGGAACGCGACGGCGAGCGACGTGCTGAAGGTTATCGAGCACGTGCGCAAGACCGTCGCCAAGAAGACGGGGGTCGAGCTGGAGCTCGAGGTCAAGGTGATCGGAGTGTAGATGGCGGAGTATTTCGTCCACGAATCGAGCTACGTCGACGAAGGCGCGACGGTCGGGCGCGGTACGAAGATCTGGCATTTCTGCCACGTGATGCCGGGCGCCGTCATCGGCGAGCGCTGCAACCTGGGACAGAACGTCGTGGTCATGCCGGGCACCCGGATCGGGAACAACGTCAAGATTCAGAACAACGTCTCGATCTACGAAGGGGTGACGCTGGAGGATGACGTCTTCTGCGGGCCCTCCTGCGTGTTCACCAACGTGTTGAACCCGCGCAGTCACGTGTCGCGCAAGCACGAATACCGGCCGACCCGCGTGAGACGCGGCAGCTCGATCGGCGCCAACGCGACGATCCTGTGCGGCGTCACGCTCGGCGAGTACGCGTTTATCGGTGCCGGGGCCGTAGTGACCTCCGATGTCCCGGCCTACGGGCTCATGGTCGGCGTCCCCGCGCGGCGCGTGGGGTGGATGTGTCAGTGCGGCGAGCGGCTCTCGGTGACGGCCGGGCAGGGCACGTGTGCGGTGTGCGGCACCAGCTACGAAGAGTCGAACGGCGTCTTGCGGCAGCTGGCGCAACGGCCCCTTCCCGAGTCACGCCGCACCGGATGAACGGCCGCGCGCGTGCGGGATGCTGATCCGGTGAACGTGCCACTCCTCGACCTCGTGGCGCAGTACGACGCCATCAAGGGCGAAGTCCTGCCGGCCGTCCAGGCGGTGATCGAGTCGCAACAGTTCGTGATGGGTCCAGCGGTGTCGCGTCTCGAGACGGCGCTCGCCCAGCTGGCGCGGGCCAAGCACGGCATCGCCTGCGCGAGCGGGACGGACGCGCTGCTCCTGCCCCTCAAGGCGTTAGGGCTCAAGCCTGGCGACGAAGTCATCACCACGCCGTTCACGTTCTTCGCCACCGCCGGGACGATCCATAACGCGGGCGGTACCCCGGTCTTCGTGGACATCGAGCCGGACACGTTCAATATCGACCCTGCAGGCGTCGAAGCCGCTATTACCCGGCGCACCCGCGCCATCATGCCGGTGCACCTCTACGGCCAGATGGCCGCCATGGAGCGGCTCGATGCGATCGCGCGCACCCACGGTCTCCCGATCATCGAGGACGCGGCGCAGGCGATCGGGGCGCGTCGCCGGATCGGGGGCCAGTGGCGGGTGGCGGGCGAGATGGGATGGGCGTCGGGCTTCTCGTTCTTCCCCAGCAAGAACCTCGGGGGGTGGGGCGACGGCGGTCTCATCGTCACGTCGGACGATGCCCTGGCGGCGCGCCTCAGCAAGCTGCGCCTGCACGGCGGCGCGAAACAGTACTACCACGACGAAGTGGGCACGAACTCGCGGCTCGATACGCTCCAGGCGGCGGTGCTGCTTGCGAAGCTGCCGCACCTCTCGGCGTGGTCGGCCAAGCGCCGGGAGCACGCGGACTACTATACGCGCGCGTTCGCCGTCACTCCGGGAGGGCGAGGCGCCCTCCGGCCGCCGCCGGTGGACCCCGCGAACGAGCACATCTATCATCAGTACACGGTCCGCGCGGAGCGCCGCGACGAGCTGCAGGCGCACCTCAAGGCGCAGGGCATCGGTAGCGCCATCTATTACCCACTGCCGCTCCACCTGCAGCCGTGCTTCAAGCACCTGGGCTACCAGGCCGGGCAGTTCCCCGAGTCCGAACGGGCGTCCCGGGAGGCGTTGTCACTTCCGGTGTATCCTGAGCTGACGCGGGCGCAGCTCGACTGCGTGATCGAGACGATCCGTGGATTCTACCGGTGAACCGCCTCAGGCTCGGCGTCATCGGCGCCGGCGCGTGGGGCCGCAACCACGTCCGCACCGTCGCCGGCCTCGCGGACGCGGAGCTGGCCGCGGTGTGCGACCTCGACGCCAAGGTGCGCGAGCGTGTCGGGCGGCAGCACCCGAGCGCGCACGTGACGGCCGACGTGGCGGATCTCTTGAGCCGGGTGGACGCCGTGGTGGTCGCGTCGCCCGCCGGCACGCACGCCACGTTGGCGCTACAATGCATCGAGGCGGGGAAGCCGTGCCTGGTCGAAAAGCCGTTCGCGCTGAGCGTGCACGATGCGGAGGCGGTGGCGCGCGCCGCCGCCGCGCGGCGGGTCCCCGTGCTGGCGGGGCATCTGCTCCTGTTCCACCCGGCGGTGGAGCGGTTGCGGGCCCTGGTCCAGGGCGGCGAGCTCGGGCGGATCTATTACTTGTATGGTCTGCGCGTCAACTTGGGGCAGGTTCGCGCCGATGAAAACGCGCTCTGGAGCTTCGGGCCTCACGACGTCTCGGTGGCACTGTACTTGCTTGGGGAAGCCCCCGTGCGCGTGGCGGCGCATGGTCGGAGCTACCTGCAACCGAAGGTCGAGGACGTCGTGTTCCTGACGATGGAGTTCGGGAGCGGCGTGCTCGCACACGTGCAGCTATCCTGGTTGGACCCGCACAAAGAGCGGAAGCTCACCGTCGTGGGGGCGCAAAAAATGGTCGTGTTCGACGATATGGAGGCCCGCGAGAAGCTCCGTATCTATGACAAGGGAGTGGACCGGCCGCCGGAGTACCGATCGTACGGGGAGGCGCTGTCCATCCGGGAGGGGGACATTTTCATTCCGAGGATTCCCAACGTCGAGCCCCTCGCCGCGGAGCTCGGCCACTTCGCTCGCGTGGCCCGGGGGGTGGAGCCGCCCCGCGCGAACGCCGAGGACGGCGTGCGGGTGGTGCGCGTGCTCGACGCGGCCACGCGCTCGCTCGCAACCGGCGGCGCGCCGGTGTCGCCGTGAGTACCACCACGACCCGGTCCTCTGAAGAGGTCCTCATCGCGAAGGCGAAAGACCGCTCCGCGCTCATTGGCATCGTCGGGCTCGGTTACGTCGGGCTGCCCCTCGCGATGGAGTTCGCGCGCGCCGGGTTCCGGGTGCTCGGCTTCGACGTGAGCAAGGGCCTGGTGGAGAGCCTGAACCAGGGACATTCGCACGTGCAGGACGTGTCCGCCACGGACGTGTCGAGCGCCCTGAAGGCGGGGCAGTTCAGCGCGACGACGGACCTGGGGCGGCTGCGCGAGCCGGACGTCGTGTCGATCTGCGTTCCCACGCCGCTCTCGAAGACCAAAGATCCCGACGTGAGCTACGTGCTCGCGGCGACGGACTCTGTCAAGCAGACGCTGCGACGCGGGCAGCTCATCGTGCTCGAGTCGACGACCTATCCCGGCACCACGCGCGAGCTGCTGCTCCCCGCGCTCGAATCGACGGGGCTCAAGCCGGGCCAGGACTTCTTCCTCGCCTTCTCGCCTGAGCGGGTGGATCCCGGCAATCCGCAGTGGAATACGCGCAATACGCCCAAGGTGGTGGGCGGACTGACGGCGGCGTGTCGCCGCGTGGCGATGGCCGTCTACGAGCCCGCTATCGAGAACCTCGTACCGGTGTCATCGACGGAAGCGGCCGAGCTCGTGAAGATCCTCGAGAACACGTTCCGCAGCGTGAACATCGGGCTCGTCAACGAGATGGCGATCGTGTGCGACAAGCTGGGCGTCGACGTGTGGGAGGTGATCGAGGCCGCGGCGACGAAGCCGTTCGGTTTCATGAAGTTTACGCCAGGGCCCGGCGTCGGGGGGCATTGCATCCCCCTCGACCCGCACTACCTCGCGTGGAAAATGCGGACGCTCAACTACCGGACGCGATTCATCGAGCTCGCGGGCGAGATCAACGCCGAGATGCCCGAGTACTGGGTGGGGCGCGTCGTGGATCGCCTCAACGAGCAGGGGCGCCCCGCGCGGGGCAGCAAGGTGCTGGTCGTCGGCGTGGCGTACAAGAAGGACATCGACGACATCCGCGAGAGCCCCGCCCTCGACGTGATCCGGCTGCTGCAGCGGCGGGGCGCGGTGGTCTCGTATCACGATCCGCACGTCGCGAGGCTTCGGGATGAGGCCATCGACCTCGCGTCGGTCCCGCTCACGTCGGAGCAGGTCGCGGGCGCCGACTGCGTGGTCATCGTGACCGACCACTCCAACGTGGACTATGCGCTCGTGGAGCGGTGCGCGCCGCTGGTCGTCGACACCCGGAACGCCCTGGCGCGGGCCCGGCGGCGCAAGGGGGGGGGAGGGGGCAAGACGTGAAAATCACGGTCGTCGGGACGGGGTATGTGGGCCTCGTCGCCGGGGCCTGCTTCGCGGAGACGGGGAACGACGTCCTCTGTGTGGACGTGGACGCCGCGAAGATCGAGGGGTTGCGACAGAACCGGCTTCCGATCCACGAGCCCGGGCTCGAGCCGCTCGTGATCCGCAACCAGCGCGACGGCCGGCTGGAGTTCACCACCGACGTCGGCGCGGCCATCGAACGCTCCGACGTCATCCTCATCGCGGTCGGAACGCCGCCCGGCGAAGACGGCTCCGCCGACCTGCAGCACGTCCTGGACGTGGCGCGCAGCATCGGCCGTCACATGGATCGGCCCAAGCTCGTGGTGACGAAAAGCACCGTGCCCGTCGGCACGGCCGAGCGGGTTCGGGCGGAGATCTGCAAACACACGAAGACCGCGTTTCACGTTGCGGCGAATCCCGAGTTTCTGAAGGAAGGCGCGGCGGTCGAGGACTTCATGAAGCCGGATCGCGTCGTGATAGGCGTGGATTCGCCCGACGCGGCCGAGGTGATGGGCCAGTTGTATGCGCCGTTCGTGCGCACGGGTAATCCCATCATCTTCATGGACCTCGCGTCCGCCGAGATGACGAAATACGCCGCCAACGCCATGCTCGCCACCCGGATCTCGTTGATGAATCAGTTTGCCCGTTTGTGCGATGCCGTCGGAGCGGACGTGACGCTGGTGCGCAGGGGCATCGGGTCGGATCGTCGCATCGGGCCCGCGTTTCTCTTCCCCGGGCCCGGCTACGGCGGGTCGTGCTTCCCGAAAGACGTGAAGGCGCTGATCCACACCGGCGACACGCACGGCGTGTCGCTCGACGTCCTGCAGGCGGTGGAGGCGGCCAATGAGCGCCAGAAGCGCGTGCTGTTCGATAAGCTCGAGCGCCGCCTGGGGCCGGCGCTGCATGGCGCGACCGTCGGCGTGTGGGGCCTGGCATTCAAGGCCGAGACCGACGACGTGCGCGAGAGCCCGGCGCTCGTCCTGATCGAGCAGCTGCTCGCCGCCCGCGTACAGGTGCGCGTGCACGACCCGGCGGCGGTTGCGTCGGCGCGCCGCCAACTGGGGGATCGGGTGACGTACGCGAAGAATGCGTACGACGCGGTGCAGGGCGCCGCCGCCCTCGCGATCGTCACGGAATGGCTCGAGTATCGCAACCCCGACTTCGACCGCATGAAGGGGTTGATGATGCGCCCGTTAATCGTCGATGCCCGGAATCTGTACGATCCGCCGCGCATGGCGAAGCTCGGGTTCATCTATGAGAGCATCGGCCGCCCCGTGGCATGCGCATCCTCGTAACCGGTGCGGCGGGGTTCCTCGGCTCCCACCTCTGCGACCGCCTCCTCTCCCTCGGTCACCGAGTGGTGGGGATGGACAACTTCGTCACCGGCAATCGCACGAACCTCGATCATCTGAAAAGCCATTCCAGCTTTCAGCTGATCCTGCACGACGTCGCCAACTTCATCGAAGTGGAGGGGCCCCTCGAAGGCGTGTTCCATTTCGCCAGCCCCGCCAGCCCGGTCGACTACCTGGAGCTCCCGATCCAGACCCTCAAGGTCGGATCCCTCGGCACCCATAAGGCGCTCGGTCTCTCGAAGGCGAAGGGCGCGCGGTTCCTGCTGGCTTCGACGTCGGAGGTGTACGGTGATCCGCTGGTGCATCCCCAGCCCGAGAGCTACTGGGGCAACGTGAATCCTGTCGGACCGCGCGGGGTGTACGACGAGGCCAAGCGATTCGCGGAAGCGATGACCATGGCGTATCATCGCTACCATAATCTCGATACTCGCATCGTACGCATCTTCAACACGTACGGACCGCGCATGCGACCGCATGATGGTCGCGTGGTGTCGAACTTCATCGTGCAGGCGCTCCGCGGCGAGCCCCTCACCGTGTACGGCGACGGCTCGCAAACCCGGTCGTTCTGCTACGTGGACGATCTCGTCGAGGGCATCGTGAGACTGTTCGAGCGCGGCGGACCGGAGCCCACCAACATCGGGAATCCCCATGAATTCACGGTTCGTCAGCTGGCGGAGCTGGTGTTGCGGCTCACGAACGGCCGGAGCGCCATCGTGAAGCAACCGCTCCCTACCGACGACCCCAAGGTCCGGCAACCCGACATCCGGCGCGCGCGCGAAACGCTCGGCTGGGAGCCGACGGTGACCCTCGAAGACGGTTTGCGCCGCACCATCGAGTACTTCCGGGGGCACATGGCGTGAGCGACCGCGTGCTCGTCACGGGCGCGGCCGGGTTCATTGGCTCGCATGTCTGCGAGGCGCTCCTCGCCCGGGGCCAGAGCGTCGTGGGCGTCGACAACTTCGACCCGTTCTACCCCCGGGCGGTGAAGGAGCGCAACCTCACGGCTCTGCGGGGCGCGGCGGGGTTCCAGTTCGTCGAGGCCGACATCGTCCGCCACGCGATGCCCCTCGACGGCGTCTCGGTCGTGCTCCACCTCGCCGCCCGTCCCGGTGTCCGTCCGTCGCTCGAAGACCCGGCCTCCTACAGCGAGACCAACGTGACCGGAACGGTCCGTGTGCTCGAGGCGGCGCGACGCGCCGGCATCGCTCGCATCGTGTTCGGCTCGTCCTCGTCGGTGTACGGCGATACCACCCCCCCGCCGTTCGCGGAGGACGCCGCGGCCGTCTGGCCGATCTCGCCCTACGCCGCGAGCAAGCGCGCCGGCGAGCTGATGGCCGAGGCCTTCGCCCATCTCTACGGGATGCGCATCGCCTGCTTGCGATTCTTCACGGTCTACGGGCCCCGTCAGCGCCCTGACCTGGCGATCCACCGGTTCACGAGCCTGATCGCCACGGGGAAGCCCGTGCGGATGCACGGGGACGGGTCGAGCGAGCGCGACTATACCTATATTACGGACTGCGTGGACGGCGTCCTCGCGGCCATGGAATGGACGGCCCGGCCGGGAGGTGCCGCGAACGGGACGGGGGTCGCCGAGCCGATCAATATCGGGGGCGGCGCCCGCGTGCGGCTCGACCGGCTGATTGAGCTGATCGCCCGCACCCTCGGACGCGAGGCCCGGATCGAGCGCCACCCCGACCAACCCGGGGACGTGCGGTTGACCGCGGCGGACCTGCGGCGCGCGGAACGCGAGCTCGCTTACCGGCCGGCGGTCGGGATCGAGGCAGGCATTCGACAGTTCGTCCGCTGGCATGAGGAAACCCATGGACGTGAGTCCTGAGCATCTCGTCGCGCAGGCCCACGAGCGATTCCAGCTGCAGGACTACTACGGAGCGATTCACCTCCTCGAGGAGGTGGTCGCGACGGGCCGGTCGTTCGCCGACGCCCACCACCTCCTCGGTTTGTCGTACTCCCTCGTCGCTCAGCCGGAGCAGGCACTCGCGCACCTCGACCGCGCGCTGACGCTGAACCCGCACTACGTGGAAGCCCTCGTCCACCGGGCCATCGTGCTGAACGAGCTGGGTCGAGAGGCGGAGGCGGATGCAGCGTTCCGGCGCGCCGCACAGCTCGGGGGCGAACCGCGCGAGGGGTTCCCCGCCCATGTTGCCTCCAAGCTGGCGAACCAGCATGCGCGATTGGGCGACGCCTACTTCGAAGTTGGCGGTCTGGGGCAGGCGATCGCGCAGTACCAGGACGCCCTCGCCCTGGGACCCGCGTTTCACGACCTGCGGTATAAGCTGGGACGCATGCTGCTCGAGGCAGGCCGGGCCCTGGATGCGCGCGAGCACTTCGAGATCATCGTGCGCGCTCGCCCCACGTATCTCGACGCAGCCGCGATGCTCGGCCTGGCGTGCTACCTGGCCGGGGATGGATTGGCGGCGAAGGCCGTGTGGGAGGACTGTCGCGAGCGCCGGCCGGAAGATCCACGCGTGGAGGCTTATCTCGCGATGCTGGCTCGCAACGACGCGGCGGTGGCCGCGCCGATGGCCGTTCCCGCGTCTGCGGGCTCGGATGGCGATTCCTCGGGCGGCGGGGAGGGGGAGGGGGAGGGGGAGGGGCGAGGTGCCGCACGGCGGGGGCGCAGGAAGCAGCCGTGAGAGGCTGGGCGATCTTCTGCCTGACGCTCGGGCTCGCGTGCCAGCCGAGCGCGGCCGACCATGAGACGCTGGGAGACCGCGCATACGCGGCGGGCGCCTACCGCGACGCGCTCGCCGAATACCAGCTTGGGCTCAAGGCCAGCCCTGGCAGCCCGGACCTGAACGCCAAGGCGGGGGCGGCGGCGTTGCACGTCGGGGAGTACGGCACCGCCGTCGATGCCTACGTGGCGCTGGGGCAGCGGGATGGGTCTCGCGCGGGCGAGGCGGCGGACGGACTCGAGCGGGTGGCTCGGGCGGCCCTCGCGGCGAACGACCGGACGGACGCCGCGAAAGGGCTGGCCGGACTCCGCGCCGTCGCACCCGGCCGCCCGCTCGGCCGGTACGCGCGACTGGCGGCGCTGGATGCGGCGGACCGCGGCGACAGCGCGAGCGCGATGGCTCTCCTCCCCGGGGCCGTGGTCGCGGCCGGGGACGGAAGGATGGCCGACTCGCTGCTCTTCGTATACGGCATGGCGGCGGTGCGGGCCCGGGATTGCGTGACGGCAGTCCCCGCGTTCGAAGGCGTGATCCGGCGGCAGCGGGAGCCCGCGGTGGCGGACCGCGCGCGGGAAGGGTTGGGACTGTGTTCGCTCGTCGAGGGCCAGCGGCTGCTCGACAGCGGTAAGCTGGGCGAAGCGGAGGACTGGTTTCGGCGCGCGACGGCGCCCGGGGCGCCCGCCGACGTGGTGCGCGGCGCCTTTCTCGGGCTGGGAGACGTGAAGCGGGCGCAAGGCGACGTGGGGGCGGCCCTCGAGAGCTACCAGCAGGCGCTCGCCGGTGGCGCGCCGGGCGACACGATCGCGCAACGCGCCCAGCAGAAAATCGACGCGCTGGGGAAGGCGGATGCACCATCACCGACGCCCCCGCCGAAACAACCGTGAGGATCATGCGTCGTTCGTTGCTCGTCATCGGCATCGTGCTTCCCCTCCTGGCGGCGTGTCACCACGGACGCGTCGCGCCCGTCCCGGATCCCGTCGCCGAGCTGGCGAAGGCGCGCGCCGAGTTCCGCGGCGGCGACTACGAGGGCGCGCTCACCACGTTCCGCCGTCTCACCTACGAGCTCGGGCCCACCGAGGCGGGGATGGCGGATGTGCGGTTTCACCTGGCCGAGTGCTACTTCCAGACGGGCGACCGCGTGGAGGCGGCGCACGAGTTCCGACAGGTCGCGGATCAATATCCGACGAGCGATTTCGCGCCGCTGGCGCTGCTTCGCGCGGGCGACGCCAACGTGCGCCTGTGGAAGGATCCGGAGCTCGATCCGTCGTACGGCGAGACAGCGCTGGCGACTTACCAGGAGCTCGTCGGGCGCTATCCGGGCACCAGTGCCGCAGCCCGGGCGCAGCTGCACGCGCAGCAGCTGAAGGAGTGGTTTTCGCAGAAGACGTACAAGAACGGCATGTTCTACTTCAAGCGGCGCGCCTTCGACTCGGGCATCATCTACTTCAAGGACGTGATCGCAAACTATCCGGGGACCGAACGCGTGCCGGACGCCCTGATGCGGTTGGTGGAGAGCTATCATATCATCGGGTACACCGACGAGCTCAAGGAAACCTGCGCGCACCTGCGGCGTTTCTTCCCCCAGACTCCAGGGCTCGACAAGTCCTGCCCGGCCGACTCGAGCGCCGCCACGCCGTCCTGACCCCCGAGTGGAGGCTCTGTTCGGCGGCTCGTTCGATCCCGTCCACGTGGGACACCTGGCAGCCGCGGAAGCGGCAGGCGAAGCGCTCGATGCCCGGGTGCGGTTCCTGCCCGCGCGGGAGCAACCGTTCAAGCGCGCGGCTCATGGGGCCACACCGGAGCAACGGGCCGAAATGCTGGATCTCGCGATCGCCGGAAACCCGCGTCTCGCCGTGGAGCGGATCGAGCTGACGTTGCCCACGCCGTCCTACACGGTTCGCACCCTGCGCGCCCTGGCCGAACGCGAGCCCGGGAACCGATTCTCGTTATTGTTGGGGGCGGATGCGGCGGCGGATCTGCCCGCTTGGTACCAGGTCGATGCTCTCCCCGATCTTGCCGACGTCATCGTGTTCGCCCGACCGGGCGCGGCACCGCCGCGGCACCGGGCGATCCGTCGGGTCGTCACGGTGCCGGCGATCGACGTTTCGGCCACGCTGATCCGGGAGCGAGTGCGCCAGGCCCGCTCCATTCGCTACCTGGTGCCCGACGCGGTACGGGAATACATCGCCGCGCGCGGGTTGTATCGCGAATAGAGGGTTGATGTCCCCCAAGGACTTGTTCACCAAGATCTTCGGCACGCGGTTTCAGCGTGAACTGAAGCGCATCCGCCCGGTGGTGGATGCGATTCACGGGCACGAGGACCGGCTCAAGGGGCTCTCCGACGCCGAGCTCCAGGCCCAGACGCCGAAGCTGCGGGGTCTGATCGCCGAGCGCACCGGCGCGCTCGGCGCCGAGGTGGAGCGGCTCAAGCGGGAGAAGCACGATTGCCCGGACGCCGCCCAGCGCGCGACCTTGAGCGACCAGCTGTCCCGCGCGGAGACGACCTATGTCAAGGCGCTCCAGGCCGCGCTGAGCGACATGCTGCCGGAGGCGTTCGCGACCGTCCGCGAGGCGTGCCGCCGGCTGCTGGGGAGCGAGGTGGTGGTGACCGGCCACGCGCTCAAGTGGGATATGGTGCCGTACGACGTCCAGCTCATCGGCGGCATCGTGCTGCACCAGGGCAAGATCGCGGAGATGGCGACGGGCGAGGGCAAGACCCTCGTGGCGACGTTGCCCCTGTACCTGAACGCGCTCGCGGGCCGGGGCGCCCACCTCGTCACGGTTAATAATTACCTCGCGCGTCGCGACTCGCAGTGGATGGGCCACCTCTTCACCTGGCTCGGCTTGACGGTGGGCTGCATCGACGACACGGAGCCGTCGACGCCCGCGCGCCGCGCCGCGTACCTCTGCGATATCACGTACGGCACGAACAACGAGTTCGGCTTCGACTACCTGCGCGACAACATGGTGTTCACGCTGGAGCAGCGCGTCCAGCGCGGCCACGCCTTCGCCATCATCGACGAGGTGGACTCGATCCTGATCGACGAAGCGCGTACGCCCCTGATCATTTCGGGCGCCGTCGGCAGCGAGTCGGACGAGAAATACGCGCAGTTCAACGCCCAGGTCGTCCAGCTCGTCCGCAAGCAGACGGCCGTGGTGAACGATTTGATCGCGCGGGCCGAGCCGCCGCTCGCGAACGAGAAGACGATGCACGAGGGCGCGGTGCTGTTGTACCAGGCGCAGCTCGGCATGCCCAAGAACAAGAAGCTGCTCAAGTTGCTTCAGGAGCCGGGCGTGAAGTCCCAGGTCCAGCGGGTCGAGCTCGACGTCCTGGCCGATCGCAAGCTCCCGGCGCGCGACCAGAAGATGCGCCACGTGGAGGAGGACCTGTTCTTCGTGCTCGACGAGCGGGGGCACTCCGTGCACCTCACCGACAAGGGCGTGGAGACGATGTCGCCGGAAGACCCGAATCTGTTCGTGGTCCCCGACATCTCGCACGCGGTGCACGAGATCGAACACGACGAGAGCCTCGCACCCAAGGAGAAGATCGAGCGCCGCCGCGGCGTCGAGGCGGACTACGCCAAGAAGAGCGAGACCCTGCACATCATCCACAAGCTGCTCCAGGCCCACGCCCTGTACGAGCGCGAGGTGGACTACGTCGTGCAGGAAGGCAAGGTCTTGATTGTCGACGAGTTCACCGGCCGTTTGATGCACGGACGGCGCTGGTCCGAGGGCCTGCACCAGGCGGTGGAGGCGAAGGAGGGCGTCGCGGTCCAGGAGGAGAGCCAGACGCTCGCCACCATCACCATCCAGAACTACTTCCGGATGTACGACAAGCTCGCGGGGATGACCGGGACCGCGGAGACGGAAGAGACGGAGTTCTTCCAGATCTACGGCCTCGAGGTGGTCGTGATTCCCACGAACCGGCCGGTGCGCCGCGTGGACAGGCACGACCTCATCTACAAGACGCGGCGCGAGAAGTACAACGCGATCCTCGACGAGGTGGAGCGGCAACACAAGCGCGGACTGCCGGTCCTGGTGGGCACCGTCAACGTCGACGTGTCGGAGACCCTCTCGCGCATGCTGAAGCGGCGCGGCTTCCGTCACGAGGTGCTGAACGCCAAGTATCACGAGCGGGAGGCCGAGATCGTGGCGCAGGCGGGACAGCCCGGCGCCATCACCATCGCGACCAACATGGCGGGGCGGGGCACCGACATCAAACTCGGCCCCGGAGTGAAGAAATGTCAGGTCTGCGGGATCACGGCGCACCAGGCGCCGTTCGGCCAGCAGATCGAGCGGCCCGACCTGCCTGCTGAGGAGATCAAGCGACTCGGCTGCAACGACGATCCACCGTGCGGCCTCGTGATCGTGGGCACCGAGCGGCACGAGGCCCGGCGCATCGACCGCCAGCTGCGCGGCCGCTCCGGGCGCCAGGGCGACCCGGGTGGGAGCGTGTTCTTCCTGTCGCTCGAAGACGACCTCATGCGCCTCTTCGGGTCGGACCGGATCGCGCGCTGGATGGACCGGACCGGCGCCGAGGAGAACGAGGTCATCACGCACCCGTGGGTGACGGGCGCCATCGGGCAGGCCCAGAAGCGCGTCGAATTGCAGAACTTCCAGGCACGCAAGAAGCTCCTCGAGTACGACGACGTGATGAACCAGCAGCGGGAGGTCATCTACTCGCTACGGCTGTTCGCGCTCGAGGGCGGGGAAGAGCTCAAGGCCGAGGCCCTGCGGATGGTCGAGCAGGCCGTCGCGGAGCTGGCGGACGAGCTGATCGGCACCGCCAAGGATGCGTACCAGTGGGACCGCGAGCTGATCGAGACCGAGTTCCTGCTGAAGTTCCTGATCTCGGTCCCGGGCGTCACCGATCCCGCGAAGGTCCGCAACCGCGACGAGCTCGTGCAGGCGGCGCAGCAGGCGGGACGCGAGGCGTTTCAGGCCAAGCTCGACCACTTCAAGGAGATCGAGACGAAGGTCGGGGCCGTCAACATCGGTGCCCAGGCTCTGTCCCACGTCATGCTGACCGTGATCGACGAGAAGTGGAAGGACCACCTGTACGATCTCGACCAGCTCAAGGCCGCCATCCATTACCGGCAGTGGGGTCAGAAGGACCCACTCATCGAGTACAAGCGGGAAGGTTACGAGATGTTCGTCGGGCTGATGCACGACGTGCACGGGACCTTCGCCGAGCGCTGGCTCAAGCTGCAGATCGAGATCGGGCCGCCGCCCGGCCAGGGCCAGCCGGCCCGGGCTCCGCGCACGGTCACCGGCCCGGCGGGGAGCCTGCCGGCTCGGCGCGCCACGCCGATGGTGGCGACCAAGGCGACGGCCGACGGTCTCGTGAGCGCACCCGCCGGCGTGCCAATTCCTGTCGGCGCAGCCGTGCCGGTCGCGAACCCCTACTCCGGGGTCGGGCGCAACGACCCCTGCCCCTGTGGCAGCGGCAAGAAGTTCAAGAAGTGCCACGGGGCAGCCGCCTAACGGTTTACTGCGTCACCACGAACTGATAGCAGGCGCTCTCGAGCACCACCGCATTCGACTGGTCGATCACGCGAAAATGGATGTCGAACGTCGCCCCAAGCGGCGAGGTTAGGGTCCGGAAGAGCGCTGCCCGGCCCGTGCCCCGGTCATCGGTGACGATTGCGGCCGGCGTTGCTCCTTGGCCCAGCGTCAGCCACGCTGTTCCCGTGCAATCGTCGTTGATATCCGTGTCCACCGCGCGTTGTAACCGGTAGCTCGTGTTGGGCGCGAGATCGCGCACCCAAGTGTCCAAAAGGACGGTCAGGTTGTCGTCGTTAGGTTGGCGAAACTTCACGTGTCCGAACCCGCCTCCCCCGGTGACATCGCGCAAAATGATTTCGTTGTTGAATGGTGGCGTTTCCGGCCCCCAGCTGCTCGCGCTTATGGGTGGCGTGGCCGTCGCGCCGCCGACGGCCGCCACAGGTGAGGTTGGCGCCGCTCGATCGACCGAGCAGGCCGCGAGTAGCGCGGCGAGAATCGTGAGAGCAGCACATGTGCGGTTCATACCTTACCTCCGTGAGGATTGATGTAGGCTCGTTGCGTGGAGCGCTACTCTAGTGTGCCGTCAGCACTGAATTGCCCGACGCATCCGCGGCGATCGCATACCGCGCGACGTTGCGACCCAGCGCCTGTCCAGCCTCGATGTCGAACCGATAGTGAATGCCGCCGTACATGCGTGACAGCCCCGCCTCTTCGACCATCGCCGCCAACTGCGCACGTTGCTCGGGGAAGAAGGTACTGATGACTTCCGCGCCGGACGACGAGAGGCAGCTGTGCCCGGACGGATAGGACGGATGGTTGGGCTTCCCAACGGCGGCGGTGGTGGTGATGAGCGGGTCCGCCTTCCACGGCCGCACCAACCAGTAGAAGAGTTTTGCATCCCAGCAGCCGATTCCCGCGTCGAACATCACAGCGCTGGTCAGTGCGTAGAGGTGTGTCGCCTCACGTTCGGACAGCCCGTGCGCGTTGATGTCATCCGTCGCGACTTGAAGCCAGAAGCCCGCCGCGGTAACTGTCCCGGCGTTCAGCGCCCAATAGACGGCGGTCTGAATCTGTGTCGCGGTGCGGGTGTCGGAGATCGTCCGGATCTCCGCAAGCGCGGCCAGAAACTCGGCAGAGCCGAACGCCGGCGGCGGACCCGGCCGGAACTGGTTCGCTGACGTGAGGAACCACGATGTGACTCCCGGCATGTCGCCGCCCGCCACCGGTGCCGTCGGAGAGTTACTGGTCCAGAATTGCGGCCCGACCGGGGGAGCTGGGTTGAGTGGCAAGCCAAAATGGTCGCTGCGCGCCCTTGCTACAATGCCTGCGCCGACCTCGCGACCGATCGCCTCGCCGCGGGCGAACCACGGATGCGGTTGCCCGGGACCCGCGCCGGCTTGCGCGGTAACGAGATTCTCGAATGACTGAGTGGAACCCGGGAAGAGATAGGTCAACACAGCCGCGGAGGCTCCCGCCACCGCGCCTCGCTCGGCCTCGAGGTGACTCCGCCCGTTACTACCGGCTGCGGCATCCGCTCCTTGCACGGCGAGATACTGCGCAACGCCGAGCAGTGCATAGGCGTGCGCGGATTGAAGCGGGTTCAACGAGCCCGTGGGAGGCGTCGGGCCTATGAAACTTGCTGCCGCCAACGCCTGCCAGGCCGGACTCGCGAGGCCCGCCGAGAACGGAGCCCCGTGACGTGATGCGGTAATACCGAGCCCCGTTGGGCCGGGCGTGCGGTCGGTGCACGCCGATGCGACGGCGAGCGCTGACAGGAAGATGGAAAGGCGTGCAAGTCTGGACATGTGAACCTCCATCGGGCACGGCAGTTACATACTCCGCGAACGCGCCGGCCCGACCGGACGCGGAAACGCACTGGCGGGTGTCCTGGCCAGGCGTACATTGACGAGACTAGCGCCGGCCAGTGACCCAGCCGTGATTGGAGCGTGACTTGGCCGCCCCCCGTCGGCGCATCTGCCGCGGCGGTGGCTGCATGATCGAGTTGCGCATGCTGGGGACGCTGGACCTGAAGGGGACCGACGGACGCGCGGTCCACTCCATCCTCGCTCAGCCGAAGCGCCTCGCCCTTCTCGCCTATCTCGCCGTTCACGCTGCCGGTGCCCGCCGCGATTCCGTAATTGCACTGTTTTGGCCCGAGCTCGACACGGCGCACGCGCGGGGGGCCCTGCGGCAGTCGCTGCGCTTTCTCCGCCGCGAGCTCGGGGACGGAATCCTGAATGGCCATAGTGACGAAGCGATCGCGTTCGAGCCCGCAACGGTGTGGTGTGACGTGGTGGCATTCGAACAGGCCTGCAAGGGGGGGCAGGCCGCGCAAGCTCTCCAACTGTATCGCGGCGCGTTCCTCGATGGCTGTTTCGTGTCGAGTGGGTCCCAGGAGCTGGAACGCTGGATTGCGGCCGAGCGTACGCGTCTCGGGCAGCTGGCGGCTCGGGCGGCGGCTGACTTTGTGGAGCACGCCGAGCGGGAAGGCGATCTGCCCACGGCCGTGCTGGCGGCTCGACAAGGAGTCGCCCTCGATCCAGACGACGAGAGTGCGCTCGCGCGGCTCATCGCGCTGCTGGACCGGTCCGGGGATCGCGCTGGTGCGCTGAGCGCCTTTGAGACGTTCCGGCGCCACGTGCTGACGGAGTATGACGCGACGCCATCGCCCGAAACCGACGCGCGCATGCGGGCGATTCGGGCGCGCCAGACCCCGTTTGCGGAGGCCGCGCCGGCGCCGGGACCGATCGCGAGGCCCGTGGTTCCGGCCCGACATCGCCCTTGGCGACGGGTGTTGTGGCCTGTGGTCGGCGGCGCAGTCGCGACGGTGATGGTCTGGTGGATGGCCGTCTCCGGAAAACGCCCAACCGCGGTCGCGGTGCTTCCCCTCAGCAACGCCACGCGGGATACCACGCTCACGTATCTGGCCGAGGGGCTGGCGCAGGGCGTAACCGCTGCCCTGTCACGCATCCCCGGGCTTCGCGTTGCTGACACTGCGGACGCGGTGCTCGCCTGGACACTGCGACGCGAGGGCGACTCCCTGAGCCTCGCGGTCGAGTTACGGCGCGCGGCCACTGGTGTCCGTCAGTGGGGCAGGGAGTTCCCCCTGTCGGCGTCGGGCGCGCTCGCGGTCGAGGGGCGGGTGGTCGGCGACGTCGTGCGGGAGCTGCAACCCGGCGCCCTCGACTCGATCGACGTGCGGAAATTGCATCGAACGACCACGAGCGCCGATGCCTACCTGCTCTACCTCCAGGGCAGGTACTTCTTGGGGAGACGATCCGGGGAATCGATCGCGCGAGCTCGCGGACTATTCGCACAGGCCATCGAGCGGGATCCGGTGTACGCGGCCGCGTACGCCGGCCTGGGCTACTCGTACGTCGGAATGGCATACTATTGGGTAATGCCGTCGCGCGAGGCATATCCCTTGGCAGAGGCTGCCGCCCGCCGCGCACTGCAGATCGACTCCACGCTCGGCTTCGCGCACGCGCTCGTTGCGGAGGCGACGGCGAGCTTTCATCGGCGGTGGGCGGCCGCCGAACCACTGTTTCGCCGCGCTCTCGAGCTGGATCCGAACGACCCGGAGCCGCACCAGATGTTCGGCGTCTATCTTCGGACCCTCGGACGGTTCGACGAAGCCGAGGCCGAGATGCGCCGAGCCATCGAGCTGGATCCGTTGACCCGCCATTTCGCCTATCAGCTGGCCCGGGTCTTGGCGTGCGCCGGTCGTCCGGCAGACGCGGCTGTGCAATTCGCGAAGCAGCTCGCGCTCGACTCGATTTATCCGCCGGCCCACTATGAGCTCGCGAAGGCCCTCGCCAGCCAGGGAGACTACGACGCAGCCCTGAACGAGCTTGCGACGGGCGCCCGCCAGTGGGGCGACACCGCATTCGGGCGTCTCATCCGTGGGAGCCGGGGCAGCGCCGGCTACGCCGCGGCGCGCGTGCTCGGGGCCACCCGATCCCTCGAGCGGCTGCGGACGCGAGCGAAACGCGGATTCGTTCCACCGGTCGCCTTCGCCCGCGAGTACATCCAACTCGGCCAGCGTGAGGAGTCCATGGCCTGGCTACAGCGAGCGTTCGACGAGGGCGATGTCAATTTGGCGGCGGCGGTTAGCTGCGAGCCGGAATACGCCCCGCTCCGGTCTGACCCCGGGTTCCGGGATCTCCGCCGGCGCATGGGGCTGCAATAAACGGCTGTCACCCGCGTTACCGAGGTACACGGAGGCGATACCGCCGCGACTACCTTCGCCTATGCCCTTACGTCTTTCCGAGCACCCCCAACAGGACCGTCCCCGCGAGCGTTTCTGGGCCGTGGGCCCCGCCGCGTTGACGGGGCAGGAGCTCCTGGCCATTCTCATAGGAACGGGTTGTGCAGGTCGGGATGCCTTGACCGTCGCGGGCGAAGTGCTGGGGCGTGTGGACGGGTCGCTGCGGCGGCTGGCCGGGCGTCCGTCGGCGGAGCTGGCGCGCGTGCCGGGAATCGGGCGGGGGAAGGCCGCCCGGGTCGCGGCGGCGCTCGAGCTAGGCCGGCGCGTGGGAGCCGAGGAAGAGCCGCCGCCGGAGCGCATCCGCGGCCCCGCGGACGTACAGCGGTTTTATAGGGCCCGGCTGCGGGATCTGGCGGTGGAGGAATTTCACGTGCTGGCGCTGGGGAGCCAAAGCCAAATCCTGGGTGACCTGCTCATTACGCGGGGCATCCTGAACAGCTCGCTCGTGCACCCGCGCGAAGTCTTTCGGGCGGCGATCGCGGAGGCGGCCGCGGGGATCATCGTCGTGCACAACCATCCGAGCGCGGATCCCACGCCGTCGGCGGACGACCGCGCGGTGACGCGGCAGCTCGTGGACGCGGGGCGGCTGCTCGATGTGCCGGTATACGACCACGTGATCGTCGGAGGCGATCGTTACGTGAGCTTCGCGGAGGCTGGTCTGTTGTGACGAGCACGGCACCGCTGCTCGCTCCCGAGCTGGCGCAGGCGGTCGCGCGGCAGCACGACCGGCTCGATCTCGATCTGCTGACGCGCGCGTACCGCATGAGCGCCCAGGCGCACCGGGGCCAGAAGCGTCAGTCGGGGGACGACTACGTGTCGCACTCGGTCGCGGTCGCCACCATCCTCGCCGAGCAGCAGATGGACTCGGTCAGCATCGCCGCCGCCCTGCTGCACGACGTGGTGGAGGATTCGGACGTCTCGGTCGACGACATCCGGCGCACGTTCGGTCCCGAAGTGGCCGAGCTGGTGGACGGGCTCACGAAGCTCTCGACGCTGACGTTCCGCTCGACGGTCGAGGAGCAGGCCGAGAACTACCGCAAGCTCCTCCTCTCGGTCGCGAAGGACGCCCGGGTCATCATCATCAAGCTCGCCGACCGCCTGCACAACATGCGGACGCTCGAGCACCTGGATCCGGAGAAGCGGCGCCGCATCGCGCTCGAGACGCGCGAGATCTATGCGCCGCTGTCCCATCGGTTCGGCATGGCCGGCGTGAAGGCCGAGCTCGAGGACCTCGCCCTGAAGTTCCTCGAGCCCGAGGACTATCACGCGCTGGCGCGCAAGGTCAAGGCCAAGAAGAGCGAGCGCGAGCAGACGATCGAGCGGCTGCGCGTTCCGCTCGCGGAGGAGCTTCGTGCCGCCGGCCTCACCGGGTTCGAGATCACCGGCCGGCCCAAGAACCTCTGGTCGATCTACAAGAAAATGAGGAAGCGCGGCAAGCCGTTTGAGGAGATCTACGACCTCCTCGCCGTCCGCGTGTTGGTGAGCGACATCGCGGAATGCTACCACGCCCTCGGGTTGATTCACCACAAGTGGACGCCGCTGCAGGAGCGCATCAAGGACTACATCGCCAGCCCGAAGTCGAACGGCTACCAGTCGCTGCACACGACGGTCTTCGGTCCCAGCGGCCAGCTGTACGAGATCCAGATCCGCACGCATGAAATGCATCACACGGCGGAGTACGGGATTGCGGCTCACTGGCTCTTCAAGGAAGGGCGGAAGAGTCCGGACGAGCTGGACCGGCACCTGGCATGGTTCCGCCAGCTGCTCGAGCTCCAGCAGGACACGCACACCCCCGAGGAGTTCCTGGAGTTCCTGAAAGTCGACCTCTACCAGGACGAGATATTCGTGTTCACGCCCCGGGGGGACGTGAAACGGTTACCCAAGGGCGCGACGCCGATTGACTTCGCCTTTGCGGTACACACGGAGGTCGGCCAGCACTGCCAGGGCGCGCGCATCAACGGCCGGATCGCGCCCCTGCATCGCCCGCTCAAGAACAGCGACACCGTGGAAGTCATGACCAGTGCGCAGGCCAAGCCGTCGCGGGACTGGCTGGCGCACGTGCAGACTGCCCGCGCCCGCCACAAGATCCGGCAGTGGATCCGTCAGGAAGAGCACGAGAAGAGCCTCGATCTGGGACAGGAGATCCTGGCACGCGAGGTGCGCCGCCGGCGCCTCGACCCGCCCGACGAGGCCCGGCTGGCGCGCGCGGCCACCGATCTGTCGGTCGGGTCCGCCGAGCAGCTGCAGGCCGCGCTGGGTCGCGGTGACATCGCGCTCGGGACGATGATGCGCGCTCTGTACCCGGACCTTCCGGCCGACGACCTGCAGCCGCCCAAGCCGACCGCCTTCGGCCGCGTGATCGAGCGGCTCCGCCTCGGGCGCGGGATCAAGATCCAGGGCGTGGACGGGCTCATGGTACGCTACGCGCAGTGCTGCCAGCCGGTGCCGGGGGATCTGGTGGTGGGCTATGTCACACAGGGCCGCGGCGTCTCGATTCACCGCTCGGACTGTCCCAACCTCCTGGTGCTCTCGACCGAGGCCGAACGGCGCATCGAGATCGATTGGCAGGAGTCCGAGGGCGAGACCTTCGTGGTCCGCCTGGCGGTGGGTGGCGAGGACCGGCGGGGCCTCTACGCCGACATCTGCACCGCCATCAGCGAGTCGGGCACCAACATCCGGTCGGCAGAGATCTCGACCCGGGACGGCGCGGTGTTCGGGTCCGTGCTGGTCGAAGTCGAGAATCAGACCCACCTGAACAAGGTGATTCGAGCGATCCGGCGGGTGAAAGGCGTCATGGAAGTGTCCCGCCGCGAGTCGGGCCCTCAGACGCAAGCCCCGACCGGTTAACTTCCCCTGATGCCCTACGACCTCGTCTCGCCGTTCGCCCCGGCGGGGGACCAGCCGCGCGCCATCCGGGAACTGGCCGGGGGCCTGGGCCGCGACGACCGCTATCAGACGCTGCTCGGCGTGACCGGCTCCGGCAAGACGATGACCATGGCCCACGTCATCGCGGGGTTCCGGCGTCCCACGCTCGTCTTGTCCCACAACAAGACCCTGGCCGCGCAGCTGTACGGCGAGCTCAAGTCGTTTTTCCCGAAGAACGCGGTCGAGTTCTTCATCTCGTACTACGACTACTACCAGCCCGAGGCCTACGTCCCGCAGACCGACACCTACATTGCGAAGGACTCGTCGATCAACGACGACATCGACCGCCTGCGGCTCCGCGCGACCTCGAGCCTCATGGAGCGCGAGGACGTGGTGATCGTGGCCAGCGTATCGGCGATCTACGGGTTGGGCGACCCGGAAGTGTATCGCCAGCGCCTCGTGACCGCGAGCGTGGGCGAGGAGCGGGGGCGTGACGCTCTGCTGGAGGCGCTCGTCGGGGTGCAGTATCAGCGAAACGACGTGGCCTTCGAGCGGGGGGCGTTCCGCGTGCGGGGCGACACGGTCGAGGTGTTCCCGGCGTACGACGAGCAGGCCGTCCGCATCGAGTTCTGGGGCGACACGGTCGAGAAGATCGCGAAGATCGACCCGCTCACGGGCGATACCATCGCGGAGCTCGCGAAGACGGCGGTCTACCCGGCGACGCACTTCGTCACGGAGCGTCCCACGGTCGAGCGGGCCGTCGCGGCGATCCGCGTGGAGCTCAAAGAGCGCCTCGCGGAGCTGCGGGTGCAGAACAAGCTGCTCGAGGCGCAGCGCCTCGAGTCGCGCACCAACTTCGATATCGATATGCTGCTCGAAGTCGGCCGCTGCACCGGGATCGAGAACTATTCCCGGCACCTCACGGGGCGGCAGCCCGGGGAGAGGCCCGCATGCCTGCTCGACTACTTCCCGGACGACTACCTGTGCATCATCGACGAGTCGCATCAAACTCTGCCGCAGCTCGGCGGCATGTACGAGGGGGACCGATCCCGCAAGCAGACGCTGGTGGACTACGGGTTCCGTTTGCCGTCGGCGCTCGACAACCGGCCCCTGCGCATCGACGAGTTCATGGGGATGGTCCCCCGCATCCTGTTCGTCTCCGCCACGCCCGGAGACGAGGAGCTCAAGCTCTCCGGCGGCGTCGTGGTCGAGCAGATCATCCGGCCGACGGGCCTGGTCGATCCCGAGGTCGAGATCCGGCCGGTGAAGGGGCAGGTAGACGACCTGTTGCACGAGATCCGCCTGCGGGAGAAGCAGAAAGAGCGCGTCCTCGTCACCACGCTCACCAAGCGCATGGCGGAGGATCTCACCGACTACCTGCAGCAGCACGGTGTGCGGGTCCGCTACCTGCACTCCGAGATCGATGCGATCGAGCGCGTCGAGATCATCCGGGGCCTCCGGCTCGGCGAGTTTGACGTGCTCGTGGGCATCAACCTGCTACGGGAGGGGCTCGACCTCCCGGAGGTCTCCCTGGTGGCGATTCTCGATGCCGATCAGGAGGGCTTCCTCCGGTCCGACCGCTCGCTCATCCAGACCGTGGGGCGGGCGGCGCGGAATCTCCAGGGACGCGCGATCCTGTACGCCGACCGGGTCACCGGCTCGATGCAGCGCGCCCTCGATGAGATGAGCCGCCGGCGGCAGACACAGCTCGCATACAACGAGGAGCACGGCATCACACCGCGCTCGATCGTGAAATCCGTGGACCAGGTGCGCTTCGCGACCCGCTTCGCCGATGCCAAGACAACCAAGCCCGCGGAGGCGGGCTTCCACCGCCCCGCCGACGCCAAGGAGCGCGAGGCACTCGTGCGCTTGCTCGAGAGTCAGATGCAGGCCGCCGCCGAGGACCTCGATTTCGAGCTCGCCGCCGTGCTGCGCGACCAGATCCTCGACCTCCGGGCCGAGGGCGATGCCGTGCGCTCCCCCCATGCGCCTCTCCGCGGACGCGCTCAACCGGTTCGGTGAGACGATCGGCCGCGAGCTCGCGGCGCCCGCCGTGATCGGGCTCTCTGGCGAGCTCGGCACGGGGAAAACCACGCTCGTCCAGGCGATCTGTCGTGGACTGGGCACCCACGACCTCGCCACCAGTCCGACGTACGCGCTCGTTCATCGGTATCGCACCCCCGGCGGTCTGGCGGTCTACCACGTCGACTGTTACCGGCTCCGGAGCCCGGCGGAAGCCCAGGACCTGGGATTCGACGACATGATGCGCGAAGCGGGCATCGTGCTCATCGAGTGGCCAGAGCGTGCGGGCCCGTGGGCCCCGCCGCTGGATCGGCACTTTCAGCTCAGCTACGGTCGGGATGCCGATACCCGGGAGCTCGAGGAGGTGCGGTGACACGGATGGTCGGTGTTCGTGAACGCGGAACGCGAAACTCGGAACGCGGAACAGCGACGGCGAGTTCGGTCCCGGACGTGTGCCGCGCGGATCGACGGTTGGACGGTCTGTTCCGCGTTCCGCCTTCCGCGTTCCGCGTTGTGTGGAGGGGTTGATGGGTGGGGTCTGGCTCGCCATCGATACCGCCACGGAGATCGTGAGCGTCGCCGCCGGTCGGCCGCCGGCAGCCGAAAGCGGGGCGCACGTGCAGGGGGCACGGCGCCACGCGGCGGAAGTGATCCGGCTGGTCGACTTCGCCCTCAGTCGCCTGGGCGTACGGCCGCGAGACCTCGAGGGCATCGTGGTCGGGGATGGGCCCGGCAGCTTCACCGGCCTGCGTATCGGTTGGGCGGCGGCGAAGGGGCTCGCGCAGGAGGCGGGCCTCGAGTTACGCGCCGTCCCGTCGCTCATGGCTGCGGCCGCTGGCGCGGCGTTCAGGCTGGGGCCCGATCCGGTGGCGGCGTGCTTCGACGCGCTTCGCGGGCAGGTCTATGGCGCGCTCTACGTGTTCCACCCCGACCGCGTAGACACGCTCGTCGCACCCGCCCTCCTCACCGTCGCGGAGCTGACCCGCGTGGCTCCGGTGCGGCCGCGCGTGGTCGTGGCGGATGCCGCGCGGCGCTATGCCGGCGAGATCCAACAATGGATCGGCGCGGCCCCGATCCCGCTCGAGAGTTTACCTCCCGCGGCAACCTCGCTCCTGGCGCTCTTGGGCCGCGAGGGCGCCGGCCGTGCAATCGACGATCTGGTCACTGCGGAGCCCGTGTACGGACGTCCTGCCGAAGCGCAGGCAAAATGGGAGGCGCGCCACGGCCGCCCGTTGCCCGATTCGCCCCGCCCGCCAAACTGACGTCCCCGATGTGGGCGCGATCGAGCGGGAGGTGTTCTCCGACCCTTGGTCGGCGAACGACTTCACGGAGTGCGTCTCCACGGGCGTGCCGTTCCTCGTGGCCGAACGACGTGGTGTCGTGGCAGGGTACGTGGTGGCGCACAGCGCCGCGGACGAAGGCGAGATTCTGAACCTCGGGGTCGCGGCCGCACATCGCCGTCACGGGATCGGTCGCGAGCTGGTGGAGCGCGCGCTGGCGGAGCTGACCGCCCGAGGCGTGCGGACGGTGTACCTCGAGGTGCGCGCGTCCAACGCCGCCGCCCGTCGCCTGTACGAGGCCCTGGGATTCGCTGAGGTCGGGCGCCGGAGTCGTTATTACCGGCGGCCGGTGGAGGACGCCGTGGTGCTGTCTGCAAAACTTTAGCCCAAGTGGCGTATCTTTGATTGACAGAAAGACTTGCGGGTCATATACTGTTGTCGCCCTTGGTCCCAGACCCGCCTAGCGTCTGGAGGTCCGTTGTGAGCCGGAGTCTCAATAAGGTCATGCTAATCGGGAACTTAGGGGCCGACCCCGAGGTGCGAAGCACCAACAACGGCTCCCGGGTTGCCACGCTGTCGCTGGCGACCAGCCGGCAGTGGACGGGGCAGGGTGGGGAGAAGCAGGAAAAGACCGAGTGGCATCGCGTGGTGTGCTGGAACAACAAAGGCGCCCAGCTGGCGGATCTGGCCGAGAAGTACATGAAGAAGGGCGACCGGATCTACGTCGAGGGGCGGGTCGAGTACCGGACCTGGGAAGATCGGGAAAAACAGACCCGGTACACTACGGAGATCATCGCGCGGGAGGTGCTCCTCCTGTCCTCTCGGGGAGGGGGCGAAGGCTCCGGCGATTACGCACGGGCCAAGGCCGCCGCCAAAGTGGCGCCCGAGGGGAAGGCGGAATCGCTCGACGCGTTCCCGGAGGCCCTGGATGAGGAGGACGACGATCTGCCGTTTTGAACGAGCAGCCCTGCTCGCCCTTGTAGCAGGGCTGCTCGGGTGGGGGCTAGCACCCGCGCTCGCGGCCCAAGACACCACGCAGGCTCGCCCGGACACCACGCGGCCGGCGCCGGACACGACTCAAGGAGCACCGGCGCCGGCACCGCTGGGCCAAGTTCCCGCCACCCACGTCGTCTCAACGGGTGAAACCCTCTGGTCCATCGCGCAGCTCTACTATAGCGACCCGCTTCTCTGGCCTGAGATTTACCGGCTCAACACCTCGCTGATTGACGACCCCCACTGGATCTATCCTGGGGAGGAGTTGAGTCTCTCCGGACCGGTCGGCGTTGCGCAGGTACCCGAGACTCCGACTTCGCCGTCCGGCGACACGGTTCACGCCGTCGCGACGGATACCGTGGTCGCGACGCCCGATACCACCCAGCTGTTGGACACGGCGCAAGTGGTGGAGGCGCCGCCACCTCCGGGGGAGTCGCCGGCAGGCTATCAAACGATCTTCGACCGGCGCCGCACGGCCACGCAGGAGGTGACGGACGTGCTGCGGGCCTATGCGAACCAGCCCTACCGCCCTCTCCGACGGAGCGAGTTCTACTCGGCGGGCTTTCTCACCGAGCAGGAGGACCTCCCCTACGGTCAGGTGCTCGGCAACACGGCCATTCCCGCCATCCCGCGGCTCACGGAGCACACCACGGCGACCACGTTCGATCAGATCTCGATCCAGCCACCGAAGCACGCATCGTACCATGTGGGGGACTCGATCCTGATCGTGCGGGTCGGCCGCGACATCGCGGGGTGGGGCGATGTCATTGTGCCGACGGGCGTCGCGAGAGTGACCGAACTGCAGCGGCGGCAGGTGCTCGCCCAGGTCATCATGCAATTCGGTCAAGTGCGCGATGGGAACCTGGCACTACCGCTGGAGCCGTTCAAGGACCCCGGCTCCGTGCGCCCGACGACGGTGTCGAGCGGGCTCGAGGGTGTGGTCATCGCCGAGCGCGATCTCCACGTGCTCGTCGGCCCGCAGCAGATCGTGTTCGTGAATCGGGGCCGCGCCGACGGGGTGACGGCCGGCGACGTGTTCGAGGTCTTCCGGCCGGCGACGGGGATGCCGGGGTCCGCGTCGGAGCAGTCCGAGGTGATCCTGCACATCGTCCACACGCGTGCCCACTCGGCCTCCGGGTTGGTCGTGAATATCGGTCATCCGAACCTCGTTCCGGGCATGCCCGTGCGGCTCATCCGGAAGATGCCGTCCTGATCGGCGGCCGGCCGCGCCGTTCGGCGGGGCCGGCCTCGTTCGTTCCGTGGTCATCATTCCGCACCTGATCGCGGTCGGCCTGTACGCCCTGGCCGCAGCGCTCGCGCTGGCCCCGTTTGCCGGGATGCGTCCCGCGTCCCGCCCTGTGGCGATCGGTGTACCGCTCGTCGGCATCATGGCGCACGCGGTCGGGCTCACGCGGCTCACTCCCTTTCACGGCGTCGCACCGACGCTCTCGATGCTGGCGTTGTTCCTGATGATCCTGCAGGCGGCGAGTGATGGGCTGTTCCGGGCATCGGCCGTGGGGGTGTTCACGGGGCCACTCGCGACCGGGCTCGTGGGTCTGGCCCTATTGATCGGGCTGGCCCCCGAGGGAGGGGCGGGGACGGGCCAGGCACCCGGGCGCAGCGCGTGGTCCATCCTCCATATCACCGTGAGCGTGCTTGGCCTGGCGATGCTGGCGCTGGCGTTCATCGCTGCCGCGCTCTACCTGCTGCAGTTCCGGGAGCTGAAAGCGAGGCGGTTTGGCCCCGTGTTCCGGCTGTTTCCGCCGCTCGAGCGCCTGGACCAGCTGAACCACCTGGCGCTCGTGCTGGGATTCCCTACGGTGACGCTGGGCGTGCTGCTAGGTTTCGGCGTGCGCTACGGCGGCGGCGCCCCGGTCGATGCCGCCGGCATTCGCGAGCATCGCGAGTTTCACCGCGGTGCTGTTGGTGTACGTCGCGCTGAAGCTCGCGGCGCCAGGCACGCAACGGTTCCTATAGCACAGGGCGACGATGAGCATCGCTGTTCTCGGCGTGAATCACCGCACGGCCCCGCTGGAAGTGCGCGAGCGCTTTGCGCACGACCGGCGCGAGGTAGCCGCGTCCCTAGGGCGTGTGCTCGCGGCCGGTGCGCGTGGGGGGGTTCTCCTGTCGACCTGTAACCGGACCGAATTCTACTTCGCTGAGCCGGCGGAAGGCGTGGCGGAGAGCGTGTGGGATCTCCTGTCCGAGCGCCTGGGCGGGAGTCGCGACGCACGCGAGTACGGCTACACGCAGCACGATCGCGACGCGGTCCGCCACCTGTACCGCGTTTCATCGGGGCTCGATGCCATGATCCTCGGCGAATCCCAGATTCAAGGGCAGGTGCGCGACGCGTGGGAGGTGTCCAAGCCACATGCTGGACCCGTACTGCACCGGCTGTTTCAATCGGCGCTCCTCGTGGGCTCGCGCGTGCGCAGCGAAACCGGCCTCGCCACCGGGACGGCATCGGCTCCGTCCGCGGCGGTCGCCGTTGCCGCGCGGATCTTCACGCAGTTGGCAGGGCGCTCGGCGCTGATCCTCGGCGCCGGCGACATGGCCGAGCTGGCGGCCACGTGTCTCGTCTCCGAGGGCGTTCGGGTCAGCGTGGTCGCGAACCGGACGTACGAGCGCGCCCGCGCCATTGCGGAGGGGTTGGGCGGGGGGACACGCGCGCTCACGCTGGACGAGGCCTGGGAACACTTCGCGACGGCCGATATCGTGCTCTCGTCGACGGCCGCGCCACACGCCGTGGTCACGTGGGACCGCGTGGCCCCGGTGGTTGCGCGGCGGGGAGGACGCCCGCTCTGCATCCTCGATCTCGGCATGCCGCGGGACGTGGAGCCCGCGGTCGCGCAGCTCGAAAACGTCTTCCTCTACGACATCGACGACCTGCAGGCGGTCGCGGCCCAGGCGGCCGCCGAGCGCCGCCGCGACATTCCCGCAGCGGAGCGCATCGTGGGCGAAGAGGTCGACCGATTCTGGGCGTGGTACGGCGGCCTGGTCGTGGTGCCGGCTCTCAAGGAACTGCGCGACCGCATGGATCAGGTGCGCTCTGCCGAGGTGGATCGCGTGCTGCGACGCCTGGCGCACTTGAGCCCGGACGATCGGGCCGAGATCGAGCACTTCAGCCAGGCCTTGCTCAACAAGTTTCTGCACTCCCCCACGCTCGCCCTCAAAGCGGCGGCGCAGGCTGGCCGGGGCTACGGCATGCTGGAGGCGCTCAAGCGGCTGTTCGGCTTGGACCGGCGAGATGACGCGTAACATCCTGGTCACCGGCGGCGCCGGGTTCATCGGCTCGCACGTCGTGGAAGCCTATCTGGCCGCGGGGGACGACGTCACGGTGCTCGACGACCTATCCACGGGCAAGCGGGAGCACGTGCCGCCCGGCGCGAAGTTCGTGCAGGCCGACGTACGATCGCCCGCCGCGCGAGAGGTCGTCGCCAAGGGCGGCTTCACGCTCCTCAACCATCACGCGGCGCAGATGGACGTGCGGCGTTCCGTTGCGGATCCGCTGTTCGATGCCGAGGTGAACGTGCTGGGGTTCCTCAACCTGCTCGAGGGTGCCCGGCTGGGCGATGTGCAGCGGGTGGTCTTCGCGTCGT
>QHUS01000034.1 GCA_003222035.1 Gemmatimonadota bacterium | reverse complement strand
TCCCTCGCCTCCGCGTCCGGGCTCAGTGCCCGATCGGATGGGTCTGCGGTAGCGCTTCGCCGATCGCCGTCGCCGCGGCGGAGCACTCGGGGTGGCCGAACCCGCTGGCGCTCACGCCGTTCGTGAAGTCGTAGATGATGTTGTCGTCCTTGCCATTGTCGGCCACCCCTGCCGGCACGTGATCGAGCCGGAGGTTGTAGCGCATTTTCCAGGCGATGTTGTGGTCGGCGCAGGAGGCATCACCGCTCACCCCGAGGCCGCCGACGAGGGTCCCGTCGGCGTCGTACAGCGGCAGGCCGCCGCCGAACACGTTGATACCCCCGATCCGCTTTCCGACCATAAAGTCCTTGCGGGTGCCGTAGTCGGCCGCGTCACCGCCATAGGCGACCTCTTCGTTGGTCGGGTTGGATTCCTGGAGTCCGAACAGGGTTCCGCCCGGTTGGGTGGCGGCATAAAGATTGGCGGTCGAGAGGGCAAGATGCGGCAGGCTGAACGCGTTCCCGGTGTTGGCCTTCTGGGCCGCGATCACTCGGCTCCCCGGCCACTGGTCGGTGGCCGTGGCTCCCGTGAACACCACGGCGACGACGAGGCCGTTCCGATCCACCACCGCCGCCCACATATCGAGATTGAAGCCGCCATTGGCCTCACCGCGGGCCTGGACGAGCGCCGCCTTCAGATTATCGAAGCCGGCGATGCGACTCAGGTTCAGGTCGACAGTGGGAAGGCCGGTGAGGTTGTTGTCGCCGCATGCCGCCAGCGCGGCGAGACCGCACGCAGCGATGCTGAGACGCGCGCGCTTGGGGGAGAAGGGATGGAGACTGAGCATGGCAGGATCCTCCGGGCAGTACGTGACGTAAGAACCCGAGTCTGGACGGTCTCCGGGATCGGAGTGGCGTCGGAGCGGAGGCGTCAGGGCGAAGGCGAGAGGCCGTTCTTGGGCCGGGCAAAGAAAATGACTCGCGGTTTGGGCGTCCGCAATGATATGCGCGACCGCGTGCTCCACCACAGCCTGTACTTCGCCGCCAGCCGTCGTGTCGGGTGCGGCTCCACCTCGTTCCAGTCTTCGGTCACGAGCGGCTGCCACGGCTCGTTCGAGGGGATCGTGAGATGGAGGTGATTGGGGCTGTCCGCGGGCTGCGCCTGCTCGTCGACCGACAATCTCTCGGCAATGGTGCGGCTGTTGCGGCGCCACTCGAGGGTCGCCGCCGCTGAGGAACGGGCCGGTGGCCACACATCGAGCTCGAGCTTGCCGCCGGGCCAGTGGCCCCGCGTTCGGGTCGAAGAGGCTCAGCAGGGGTTCGAGCACCGATACGACGTCGCGGGAGCAGTAGTCGCCGGATCGCGCGAGGGGAGTCGTCGCGCGTGGTATGAGCGGGAGGTGAATCGTCACCCAGCGAGGCGCCGGCCCCCGCCCGGGTGGGAATGCCCGGTCCGGCGGCAGCCATCTCGCATCATTCACGTTGGCCGCCCGCACGTCCGAGAAGCGTCGCACACCCCGACCGGCGGGAATCACGCGCTCCCGAGTATCCTCCGCGTCGTCGGCGCGCGCAACGTCGTACCAGTCTGGCCCGAGCGGGGTCGTGTAGCTCGCGTACGCCGTGCCGTCCGCGTGCCGCTCCACCGAATTGACGATTGCCTCGCTCGACTGGAACCGCTGAAGGTAGAGAAGCGAGGAGGTACTCTCGGCCGCGCCCGCAGGGGCGCCGAGGTCGATACCCTGGTTGGCATGGAGCAGCTGCACGATGTCGTTGCGACGCGGTTCCTGGACCGACCCGCCCAGCGTTACTGAGATCGCGCAACCGATCAGCCACAACGGGCGGCGTCGCATACGAAAGGCGACCCGTCGGCGTGGCTCGAGGTCACAGCGACGCGAAATGCGACGAGGTCGCCTACGCCGTGATCGTGATCTTGTGCCCCTTGGCCTTGAGTGACGACGCCAACCCGGCCTTCTCGACCGACTTCATGTAGGCCTCGTCGGGGCTGATCTCCGCCTTCTCCACGAGCTCCAGCAGCGCGTCGTTCAGCGTGACCATGCCGAGCTGCTTCGACGTCTGCATGATCGAGGGGACCTGGAACGTCTTCCCCTCGCGGATCAGGTTCGAGATCGCCGGTGTGGTGAGCAGGATCTCCCGGGCCGCCACGCGGCCACCCTTCACTTTCTTGCACAACGTCTGCGAGATCACGCCCTTCAACGACTCCGAGAGCATCACACGGATCTGAGCCTGCCGGTCGGCCGGGAACTGGTCGATGATCCGGTCGACCGTGGAAGACGCCGTCGTCGTGTGCAGCGTACCGAAGACGAGGTGTCCCGTTTCGGCGGTCTCGATGGCGATGGCGATGGTCTCCAGGTCGCGCATCTCGCCTACCAGCACGATGTCCGGGTCCTCCCGCAGGGCTGATCGCAGCGCCCGCTTGAAGCTGTCGGTGTGCACACCCACCTGCCGCTGGGTGATGACGCATTTCTTGTTCTCATGCACGAACTCGATCGGGTCCTCGATCGTGATGATGTGGTCCGTGCGCGTCCGATTGATCAGATCGACCAGCGCGCACAGCGTGGTCGACTTCCCCGAGCCGGTGGGCCCGGTGACGAGCACGAGGCCCTTCGTCAGGTAGCACAGCTGCTGTACCTCCTTGGAGATGCCCAACTGCTCGGCGGTCACGACCTGCGCCGGGATCACGCGGAACACGGCCATGGGGCCCTTGCGGTCGCGCGCGGCGTTCACGCGGAACCGGGCGAGGCCGGCGATCTCGTAGGCGAAGTCGGAGTCGCCCGTCTCCTTCCACTCGCCGCGGTTGCGCTCCGGCATGACGGCCAGGAGCATCAGCTCGAGCTGCTCCATGCTGATCGGCGGCGTGGCCTGCCGCTTCATCTCCCCGTGCGTGCGGAAGATGGGCGGCTCCCCCACACGCAGATGCAGATCCGAGGAGGCGGACTGTACCAGCTTCTTGAGCAGCTCGCCCAGAGCCCGCTCGGCTCCCTTGTACTGCGGCGCGGCGAAGTCCGCCGGCAGGCCGGCCGGAGGAGGAGCGACGGGCGGGGGAGCGGGGGCGGGGACGGGGGTGGGGGGGGGGCCCGCACGCATCTCGACCGTCGGCGCGGCCGCTGCGGCCGAGGGTTTCGATGGTCGAGCGGCTGCTCGATCGACGGGCGCCACCATCGCGGTCAACCGCCCCATGTCGGGCACGATGCGCACCTTGACCATACCCCGATCCGCGATGTAGTCGAACTCCGTCTCGGCCATCTTGTCGATATGGTTCGCCGATTCGGACGGCGCGACTTCGACCAGCAGGGCGTAAATGTGCTGGTCGGTGAGCGGCTGCCGGCTCACCTTCCGCGGTTTGCCGTCCTTGACCATGGTGACGGGCTCGTCGGGCAGGAGGTACAGCTGATCCCCCCGCTCCCGGAGCAGGACATCGATGAACGGATCGATTCGTGCGGCCATCGCTCAGCTCAGTGGTCGCGCGTACAGCACGTATGCGCGGTTGACGTAGTACGTCGCCGCGTGCGTCCACACGGCGAAGAAGGGGTCGCGCGACTCGTTCAGGTAGTCGAGCAGGCGAGCGTGGTGCTCCGGCAGCTCGGCGCTGGCCCACCCCCGCAACTCGGAGCCGCCCGTCAGCACGAGCTCGACCCCCAGCATTCGCGCCGCCGAGAGGCGCGCCGGGTCGGCGATCGGCGCCTGCCGGTCGACCGACAGGGACACGGTCTGCACCTTGGATACGAGCAGCACATCGTCGCCCGCCGTGGGCCGAAACGCGAAGAACCCCTCCGGTCGGTTCAACAGCTCCAGCACGGTTTCCTGGCCGTCGTGGTGCGGGACCCGCTCCATCACGAAAATCTGGCCTGCTTGGGGCTTGCCCTGTGTCAGCAGCAGGTTCGCCGCTACGGGACTTCTCGGTAATGAGAGGTCGGGCACGGGAGAATCATAAAGACATGCGGACGTCACGCAAAGCCGTCGAGTAACCACGTCTCGCGTTGCGTGACGTCGTTCGTTCTTATCGGGACTGGCACTGCACCACGGCAGGGGCTGTCCTCCCACATCCAATCTGCTCGTCCATGCCGCTCGCGATCGGTCCACAGGCGGTCGTCTGCGCGCCTTCGCGGGCCGCCTGCTCCGTCGGGCCGAGGGCGGTGGCGCAGTTCGAGCGGCCGCGGAACGCGACGCACACCCGGCATCGCACCTTGGCGCGGGCGGTCGTCATGACGAAGAAGAGCGCCGCCACGGCGAGCACGGCGGCGATGACGTACAGGGTGGAGCGCTTCATGGCCCCCAAGGTAGGCCGTCGTGCCCGGGTGTCAACGCGAGAGCCGGGCGGCACGTCGCCGCCCGGCTCTCCACACGTCCTCCCCGCGGACGGCTACCGCTGCCCGGCCGTCTTGCGGCGCGCCGGCGCGGACTCCTGGAACTGCTGCTGCTCCGTCGAGCCCTCCATCGCCGTCACCGACGACTGCCCGCCGGTGGCGATCTGGGTGATCTCGTCGAAGTAACCGACGCCCACGAACTCCTGATGCCGGACCGCCGCGTATCCGTCTTTCTCCGACGCGAACTCGCGGTTCTGCAGCTCTGCGTAGGCGGCCATTCCCTTCGCCTTGTAGTCTCTGGCGAGCGTGAACATGCTGTGGTTCAGCGCATGGAACGCCGAGAGGGTGACGAACTGGAACTTGTAGTTCAGCGCGCCGAGCTCTTGCTGGAAGGACGCGATCTGGGCCTCGCTCAGGTGCTTGCGCCAGTTGAACGAGGGCGAGCAGTTGTACGCGAGCAACTTGCCGGGGTATTTCGAGTGGATCGCCTCCGCGAACTTGTTGGCCTCCCCGAGATCGGGCTTGGACGTCTCGAACCAGAGCAGGTCCGCATAGGGTGCGTACGCGAGCGCCCGCGCGATCGCGGCGTCCACGCCGTCCCGCACGCGGAAGAACCCTTCGGCCGTGCGCTCGCCGGTCACGAAGCGGCGGTCGTACTCGTCGCAGTCGCTCGTCAACAGCGTGGCGCTGTTCGCGTCGGTGCGCGCGATGAGAATCGTGTCCACGCCGCATACGTCCGTGGCCAGCCGCGCCGCCACCAGCTTGGTGACGAACTCGCTCGTGGGCACGAGCACCTTGCCGCCGAGATGCCCGCACTTTTTCACGGAGGCGAGCTGATCCTCGAAGTGCACGCCCGCGGCGCCGGCGTCGATCATGTTCTTCATGATCTCGAACGCGTGCAGTGGCCCGCCGAACCCGGCCTCGGCGTCCGCGACGAGCGGCGCGTACCAGTACGTCGAGTCGTCGCCCTTCATGTGCGCGATCTCGTCGGCGCGCTTCAGGGCGTTGTTGATGCGGCGGAGCAGCGTGGGAACGGAATCGGAGGGATAGAGGCTCTGGTCGGGATACATCTCCATGGAGTTGTTCGCGTCGGCTGCCACCTGCCAGCCGCTCACGTAAACCGCCTTGAGACCCCCCTGGACCTGCTGGATCGCCTGGTTCCCCGTGATCGCCGAGAGAACGGCGACATACGGATCGTCCCGAAACAGCTCCCACAGCCGCCGCGCGCCGTAGCGCGCCAGCGAGTATTCGATGTCGATCGAGCCGCGGAGGCGGTAGACATCCGCGGCCGTATACGGCCGGGTGACGCCTTTCCACCGGCTGTCCGTCGCCCACGTGCGCTCGAGGGCGGTGCTGAAGTCGTGCTGATTCATGGCTCTCCGTCCTGGTGTCAGTCGAGATAGTCGTACGCGACCGTCGTCAGGAACTCTGCAAAGTCCGCGCCGGTCGTCAGGTCGGCCAGAATCCGTCCCGCAAGGGAAAACTTATCGGCCCCTGGGCCCGTCGGACCTACCCGGTCAGGTAGGCCTGCCACCAACTCGGAGAGTGTCTGTTGCACTTTTGCCGCGGTAACGTGCGCGCCGTCGCGCAGGCGGGCGCCGTGGCGCACCCACTGCCACACCTGTGCGCGCGAGATCTCGGCGGTCGCGGCGTCTTCCATGAGGTCGTTGATCGGCACGCAGCCCAGGCCGCCGAGCCAGCCGGCGAGGTACTGCAGCGCGACGCTCAGGTTGGTCCGCAGACCTTCTTCTGTGATCACCCCCGCCGGCGTCGCGAGCAGATCCGCGGCCGTGACCCGCACGTCGTCGCGGCGCCGCTCGATCTGGTGCTTCCCGGGCATGTGCGCGTCGAACACGTCGCGCGCGACGGGAACGAGCGCCGGGTGGGCGACCCACGTCCCGTCATGTCCCTGGCGTACCTCCCGCAACTTGTCCTGGCGCACCTTTTCGAGGGCCTGCGCATTGAGCGCCGCATCCCGCTTGATGGGAATCTGCGCCGCCATGCCGCCGAGGGCGTGAATCCCGCGGCGATGGCAGGTACGGATCACCAGCTCGGCATAACTCCTGAGGAACGGCTGCTCCATGGTCACCAGTGCGCGGTCGGGAAGCACGCACTCGGGCCGGCGCCGCAGCTTCTTGATGTAGCTGAAGATGTAATCCCAGCGCCCGCAGTTGAGCCCGGCGGAATGGTCGCGCAGCTCCCACAGGATCTCGTCGGTCTCGAACGCCGCCAGGATCGTCTCGATCAGCACCGTGGCGCGGATCGTCCCTCGGGGAATACCAAGGGCATCCTGAGCGTGCAGGAAGACGTCGTTCCAGAGGCGCGCTTCGAGGTGGCTCTCGAGCTTCGGGAGATAGAAATACGGCCCGGAGCCGCTCGCGACGAGCGCCGCCGCGGTGTGGAAGAACGTCAGTCCAAAATCGAACAGCGAGGCCGCGACCGGGCGCCCGTCCACCTCCAGATGCTTTTCGACCAGGTGCCAGCCGCGGGGCCGGACGACGAGCGTGGCGGTCTTGGCCTCGAGCGCGTAGCGCTTTCCCTCGGGGCTCGTGTATGCGATCGCGCGCGCGACCGCGTCACGGACGTTGCGCTGCCCGCGCACGTTGTTCTCCCAGGTGGGGGCATTGGCATCCTCGAAGTCGGCCATGAACACGTTTGCGCCCGAGTTGAGCGCGTTGATCATCATCTTGCGCTCGACGGGCCCGGTGATTTCGACGCGACGGTCCGTCAGGTCGGGGCGGATGGGAGCGACGGTCCAGTCGCGCTCGCGGATCGTGCGGGTCTCCGGAAGAAAGTCCGGCAACCGGCCGGCGTCGAGCTCCGCCTGACGCGTCTGCCGCTGGGCGAGCAACCGGGCGCGTTCCGGCTCGAAGCGTCGCGCCAACGACGCCAGGAACGTGAGCGCCGCCGGGCTCAGGATGTCGGCGCAGTCGGACGGTGGAGCCTCGAGAACGCGGATGCCCGGGTCGGTCGGGGGCATGGCTAATAAGATAAGGTGTTCCGTCTTTCCGTCTTTCCGTCGCTTTCTTAGGGTCGCTTTCTTAGGTTAGACGACCCCGATGACCACGAGTCTCGTCGTCACCGCGTTGTGCCTCCTGCTGCTGGGCATCCTGCTTACCCGTTCGGGCGTCCGGGCGGCGCGGGAACGGCGCTGGGTGGGCACGGGGCTCCGGGGCCTGACGGGGCTGCTGCTGCTCGCCCTCGCGGCACTCGCGGGGACCGTGATCGTCGGGCTCAACGGCTATCGGGCGCTGACCTATGAGGAGCTGGCGGCGACCGTGCGAACCGAGCCGCTCGGAGGCCAACGGTTTCGTGCCACCATCACGCTCCCCGACCGGCGCCTCGCGATGTACGAGCTCGCGGGCGACGCGTTCTACATGGATGCCCGCATTCTGAAGTGGCATCCCTGGGCGACTGTGCTCGGCCTCCACACGGCGTACGAGCTCGATCGCGTGGCGGGTCGCTACAACGCCGTCGCGGACGAGCGGACGCGACCGCATACCGCGTACGAGCTTTCCCGTTCCAGGCCGGTTGATCTGTTCTTCATCGCGCGCCGCGGCCTGCTCGGGCCGCTGCTGGACGCCGAATACGGCTCGGCGACTTTCGTCGCGGTCAGGCGGCCGGCGACGTGGGAGGTGCGGGTCTCGACGACCGGTCTGCTGGCGCGAGCCGTGCCGAGCCCCGCCACTCCGTGAGCGTGTAGAGCCGCGTGCTGCTGCTCAAGCTCATCCAGTCGCTCGTCAAGACCCTGCACTCCGAGGGTACGCCGGGGCAGGTGGCCGCGGGCCTGGCCCTCGGCTCGATTCTGGGCCTGACGCCCCTCCTCAGCCTGCACAACGCGGTCGTGGTCGGCCTGATCGTGCTCCTGAACGTGTCGATTCCCGGTGCCATGCTGGGTTGGGCGCTCTTCACCCCCATCGGCTTCCTGCTCGACCCGCTGTTCGACGCGATCGGTCGTGCCCTGCTGCTCGGCGCGCTGGCGCTGCGGCCACTGTGGACCGCGCTGTACAATCTGCCGGTCGTCCCGCTCACGAGCTTCAACAACACCGTCGTGCTGGGCAGCCTCGTCGTCTCGCTGGCGCTGTGTGTGCCGGTGTTCTACGGCGCTCGTTTGGGCGTGACTCGTTATCGTGCCACCGTCGCCGAGCGCGTGCGCCGCTCCGCGCTGTACCGGGCGATGACTGCGTCCAAGCTGTACGGCCTGTACCGCCTGTTCCGGCCGGAGTGACGATGCGCCTGTTCCGCTGGAAGGCGATCGTACCTCTGCTGCTGCTCGGCGCCTTGGTCGCGGGGTTGTGGATCCTGTTCGCCGATCGCATGGCGAAAGGCACCACGGAGTCGGTGGGCACGACGCTCGTCGGCGCGAAGGTCGAGATCGACCGGATGCATCTCGACGTCGCCCACAGCCGGGTGGAGGTTCGCGGGCTCACAGTGGCGAGTCCGTTCGAGCCGCTCGAGAACCTGCTCCAAGCCGACCTGCTCGTGGCCGATCTGGAGCCGCTCCCCCTGCTCGAGAAAAAGCTGGTGATCGACCGGCTGGCGGCGACGGGACTGCGCTTTGGGACACCGAGACAGTCGGACGGTCGGACTGTCGGACAGTCGGACGGAGTGATGGGACAGGTCGAGCGTTGGGGTCAACAGCTGCAGGTACCGGCGCTGCAGCTCGCGACGGGGAAGATCAGCCTCGACCGGCTCGACCCGGCACAACTCAACACGCCCCGCCTCGCCACGGCCCTCGCCGCGCAAGCCGATTCCTCTCGGACGGCCTGGGTATCAGGCCTAGATGCGCTCGGCACGCAAGCGGCGGTCGACTCGAGTGCCCGCATGGTCGAGCGCCTGAAGGGCGCCAAGCTGACCGACGTGAAGCTGTTAGGGGATGCGCGGCGCACGCTGGAGCAGGTCAAGCGCACCGAGGAGCGGCTGACCGCGCTCGAGCGGAGCGTGACGTCGGGCATGGCGACTTTGCAAGCAAGCGCCGCGGGCCTCGCGGAGGCGCGGCAGCGCGATTACGCGCTCGCCCGCGGACTCCTCAAGCTGCCGGGACTCGACGCGCCCGACATTGGCGCCGCGCTGTTCGGACGGGCGGCGGTCCAGCGGTTTCAACGCGCGTTGTACTGGGCCCAGCTCGCTCGTCGCTACATGCCGCCCGGTCTCCTCCCGCGGGCGACGCCCGGGCCGCGGCGCGTCCGCCGCGCCGGAACGACGGTCCACTTCCCGCGCTCCAACGAACCGCCCGCGTTCCTGCTCAAGAGCGCGGACTTGTCGCTGAGCGTCGCTTCGCGCGGGTACTCCGCCCGCTTGACCGGCGTGACGAGCGATCCCGCGCTCTATGGACGGCCCGCCGAAGCGCGCGGGACTGCACCGGGGTTCCGGCTGGCCGCGCTGCTGGACCACGTTCGCGCGACGCCCCGCGACACCGCGGCGGCGAGTCTCGCGGACGTGGCCCTGCCGTCGCTGCGCCTCCCCGCGCTTGGCGCACGGCTCGAGCCTGGCGCGGGCGTGGTGGGATTCCGCTTCGTGATGCAGGGCGATCAGGTACAGGCACGCTGGACGGTCACGTCGGATCGCGTGCGCTGGGTGCGTGATTCCGCCGGCGGTCGCTCGTCCATCGGTGACGTCGTCTGGCGAGCCATTTCCGGCATCTCCACGCTCGAGGTTTCCGCGCGCCTCGCGGGCGACCTCGACCACCCCGAGCTCGCCGTGGGCTCGAACCTCGATCGCGCCATTGCCGACCGACTCCGCGCCATGGCCGGGACGGAGCTAGCCGCGGCCGAGCGACGGGTACGTGCTCAAGTGGACAGTCTCACGGACGGTCCGATGAGCGCCGCGCGCTCCAAGGTGGCCGCGCTGGGGGGAGAGGTGACGGGGCGGCTGGGCGGTCAGCGCGCCCAGCTCGATCAGGCCCGTCGCGCGCTCGAGCAGCGGTTGCCCGGCCTGCGGCTGCCGTGAGGGCGCGGCTCACACTCCCAACCTTCCCCCGTCGACCGGCATCCTACGAGCGGATGCACTCGGACCCGACCGATCTGATCGGTCGCGCTCAACGGGGCGACCGGGAGGCGTTCGAGGCCCTGTACCGCGCGCACGTGGGTCGGGTGTACGCGCTGTGCCTGCGCCTCACGGCCGATGCGGCCCAGGCCGAGGAGCGGACGCAGGATGCCTTTGTGCGGGCGTGGGAGCGACTCGGCAGCTTCCGACGGGAGAGCGCCTTCGCGACCTGGCTCTACCGGCTCACCGTGAACGAGGTCCTGCGCCGACGGCGGTCCGAGCGGCGCCGGGAACAGCGCGTGGTCGGGACCGATGATCCCGAGGCCTTCGAGCGGCCCGGGGACGGAACGGCGGGGGCGATGGGTGTTGACCTCGAATGCGCCGTCGCAGCGCTGCCAGCTGGAGCGCGGGAGGTGTTCGTGCTGCACGATGTCGAAGGATACCGCCACGAGGAGATCGCGAAGCTGACAGGGGTGGCTGTGGGCACATCGAAGGCGCAGCTGTTCCGCGCCCGCAGACTGCTGCGAAAGGCCCTGAACCGATGAGCTGTCCCCACATGGAGGTGCGGCTCAATGAGTACGCGGACGGCACCCTGGCCGATCGCGATCGAGCCGGGGTCGAGGCGCATCTCGCGGAGTGTGCGGAGTGCCGCGCCGCGGTGGCACAGCTGCGTGATCTCGTCGCCGGAGCACGGACGCTGCCGAGGAGCGTAGAGCCGGGACGGGATCTGTGGAGTGGGATCGCGACGCGGATCGCGAAGGGAGAAACGGGAAGCGGGACTCGTTGGATACGCGTCGCGCTGGCGGCTGCCGCGGTCATCGTGATCGCCCTCGGCCTCTACCGACTGCTACCGACCTCCACCGACCTCTACCGTCCGGCGCCGGGTTGGGTGGCGGTCGACGCGGACTTCGATCGCGCCACCGTCGAGCTGACTCGCATTCTCGCCACACAGCGCGATCGCTTGAGTCCCGAGACGGTTGCGTTGCTCGAGCGCAACCTGCAGGTCATCGACCGAGCGATCGCGGAATCGCGGGCTGCGCTGGCACGAGACTCGGGAGCGGCCAATACCGAGCTCCGCGAGCTCGTGGCCGCGGCGGCCCGCCAGAAGGTGGAGCTGCTGCGGTGGGCCGCGCGCTTGGCGGAGAGCTGAAGATGCACTCGGGCGTGACGAGAACCACAGCCTGGCTGAGCCTGGTGCTCGCGTTGCTCGCCGGACGGGCGGCAGGACAAGGAGGCCAGGGTGGGGAGGAGGGGGGGGAGGGTGGGATCCGGCTCGAAAAGCGCTGGCCGCTGGATTCGGGCGGAACGGTCCGCATCACCAGCCCGCTCGGCAAGCTCCGGGTGCTCGGCTGGGATGTCGATACGCTCGCCGTCTCGGCGCGGCTCGAGCCGCGGATCGGGCGATTCTTCGGTGCCGGGGACGCACATGTCCGAACGCTCGAGCTCGCCGGCCGGGCCGAGTTGGAGGTGCATGTCCCGCGGAACGTCACGATCTGGGTGAAATCGACCACCGCGGATATCGAGGTCATCGGCGTGGATGGGACGCTCGATCTGACGAGCGTCGGCGGGACCATCCACGTGATCGGCACCCCGCAGGATGTCACCGCCGAGACCATGAGCGGGAGCGTGGAGCTGGCGGGCGGCACGGGACGCGCTCGTGTGAAGACGGTGAGCGGCGACGTGCTGCTCCGCGGCGCCAGCCAGGACCTGGGCGCCTCGACCCTGAGCGGGCGCATCACCGTCCGTGCCGCCGGATGGCAGCGTGGAGGCACCGGCGTGCAGCGCGGCCGGTTCGAGTCCGTCTCAGGCGACATCCGGTTCGAAGGCGAGCTTGGTCGCGGGGGGGTGGTCCAAGTCGAGAGTCAGAGCGGCAAGATCGAGGTGAGTGTCCCCGCCACGACCGTCGCGGACTTCGATGCGGTGACGATCGAGGGCACCATCACGAACACGTTCGGCGCCGAGCAGCCGAAGCCTCGCGCCACCGGGGCCGGCAGCGGACAAGAGCTGCGGTTCTCGACAGCGGCCCGAGGCGAGGCGGGGGGAGGGGGAGGGGGCGCGCAGATCACTGTGCGGACCGGCACTCTTGACCTGTGCCGGCACTCCAACGTCGATCCCGCTCCCTCCTGAAGGCACCGCCAGCCTGCATCTCCAGCCGGTGGCCGGTGGCTTCGACGCTCCGTTGTATCTCGCGTCCCCGCCCGGCGACACCGCGCGACTGTTCGTCGTGGAGCAACCCGGACAGATCCAGATCATTCAGCACGGCCTGCGGCTGCAAGCGCCGTTCCTCGACATACGAAACCGCGTAGGCTCGGGAGGCGAGCGCGGGCTGTTGAGCGTGGCGTTCCACCCGAACTACGCCGCCAACGGATTCTTGTACGTCAATTACACGGATCTCCAGGGCGACACGCGGGTGGAGCGCTACACGGTGAGCGCGGGCGACTCGAACCTGGTCGACACCGCGTCACACAAGCTGATTCTCTTCGTGCCCCAGCCGTACGCGAACCACAACGGCGGGCTCGTGATGTTCGGGCCCGACGGCCTGCTCTACATCGGCATGGGAGACGGCGGTTCGGGCGACGACCCGCAGAACCGCGCGCAAAACCCCGACGCCCTGCTCGGCAAACTGCTGCGGATCGACGTCAACACCGGGGGCGCGGCGCCGTACGGGATTCCGAGCGACAATCCGTTCGCGGCGGGCGGCGGCGCTCCGGAGGTCTGGGCGCTCGGGCTCAGGAATCCGTGGCGTTTCGCCTTCGATTGGTCGGCAGGCCTGCTGTACATCGCCGACGTGGGCCAGAATGAATGGGAGGAGGTGGACGTCGCAGCCGCGACCCGGCCCGGCCTCAACTACGGCTGGCGGATCATGGAAGGATCGCACAGCTACATCCCGGATCCCGGCAATTCCTCGAAGCTCGAGCCGCCGGCCGTGGAGTACTCTCACCAGGACGGCTGCTCGGTCATCGGCGGGTTCGTGTATCGCGGTACTCGGTCGCCCGCGCTGGTGGGGCAGTATTTCTTCACCGACCTGTGCGGTGCGTGGCTCCGCAGCTTTACGTACTCGGGCGGCAACGTCACCAGCCGCACGCTGTGGACGCCCGACGTCACCTTCAGCACGCCCCTCTCGTTCGGCGAAGATGCTCGCCAGGAGCTGCGGCATCTCAACGGCAACCACCTCTTGGAGGTTGCCATGCTGATCAGGATTCGGAGCCTCGCCCTCGCGGCGCTGACGAGCGCCAGCCTCGCCACCACGGCGGTCGCCAGCGGTCCGCCGTGGATCTCCATCGAGCTGCCCGCGAACCCGTATGACGAATCGACCAAGGGCGCCTATCTCCTGGTGCACTCATTCCACCATGGTGCCGCGATCGGCTATATCGTGACGGGCACGGCGGAGGGGATCGTGAACGGCGAGCGGCGGTCGGTGAAGCTCGAGTTCGCCGAGACGTCGCGCACCGGCGTGTATGCGTTGCAGCGCAGCTGGCCGGAGCAGGGGACCTGGACGCTCGTGATCAAGGCCAACCAGGGTCCCGACGATGCCGCGACGGCGGTCGTGGACCTGGGACCGAACGGCGAGGTCGAGGCGATCCGCGTCCCCACGATGCAGCGCGGCCGGTGGACCGTCCCGGCGCCGGTGGCGATGAGCGATATCGACGCCGCGCTGCGGGGGCGCGCGGCGACGCTGGCGCGCCGGTAGCAACGATTTGTATCACTAAAGTCCGCTTGACAAATCCGGGTACCGGGGTATGACTACGCGCACCGGAGAGGCGATCAACCCACAATGCGCGGAGGCACACCATGCGCGGACAATCTGTGTTCGGAGGCGTGGCTGTAGCAGTGCTGCTGGCTGTAGGCTGCAGCGACGATGTGGGCATCACGGTCACTGAGCGGTTCACGGCAACGTTGAACGGCACCAACGAGAAGCCGAACGCGGTCACGACGACCGCGACGGGCACGGCGGAGTTCACATACGTCGCGGACATTCCGGCCCTGTTTTACCGGATCGACGTCGCCGGCATCGACAGCGCGACCGTGGCGCACATCCACGGTCCGGCGGACATCAACAACCCCGCGGGTGTCATCGTCAACCTCTTCCTCGGTCCCACGAAGCCCATCGGCTTCACCGGAGCGTTGGCCGAGGGCGTCGTCGGGCAATTGGGCGCGCCGGTCGGCATGACCATGGACTCCCTGCTGGTGCTGCTGCGCACCGGCAACGCCTACGTGAACGTGCATACACGCGTCAATCTCGGAGGAGAGATTCGGGGACAGGTCAGCAGGCAATAACCACCCGTTCGGGCGGGGTGCGCCACCTGGTGCAAAGTCGGGAACCGTGCTCCGCCCGTCGTGTTCTACTAACGATTGCGGCTCTTACTTCAGCAGGAGGCGGGCAATGACCGTCCGGCGTTGGGATCGCGTATGCCTCGTTGGCGTCGGTGTCCTGGTAGCGTGCGGCGGCGGGGGCGATGGCGGCGGCACGGGGCCGTGCACACCGGGAGCGGCCACCCAGCTGGTGAAAAGCGGTGGCGACCAGCAGGACTGGTATTTCAGTAATGCCTTGCCCTCGCCTTATAGCGTGACGGCGCGGGACGCGAACAGCTGCGCCGTGCCCGGCGTCGTCGTCACCTGGGCCCCGGCCACGGCGGAGGACGGCTCGGTCAGTCCCACGCAGAGCACCACCAACGCCAGCGGCGTCGCCACGACGACGCACACGCTCGGTGCCTCGGCGACGACGCAGACCGTCACTGCGACGGCCTCGACGGCGGGACTGCCGATCCTGATGTTCGCCGCCCATGCGGCCGCGCCGCCCACCTCTGGAGCCGTGGCGGTAAACAACAATTTCTTCAGTCCCTCGAGCATCGTCGTGCAGACCGGAGGGACGGTGACGTGGACATGGAACTCGGGACTCACCCCGCACAACGTGACGTACACGGGTGGCCCAGCGCCGCTACCCTCGAACTCAACGACGCAAGCAGGGGGAACGAGCTTCAGCACCACGTTCACGAACGTGGGACAGTACACGTACCACTGCACCATCCACGCAGGGATGGACGGGAACGTGACCGTGGTGCACTAAGAAATGGGAGCGGGGAGCTTGCGGATCGCCTTCCCGAACGTGTTCTTACCTCCTATGACGACGATCCATGCAGCGGTCGTGCTGGTGACGTCCGGGTTCTTTGCCTGTAGCGGCGGTAGCAGTCAGCCGCCGGGGCCGCCCGTGGACCTCGTGATCACGGGCGGCAACACCCAGAGCTGGTATTTCAGCAACCGGCTGCCGACGCCGTTGAGCGTGATCGCCACGGACCCGAGCGGAGCTGGGGTGCCCGGCGTCGTGGTGATGTGGTCGGCGAGCTCGGGCGGCGTGACTCCGACGCAAAGCACCACCGACGCGAGCGGCGTCGCGACCACGATCGATTCGCTGGGGTCGTCGACCACCCAGAGCGTCACGGCGACATTCACCGGCCTGGCTATCGTGGCCAGTTTCAGTGAGTTCGGCCAGGCGCCGCCGACTGCAGGTGCCGTCGCCGTGACCGACTTCGCGTTCACTCCAGACAGTGTGGTGGTGCAAGCGGGCGGGACCGTGACGTGGACGTGGAATTCCGGTCTCACGCTGCATAACGTCACCTTCCAGAGCGGCCCGACCATTCCGTCACCCTCAACCGATCTATCGGGCACCACCACCTTCAACACGACGTTTACGAACGTCGGGCTGTACATTTACCATTGCACACACCACCCTATCTCGATGACGGGGAAAGTGGTTGTGGTGCACTAGTCAGACCACGACCTTCCCTATCGGCAACCGTCTGATCCGCTTCCCGGTGGCCGCAAAGATCGCGTTGCACACGGCCGGCGCGATCGCCGGCACACCGGGCTCGCCCGTTCCTCCCTGCCGGTCGGTGCTCGGCACGATGTGCACCTCGACTACGGGCGCCTCGGGCATCCGAACCACGGGGTAGGTATCGAAGTTGCCCTGCACGACGCGTCCCTGCTCGAGGGTGATCTCACCGTACAGCGCGGCGCTCAGTCCGAAGATCACGCCGCCCTGAATCTGGGCTTCGATTTGTCCCACGTTCACCGTGGGCCCGCAGTCCACGGCGCACACGACGCGCGGGACCCGCACGGAGCCGTCCGCGTCCACTTGGACCTCGGCCACTTCGACGCACACCGTCGGGCCCCATTCGGCGAGCGCGATGCCGCGGCCGCGACCCTGAGCGAGGGGGGGAGGCGTGCCCCAGCCCGCCTTCGCTGCCGCAAGCTCGAGGGTTCGCAGGTGACGGGGCTTGTCGCGCAGCAGCTCGCGGCGCAGCTCGACCGGGTCCCGGCCGGCGGCGGTCGCCACCTCGTCGAGGAAGCACTCGGTCACGAACCCATTGTGTGACACGCCCACCGAGCGCCATGGCCCGCGTGGCACCGGTGCGAGCTCCAAGGTGAGCTGATCCACGAGCAGGTTGGGGATCGCATAGGGAAGATCGACTGCGCCGTCCACCAGGCTCTCGTCGATTCCCTTCTCGAGCGGCCCGAACTTAAGCCGGAGCGGGGTGCCGGCGATGCGGTGAGTCCACGCGACCAGCCGGCCCGACGCGTCGAGGCCCGCCGTGAACCGGTTGTAGCTGGTCGGCCGGTAGAATCCGTTGCGCATATCGTCCTCGCGCGACCAGATCACCTTCACCGGAACCCCCACCGCCTGCGACACGCGCACCGCCTCCGAGACGAAGTCCGGCTCCAGCCGGCGCCCGAACCCGCCGCCCGAGAACACGGTGTGGATCCGGACCTTCTCCCTGGGCAGGCCGGTGAGATCCGAGGCGACGCGCTGCGCATCACCCTGATTCTGCGTCGGCGCCCACACGTCGCAGCCCTCGGGGCGGACGTGGGCGGTGCAGTTCATCGGCTCGAGCGTCGCATGGTGGATAAAGGGGACGTCGTACACGGCCTCGACCCGCTTCGCCGCTGCGGCGAGGGCGGCCGCGGCATCGCCGACTGTTTGCGCGACGATCCCGGGCTGCTCCGCGAGGGCCACGAGCTGAGTACGGATCCCCGGCGAGTCGAGCGTACCGCCGGCGCCGTCGTCCCACTCGATCTCGAGCGCGCGCCGCCCTTGCACGGCTTCCCAATACGTGTCCGCCACGACCGCGACGCCGGCGGCGCACCCCGCCGCCCAGCCGCCGCTCTTGGCGGCTATCCACGAGCTGGGCTCGAGCTCGACGACGTGACGCACGCCCGGCATCGCCTTCGCGCGCTCGGCGTCGAACCGCTTCACCAGTCCCCCCAGCACCGGGGACCGCTCGATCGAGGCGATGAGCATGCCGGGTACCTTCACGTCGATGCCGAAGACCGCGCTGCCGTCTACTTTGCCCGGCGTGTCGAGCCGCGTGACACGCGTGCCGAGCAGGCGAAAGTCCTTGGGATCCTTGAGCGGCACGTCCTTGGGCACGGGCAGGGAGGCGGCCCGCGCGGCGAGCGCGCCGTAGGCCAGCCGGCGCCCGCTCGCGCCGTGGACGACCTGCCCCTGCTGGGCGCGGCACGTGGCACGATCGACGTTCCACGTCTGCGCCGCCGCCGTGATGAGCATCTCCGGACCTTCGACCAGTCCGCTTCGAGCTCCTCGGCGAGGATCATCGCGAGGCCGGTTTGCGACCCCTGGCCCATCTCGGACTTGTCCACGGTCAGCGTGACGATGCCGTCTGAGCCCACCCGCAACCAGGCGTTGGGGGCGAAGTCGGCTGCGCCGGTTGGGGCGCGGGCGGCAGCGGAGCGAGGAGGGAGATAGAAGGAGAGTACGAGACTCGCGCTCGTCTGGATGAATTCGCGGCGGGAGGTCCGAGTGCTCATGACTAGCCCTCCAGAGATAGCAGATCCTTCGCTTCGCGCGCGTGCCCGCGCGCTCGCTCAGGATGACAACGCGGCCGCGTCCTTGGATGAAAAAGAGAGAGAAGTGTGATTTCTCTCCTTATTCATTCCCGCGGAACGAGCGCAGCTGTCATCCTGAGCGCCGCGGGCGCGAAGGATCTGCTGTTCGTGCCTACTATACGACTTTTCCGATCGGCAGCTTCCTTATCCTCTTCCCTGTCGCCGCGAAGATCGCGTTGCACACCGCCGGTGCGATCGGCCCGACCGACGGCTCGCCGATCCCGCCCTGCTTGTCGTCGCTCGGCACCACGTGGACCTCGACGACCGGCATCTCCTCGATGTGCAGCATTGGGTAGTCCGTGAAATTGCTCTGCTTCACGCGGCCCCGGTCGATGGTGATCTCGCCGTACAGCGCCGCCGTCAGCCCGTAGACGATCCCACCCTGCAGCTGGGCCTCGATCTGACCCACGTTCACCGTGGGCCCGCAGTCCACGGCGCACACGACGCGATGGACGCGCACGCTCCCGTCAGGGGTCACCGACACTTCCGCCACCTGCGCGCACGTGGTCGGGGCCCATTCGGCGAGCGCGATGCCGCGGCCGCGACCGGCCGCGAGCGGCGTCCCCCACCCGGCCTTCTGGGCCGCGAGCTCGAGCGTCCGCAGGTGCCGCGGCTTGTCGCGCAGCAGCTGGCGGCGCAGCTCGTAGGGATCCTTTCCGGCCGCCACCGCCACTTCGTCGAAGAAGCACTCCGTCACGAACGCGTTCTGGGAGATCCCGACCGAGCGCCAGAAGCCGCGAGGCACGGGCAGCAAGTCAACCGCCACCTGGTCCACGAACACGTTGGGGATCGCGTATGGCAGGTTCGACGCCCCGTCGATGAGCGTGCGGTCGATGCCCTTGTCGAGTGGCCCGAACTTGAGGAGGATGGGCGGCGCCACGATGCGGTGCGTCCAGGCCATCGGGGTGCCGCCGGCGTCGAGCGCCGCGGCGAACCGGTTGTAGGTCGCGGGCCGGTAGAAGCCGTGCTGCACGTCGTCTTCGCGCGACCAGATGACCTTCACGGGCGCGCGCGCCGCTTTGGACACGCGGACCGCCTCGGACACGAAATCCGACTCGAGCCGGCGCCCGAAGCCGCCGCCCAGGAACGTGGTGTGTATGCGGACCTGCTCTTTGGGCAATCCGGTGATCTCCGCCGCCACTTCCTGCGCCCGGGTCTGATTCTGGGTGGGCACCCAGACGTCGCAGCCCCCCACGTCTGAGCGCACGTGGGCGGTGCAGGTCATCGGCTCCATAGTGGCGTGGTGCAGGAACGGCACTTCGTACACGGCCTCGACCCGCTTCGCCGCTCCGGCGAGGGAGGCCGCCGCGTCGCCGTCCTTGCGGGCTTCCACGCCGGGCTGTTCGGCCAGCTTGACGAACTGTGCCCGGATGCCGTCCGACTCGAGCGAGGCCGCGTCGCCCTCGTCCCATTGGATCTCGAGCGCGCGTCGCCCGGTGACGGCCTGCCAGTACGTGTCGGCGACGACCGCGATGCCCGCGGCGCAACCGGCGGCCCAGGCGCCGCCCGTGCCGGTCCACGGGCTCGGTTCGAGGGCGACCACGGCGCGCACGCCCGGCACCGCCTTGGCCTTGGTGGCGTCGTATGACTTGAGCGTGCCGCCGAACACCGGACAGCGTTCGATAGACGCGACGAGCATGCCGGGCACCTTCACGTCGATGCCGAACACAGCGCTGCCATCGACCTTGGCCGGGGTGTCGAGCCGCGGCACGCGGGTGCCGAGCAGGCGGAAGTCTTTCGAGTCTTTGAGAGG
>QHUS01000026.1 GCA_003222035.1 Gemmatimonadota bacterium | reverse complement strand
GGACCTGGTCGACGCTCGGGTCGGTGGTGACGTCGAAATCGACCCGCAGCTGCATCTGGCTGCCGGCGCTCTGGTTGAGCGAGTACATGTACAGCATCTTGTCGACGCCGCTCATCTGCTGCTCGATCGGCGTGGCCACCGATTGCTCGAGCGTGACGGCATCGGCGCCCGGATACCGCGCGGTCAGCAGAATCTCCGGCGGCGCGATGTTGGGATAGAGCGCGATGGGGAGTTGCACCATCGCGACGACGCCGAGGATCACCATGAGGATGGAGATGACCATGGCGACGATGGGCCGGTTGATGAAGACCCTGGCCATCGTCGGTCTACTTCGCCGCCGCGCTCGACTCCGCGGGCGCGTTCGCCGCCAGCCGGACTTTCTGGCCGGCGCGTACCCGGTCGCCTCCCTCGACGACGACCCGCTCGCCGGGCTTCAGCCCCTCGGTCACCATCCACAACGAGCCAACTCGCACGTCGACCTTGATCTTGCGGATGTCGACCGTGTCGTCGGCGCGGACCACGGCGACCTGATGAATGCCCTGCACGTCCTGGACGGCACGCTGCGGGATCAAGAGCGCGGCCTTCTTCACCTCGACGACGGCGCGAACCTTCGCGTACTGGCCGGGCCGCAGCAGATTGCCCGGGTTCGGAAACACCCCTCGCGCGAGCACGGTGCCGCTGGTAACGTCCACCTGTCGGTCGAGAGCCGCTGCGCGTCCCGGGTGGGAATAGACGGTGCCGTCGGCCAAAATCAGCTGCAGCTCGAGCCTCCGGGGCTCGCTCGGGTCCGCCGCCCACCGGCGTAACACGGTGAGAGCCCGTTGCTCGCTGACGGGGAATTCCGCGTAGATTGGATCGACCTGCGAAACCGTCGTGAGCGGCGTGCTGCCACTCGGGCCGACGTAGTCGCCGATGTTCGCCCCACGGAAGCCGGCGACGCCGGCGATCGGCGACAGCACCCTGGTGTAGCCGAGGTTGAGCCTGGCGTCCGCGAGCGCCGCGCGTGCGGCGGCGATGTTGGCCTCTTGCGTCTTGACGTCCGCGAGCGCCTTTTCGAGCGCGGCGCGCGACTGCGACACGCTGGCCTGCGAGCTCAGAACCGCCGCGCGCGCGGCCGCCACCGCCGCCAGGTTGGCCAGATTGCTCTGGACCGCGTTGTCGAGCTCTTGCTGGCTGACCGACCCGCGCTGGGCCAGCGGCGTGTAGCGGTTCACGTCGAGCTCCGTCTGCCGCTGGGTCGCCTCCGCCCGCTTCACCTGGGCCTCGTCCTGGGCCACCTTCGCGATCGCCTGTTCCACCTGTGCCTGACTCGCGCCGACCTGCGCCTTGGACTGGCTCAACTGTGATTCCGCGAGGTTGAGCTTGGCGTCGGCCTGATCCGCGGCAGTCTGGAACGGTCGGGGGTCGACCTGGAACAGGAGGTCGCCCGCCTTGACCGGTGAGCCTTCCGTGTAGTTCTGGCTCACGAGGTGCCCGGCGACACGAGCCCGGATTTGCGCATTGATGTAGCCGACCAGCGTCCCGACGTACTCGACGGAGATCGGCACGTCGCGCTCCACCACCGGCTCGACCTTCACGACGGCCGGCGGCGGCGTCGCGGTCGCGCGAGAGGCGTCGCCACAGCCGGCCGAGGCAACGGTCACCATCCCGAGCAGTAAAGCCGCGAGCGCTTCGCGCACGTCGATCATGTGGCCTCTGCTTTAGCGTGAACGGTCAGGCAGATGTTACTCTTTCTTCCCGTTCATCGCTTCCCGTAGTCCGTGAAGACGTAATCTCTGGTCTTCACGATCGTGTGGCACGCGAGCCCGCACTTGGCGTCGTTCCCCTGCGGCGGCTGGTCAGCCGTCGTGGCGGGCGTGAACGTATCCGACGCGGCGTCATACTTGAACGCGCCCCATCCCCAGCCGCCGCTGTCCGCGAACCTCTTGCTATCCTTCACCATGAAATCGACGTCATGCAGGCTTGCCGGCACCGTCGCAGTGGGGAGCGTCTCGAGCTTTTTCGGGTTCCAATGGACCTTCGCCATCTTGGAGCCGTCGGGGAATGGCTTGCCGTTGCCGGGAATGCCGGACTGATAGGCCTTGATCATCACGGGATTGCCGAGGATCACAGCCATCACCTTTTCGTTGTGACTGATGGAGACAGTCTGCCAGCCTTCGTATTCTCTGAACTCAGAGAACGCGAGCCCATTCGGCACTCGCACGGTGTACTTGGCCTGGCCAGTGTCCTGCGCGTAGATGGCCGCGCCGCCCAAGACGGCGAGCACCGAGACAGCGAGCGAGACCACAACGATCACAACCGCCGGGATCCTTTTGCTCCTCACCGCCATTCTCCTCTCCTTAGCTCAGACCACGTTGATCGTGACGTCGATGTTGCCCCGTGTGGCATGGGAGTATGGGCACACCTGGTGCGCGGCGTCCACGAGAGCCTGAGGTTGGTGCCAGCCTCCGGGCCGCCGGGCGACGAAAGGCTTGACGTCGAGTCCATGCGCCTTAAGAGTCACGTTCGACCCCGGAGGTTGCGTCGGACATGAAAAAGGCGAGACGCTGCCGCAAAAGCAGGCGGGATCGGTGAGCACGAGACTCCCGGGTGGGTGCCGCGTCGTGGTCGGTTGATCCAGGTTCTCTCTCTCGCTCGGCTGCGGCGTTTCGCGCTACCCATCAGCCGCGCACGCGTGCTGCATGGTCGCACGCTCGGCCAATTCCAGAGGAAGTAGACGCTAAAGTGCCCCCGGTCGCACGGCTCTGAACTGAGATTAGTGGGATACTCTCGGAGTGCTTTCGCGGCCTTGACCACCAACGCGGAAGGCTGACACGGGAAGGAGAGCAAGATGGCAGGCTTGAAGAACGTTGTTCTCGTGCACGGCGGCTTTGTGGACGGTGCTGGCTGGGGAGGTGTCTACAAGATCCTGAGAAAGGGCGGATATCAAGTCAGCATCGTCCAGAATCCGACGATCTCACTGCAGGACGACGCTGCGGCGACCCAGCGCATTCTGGCCACGCAGGACGGGCCCGCGATTCTCGTTGGCCATTCCTATGGCGGAGCCGTGATCACCGAAGCCGGCACCAATCCGAAGGTGGCGGCGTTGGTGTATATCACCGCCTTTGTCCCCGACAGAGGCGAGTCCGTGGCGACGCTCATCAAAGATCCGGCGCCGCGCGCTCCCGTGCCGCCGATTCTGCCGCCGCAGGATGGTTATCTGTTCCTCGACAAGGCGAAGTTCCGTTCCTCGTTCGCGGCTGACGTGGACCCGGAGACCGCCGCATTCATGGCCGACTCTCAGGTGCCGTGGGGGCTGGCCGCTCTCAGCGGAGCGATCAGCGAACCGGCGTGGAGGACCAAGCCGAGCTGGTATCTGGTGGTCACCGAGGACCAGATGATTCCCGCGGCCGCCCAGCGTGCGATGGCCAAGCGGGCGAATGCAACGATCGTCGAAGTCAAAGGTAGCCACGCCATCTATGTCTCACAGCCCGGACCGGTCGCCGCGCTGATCGAACAGGCGGCCAAAAGCGTGAA
>QHUS01000025.1:3133-6647 GCA_003222035.1 Gemmatimonadota bacterium | reverse complement strand
CCGCGCGCCCCGGCGAGGTGATGGTCGAAGCAGGGTGCTGGAACGGGGGCAGCTCCGCGAAGTTCAGCCTGATGTGCCGGCTGCTCGGGTATCGCCTGCGCATCTACGATTCGTTCCAGGGCGTCGAGCCGAGGGACGCCGCGGTGGCATCGGAGGAGTACGAGTACGACTTCTCCGGCGAGTACGCCGCGTCGGATGCGACGCTGCGCCGCAACTTGGAGCGCTTCGGCGCTGCCGAGGTGTGCTCGATTCATCCTGGGTGGTTCGAGACCACACTCGCCCGCGCGCCGGTGCCGGATGTCGTGCGCGCCGTGTTCATCGACTGCGACGGGGCGAAGGGCACGCGAGAGGTGCTCCTCGGGGTGATCCCGAGCCTGGCGCGCGATGGCGTGATCTTCTCGCAGGACTTCCATATCCCGTCGGTGCGCGAGCTGCTGCAGGACGCGCGCACGTGGGAGCGGTTCGGTCGCGGCGTTCCGCGCATCGAGCGGCTCGGCCGCCACCTTGCGGCGGTCCGGCTTTGGGAGTACGCCGAGCACCGCGTGCTGCGCGATCGTCGGCGCGTCCGGGAACGGCGCATGGGCGAGCGGCGCGGGGCCGACCGCCGTGTCGCCGCGCGGCGGGCGTGAGCTAGGCCAGCGGTGATGCGTCGCGTGGCGCCGGGGCAGCCGCCACATCGTCGCGCCGGCAGGCGTAGAGGTAGCGCCGCGCCTCGGAAAGCTCTGGAGGATCGGGGAACGTCCGTCGCCCAACCGCCGCCGACGCGATCAGGCGCAGCGTGCGGGCGACCACCGTCGCGTCATATCGCAGCGATGCGCGGTGCACGTACACGAGGTCGAGCGCCAGGACGATCGGGAGCAATCGCTCCACGTACGTCCGCTCGGGGTCCACGCTTCCCAGCAGCGGCTCGCCGTGCGTCGAATCGTACAGGCTCCCGGGGCTCGCGAGCCCGGGCCTGACGCGCAGCGTCTCCCAGTGCTCGGGCGCGTAGTGACGCGTGACGATCGCGGGGTGCTGGGGACGCGGGCCCACGAGCGACATCTCGCCGCGCAGCACGTTCACCAGCTGCGGCAGCTCGTCGATCTTCAGGCGGCGCAGCGGGCGGCCGAACGCGAACACCCGCGGGTCGCGCTCGGCGGTGATGACGCTGCCGGAGCCGGCGCCCAGGTGCATCGTGCGGAGCTTGTACATCGTGAACAGTCGCCCGTCCCGCCCGACCAGACGCGCGCGGTGCAGGATCGGCCCCCGGCTCGACAGCCGGATACCCACCGCTGCCACCACCAGCACCGGCGCCGCCATCACGAGGCCCAGCGCGGCCACGACGACGTCAAACAGGCGCTTGGCCACCGCGCAGGCTCCGTCGCACCGTCATGAACACCTCGGCGGCCTCGAGGCAGCACTGATTGCCCCAGGCGCGCGCGCGATTCCGTAACGCCTCGATCGAGCGAGGATGGGGATACGGGCGCACCTCGCTCTCGTAACACTGCATGGCGCACAGCTTCTGCTCGAGCGTCGCGGAGATGTCGACCCACGTGTCGGGGACGAACGTCCGCGGGTACCCCCATTCGGTGCTCGAGGCCGTGTCGAAGGCGTACACCGCCTCGATGTACGGCTCGATCGGCCGCGTCGCGACCAGGGCGGCCCGGAACAGCAGCTCGTGATCGCGGTTGGCGTCGCCCCCGTACTGGCAGTAGACGACCGACGGGCGCAGGTCGCGCACGGCCCGTTCGAGCGGTGTGATCAGCTCCACCAGCGACAGCGTGTCGAGCCGCTGATCGGCGAACCCCAGCTGGCGGGTCTCCTGTAACCCCAATTCCTGGGCGGCGCGGCGGATGTGCTCGGGCTGCCCCACGCCCCCGGGCCCGTACCGCAGCGATTCCCCCTCACAGGCGATCAGCGCCGTCACCTCGTCGCCGGCCCGGGCGTGCAGCGCGGCCGTGCCGCCGCAGCCGAGCACTTCGTCGTCGGGGTGCGCCGCAATGACCAGTACGCGCCGAGTCATGCGCCTGCCTCAGCGGCGATAGCGGCGCACGATGTCCAGCACCGAGGAGACCACGTAGGCCGCGTCGGCGTCGGTCATCCGCGGGCTGAGCGGGAGGCTGAGCATGCGCCGGTAGTTGGTGAAGGCGACCGGGAAACTGTCCGGCCGGTAGCCGTACTTGTCCCGGTAGTACGGATGCACGTGGATCGGGATGAAGTGGACCGAGGTCCCGATCTGGCGCCGCTTGAGGTCCTCGATGAACGCGTCGCGGTCGATGCGCAACACGCCGTCCCGGAGCCGCAGCACGTACAGATGCCACGCGTGCTCGATGTCGGGCCGGTGAGCGGGGAGCTCCAGCGCGTCCTGGTCCGCGAACGCCTCGTTGTACAACTGCACGATGGTCCGACGTCGCTGCTGGAACTCGGCGAGCTTGCGGAGTTGCCCCAACCCGAGCGCCGCCTGTACGTCGGTCATGTTGTACTTGAAGCCGGGGAACACGACCTCGTAATACCACGACCCGCCCCGATCGTAGCGGCTCCACCCGTCGCGGGTCATGCCGTGCAGGCTCACCGTCCGCGCGCGCTCGAGGAATGCCGGATCGCCGGTGAGCATCCCGCCCTCGGCGGTCGTCATGTTCTTCGTCGGGTAGAAGCTGAAGGCGGCCGGGTTGCTACCCGATCCGATCGTCCGCCCGCGATACTTGGCGGACATCGCGTGGGCCGCGTCCTCGATCACCGCGAGTCCGGCCCGGCTCGCCAGCTCGTCGATGAGCTGGAGGTTCACGGGATGGCCCGCGTAATGGACCGGCAGGATGGCTCGCGTCCGCGCGGTGAGCGCGGTCGCGGCGAGTGCGGGATCGATGTTCAGGGTGTCCGGCTCCACGTCGACCAGCACGGGTCGAGCGCCGACGTGCTCGATCACGTTGACGGAGGCGGCGAACGTCATGGGCGTCGTGACGACCTCGTCCCCCGGGCCGATCCCGAGCGTCACGAGCGCGGTGTGCAGCGCGGCCGTGCACGAGCTGAGCGCCAGCGCCCCTGGCCCGCCGACGTAGGCGGCGAAGGCTTGCTCGAAGCGCTTGGCCTTCGGCCCCGTCGTGATCCAGGTCGTGCGCAGCGTTTCCACCACCTCCTGGATCTCTTCCTCGCCGACCAGCGGTGCCGCGAACGGCAGGAACTCCCGCTGCGCGCTAGGAGCAGGGGGAGCAGGCGAGGGGGCGATTGTGGTGTCCGCTGAAACTGACGCCGAACTCGGTGGTCGCGTGGTCATACGGTCCTAGTCGGTAGATACGCGGCCCGACAGTTGCACTTCTTGTGCGCAGGTCCGGGTGGCCTGCGAGCTTGTGGCCGAAGGGCTTACGCGCACGGCCGGTCGCGGACTCGGGCAGCGATGACGCGGTCGACTTACAACTGCGCGGACGTTGTGCGACGGTCCGAACAGGGTTTTGCCGCGTCCGGCCGCCCGCGACCCCTCACCACCATTGTGTGGCAGGTTCCTTACACAGCCTCGCGCGTGCCGGGATCCTGCTGCCGC
>QHUS01000025.1:0-3111 GCA_003222035.1 Gemmatimonadota bacterium | reverse complement strand
CAAAGGGCTACGACCAGGGAGCGTAACGGGACATGACGATGGACAACCTGCCAACGCGGTTCGAGGAGCCTACAGCTCCCGCGTGGCAGGCTTCCGGCACCGGGTACGCCGTGGGGCGTGCCGCTGCCGGCGAATCAGATTGGTTGGATGAAATAGGCCGCTACCTGCGCGCGGTCCGGAGGCACAAGTGGCTGGTGCTGGGCACCACCCTCCTCTGTGCGGGCGCCGGTATCGTCTTGGCTCGCGTCAAGCTACAGCCGACTTTCATCGCGCGCGCCAGCGTGTGGATCCAGGTGCCGTCGGCCCACGTCGCTCGCGAACCGGGCCCGATCTGGTCGGGCCAGCTCCCGATCTCGTCGGGCTGGGAGGAGCTGGTCCGGACCAACATCGTGCTCGAAGACGTCGTGCGGCGGCGGCGGCTCTACCTCGACTACAAGAACGCAGCCGACTCCGACCTGTTCGCCACGTTCGACATCAAGCAGCGCGTGCGTCCGGGCGCGTACCGGCTGGTAGTGAACGATTCCGGCAACGGTCTGACGCTGTCGTTCAAACGCCTGCTGTTCCCCAGCGCGCGCAACGTGCTAGAGCGGCCCGCCGTCGGCGATTCGGTGGGCGTGGCCCAGGGGTTCGCGTGGGTGCCTCGAGCGGGCGCGTTGCGGCCTCGGCGCAAAGTCGAGTTCACGGTGGCGGGACCGAGCGATGCCGCCAAGGCACTCGGCCGGGCCCTGAAGATGGCCGCGGACCCGGACGCCAATTTCCTGCGTCTCGAGCTGGGCGGCCCCGACCCGGTGGCCGTGACCGCGACCGTGAACGCGATCGCGGAGCGGTTCGTGGCCGCGGCGGCGGATTTGAAACGTGACAACCTCGTGCAGCTGACCGGCATTCTCGACAACCAGCTCGACCGGGCGCAGGCGACCCTGCGCGACGCGGAAGCCGCGCTCAAGACGTTTCGCGTGCGCGCGGTCACGCAATTCGCCGACGGGGCGGGGTCGGTGACGCCGAACCTCCGGTATCCCCAGGACCCGGTGTTCGCGGGCCTGCTCGACATGAAGGTGGAGCGCGAAGGGCTGGTGCGCGACCGGGAGGCGATCAACCGCCTCCTGGCGAAGCCCGACTCCGGTGTGGCGGTCGACGCGCTGGCCATGATCGCCTCGGTGCAGAAGTCCACGGAGCTGAGCCAGGCGCTGCGCGACCTCACGGCGCGGGAGGCGGAGCTGCGGGCCCTGCGCGCGCGCTACACCGACGCCACGCCCAACGTGCGGCGGCTCGCCGGCGAGGTCGCCGCGCTCGAGCACCGCACGATTCCGGCGATGGCGGCCGCCCTCACCCAGGAGCTGGCGGTCCGCGCCGGGGAGCTCGAGCACCTCGTCGACTCCGCCGCGGGGGGCCTGCGGCGCGTTCCTCCCCTGGCCGTCGAGGAGACGCGGTTGCAGCGCGAGGTGACGATGGCGGAGCAGGCCGTCGTGAACCTGCAGCAGCGCCATGAGGAGGCTCGCCTCGCCACCGTCAGCAGCCTGCCCGACGTGAAGCTGGTCGATCCCGCGACGGAGCCGCAGGAGCCGGCCACGAACTGGGCGCCGCTGGTCATAGGACTGGCGCTCATCGTCGGCCTGGGCGCGGGGGTCACCGGCGCCGTCGTGCTCGACCGCACCGACCGCCGCGTGCAATACCCCGAAGACGTCACGAGCACGATGGGGCTGAACATCCTCGGCGTCGTACCGCACCTCGGGCGGAACGGGCACGCCAAGCATCACGAGGGCGTGCTCCAGGTACTCGAGGCCGTGCGGGCGATCCGTCTCAACGTGCTGCACGCCCACGGCGTGGGGCCGGCGATCGTGACGGTGACGAGCCCCGGACGCGCCGACGGCAAGTCGTTCCTGGCCTCGAACCTCGCGGTGGCGTTCGCGGACGCGGGCTACCGTACGCTGCTGATCGACGGGGATATCCGGTGCGGCACGCTGCATCGCGTGCTGAAACGGCCGCGCCGGCCGGGGCTCACGGATGTGCTCGCCGGGAACGCCACGACCGCGCAGGCGATCCAGCAGACCACGTATCGGACGCTGTCGTTCATCGCGTCGGGCACGCGCACGCACGGTGGGCCCGCGCTCATCAACTCGGCGGCGTTGCCGCGCCTGCTCGCGGAGCTGCGTCCCTATCACGACGCGATCATCGTGGACAGTTCGCCGCTGTCCGCGGGCGCGGACGCCTTCGCGCTCGGCACCGCGGCCGGCAGCATGGTGCTGGTGTTGCGGACAGGCGTCAGTGACCGGGCGCTCATGCAGACGAAGCTCGGAGTGCTGGACCACCTTCCGATCCGCGTCCTGGGCGCCGTGCTGAACGGCGTCGTGCCCGGAGGCGTGTACCGCTACTACTCGTACTATCTGGAAGGCTACGAAGCCAAAGATGAGCCGGCGGGAGCAGCCGGGCAGGTGCTGCGGGCGCCGGAGTAACCCTCTCGAAGGATCACGTATGTTCCGATCGGTGTCGCTCGTTCCGCTCACGCTGGCCCTCGGCCTCGCGCCCGTCATCCTCAGCTCGTGCGCGATGCGGAATCCGTCGACGTCCCTGACGGTCCCGACCGCGCACCGCCTGTCGCAGAGCCGCGCCGCCCTGGAGCGACGGCTGCAGGACCTGACCGAGCAGGCCGAGACGCGTCGCTACGAGCAGGGCATGTCCGCCGAGGTCGTACGCGCCGAGACCACCTATATCCGGCGGCGGCTGCAGGAGGGCGACTTCCATACAGGCGACCGGGTCGCGCTCATCGTCGAATCGCAGGACGGGCCGGCGGCGGCGAACGCCGCGATCCGGACGACCGAGCAGCAGCTGACGGACACGTTCACGGTGGGCTCGCAGCAGGAGGTGACGCTTCCCGTGGTCGGGGTGGCGTCGCTGCGTGGGGTGTTGCGGACGGAGCTCCAGCCCCGGCTCACCGACGAGATCGCCCGCTACGTGCGAGATCCGGTCGTGCACGCGCATGCCCTGGTGGGCCTGACCGTCTCGGGGGAGCTGGCCAAACCCGGGTACTACAGCGTGCCGCCCGACGCGGTGCTCCCGGCGGTATTGATGGCGGCCGGCGGGACGACGCACGAGGCCAAGCTCCACGACATGATG
>QHUS01000091.1 GCA_003222035.1 Gemmatimonadota bacterium | reverse complement strand
CGTAGATCGCGCCCATCGTGGTGTAGCATGTCTGGACGATCGTCTTGACGACCGCCGCCGAGAGCTTCGAGCCGCCGAGGGAGCGGTAGGTCGCGGCATAGTCCTGATCCGGGCCGAACCGGTCCCCGCCGAACATGAGTGTGCCGTTCATGTCGAGTAGGACGGCGGGAAAGCGGGAGAGGATGTCGGGAGGCCGGCCGGTCAGCGCAGCCCCTTACCTGGCTTCCGGCAGATCGGACACGGCCCCATCCGCGGCTCCTGGCCGAGTATCAACGTCACGGGCCCGAGCGTGACCGCTGTGTCCGTGAGTGCCACCGTGAGGGTCATGACGCGGCCGTCACTATGACCGAAAAACCGCGCGGGATGGTCGGGGCCGCGGGCGACGGGATAGAGGGTGATGTTGTAGAGTCCCGGCGCATCGAACTGCCCGCTCGAATCGGCGACGAGCGCCTGCTTGGTGTCACCCGCCGTGCAGCCGATGTGCACGTGCGCGTTCGTGTCGGTCACGATCGCGCCCGCGTTGTCCCCGCCCCACACTCCTGGCTCGATCGGCCCCGGTCGCGGACCGGCTGCGCCGGTCCCGTCGCACGGGCCGAGCGCCACGAGACCTGCGGCGAGCAGCGCGAGCTTCATTTCTCCTGCCACCGTCCGTCCGCGAGCAGCTGATCCACGATGTCCGGCGCGCTCTTGCCCGCGGCCTCGGCCGCGAAATTGATCACCAGCCGGTGCGTCAGCACCGTCGGCGCGACGGCGCGAAGATCATCGTAGTCGGGCATTGGACGGCCGTCGAGCGCCGCCCGCGCCTTGGCGCCGAGCACCAGATACTGGGACGCGCGCGGGCCCGCGCCCCACGACACGAACTCCTGCGTGAACTCCGGTGCCTCGGCGTCCTTGGGCCGGGTCATGCGCACCAGCGTCACCGCGGCCCGCACCAGCGGCTTGGGCACGGGGATCCGCCGCACGAGGTGCTGCAGGGCCAGCACGTCTTCGGCCGTGAGCACCGGCACGATCTCCGCGGCATGGTCTCCCGTGGTCGCCTCGACGATCGTCTCTTCTTCGTCTTTGGTCGGGTATGGCACGCGCAGCTCGAACATGAAGCGGTCGAGCTGCGCCTCGGGGAGCGGATACGTGCCCTCCTGCTCGATAGGGTTCTGCGTGGCGAGCACGAAGAAGGGCGAGGGCAGGGAATGCGTTTCGCCCGCGGCGGTCACCTGGTGCTCCTGCATGGCCTGCAACAGCGCCGCCTGGGTCTTGGGGGGCGTCCGGTTTACCTCGTCGGCCAGTACGATATTCGCAAACACCGGCCCGCGCACGAACCGGAACCCGCGCTTGCCCGTGGTCACGTCCTCCTCGATGATCTCGGTGCCGGTGATATCCGAGGGCATCAGATCGGGGGTGAACTGGATGCGCGAGAACTTGAGATCGAGCGTCTGCGCGACGGTCTGAACCATCAGGGTCTTGGCGAGCCCGGGCACGCCGAGCAGCAAGGCGTGACCGCCCGAGAAGATCGCGGTGAGGATCCCGCGGGCGCGGGACAGGCGTTCCAACAGCTCCACATCGCCCCGAACCTGGGACGGGGGACGCGGGATGGGGGACGGGGTGGGTGTCATCACGGACCTAGGTTAGCATATCATACTCCCAAGCGCCACATAAGTTTGCGAGGTCCGGACCTTGCTTGCGAAATTTTTCACAAGCGGATAAGTTCCCGTCCGCATCATGCCTGTAGACGATTCGGACGAGAAAAACCGGTTCGCTCGGAGCTTCGGCGAAGGCTATTCGTACGTCGCCCTCGGCTTCACCTTTGCGTTCGCCATTCTGGTGTTCGGCGCCGCGGGATGGGTCGTGGACGGCTGGCTCCACACCCGACCCTTGTTCGCCCTCGTCGGCGCCGGGATCGGTGGCTTCGGCGGATTCATGAACATCTATTACCGCGTGCAGCGAGACACGGGCGGCAAGAGCGGCAAGGGCGGCAAAGGGGCGTGAAGCGGTACGTTCTCCTCGCGGGGCTCGGAGGGGTGCTGGTGGTAGTCGCGGCAGGGATCGGCGGGCGCGCGGCGATGATCGGAGGGGTGGTGGGGCTCGCGGCACAGCTCGGCGCGGTCGCGCTGCTGCGGCCGGCGATGCGCGCGCCGCAGCCGGTGTTCATGGCGCGCTGGCTCGGCGGGATGGGTCTGCGTGCCCTGGCGCTCGGTGTCGTCTTGACCGTCGCGGCGACGCGTGGCGACCTGTTGAGCCCGCTCCCGGCCTCGCTCGGGTTCCTCGGCGTGCTGCTACCGCTGCTCTTCTTGGAGACGCGATTCCTGCGATGATCCAGGCTCCCGACATCGGCAAGGTGATCTTCGAGCACACCTCGGACAGTCACGTGGTGGAGCTGCCGTTCGGGCTCGGGGAATGGCACCTGCCCACCGGGTGGCACCTGTTCGGCGTGGACGTCTCGCCCACGAAGCACGTGGTGTTCATGGTGGTCGCGGCGGTGCTCGTGTTCCTCACGGTGTGGTACGCGGGTCGCCAGGTGGAGCGGCGCCACCGCGAGGGGAAAGCGCCGCACGGCTTCGGGGGCGCGGTCGAGGCGGTCGTGCTGTTCGTGCGGAACGACGTCGCGATCGCGAACATCGGCCACGGGGGCGAGAAGTTCGCGCCCTACATCCTCACCCTGTTCTTCTTCATTCTGTATTGCAACCTGTTGGGACTCCTGCCCTGGGGCGCCACGCCCACGGGCAACCTCGCCGTCACGGGGGCGCTCGCGCTCACGGCGTTCGTCACGATCGAGGTGTCGGGGTTTCGGGCGCTCGGACCCAAGGGCTACCTCAAGACGATCGTGTTCGTGCCGCCCGGTATGACGGGATTGGGCGCGGTCGCGATGGCGCTCATCATGACGCCCATCGAGATCATCGGGAAGATCGTCAAGCCGTTCGCGTTGACGCTGCGGTTGTTCGCCAACATGACGGCGGGGCATTTCGTGATTCTCGCGCTGCTCGGGCTGATCTTCATCTTCGCCAACTGGGCGGTGGCGGTGGGCTCGGTGGCGTTCGTGACGTTCATGATGCTGCTCGAGTTGCTGGTGGCGTTTCTGCAGGCCTATATCTTTGCGCTGCTCACGTCGGTCTTCATCGGCATGATGCAGCACGCGCATTAACCGTTCGCTATTGGGGAGACCATGGTAGATCTCGTGACGCTGATGCAGCAACCATCGGGGGCGGAGATCGCCGCCGCGGCCAAGAATGCGAACGCCCTGCTCGGCGCGGGACTCGGGCTCGGCCTCGCGGTGATCGGTGTGGGGCTCGGCATCGGCCGCATCGGCGGCCAGGCGGTGGAGGCGATCGCGCGGCAGCCCGAGGCGTCGGGCGACATCCGCGGCGCCATGATCCTGACCGCGGCCCTCATCGAAGGCGTCGGCCTGGCGTCGCTCGTGTTCGCGCTGCTCTTCAAGCTGCTTCCGTAGATGCCGACGCTGTTGCGGCTGCTCGTCCAGGAAGAAGAGTTCACGCCCTTTTCCATCAACACCGGGCTGATCTTCTGGACGCTCGTCGTCTTCGGGATTCTCCTGGCCCTGCTGTGGCGGCTCGGCTGGCCTGCGATCCTCAAGGCGGTGGAGGACCGGGAGCGCCGCATCCAGCAGCAGCTCGAGGAGGCGGAGCGGGCTCGCGCCGAGTCGGCGCGGCTGCTGGAGGAGCACCGGAGCATGATCGCCACGGCGAAAGCCGAGTCGCAGGAGATGATCACCAAGGCACGGGGTGTGGCGGAGAAGGAGCGCCAGACGCTGCTCGCGCAGGCGCGCGAGCAGTACGAAGACCTGCTGGCGCGGGCCAAGAAGGAGATCGACACGCAGAAGCAGCAGGCGATCCTCGAGCTGCGGCGCGAGGCCGTGGACCTGTCGATCGCGGCCGCGTCGAAGCTGGTCGAGGCGAACCTCGACTCGGATGCCAACCGCAAGCTCGTTATGGAGTACCTGGCGAGCCTGGAGCAGCGGCGGTGAAGAACGCCGTCGTGGCCCGCAACTACGCCGAGGCCCTGTTGCTCGCCGCTGAAATGCGCGGCGCGGCCGAGATCGAGCGCACCGGTCACCTCATCGACGCGGTGGCGGGAGCGGTGCGCGCGGACGAGCGGATTGCGGTGGTGCTCGAGTCGCCCCGCGTCTCCAAGGCCACCAAGGCCGCGCTGCTGGCGCGCGCGCTCGGTGACCTCGCGCCCGCCGAATTCGTCAAATTCCTGCAGGCGGTGGTGCGGCGCGGCCGCCAGGGGCTCCTGGAAGAGATGGCGCAGCAGTACCAGGTACTGGTGGACCTGAAGCTCGATCGCGTGCACGCCGGCGTGACCCTCACCGAGGAGCCGGACGCGAGGATCGAGAAGCTGATCATCGAGCGGCTGTCGACGGCGATCGGGAAGGACGTGCGGGCCCACTTCCGGGCCGATCGCGGCATTCTGGGCGGGGTGGTGGTGCGGGTCGGGGATCGCATCTACGACGGCTCGATCCGGCGGAAGCTGGCGGTGCTGCGGAGGAAAATGTTGGCGGGAGAGTGAGCACTCGCGGAGGAAAAGGGGCGCGGGCCACTTCCGCGCGCCTCACATTTGTGTAATCCTTCACACGATAGCAGATGCCCTAGGTCTTCTCGACGGAGGTTGCTATGAAGCAACTCCTTCGTGGTCCGACGGGACGGTGGGTGTTCTCCTCGCTCATCGTGGTCGCTGCCTGTTCCTCCGCAGACAGGCCCACGGCACCCCGCAACCGGCCGCAGTTCGACATCTCCGACGCCGCCCACCTGGCGGGCACAGCGGGCTTCTTCTTCCTGCCACCGATCGTGGCCCTACCAGCCGTCACCGGGACCTTCGATGCCGACATCGTCACGCTCAACCCGCAGGTCGCCATCTGCGACGTCAGCAGTGGACCGGATGTCGATTGTGGCGGATCGAGCGCCGGCGCGACTCCCGCGATTGTGGTCTACACCACCGCCAGCACGCCCGCGATCAGTATCGATCTCACGGGCGCAACGTACCACGTGAACTGGGACACCAAGCTCGAGGGATTCGTCCCGGGTAACACGTATCGCGTGCACGTCACGGCGGGCGCGAGCGGCGCCCGGCGAGAGCTCGGGTTCGCCGACGTATTGCTCACGACGACGCCGG
>QHUS01000033.1 GCA_003222035.1 Gemmatimonadota bacterium | reverse complement strand
AGTCGAGCGCAGTCACGGCCCGGTCGCTGCCTACCTGCGACAGCCAGAACACCGCTTGCTGGCGCACGTCGGAGTCAGGGTCGTTGCGGGCGACGTCGAGCAGGATGTCCTCCGTCTCGCCACCGCGCTTCTGGGACACGATGAACACGGCCTTGCGGCGCAGGCCGGCGGAGCAGGCGTCGCGCTTCGCGAGGACTTTCTTGAGGATGGGGAGCGCGCTCGTAGCATCCATTTGCAGGAGGCCGTTGAGCGCCGCGATGCGCAAGTCATCGTCATCGTCCTCGCCCGGGCAGCCCCCTCCGCGCGTGCCGCCGGTGTCGGCCCCTGGCTGCGCATGTCGTCGGATCCACTCGGCGGCCTCCGCGTCCCCTTGCTTGGCCAGGGCGCCCTGCACCCGCGCGAGAAGGGCGTCACCGTCTCGCAGCGTCGCCGCCTTCGGGTAACGCTGTTGCTGAGTGGCGAGCATGCTCCGCGCGCGGTCGAGGTTGTCGTTCTTGTAGAGCGCGAACGCTGCCCAATAGAGCGCATCGCCGGCCCGGGAAGCGGTCGGATAGCGGCGGGCTAAGTCCCCGTACAGGTTGGCGGCACTCTGATAGTCCGCGCGGTTGAGCGCCTGGCGGGCGGCCCGCCAGAGCGAGTCGGTCGGGTCCTGCTCGTCCGGCTGGACCCACCCCTCGTCCGTACCCAGGGCGTCGAGCGCATCGAGCGCATCGAGCACGTCCAGAGCGTGCAGGGCGCCGAGCGCCGCCTGGGCCTGCACCGGTGGGACGACGATGTGAAGCGGCACGACCGGTTGCTGCAATGCCAACGTCGCCGCGACGAGTAGCGGTAGGCCTTGCATCACAATGCTCCTTGTGTGCCAGCGGAACCGGAACCGGCCGGGCTGGCTGTCCGGAGCCGCAGCAACACGCTCCGTCGCTCCAACCCTTGATTGATGAGCTGCGCGTCATCTCGATCGCCGCTCGAGGGTAGCTGGGCGATCTGTGCCAGCACGAGCTCCAGGTCTTCGAGCAAACTCTTCAGCCTAATGTCTCGAGCTGCCGGCGAGTCGAGCATGAGGCGCGTCGTGCAGAGCAGGTCCCGGGCCTGAACCGCAAACGGTGTCGTCGGCCCCCCCGCACGTGCCTCGGCGCGGAAGCCCGTGAGCAGGGCCTCGGTGCGGGTAAGGTACTGAGCGGCGGCGAGTTGATAGACGAACGCGGACGCGCGCTCGCCCGCACCTGCGCCGCCGGGGCTCGGCGGGGAGCCCGTCGCGCTCCAGCGCCCGATGCCCACGCCCAGCGCGAGCACCGCGGCGATCCCCATGCCCCAGCGAAGCACGGGGCGCAACACGATGATCCGCCGCCGGGCGGCGCGCGCCGCCTCGATCCGCCGCCACAGCTCCTCGCGCGGCGTCGCGGGCGGGCGATTGTAGTCCTGCGCTGCCTGCCGCAGCCGCTCGTCGAACCGATCGTCGGTCATGAGACCCACTCCCCCGCGAAATCCGCGAGCGCATCCCGCAGTTTGGCGCGCGCCCGCGACAGTTGTGCCTTCGACGTCCCGGTCTCGATGCCGAGGGAGGCGCCGATCTCCTCGTGCGTATACCCCTCGACATCGTGTAGCAGGAACACCGTGCGATAGCCCTCCGGCAGTGCGTCGATAGCCTGTGCCAGCCGCCGCTTCAGGTCCGGCTCGGCCCGCCGGGGCGTCGCGGCGACCGTGGCGGCGTCGTCCAGCTCCGTCTCGCGCCGATGGAAACGTTTCACCTTCCGCAGCCCGTTGAGCACCACCGACGTCGCGATAGCGTGAAGCCAGGTGGATAGCTTTGCCTCACCACGAAACGTGCCCAGCTGCTCGAACGCCCGGACGAAGGTGTCCTGCGTGTACTCCCGCGCCAGCTCGTCATCCCCCGCGAACCGGTAGGCAAGCCGGTAGACGCGATCCACATGGGCATCGTACAGCGCGCGCTCGGCGACGCCGTCCCCGGCCCGCACTCTGGCTATCAGTTCGCGTTCGTCCACCAGGCTCCGGAGCGATGAGACGGGGGCGGGGGCGGGGCGACGTTAACCCTATGACACAACTGGCGCTCGGACGGTTGCGCGCGACGTGAGACCCGGGCGGGGGGCGCGGCGGGAACTACAACTGCTGGAGGAGGATGCGGGTGCCCAATCCCACGAGCACGGCCAGCAGGAACGAGGCGAGGGTTCCGACCAGGAAGTACTCGGCGAATTCCCGGTCTTCGAGCTGCTTGAAGCGGGCGAGCGACTTGGCGGCGATGATCCATCCGACCGCGGAGTACTCGCCGAGCAGCACCAGGGTCAGGGCGAGGGCCCGCTCGAGCGACCCGACTGTCCGGCCGCGGGCGACGTCGATCGCGCCCGCGGTGCGGTCCTCGTCGCGGCGCATTTGCAGGGTCGGCAGCTCGAGGACGCTCCGGACCAGCACGATACCGCGTCCCGCGACGTACAGGTAGGCCGTCGCCAACAAACCGACGCGGCCCCACCACAGTCCGGCGAGGCTCGGCCGCGCGAGGGGGGCGAGGAGCGTGCCCGCGACCAGGGCCGCAATCACGAACAACGCTTCTCCTACGAGCAAGGCGCGGGCGCGACGGCGGCCGTCTACCTGGTGGGGCCAGAGCGTAGCGGCGAGGGTGTAAGCGAGGAGCGGGACGACGAACAGCGGATTCACGCGGCGTCTGTCTCCAGGAGGGCCCTGAACATCTTATCCCCGGCCGCCACGAGGGGCCAGGCCATGCGCCGCGCATAATGCGAGATTGCGCTGCGGTCCACGTCCAGCGTGGTCGCCGCGGTCGCGGCGTCGCCTAGACGCAAGAGCGTGGCCGTGCGGCGCTGGCGAGGCGTCCAGCTCCAGTACAAGGCCGAATAGTAGCTCGCGAGCGGCTCGAGAGCGGAGCCGAACCCGCCGAAGGCCAACACCTGGCGCACCCGCTTGGCGCGTTGCATGGCGGCACGGGCCTCGTGAAAGCACGGGCCGTCGATCTCCGGGGCGGTGGCCGCGAGCGGGGTCGTGATGGTTCCGCGACCGCAGGCCACGATCCAGTCGACCGCCGCGAGGCGGGCCCGCACCTCGTGAACGATGTCCCAGACGGGCCGGGTGCTCGGGAGCAGACACTGCAGCTCGTCGCCGAGGGTAACGGCGAAGCGGGCCGCGAGGACGCGGGCGTAGCGCCGGTTCAGATCCTTCATGGCCGCGCGCACGTTGGCCTGGAGGCGGGCGCGCGCGGCCGGCGCGAGCGCACGCGACGCGACGGCGTCGGCGATGAGGGCGACGTAGAGCTTTGACATTTTATGTCACATTTTCCTGATGTGACTAATTACGTCATATTTGAAGAATGTGACGTAAAATGTCAATGGCTGGGGATGCGCGTTACCGGGTTCCGAACAACCGGTCGCCGGCGTCTCCCAGCCCGGGCAGGATGTAGCCGTGGTCGTTGAGCTCGCGGTCGAGCGCGGCCGCGAAGACGGGGACGTCGGGGTGGTTCTCGAGCATGCGCCGCACGCCCTCCGGCGCGGCCACGAGACACAGGAACCGGATGCGCTGGGCGCCGGCGTGCTTCAAGGCGCTCACCGCATCCACGGCCGAGCCGCCGGTGGCGAGCATGGGATCGAGGACGAAGAAATCGCGCGCGTCTTCGCCGGACGGGATCTTGAAGTAGTAGTCGACCGGCTCGAGCGTGTCGTGCTCGCGATAGATCCCGATGTGACCGACCCGCGCCGACGGGATGAGCTGCGCGATCCCCTCGACCATGCCGAGCCCGGCGCGCAGGATCGGCACCAGGGCGAGCTTCTTGCCCGCCACCCGCACCCCCCGCATCCGCTCGAGCGGCGTCTCCACCTCGGCGGTCTCGAGCGGCAAGTCTTTGGTCACTTCGTACGCCATCAGCATGGCGATCTCGTTCACCAGCTGCTTGAAGTCCTTGGTCGTGGTGTTCTTGTCGCGCAGGATGGAGAGCTTGTGCTGGATCAGGGGGTGATCGAGCACGGTGAGGTTGGGAAACTTGGGGTGCGGCATGGGCGGGAAAGTATCCCGCGGAGCGGCGAGGCGTCCAGGCAGCCGGCCTCTTGACGGCTACCCGAACTGGTCGCCGGACGGGCGGCGGGTCGTGGTTCGGTCGGACCGCGACGGTCCCGTCGGCTTGTACTCGCTGAAGCTGCGCTAGGCTCCCCTTGACCTCCGGTTACGCGATCGACGACACTGCTACGCGGAGCGGCTCGTAGGTGCGGAGGCGTCCGAGCCAGCGGTGATGACCGGGAGGTCCGCCATGGGGTTGGGCACGTTCATCGCGATGTTGCTCTCCTTCACCGGGGCCGCGGTCACTGTGATCGCGGCCGTTACCCTGGCGGTCGGGTACTTGAAGCGGCTGCCGTCCAGATCGGGTCCGGGCCAGCTGTCGCAAGAGGAGCTCGACGCGATTCGCGCGTGGCTCGCCGAGGTGGAGCAACGCGACGTGCGGGTGGAGGAGATCGAGGAGCGACTGGACTTCGTGGAGCGTGCGTTGGGGCGCTCGCGCGAGGCTGGGTCCCTGCGCAATCCGACGGAGAAGTAGCCCGCCTCCGCTTGCGGAAGTCGTTGTCGCTGGTGACGTTTGTTGCCTTTGGCCAGGTAGCTCAGTTGGTAGAGCAGCGGACTGAAAATCCGCGTGTCGGCAGTTCGATTCTGCCCCTGGCCACTCCTTTCTACTCGTCAGAACATCGTCAGCGTCGCGCCCGAGCGCGCTGGGGCGGAGTAGGTTCCCGGCATGTGTCGAATCGTGCCTACGGCCTTGCTGCTCTCGTTTGCCATCACATCGCGGGCCGTCGCGCAGACCAGCCCCGACTGTGCTCGTCCGGCCGAGCGCCCGAGCTTCGTTTTCCATAACGGCTTCTGGCTCAACCTCCACAACTTCCTGCACCGCGCCGCGAAGGAGCGACGCGGGGTCAACGACGAACTCCCCGCCGCCATGACGGTCGCGGCGCACGACACCGCGCGCACGCGCGGCCTCACGCCGCCCGAGCGCGACGCCTGGGAGCGGGCGCTGCAGGTGTACCTCACCTACCCCGTGGCGCTGGGGAACACGGACAGCATCGTGTCTCGTCTGAACGAGCGCCTCGCGGGCGCCCGCGATGACGGCGACCTCAGGGACGTGGACATCGACGCCACCGTGCGGCAAGCGCTGCTGCTGGCCGCGCCGGTGTACCGTGAAGTGTGGTGGGCGGCGCACGACCGCCGCAACCGCGAGTGGATCGCGTCGCTGCGCGGGCTGCTGGCGCCAAGCGAGACCTGTCTGGTGCGCTTCATTACTCAAGGCCTCTCGGCGGACTGGCCCGCGGCGCCGGTCACCGTGGACGCGAGTGTGTACGCCAGCTGGTTCGGCGCGTATATGACGCAGCCGCCGGTGCACGTCACCCTGTCCAGCAACGCGCGGGGCAATCAGGGCACGCTTGGCCTCGAAGTGCTGCTACACGAAGCCGGTCACGCCCTGTTGGGGCCGCTCGACTCGGCGCTCGTCGCAACCGCGGCCCGCCAGGGCCGGCTACTGCCGCGCGAGTTGGCGCATCTGATGCTCTTCTATACCGCGGGCGAAGCGGTGCGCACCTTCGTCCCCGGGCACGTTCCCTACGCGGAGACCTTCGGCGTGTGGAAGCAGAACGCGAGCGCCGAGCGGTATCGGGCGCTGCTCGAGCGCGAGTGGCAGCCGCACCTCGAAGGCCGGCGCGCGCTCGCGGACGCCGTCGCACGTATCGTGGACCGACTACCGCGCCAGGCGATGTAGCGGCTAGGGCTCGACCAGAACTTTCAAGACGCCCGTCCGCTGCGCCTCCTCGAAGGCGGCAACGCCCTCGCCGAGCGGATGGCGCGCGTGGATGAGCGGCTGCACGGCGACCCGCCCCTCGGCGAGCAGCCGGAGCGCAGGGGCGAACGGGCCGCAACGCGAGCCTACCAATGTCACCTCGTTGACCACCAGGGCCGACGCATCGAGCGTCAGCGCGCCGGCGTACGTGCTCTTGAGGACGAGCGTGCCGCGCGGCCGCACGGCTCGCTGGGCCACGGCGAATCCGTCGGGATTGCCGGTGCACTCGACGGCGACATCGAACCGACCGGGCGTCGGCTGCTCGGTCCTCCGCGTCTCGATGCCCCGCGCGGCGAGCAGGGCGAGCTTGGCGTCGTGCCGCCCGACCACCGTCAGGGCACAGCCGGTGAGCGCGAGCGTCTGTGCCACGACCTGGCCCAGCTTGCCGTCGCCGACGACGAGCACGCGGTCGCGCGGCCCGATCGCCACCTGCTCCTGGATCTCGAGGGCGGCGGCGAGCGGCTCGGTGAAGACGGCCGCGTCCGTCGCGACGGAGTCCGGTACCAGATGCAGGTTCTCGACCGGGAGCGTGAGATACTGGGCGAAGGCGCCGTGCCGGCGCACGATGCCGAGCACGGTGCGGCGCTCGCAGTGCGTGCGCCGGCCGGCCGTACACGCGGTGCAGGCACCACACACCGCGTTGATCTCCCCGACGACGCGGCGGCCGACGAGCGCCGCAGGCCCCCGCTCGACGATGCCGACGAACTCGTGGCCCGGAATGCCGGTGAAGGGGTAGTAGCCGCGCGTCAGCTCGATGTCCGTGTTGCAGATCCCGGCGCGGACCACCCGAACGAGCGCCTCGCCCGCGGGAGGCTCCGGGATCGGAACGTCGTCCCGGAGGCGCAAGCGACGGTCCTCGAGCCAGAGAGCGAGCATGTCCCGTAATATGTCCCGCGCGTCGGTTGACAGGATCTCGGGCCCCGTGCTAGTCTCGGCGCGATGAGTGATCTGGCGGCGCTCCCGGGTTGGGCGAAAACGCTACAGCGCCGCATTCGCCAGCGCGGCATCGATTTCTTCATCCTGCACGGCCCCGGGGTCCGCGACCTCCACCCGCTCGGCGCCCGCCGCTTCGGCACGATCTCGGCTTTTCTCACGGAACAGATATTCGGTGACCGCGCCGCCGTCGTCACGTACGACCGGGGCGCCGGCATCGGGTTCGGCGATCGGGACGTCGAGAACGACTTCAAGACCGTGCTGAAGGCGTACGACAAGCTCGGCGGGACGAACCTCGCCCAGGTGCAGCCGCGCGACCCCGATCGCGCGCTGCAGCTGATGGAGACGTACTTACGCTACCAGCTGAGCGCAAATCCCCGCTACTCCGCCGCGGTGATCATCGACTACGCCGAGACCGTCGCGCCCGCGGGCGAGCCGGGTCAGCTCCCGGCGGAGGATCGCGGCGCGATCGTGACGCTGCGCCGCTGGGCGAGCGAGCCGCTGTTCCTGCAGCGCAACGTGACGTTCTGCCTGTTGGCGGAGACCACGGCCACGCTCTCTGCCGCCTTGGTCAGTGATGCCCGCACCTTCGAAATCGGCGTCCCCGTGCCGGACGAACAGGAGCGCTACGCGTATCTCGCGGGGCGCGGCAGCCGTCCCGAGACGTTCGCCACCGTAGACGCGCGCAGCGTGGCGATCCTCACCGCGGGGCTCACGCGCCTGCACCTCGAGAGCTTGCTGGCCGAATCCGAGGCCGATGGCGCGCCGCTCGATCAGGACGCGCTCACGCGCGAAAAGAAACGGCTGATCGAGGAGGCGAGTGGCGGTCTGCTGACGTTCATGACCAGCGGGGTGGGGCTCGACGCGGTGGCTGGACATGAAGGCGCGAAGGCGTTGCTACGGGAGACGGCCCGCGCGCTGTCGCAGGGCCGGCTCGACGTCGTGCCGATGGGCTACCTGATCTGCGGCCCCGTGGGCACAGGCAAGAGCTTCATCGTGCAATGCTTCGCCAAAGAGATCGGCATTCCGGTGGTCGAGCTCTTGAACTTCCGCTCCAAGTGGCAGGGCCAGACGGAGGCGAACCTGGAGCGCGTGCTGGGGCTACTCGACGCCATCGGACCCGTCGCCGTCGTGGTGGACGAAGCCGACGCGGCTCTCGGGACCCGCGAGACCGGCGGAGCGGATTCGGGGGTGTCCGAGCGGGTGTTCGCCTCGCTCGCCGCCTTCATGGGCGACACGCGCCGCCGGGGCAAGGTGATCTGGTTCCTCATGACCAGCCGGCCCGACCTCGTGCCCGTGGATCTGAAGCGACAGGGGCGGGCGGAGGAGCACCTGGCGCTGTTTCCGCCCGCAACGGTCGCGGAGCGGGTGCAGGTCTTCGACCGGCTGCGGGAGCGTTTGGGGATCGGGCTCGAGCCCGGGGTCGACACCGCCGCGCTGCTCGGCGAGACGCGCGACGCGCTGTCGGCGGCGGACCTGGAAGCCATTCTGGTGCGCGGCGGCCGGCGTCTGGCGGTCGCGGGCCAGAAGGTCCTGAGCGCCGAGCTGCTGCGCGAGCTCATCCGGGACTTTCAGCCGCCCTCGTACCCGCTGGAGCTCGAGTACCAGCGCCTGATCGCCGCGTTCGAGTGCACCAGCCGCCAGCTGCTGCCGGCCGATCTGGCCGCGGTCCCGCCGGAAGCGATCGGGGCCCGGCTTGCCGAGCTGCGGGCGGCCCTCGGCAGACCGGCGTGACGCTGCGGTCGCGAGACAGGTCTTAGGGCGTGTGGTGGCTCGCCCTGGCGCTCGTCACCGATAGCGCATCCGCTGTCCAGACCTTCAAGGTGCCCGTTGCCCCGGGGGAATCCCTATCCGTCGAGGTCGCGGGCCGCGGGCGTCCGATCGTGCTCATCCCCGGGCTCTTCGGCTCGGCGTTCGGTTTTCGCAAGCTCGTACCGGAGCTCGCCCAGTCAGGGTACCGTGCCATCGTCATCGAGCCCCTGGGCGTCGGCACGTCGACGCGTCCCGCACGGGCGAATTATTCCCTCACGGCCCAGGCCGACCGCATCGCCGCTGTGCTCGACTCCCTGCACGCGCGCGACGCCGTGCTCATCGCCCATTCCATCGCCGGCTCGGAAGCATACCGGCTCGCCTACCGGCGGCCGGATCTGGTCCGAGGGGTCCTGTCGATCGAGGGCGGGCCGACCGAAATGGCGGTGACGGCGACGTTCAAGCGCGCGCTGCGATTCGCGCCGTGGATCAAGCTGTTGGGCGGGATCAGGCTGATCCGGCGCAAGATCCGGAGTCTCCTGATCGACTCGTCCGGCGACCCCAGCTGGGTCACCGACGATGCGGTCGCGGAGTACACCGCCGGCGCGGCGCACGACCTCGATGGCACACTCAAAGCCTATATCGCCATGGCGAGCTCCCACGAACCCGAGCTGCTGGCCCCACGGCTGCCGCAGATTCGCTGCCCCGTGCGCCTGATGGTCGGAGGCGCTCCCCATGTCGGCGATGTCGGACCCAAGGAGGCGCAGCTCCTGGCGCGCGCGTTGCGGTCGTTCGCGCTCGACTCCGTGCCGGGGGCGGGCCACTTCATCCACGAGGAGCAGCCGGGCGCCGTGCTCGCCACCCTGGCGCGCCTCGAAGCCAGCGTGACCGCGGAGCGGGCCAGCGGGTCCCTCTGATCGAGCGCTCACCGGCAATCCCTTCAACCGGACAGGCCGTTCCATAATGCGCATCGCCCTGGTCGCCGAGGACTACTATCCGCAGCTCGGAGGCGTGCCCGAGCACGTACACAATCTCGCCCTCCAGCTCAACGGCTGGGGACATCCGACGACGGTCGTCACCTCGCGGATGCGCGAGCACCACCGCGACGCCGAGTTCGTGGTTCGCGTCGGGACGAGCCGGGTGATCTACGCCAACGGCGGCGTGTCGCGTGTGACGGCCGGGTGGCGGCTCCGCCGGCGTCTCGAGGAGGTCTTTCGGGCCGGCCGGTTCGACATCGTGCACGTGCACGGCGGGCTCGCCCCGACGCTCGGCCTCGCGGCTCCGTTCGCCGCGTGGCGCGCGGGCATCCCGGTGGTAGCGACTTTCCATTCGTGGTTCCCGCGCTCGATCGGGTATCGCGTGTTCCGGCGGCCGCTGCAACGCATCCTCGACCGGCACGCGGCCACGATCGCGGTGAGCCGGCCCGTGGTGGACGCGACTGGACGGTATTTCCACGCCGATTGGGACATCATCCCCAACGGCGTGGACACGCACTTCTTTCATCCCGATGGGCACAGGCGACCGGCGGCCGACGCGCTCACCGAGGGACCGCGGCTCTTGTTCCTCGGCCGCATCGAGCCGCGCAATGGACTGGGCACGCTACTCGACGCCATGCCGCGCATTCTGGCGCGCTATCCCCGCGCGTTGCTGACCGTCGCGGGCGACGGCCCGTGGCGCGGCTACTACGCGCGGCGCGCCCGCGAGCTGGGCGCGAGCGTGCGGTTCGTCGGGCAGGTGTTCGAGGATCGCCCGGCGCACTACGCCGCGGCGGACCTGTATCTCTGTCCCACGACGATCGCGTCGTTCGGTGTCACGCTGCTGGAAGCGATGGCGTGCGGCACGCCGATGATCGTATCGGACAACCTGGGCTTCCGCTCCGTGATCGACGGCGGCGACGAGGCCGTCCTGCTTCCCGCGAACGATCCTGCCGCGTGGGCCGACGCGACCGTCGCGCTGCTGGGCGACCCCGACCGGCGGGCCGCAATGCGCCGGGCCGGCGTGCGGAAAGCGGCACGGTACGCGTGGCCCCGAATCGCGCGCGAAGAGCTCGCGGTCTACGAGCGCGTGCTGGCCCCGAGCGCGAGGGCCCGCGCGCAGCCCACCAGCGATCGGCGGTACGTCCGCGCGCCCATGAACACGTCAGTGATGGCCTCGACCAACGGCTGACCGACCCGCGGAAACAGCCAACCGCGCACGCGCGGGAAGTCGTACAACAGCCGGGCCAGCGCCCGACCAATGCGCAGCTCGTCGAGCAGGGGCCGGAGCGCCGCCTGGTAGCCTCGTCGGACCCGCTCCGGGTCCAGGCCCGCGGCCACGATGGCGTCGGCCGCGACACGGCCGCTGCGTGCGGCGAGGCTGATCCCCTCCCCTGTCACGGGGTCGGCGAGACCCGCGGCGTCGCCGACGAGCAGCATCCGTTTCCGCCCGAGCGGTCCGGTGCGGGGACGGACGGGAATCACGAAGCCGTGGCGTTCGGTCGCTCGCGGCACCAGCCCAATCGTCCGCAAGTACGACTCGAGGTGACGGTGCAGGTTGATGGCGCCGCGGTGCGTGGTGAGCACGCCGGCCGAGAGGTGAGCGGCCTTGGGGAACACCCACGCATATCCGAAGGGCGGGACACCCAGGTCAAAGCGGGGGCGCGCCGCAAATCGCTCGAAGGTCACGTCGTCGACTGAGACCTCGTATTCGAGCGCCGGGATCAGGTGCCGCCCGTCGTCCCACCCAGCCAGGCGAGCGACGTCGCCAGTGGCGCCATCCGCGGCGATGACGAACGCGGCGGACACGGGCTCGGCGTCGGTAGCGAGCCGCACGTGACGCCGCTCGAACATTACGCCGGTCACAGCGCATGGCGCGCGCAGGGTCGCGCCGGCGTGGACCGCGGCGCACGCCAACACCTCGTCCAGCCGATCGCGCATCGTCATCGCCATGATGGGGCGCTCCCGCGCGGCGCGGTAGCGCAGGCCGGCGTCCAGCAGGTTCAGCTCGGCGTCCGCGCAGGGACGCTCGACGACGCGCTGCACATCTCCCGGGAGCACGTCGAGGGCACGACCGACGAGGCCCCCGCCGCACGTCTTGTATCGGGGGAGGGCCTGTCGCTCGAGCAGCACCACCGAGACACCACGCTCGGCCAACGCGAGCGCGGCGATCGTCCCGGCGGGCCCGCTCCCCACGACGGCGACGTCGAACATGGCAAGGACTAAATTACGCGCCATGCCGAAACGCGCTGCGGCATCCACCCTCGCCATCCTCGCGTTCTCGCTCGGCAGCGCCTGCCGTGCCCAAGAGCCCGCCCAGGCGCCGATGGACATGAGCGCGATGGACTCGACCGACCAGCACGCCACGCAGGCCGCGCACGAAGCCATGAGCGGCAGCATGGCCGCGGACCCGCACCTGACCCTCACCCCGACTCGGCCTGGCACCGGCGCGGACACGGCGCGCGCAGCCGCGCTCGTCCTGGAGATGCGACGCGCGCTCGAGCGCTACGGCGACGTGCGGAGCGCCGAAGCCGACGGCTTCCGCCGGTTTCTCCCCGGCGTGAAGCAGCCCGTGTACCACTACACGAGCTGGCGGTCGGCCCTCGCGGCGCTGTTCCGGTTCGATGCCGTTCGCCCGACCTCCCTGCTGTACAAGGAAGGGCCGCGCGGGACGCTGGTCCTCGTGGGAGCGATGTACACGGCGCCGGCCCGCGCGTCGTTCGACGAACTCGACCGTCGGGTACCGCTCGCGGTGGCGCGGTGGCACGAGCACGTGAACTGGTGCCTGCCGCCGCGCGGTCAGTCGGAGCGGTGGCGCGAGACGCGCGACGGGAAACCCGTGTTCGGACCCAAGTCCCCGATCGCGACTGAAGCGGCGTGCAGCGCCGTGGGCGGAAGGTTCGTCCCCCGGCTCTTCGGATGGATGGTGCACGTGATGGCGTTCGAGAGCGACGATCCGAAGATCATCTGGGGCGGCGAGCACGAGCACGGTCGTCAGTAGGAGTGCTGTTCCCACCCGACGCCTTCCCCCTCCTTGCGGACCTCTGAAATCGCGCGCAACGTAGCGGCGTCGTCA
>QHUS01000024.1 GCA_003222035.1 Gemmatimonadota bacterium | reverse complement strand
CGGCCCGGTATAACGCCGCATACGCAGTCCCCGCATCCACGCGCCCCTGCGCCAGCCGGTCCTGGGCAAACAGCAGCGTCCGCTCCGCGTCGAGCACCTGCAGCAGATCGGTCATGCCCTCGCGGAACCGCAGCCGCGCCAGCTGGGCCGCACGATCGCTTGCGGCGCTCGCCTCGGCGAGACGCTCCAGCGCCTGCCGGGCGCTGCGATAGCGGACCAGCGTGGTCTCCAGATCCTCCATCGCGGCGAGTACCACCCGATTGTACTGCGCGCGAGCGGCATCCTCCCGCGCGGCCGCGGCGTCGACCTCGGCTTTCACCCTCCCGAGGTTGAGAGCGGGCCAGGTGATCACGGGCCCGATCACGTACCGCGTGGTTGCCTGGTTCCCCACGGAATTGAAGTCGGGCGCGGTGTAGCCGGCGGTCGCTCCGAGCGTCAGGCGTGGGAGATAGCTCGCCTTGGCCACTCCGACGAGTGCCCCCTGTGCTGCGGTCTGTCGCTCGGCCGCAGCCACGTCCGGACGGTATCGGACCACATCCGCCGGATTTCCGATCGTGGTGAGGTCCGGTAACGGCGGGACCGGAGCGGCCTGCTCGAGCTCGCCGGCAACCTCCGTGGGCGAGCGCCCGATCAAGGTGCCGATCCGGTACTGGGCCGCCGCCACCTCAGCCTCGCGCGCGGGAATCGTTGCCAACGTGGAGCTGAGCTGTGCCTGCGCCCGCTCGACATCGAACGAGCTGCCTCGTCCCGCCGTCAGACGCTCCCGCGTGAGCTCCACGGTGCGCTGCTGATTCTCGGCGCTGTGCCGCGCCACCTCGAGCTGTTCCTGCGAGCCGCGGAGCTCGAAGTACGCCCGCGCCAGCTCCGCGGTGAGGGTCACCTGGGCGCCACGCAGATCCTCCTCCGCCACGCCCACCAGCGCGCCTTGCGCCTGAACGTTCTGGCGAATGCGGCCGAAAATGTCCAGATCCCAGGACGCGACCACGCCGGCGTCCCAGACGTTCTGGTCCGGGAAGACACCGGACACGCCGGGGAAGCTCGCGCTGGACAGCCGTTGCCGGGTATAGCCCCCGGCCACCGTCGCGGAGGGTGTCAGGTCCAGCGCGGCTCGCACCTTGTCCGAGTGCGCGGCGCTCGCGCGTGCCCGCGCTGCCTGAACGTCCAGGTTGGCGCGCTGCACGTCGCCGATGAGGCGCGAGAGCGTGGTATCGCCCAGCCGCTCCCAGTAGTCCAACGAGATGCTGGCGGCCGGTCGATCGGCCGGCGCGGTCGACGTCTCACCCGTCTTCGTCCTGACGTAGGGTGTCGAGCGGCTGCGATCGGACGAATCCCCGATCGCCCGGAACGACGCCGGCGCTCGTACTGCCGGCGATTGGTAGCCTGGGGCCGAGGCGCACCCGTAGAGCGCGAGGAACCCGAGAGCATAGACCAGCGCGCTACGCATACGACGCCTCCTCTGACATGGCGGGTTCGAGCAGCTTTTCCGTTGCCTCGTCCGCGTCGGGCCGGTGCTCCGCCGCAATGAGCGAGTAGAACACGGGGACGACGAACAGCGTGAACAGCGTTCCCACCGTCATGCCGGCAACCAGCACGGTACCGATACTGTTGCGCGCCGCCGACCCCGGTCCGGTCGCGAAGACCAGCGGGAGATGCCCGAACACCGTGGCCGCCGACGTCATGAGCACCGGCCGCAACCGGGTGAGCGACGCTTCGCGCAGCGCGGCGAGCTTCGCCACGCCCCGCTCCTGGAGGGTGTTCGCGAACTGCACGATCAGGATCCCGTTTTTCGCGATCAGGCCCACCAGCGTGATCAACCCCACCTGGGAATAGATGTTGATGGTGGTGAGGTCCAAGAAGCTGAACACCAGTGCCCCCGAGATCGCGAGCGGCACGGAGCCCACGAGCACGATCAACGGGTCGCGGAAGCTCCTGAACTGCGCCGCGAGCACGAGGTAGATCAGGATCACGGCGAACCCGAGCGTCACCGTCAGCGCCGCCCCTTCGAGGCGGATCTGCCGCGACTCCCCGGCGTAGTCGAGTCCGACACCGGGACCCGCCGCGCCCGCCGCGGCCCTCTCGAGGACCCGGAGTCCCTCTTCCTTGGTCACGCCCGGCTTGACGCCGCCGAAGATGCGCACCGCGTTGCGCTGCTGGAACCGGTTCAGCGTGCGCGGCGCGGTGCTCGACTCGATGTGCGTGAACGTCGACACCGGCACCAGCCGCCCGCTCGGCGTCTTGATCTTGAGATCGAGCAGCGGACCCACCGTCGTCCGGCGCTCGTCGCCGATCTGTGGGATGACCTTGTAGCTCCGGTCGTAATAGTTGAACCGATTGACGTAGGCGCCGCCCAGGAGCGTGCCGAGCTCACGGCCCACGCTCGCGAGGTCGAGCCCCAGATCGGCGACCTGGTCGCGGTCGATCACGACTCGCGCCTCCGGCAGGTCGATCTTCAGGTCGGTGTCGACGTACAGGAACTTGCCGCTCTGCCAGCCGGCTCCGACGATCGCTCCCACGGTCTGGAGCATCTGCTCGGGCGGGATGTCGCTCGCGAGTATCAGCTCCACGTCGTACTGACCGGGCGACGGCAGCGGCGGGTCGAGGCGCGGGAACACTTGCAGTCCCGGGACCTTCGACACCGCGTAATACACCTGCCCATACATCTGCTCGGTGGTGCGCTTCCTCTCCTTCCAGTTCTTCGCGACCATCCCACCAAACCCGCCCCAGTTGGCCGTGATCGACCACATGAACTTCGCCTCGGGGAAGGAGGTGATCGCCTTCACCACCTGGAGCGACGCCTTGTTGGTCGCTTCCAGGGACGCGTCCGGGGACGCCGCCATGAACAGGCTGATGTGGCTCTGGTCTTCGATCGGAGCCAGCTCTTTCCGCGAGAATTGATACAAGGGCCACGCCGCGACCATGATCACCACCGCGGCCGCCACGATCGCCCAGCGCATCCCCAGCGCCCCCTCGAGCAACCGCTCGTACCGCCGGCGCACCGCCTCGAAGCCACGGTGCACCAACAGCGACAGCCGGCCCTCGCGGCCTTTCTCGTTCACGAAGCGGGAGCTCATCACCGGGGACAGGGTGACCGCGACGAAGCCCGAAACGACCACCGCGGCGGCGAGCGTGATCGCAAACTCGAGGAACAGGGAGCCGGTGAGGCCGCCCTGGAAGCCGATGGGCGTGTACACCGCGGCGAGAGTGATCGTCATCGCGATGATGGGGCCCAGGAGCTCCCGCGCGCCGATGAGCGCCGCCTGGATCCGCGACTTGCCCTCGCGCACGTGCCGCTCGACGTTTTCCACCACGACGATCGCGTCGTCCACCACCAACCCCACCGACAGCACGATCGCCAGGATCGTGAGCAGGTTCAGGCTGAAGCCGAACGCCCACATCACGATCGCCGCCCCCACCAGGGAGACCGGCATCGCGACGAGCGGCACCAGCGCCGTCCGGATCGAGCCCATGAACAGGAACACGACGAGGCCGACGATGAGGATGGTCTCGACCAGGGTCTTGGAGATCTCGTGCAACGCGTCGGTCATGAACACCGTCGCGTCGTAGGCCATCTGCATGTCGACGTCGCTCGGCAGGGTCGTCCGGATCCGGGCCATCTCGGCGTGCAGCCGGCTCGCCACTTCGATCTCGTTGCTGCCGGGTACGGGCCAGACGCCGAGGTAGACGGCCTCCTTGTCGCTGAACTTGGTGATGTAGTCGGCCTCCTCGGCACCCAGCTCCACCCGGGCCACGTCCGACAGCCGTACGATCGCCCCGTTCCGCTCGGCCACGACGAGGTTCTTGAACTCCTCGGGGGTACGCAGATCGGTGTTGGCCAGGAGGTTGACCTGTACCAGCTCGCCCTTGGTCTGACCCACGGCCGCGAGGTAGTTGTTGCGCTGCAGCGCGGCGTGTACGTCGCCGGGCGCGAGGTTGAGCGCGGCCAGCCGGTCGGGGTCGATCCAGATCCGCATGGCGATGGGACGGCCGCCCACGACGTCCACCCGCTGCACCCCCGCCAGGGTGGAGAGCTGGGGCTGCATGTTGCGGGTGAGCCAGTCGGTGAGCTGGGGGATATTTCGCTCGGACGACGTGAAGCTCAAATAGAACGACGCGTAGGGCCGGTCCGCCCGTTGCACTTCGACCACGGGCGGCTCGGCCTCGGCGGGCAGCTCGGAGCGAACCTGCTGCAGCCGGGCGCTCACCTCTGCCAGCGCCGCCGTGCTGTTGTGGTTCAGCTTCAGGTGCACGGTGATGCTGCTGACGCCGGCCCGGCTGGTGGACTCGACGTAGTCGACGCCCGAAATGGCGGAGACGGCGCGCTCGATCGGCGTCGTGAGAAAGCCACGCACGGTCTCGGCGCCGGCGCCGTAATACACCGTCGTGATCAGCACCGACGAGCTTTGGATGCTCGGATACTGCTGCACCGGCAACGTCGAGATTGCTCGCCATCCCACGAGCACGATGACGAGGTTCACGACCACCGCGAGGACGGGGTGCTTGATGAACGTATCGGTCACTGAGCGCATAAACGGTTCCCTTTAGCGAGTCGAATCGCTCGCGACCAGTACAGCTTCGCGCAGCTTGAAGGACCCCGAGGTCGCGACCTGCTGGCCGGGGGTGAGACCGCTCAGAATCAGCACGTCGTCCTCGAGCACCGGCCCGGTCCGCACCGGCTGCTCATGGGCTCGGGATTTACCGGTCGAGTCGGCCACGATGAGGAAGACGTGATCGCCGCCGGGCCCTTTGCGGAGGGCGCTCACCGGAATCGCGACGACCTTGGTGGGCGGACCTGCCGGGACCTCCACCCGCACGGAGGCGCCCGGCGCCGGCGCGTGTCCGGGGATGCGGGCACGCACGAGGGCGTTACGAGTCGTGGCGTCGACGCGGGAATCAATCGCGACGATCTTGGCCGCTAGCGGTCGAGCGTCGTCCGCGGTGAACACCGCAACGGGCTCGCCCGGCCGCAGGTCGGCGGCGACTGCCTGAGCGACCGTGAAGTCCACGTTGGCCGCGGCGTCGACGCCCTGCAGCGTCGTGAGCTCGGTGCCCTCGTTCAGGTACTGTCCGGGATGCACGTCGGAGATCCCGACCCGGGCCCGGAACGGGGCGCGGATCGTCTTTTTCGCGATCACCGCCCGGGTACGCTCGATTTGCGCGAGCGCGACCTGGCGTGCAGCACGTGCCTGGTCAACCTCTTCCTGCGACGTGGCCTGTGCTTCGCGCAGGCGCTCGGCCCGTGCGAGGGTCGTTTGTGCCAGGTCCGCCTGCGCTTGCTCCGCCTCGAGCTCCGCCTGCTCCACGGAGACGTCCAGCGCGACGAGCACGGTGCCGGCCTCCACGACCTGCCCGGGGGCGAGCGCCACCTGACGCACCGTGCCCGCGAGCTCGTTGCGCAGGGTGATCGAAGTCAACGCCAGGATCGTTCCGACCGAGGTCGTCGTGGGGCGATACTCTCGCTCCCTGGCGACCGCGCTGGTTATGGACTCCACGGGCTCGGGCTGCCGGCTGGCCGCGGCATCGGCGCTCCGGACGGAGGCGCGCTTCCAGGCCACCAGGCCGCCACCGGTCATGGCAAGTGCCAGCAGGAGCACAGCCGATCCGGTCCAGCCACGATTGCTCTTCACGAACGAATGCCACATACGCGTGATCTCCTTCTCTCTCTCCACAAGGTCAAACGGGGGTGCCCTCGGTACTAGACGTTCGACCGAGTCGGAAATCGACAATGCAGGTTTCGGTTGGGCGACCGATGCATAACACGCAGAACGAAGGACTCGACGAAAAAGGTTCCGACTGCCCAGCTGCAACACGTGGCCGGCTGGATCGAGGGGGACCGTGTGGTCTCGACACGCTCAACGTCGGGTACCATTAATACAGCGCGCCCAAGACGGAGGCTTGTAATTGAAGCAGCTGGTGATTCCCCGGTACGGCCCTCCGGAAGTGCTCGCCGTGCGCGAGGCGCCCGATCCACCGGTCGCCCCAGGCACGGTGCGCATCCGGGTCGAGGCGGCGGGCGTCAACTTCTCCGATCTGCTGGCTCGGCAGGGCCTCTACCCCGACGCGCCCCGGCCGCCGTGCGTCGTCGGCTACGAAGTTGCGGGCGTCGTGGACGCCGTGGGGAGCGGCGTCGCCGCGCCGCGGGTCGGGGACCGTGTCATCGCGATGACCAAGTTCGGGGGCCAGAGCCAGCTCGTCGTGGTTCCCCCCTCGTTCGTCTTCCCGTTGCCGGAGGGATGGAGCTTCGAGGAGGGTGCCGCGCTCCCCGTCGTCTATCTCACTGCCCATCACATGCTCGTCCGCGTCGTCGCCGCCAGAGCCGGCGAGCTGGTCCTCGTGCATGCCGCCGCGGGTGGCGTGGGGCTGGCCGTGGCGGAGCTGGGTCGCATCCTCGGGCTTCGAGTGCTGGGGCTCGCATCCCCCGGCAAGCACGACGTGCTCCGGCGTTACGGGGTCGAGCCGCTCGACGGTCGTGACCCGCGCTGGCCCGACGCCGTGCGGCGGTTGGCGCCCGGCGGTGTGGACATCGTGCTCGACGGCGTGGGCGGCGAGTCGTGGCGCCGGGATTATGCGCTGCTCGCCCCGCTTGGCCGACTCGTCTGTTACGGCGCCTCCGAGCTCTCCGTCGGCGTGCGTCGCAACCTCTTCACGATCGTCTGGAAGGCGCTGCGCTGGCCGCGGTTCGGGCCCCTCTCGCTGATGAACCGCAACCGGGCCGTTGTCGGCGTCAACATCGGCCACCTGTGGAACGCGGAGTCGATCCTGCGGCCGCAGCTCGAGGCGCTGCTGGGCTACGCTCGCGACGGCCGGATCCGGCCGCGCGTGGACCGCGCGTTCCCCCTGACCGAAGCGGCGACGGCGCACCGCTATATCCATGAGCGCCGCAATATCGGGAAAGTCGTGCTCACGCTCCGATGACGCCCCGGCCCAAGCCGCTCCCCGTCGCGCCGCCGATCGAGCCGATGCTCGCGAAGCTCGCCGAGACCCTGCCGGGCGGCGAGGACTTTCTGTACGAGCCGAAGTGGGATGGCTTTCGCGCCATCGTGTTCCGCGACGCGTCCGACGTGTTCATCCAGAGCCGCGATCTGAAGCCGCTCGACCGCTATTTCCCGGAGCTGCACGAGGCCCTGGTCGAGCAGCTGCCGCCGGGCGCGGTGATTGACGGCGAGATCGTCATCACGACGCCGCACGGCCTCGACTTCGACGCGCTGCAGATGCGGCTCCATCCCGCGGCGTCGCGCGTGGCGAAGCTCGCCGCCGCCACGCCGTCGTCGTTCGTCGCGTTCGATGTCCTGGCGGCCGGCGGCCGCAGCACGATGGCCGCGCCGCAACACGAGCGCCGTGCGCTGCTCGAGCGGCTGCTGGCGAAGGTCGGCCCGCCGGTCTACCTGACGCCCATGACCCGGGATCGCCGCACGGCCGCGCAGTGGCTCGAGCGGTTCGAGGGCGCCGGTCTGGACGGCGTGATGGCGAAGCCGGCGGGCGCCTCATACCAGCCCGGCAAGCGCGCCATGGTCAAGGTGAAGCACGCGCGCACCGCCGAGTGCGTCGTGGCCGGCTTCCGCTGGCACAAGAGCGGGAATGATGCCCTGGGATCGCTGCTGCTCGGCCTGTACGATGGCCGCGGAGTCCTGCAGCACGTCGGCGTCACCTCATCGTTCACGATGCTGATGCGCAAGCAGCTCGTGAAGGAGCTGGCGCCGCTCCGCAAGAACGCCCTGGCGAGACACCCGTGGCGCGCTTGGGCGCAGGCAGAAAGCGCAGGCTCCCGCATGCCGGGCGGGCAAAGCCGCTGGAGCGCCGGCAAGGACCTCTCGTGGGAACCGCTGCGGGTCGAGCGCGTGTGCGAGGTGAAGTACGATCACCTCCAGGGCGACCGCTTCCGCCACGCGGCGACGTTCCTGCGCTGGCGGCCGGATAAGGAGCCCCGCGACTGCCGCTACGACCAGCTCGAGGTCACGACTCCTTACGAGCTCTCCAAGGTCTTTTCATCCGGGTCGAGGCGCTCCTGACGCGGGCGCAGCTTGACCGGCACGTGCTGCAGATTCACCCGAACCCGGGTCCAGAGGGATGACCGGCCGCGCATTCTGTCCACCAGTACATCAGCGGGCTCGAGGCGCGCGGCGGCCTTGGGGTGGCGCGCCTTCCAGCGCTTGAGCCCGGCGAGCGCGTCTTGCTTGCGCTTGGCGCGGCCGATCTCGATCAGGGGATGCTTCACGGCGCGAGCCCGCGATGGCTGCACGCGCGGCGGCTCGCCCGGCTGCTTCTCGTAGTGCGGTGGCCATGGCGCGTCTCCGAGCCCCTCCCGCTCGTGGCGCGCCGAGAGCTCGAGCAGCCCCTCGAGCGAGCCGGGGGTCTCGTCGATCCTGGCATGGCGATCGCCGATCGTCCCGAAGCGCTGCGGCATGGTCGCGAGCGTGAAGTCGGCGGGATCTGCTGTGTCCACCTCGTCCCACGTGAGCGGCGCCGATACGCGCGCGTCCGGGGTGGGCCGCACGGAATAGGCCGAAGCGACGGTGCGGTCCTTGGCGTTCTGGTTGTAATCGACGAACACGCCGTGGCGCTCTTCCTTCCACCACTTGCTGGTGGCGAGCTTCGGGGCGCGCCGCTCGACCTCGCGCGCCAGCGCCAGCGCCGCCCGGCGCACTTCGCCGAAACGCCAGCGCCGCTCGATGCGCACCAGCACGTGCAGACCGCGGCTCCCCGAGGTCTTGGGCCACCCGGTGAGCCCGAAGTCCCGCAACGCGGCGCGGACGACCTCCGCCACCTTGCGCACCTGCACCCACTTGACGCCGGGAACGGGATCGAGGTCGACTCGCAGCTCGTCGGGATGGTCCAGATCTTCGGCGCGAACGGGATGCGGGTGCAGCTCGAGGCAGGCGAGATTGGCGAGCCAGGCGAGCGCGGCGGCGTCACGCGGCACGACCTCGTCGGCGGTCCGGCCCGAAGGGAACCGGAGCGTGACGACCTCGATCCACGCGGGCCGGGATTCGGGCGCGCGCTTCTGGTAGAAGGACTCCGCCGCGATCCCATTGGGGTAGCGGACCAGCATGTTGGGACGCCCGCCCGCGCCACGCAGCGCGCCATCCGCAACGGCGAGGTAATAGCGCACGAGGTCGAGTTTCGTGTACTGCGGCTTGGGGAAGAGTACCTTGCGCGGGTTCGAGATCGCGATCTCGCGCCCGGCGACTACGAGCAGCTCGGGTTCACCGTCGCTCTGCCTGGTCTTCGCGCCGCGTGATCCCGGCATGTGGTGGGCAACTCAGGATGGCTGCAGCGACGCCGCGATGTACGTCAGCTCCCGCCCCTCGCGCGCGCACCGCAACATGAGCGCGCCACGACTCATGTCTCCAAGCCCAACGAACTCCCGAGGGATATGGAGGCGCGGGCCCAAGATGTCCGTCAAAGGCTCCAGGTACTTCGGCGTTGCGATACTGCCGAGCAGGACGGCAGCGTCTCCCGCGTGCAGCTGCGCGGCCAACAGCGCCGCATCGCGCCGCAACGGGTCGGTGTAGCGGCGATTGTCCGGATCGACGGGCACCCGCGCCACCGCCCGTAACCCATCGCGATCCATCACGACATCCGGGGAACAGAGACCCCGACCTGGCACGATGACGTGGATGCCGAGACAGCCATCCGGTGGATTGGCGAACGCCGACGCATACGCCAGCTTGCCGCGAAAATAGAGCCCGCTCATGAAGGTGTAGATCTCGCCGACCGTCGCCCCCCCTCCCCCCGTCCCTCCCTGCGCCGCTCGCAGACGCTGCGCCAGGACCGAGCGTCCGTCCTTCCGGAGCAGAAGCGCCGCGCGCTTGCCCGCTGAGTTGGCGGGTGACAGCAGAAAGATCTGGTGAGACGGGGTCATGCGCTGGACGATGCTCGACGTCCGGATTCCCCTGCCGCCGAACCGAACCGTTTGACGGCCCGCTCGTGCGCCTTGCGCCGTTCCTCTTCACGGTTACGCGGCGTAGCGGTGGTTTGCAGTCCATGGACGAGACGGTGAGCGGCCGCCGTCACCTCGTCCACGGCGCGATTGAAAACTGGCTCGTTCGCGTGCGACGGCCGCGTTGTACCACTCAACTTGCGAACGAACTGCAGCGCCGACGCCCGGATCTCATCGTCGGTCGCGGGAGGTGCGAAGTTGGCTAGCGTCTTGATGTTGCGACACATGCTCGTTCCCTCACGTCGAAGTTGGGCAACCGCTCGTGCGACGTGGTAATAGAGCCGGGATACTTCGCTGGAACAAGTGACACGGCCTGAGTCATCACCCATCCCCATCCCCCGAACGGGCGATGCCGCGGCACGCCGTGGGGCTCTAGGCTTCGAGCACGCACTCATACCAGGAAGGCCGATGGGATCCACGCTTCAAATGCTCTCCGATAACCTCGCCGCGGCGGCCGAGCGCGTCGGGCAACGGGTGGTGGCGATCAAGGCGCGCCGGCGGATTCCCTCGAGCGGGATCCTGTGGCGCGATGGCATTGTCGTAACCGCCCAGCACACGATTCAACGCGAGGAAGACATCGTCATCACGCTCGCCGACGGCACGACGTCACCTGCGGACTTGGTGGGACGAGACCCGGGGACGGACCTCGCGGCCCTCCGCCTGGCGAAGGCGAATGGCGGCCCGATCGATGTCGCTCCGCTCGAGGCGTTGCGCGTGGGGTCCCTCGTGCTCGCGCTCGGCCGGCCCGGACGGGAGCTGACGGCCGCGCTTGGGCTCGTGAGTGCGGTGGGCGACGCGTGGCGCACGTGGCACGGCGGTCGCATCGATCGGCTGATCCGGCTGGATATCGGGATCTACGATGGCTTCTCAGGAGGGCCGCTCGTCGATGCCGACGGCCGCGTGTTGGGAGTCAACACCTCGACACTGCTGCGCGGCGTGCCGACCGCCGTGCCCGCTGCGACCGTGGACCGGGTGTTGGCACAGCTCCTGGAACACGGGCATGTGCCCACCGGTTACCTCGGCGTGGGCATGCAGTCGGTTCGTCTTCCCGAGCAGTTGGCGCGGTCGCTCGAGCCTTCCAGAAGCATTGGCTTGATGGTGGTGAGTGTGGATCCTGATGGCCCGGCAGGGCGGGGTGGCGTGTTGCTCGGCGACGTGATCACGGCCATCGACGACCAGGCCGTCTCCGAACCAGCCGACATGCTGGCTCAGCTCGACGCCGCGCGCGTGGGCAAAGCTGCTCGTCTCGGCCTGGTGCGCGCGGGCCAGCTCGCGTCCGTGACCGTGACGGTGGGCCAGCGCCCGGGCGGCAATCGGAGATGAGCGCGGCCGCGCTCGCGGACGACCTGGGGCGCATCGCAGATGCGCTGCGGCGTGTCACCGTAGAGATCCGGACCTCTGGGCGGGGGCGCAACCTCGGCGCCGGCGTCGTGTGGCCCGAACGGCAGGGACAGGGGCAGGGGCGGGGGCGGGGGCGGGTCGTCGTGACGAACGCGCATGTGGTGGGCACGCGCAGCCGTTGCATGGTGGGCTTCGCCGGCGGGCGGACTGAGGAGGGTCGCGTGGTCCGCGTGGACGATCGCCGCGACCTCGCGGTGGTGGTGGTTTCGGGCGACGGGCTCGAGACAGCGGTCGTGGGCGACCCGGCGCAACTCCGGACCGGTGAGCTGGTGCTCGCGCTGGGACATCCGTTCGGGGTGAGTCGCGCGCTGGCCCTCGGCATCGTGCACGCCGCCGACCGTCGCTGGATCCAAGCGGATGTACGCCTCGCTCCCGGCTTCTCGGGTGGCCCGCTAGCGGACGCGGCGGGACGGGTGGTGGGGATCAACGCCATGATCGCACATGGGCTCGGGCTTGCCGTGCCCGCCCCGGCAATCGAGCGCTTTGTCCGCGCGGCGGAGCCCGCGACTGAGGCCGCATGATTCGGGTGGCGGTTGTGGTGCGGTCGAGGGCGTTGCGCGCCGCGCTCGAGCGCGCGGTGTCGCAGCGGGCATCTGTCGTTGTGGTGCCGCTTCCCGTGGGAGGAGCGGCGGCCCCGATGGCGCAGCTGGACGCCGACGTCGCGCTGATCGACTTGGCCGAATGGTCCAACGCCGACGGCCCCGCGCGACCCAGTCCCCGCACGGCCGTGATCGTGCTCGTCGAAGCGCCGGATGCGGCGCTCATCGCCGCGACGCTGGATGCGGGAGCGCGCGGCGTGCTGCCCTATAGCGCCAGCATCGCGGAACTGACCGCTGCCGTCGAAGCGGCGGCCGCAGGGCTCGTGGTCCTCCCGGCCAGCCATGGACCGGCGACCGCTCCGGAGCGCCGTCGGCGCCGGGCGGATGGTCGCGGACCGGACGCGGCCGGGGGCGGGGGCGGGGGCGGGGGACTCACGGAACGCGAACGGGAGGTGTTAGCTCTACTCGCGGGCGGGCTCCCCAATCGCGCGATCGGCGCGCGGTTGGGCATCTCCCAGCAGACGGTGAAAACGTACGTCGCGGCGATTCTCGACAAGCTCGACGCTGCCACTCGGGCCGAAGCCGTGGCGATCGGGCTGCGGCGCGGTCTCATCATGCTGTAGCGAGACTGACAAAGACCTGACCATGGCGACCAAATCAGTTCCGACGCTCTTCGAGTGGGCCGGCGGGATGCCCGCGTTGGAACGGCTCACGCAGCGGTTCTACGAGAAGGTCCGGCAAGACGCCGTCCTCGCTCCCATTTTCGCTCAGATGTCGAGCGAGCACCCTCGCTTCGTTGCCCAATTCATCGCCGAGGTCCTCGGCGGGCCTCCGACCTACAGCGCGACACGTGGTGGTCACCCACACATGATCGGGCGTCACCTGAACCGCCACTTGTCGGACGCGCAACGCAAACGCTGGGTAACCGTGCTGCTCGAGACCGCTGACGACGTC
>QHUS01000023.1 GCA_003222035.1 Gemmatimonadota bacterium | reverse complement strand
CCGTTCAGGCGCAGGATCTCGGCGAGGGGCGTGATGGTGCTGGGGCGCACACCGGTGTTGCCCGGAAACGCGGTCGCGAGCTCCATGATCGCACCGGCATTGTTCGCGTGGTGGTTATGACCGGTCAGGAGAGCCATACGCGTCGGGCTACAGAGTGCGGTGGTGTGGAAGCGGTTGTATCGCAGACCGCCGGCCGCGAGCCGGTCGAGCGTGGGCATGTGGATCGGCCCCCCGAAGGCGCTACTGTGGCCGAAGCCGATGTCGTCGATCAGGACGATCACCACGTTCGGCGCACCCTGGGGCGCCTTCACCTCGAAGCGCGGCGGGGCCTTCGCGTTGCGCGCGTCGAGCTCGGTGATCGGTGCAGGCGTCGGCTCGTGAATCGGGAGCACGGTGCGATCGATCGCGCCGGTCCCCCGAGGCTGCTGGGGCGGCCCCCCCCTGCCGCACGCGGCCGTCAGGGCCGTGCCGAGGATGAGGGCAACACGGGTCAAGCCACGATTCACCGGAGCCTCCTTCGAGAGTCAGGGGGGGGCTGATCGATTCGATTGGGTTCACGTGACAACGTGTAAGGGGCCGCGCGGGGGGAGATATTGCACCTTGGGGCAGACGGGGGACCCCGCCGTCACCTCCGAAAACGCCTTGCCCCTTGGTGCAATGGCGACGTCCACTCGATAACGAGTATTTGAGGCCGCATGCGCGCCCGCAACCTGGTCCTCGTCGCCCTCGTCGGAACCGTCCGACCGGTACTTGCCCAGAAGCCCGCGGCCGGTGCGAAGCCCGGAGCCCGTGCGGATACTCTGCAATGTTTCAGCTGCAACCCGCGCAAACGCCCGCTGCGTGCCTTCGGCGAGCTCATGATCGCCCAGCTGATTCCCTTTTCCTTCAACGCGGTGATTCGCGACAAGCCGTGGGCTAAGGTCAGCCTCCAGTCGTGGGAGGAGAACCTCGAGAACCCGTGGCAGTGGGATAACGATCACTTCATCAACAACCAGTTCAGCCACCCCTACCACGGCAATCTGTACTTCAATAGCGCCCGGACCAACGGCTACAGCTTCTGGGGTTCGGTGCCGTGGGCCTACGGCGGCAGTTTCATGTGGGAGGAGTTCGGTGAGAAGTTCGCCCCCTCCGCGAATGACATCCTGAACACGGGTACGGGCGGTATCACCCTGGGGGAGTCGCTGTATCGGCTCTCGTCGCTGGTATTGGACAACCGGGCCACCGGGTCCAACCGCATGTGGCGGGAAATCTTCGCCACGCTGCTCGACCCCGTGCGGGGGTTCAACCGTCTCCTGGACGGCGAGGTGTCGCGCGTGGGTCCCAACCCACCCGATTGGCGTCCCAGCCGCGCCCAGGGAGTGCTCGATCTCGGGTACCGGCGCATCGCCGTGAACAACTCCTTTAGCGGCTCGCAGTCCGTCGACCAGGGCGTCGCCGCGTTCCATTTCGCCTACGGCGACCTCTCGAACGACGTGCGCTCCAAGCCGTTTTCCCACTTCGATTTCAACATCGAGTTGTCCGACAAAGCGAGCCAGGGCGAGCGAGGGCGGCTCTCGCTCCTGACCGCGCGGGGCACGCTGGGCGGCATCGACCTGCACGACAGCCCCAGCACGCGGCATACGCTGGGCGCCCTCCTGACCTACGAGTACTACAACAACCCTGCCTTCGAATACGGCGGGCAGAGCATCTACGCGGGATTGATCTCGGAATTCCACCGGGCCGACGCCAAGAAGGTCCGGGTGGTGACCGAAGTGCTGCTGCAAGGGATCATCATCGGTGCCACGCTTTCCGAGCACTACTACGCCGGCGAGGGGCGCAACTACGACTACGGGATGGGTCTGGGGACGCGCCTGGCCGCCGGGTTCGTAAAGCCGGGTCGGGGCTCGATCAAGGTCGGGTGGAACGGCCGCTGGCTGCATACCCTGAACGGGGCGCAGTCGGCGCATTATCAGGGCGGTGGGTTGTTCGAGGCCCGCTACTTCTTCTTCTCGAAATTCGGTCTCGGCGCGAGCTACTACAACTACCACCGCCGGTCGGACTACACCGGCTTCCCTACTGTCACGCAGACGAGCCCGATGCTGAACTTCTTCGTGAGCACGGCCATGCCGGCCTTGACGCCATGATGCTGCGCGCCCGGCTCTACCTCGCCCTCGGTCTCGCCGCCGCCTGCCAGGACCCCGTAGTGCCGCTCGGTCCCGAGAACCAGGTGACCGTGACGAACCAGCCGGGGCTGTTCCGGCTCCAGGCGAAGGACATGAACAATGTCATCGCGGACACGAGCTTCATCTGGGTCTCGGCGGACAGTCAGGCGCGAATCCTGCACAACAGTCTCGTCACGCACGGCGAAACCGATCTCCATGTGCTCGATGCCCGCGGCGTGGAGATATACTCGCACGAACTGTCGGTCGTATACGAGACCGACACGCTCACCGACAAAGGAGCACCCGGCTCGTGGCTGGTTCGGTTCGATATCAAGGCCGCCACCGGCGAGATCGACGTGACCCTGGAAACCCCGTAGCGGGCCACCTCGCGCTGAAGGGTACGCTGTTCGGCGCCCTCGTCTTGCCCGAGGACATCAAGGCGGTCGAAGAGCAGCCGTGATCCCGGCATTCCGCTGGCTGCGCGGCTACTCCGGGGAATGGCTGCGCGCCGACGTCACGGCCGGCCTGACCGCCGCGGCGGTCGTGATTCCCAAGGCGATGGCCTATGCCGCCATCGCGGGCCTTCCCCTCCAGGTGGGGCTGTACACCGCGTTCATCCCGATGGTGATCTACGCGTTCCTGGGGACGTCGCGCTCGCTCAGCGTCAGCACCACCACGACAATCGCGATCCTCGTGGGGTCCGCGCTCCGGGAGGTCATGCCCGGAGCCGACACGGCGGGGCTCGTCGCCGCGGGTACTGCGCTCGCCGTCCTCGTGGGCGTCATGCTGGTCGTGGCGGCGGTGCTCCGGTTGGGCTTCATCGCCAACTTCATCTCGGAGCCCGTGCTCGTCGGATTCAAGGCAGCGATCGCGGTCGTGATCACGGTCGATCAAATCCCCAAACTGCTCGGGTTTCACATCACCAAGACCGGTTTCCTCCGGGACCTCGTGTCCATTGCCCAGCATGTACCGCAGACCTCGTTGATCACGCTGGGCATCGCGGTCGCTCTGTTCGTGCTGATTGTCGGGTTGGAGCGGTTCGTGCCTCGCGCCCCGGCGCCGCTGGTTGCCATTGCCCTGGCCATCGCGGTGTCGAGCCTGCTTGGCCTGGCCCAAGCCGGTGTGGAAACCGTCGGCAGCGTCCCTGGTGGACTCCCCGAGTTCACCAGACCGGCGTGGGACCTGTTTCCGCGGCTGTGGCCGGCTGCCGCCGGGATCGCGCTGATGAGTTTCACGGAGACCATCGCCGCGGCACGGGCGTTCCGCAGTCAGGGCGAGCCACCCTTGGTCCCCAATCAGGAGCTCTTTGCCGTCGGGCTCGCCAATGTAGGCGGCGGCCTGTTCAGCGCCATGCCGGCCGGCGGCGGGACATCCCAGACCGCCGTGAACAGCCGAGCCGGGGCACGCACCCAGGTCGCCGGGCTTGTCACCGCCGCGACGGCTTTGGGCACCCTGTTGCTGCTGGCGCCCGTCATCGCGCTGATCCCGCAGGCGGCGCTCGCCGCGGTCGTGGTCGCCTATTCGGTCGAGCTCGTCAAGCCCGCGGAGTTCCGGGAAATCCGCAGCGTGCGGCGGTCGGAGTTCCGCTGGGCGGCCATCGCGGTGCTAGGCGTCCTGCTGCTCGGCACGTTGAAGGGCATCATCGTCGCGGTCATCGCTTCACTCCTGGCGCTCGCCTACGACGCTTACAACCCGCCCGTGTACCCGGTTGGTCGCAAGCGCGGCACCAATGTGTTTCGGCCGCTCTCGGCCGAGCACCCGGACGATGAGACCTGGCCCGGCCTCCTGATCCTCCGCACCGAAGGCCGGATCTTTTTCGCGAACGCGCAGCGTGTGGGCGACCGCGTGTGGTCGCTGATCGATTCGGCCGGGCCGAGGGTCTTGGTCATCGACGGCAGGGGCATCGTCGACATCGAGTACACGGCCCTGAAGATGCTCACGGAGGCCGAGGAGAAGCTGCGCGGCGACGGGATCACCCTGTGGCTCGCCGGGCTCAATCCCGAGGTGCTCGCCATGGTGAGGAAGTCCCGGCTGGGAAGCGTCCTCGACCGCGAGCGCCTGTTCGCCAATCTGGAAAGCGCGGTGGCGCAGTATCTCAAAAGGCCTCGGGAACGAACTTGAACGGGTAGTCCGGCTCCTTGTACCCGTTCGCCTTCCCCCGTTTGGGCAGTTTCACGGCCTCCCGCTTCACCTTCTTGAACGGAATCTGGCTGAGCAGGTGGGTGATGAGATTGAGGCGGGCCCGCCGCTTGTCGTCGGACTTCACCACGTACCACGGCGCCCAGGCGGTGTCGGTCGCCTTGAACATCTCGTCCCGCGCGCGCGAGTAGTCGTACCACTTGCTGTACGATTCGATGTCCATCGGGGAGAGTTTCCAGATCTTGCGCCCGTCGTTCATGCGCTCCTCGAGCCGGCGGGTCTGCTCCTCCATGCTCACTTCCAGCCAGTACTTGAGCAGGATGACACCGGACTCGACCATGATTCTCTCCATGGTCGGGGCCAGTTGGAGGAAGCGCTCCGCGTCTTCTTCGGAGCAGAATCCCATCACGCGCTCGACCCCGGCGCGATTGTACCAGCTGCGGTCCCAGATCACGATCTCACCGGCCGCCGGCATGTGGGGCAGGTAGCGCTGGATGTACAACTGGCTCTTCTCTCGCTCGCTGGGCGACGGAAGCGCCATCACGCGGAACACTCGGGGACTGACGCGCTCGGTGATCGCCTTGATCGTCCCGCCTTTGCCGGCGCCGTCGCGGCCCTCGAACACGATGCAGATCTTCTCGCCCTTGTCCTTCACCCATTCCTGGACCTTTACCAGCTCCTCGTGGAGCTTGGCGAGCTCCTTCTCGTATTCCTTCCGCGTCAGCTTGTCATCCCCGTCGGCTTGCTTCGTCTTTTCCCGCTTCTTGTCCCCCGCCATAGGCTCATGTCCTCGTCAGGTGCGTGCCGATTCGAACGGTAGCATGCGGACTGAAAGGAGGGAGTTGTCCCAACGGGCAGTCTACTACGCTGCCCGAGCGGCCTGCTCGAGACGCTCCAGCGCCGGCTCCTTTCCCACCACGTACAGCAGCTCGTTCACCGGCTCCGACACGGTCCCGCCCGTGAGGGCGATGCGGATCGGTTGGAACACCTTCCCGGCGGCGAGGCCCCGCCGCTCCGCCAGCGAGCGCAGCCGCTGCTCCAGCTGCTCCGGCGTCCACTCGGCCTCCTTGAGCGCCGCGATGCTCTCCGCGAGCGACGCCTTGTAGGCCGCCGGGTCCTTGGCGATTTCCTTTTTCGCCTTGTCGTCCAGGGCGACGTATTTCGCGTCGAGCCGCACGGCGACCTGCTTTGCCACGTCGAGGGTCGTGCGCGAGCGGGTCTTGACCGCCGCGATCGCCTTCACCACCGCGTCGCGCTTGCCGTTCAGGCCGAGGCGCTCGAGCTCCGGCGCGACGAGGGGATAGAGCTCCTCGGCCGGTGTCTGCGACAGATACTGCCCGTTCATCCACTCGAGCTTCGTCATGTCGAAGATCGCGCTTTTCTTCTGAATCCCCTCGAACGAGAAGAGTTGGACCATCTCGTCCATGGTCATGATCTCGCGGTCGCCGCCCGGGCTCCAGCCGAGCAGCGCGAGAAAGTTGCGCATCGCGGCGGGGAGGATCCCCAGATGCTGATAGTCGCCGACGGCGGTCGCTCCATGCCGTTTGGAAAGCTTCTTGCCGTCCGGGCCGTTGATCATCGGCACGTGGCCGAACACGGGGAGCGGCGCGCCGATTGTCCGGTACAGCGCGATCTGCTTGGGCGTGTTGGAGATGTGATCGTCGCCGCGCAGCACGTGCGTGATGTTCATGTCCACGTCGTCTACCACGACCGCGAAGTTGTAGATCGGCGTGCGGTCGGAGCGCAGGATGACGAAGTCCTTGATGTCTTCGCCCTGGAAGCTGATGCGGCCGTGTACGGCATCGTCCCACGCGATCTCTCCGGGCGGGAGGCGGAAGCGGATGGCGCCGTCTTCCATGTACGCTTTCCCCTCCGCGAGCAACTGATCGGCGACCGCCTGGTGCCGCTTGACCCGCGCGCCCTGAAACACGGGCGGCTCGTCCCAGTCGAGGCCAAGCCACGTGAGACCATCGAGGATCACTTTGGTGTGCTCGTCGGTGGAGCGCTGCTTGTCGGTGTCCTCGATGCGGAGCAGGAATTTTCCCCCCTCGTGGCGCGCGTACAGCCAGTTGAACAGCGCCGTGCGGGCACCGCCGACGTGCAGGTACCCGGTGGGGGAGGGGGCGAAACGGACGCGCGGGGTCGCTATGGGAGGCGAGGGATCAATGTTGAATGATCAATGTTCAATGTCCAACTACATTGGACATTCGTCAGCACGGAGAGGGGGGGATTCGAACCCCCGATAAGGCTTTTAGGCCCTATAACGGTTTAGCAAACCGCCGCCTTCAGCCACTCGGCCACCTCTCCCGGTCGCCGCGGAATAAGTTAGCGGCTCCGCGTGCGCCACGGCACCCTCTGGCCCACCGCGCTATCCGTGCCGCACCCCTTCAGTCTCCTGCACGGTCCGATAGCCGAGCCGAATCCACAACACCCAGAGCGACGCGTTGAGCGCGAGTCCCACCGCCGGTTGCTTCAGCGCCACCAGCGTCGCCACCAGGTAGACGAGGGGCCCGGCGATGTACGCGCGCCGGATGCGCTCGATGGTCTCGGCGTCCACGTCCGCCCGAAAGAGGTGCTGCCGCACGATCGTCCAGAACAGCAGCGCCCAGGCGAGCGCGTTCACGATGAATGTGCCGCAGTAGAACGCGACGGCCGCGCCCGCTTCCCGCGTGTTCAGGTGCTCGGCGAGGATCGCGGTCGGGAACGGCACGAAACTGACCGTGAGGAGCACCAAGCCGTTCGCGAACAGAAACGGATACCGCACGGCGCGCACCAGCCGCATGAGCTCGTGATGATTGACCCACATGACCAGTATGACGAAGAAGCTGAGCACGAAGGCCAGGTACGACGGCCACAGCTTCACTAGAGCGGCCCAGAGGCCGCCCTCCACGCCGGCATGAGGAACCCGGATCTCGAGAATGAGCAGCGTGATGGCGATCGCGAACACGCCATCGCTGAACGCTTCGGTGCGGCCGGTGCCTTCCGCCATGCGCGATACAATGCAGACCGCGGGTCGGTCGCACCAGGCGACCTGTTCATCCTCGCGGCGACCTTGTCACACTTCCGTTACAAGACGCGGGTTACCGCGATGCGCGCCGCCGTATGGCGGAATGCCCGTGAGCCCAATCACAGTGCGCATTAAGGCGACACGCGCCGCGGCTGGCACTAGCCTTGCCTTGGGCGCGGGCATGAGGCGGATCACGGTAGTCGTGCTCGTGGCGGGTGTCACCGGGTGGGTGACGCCTTCGGCGGCGCAGAAGGCGCTCCATGTGTCCGCCGCGCCTAATGCGCTCTTGGGATCGCGGGCGAGCCACCTGCCCCGGGCCAACGCGCCCGTGGTGGACCAGCGCGCCCTGCGCGTCACCGCGGCCGCGACGCCCAGCCGAGTGTCGCTGAGCACGGGCTACGTCTCCCGGCTTCCGGCGCGCGCGTCTTGGACGCCGTCCCATACTGCCCTGGCGGGTGCCTTCACGATCTCCCTCCTGATCGACGCCGCGCAGACTCGGGCGTTGGCCCGCCAGGGTTGGAACGGCTTCCGCGAGGCGAATCCGCTGCTGGGCGAGCATCCGAGCGTCGGCCGCGTCAATACCTACACGGCGGTCGCCGGCTTGACGGTGCTGGGTGCCGCCGCTGTGTTGCCGCCGCGCGTCCGGCCGTGGCTGCTCGGGGCCGCGCTCGCGGTCCAGGCCGTCACGATCCGCGGCAGCGTGCAACAGGGTCTGCCGATTCGCTTCCCGTTCTAACCGAGCGTCATCCATTTCTGAGTAGTAACCGCGCGATCGTGGCGTGCAGCCGGTGTCCGCGGCTGCGCGCTTACTGCCGCCGCGTGGCGCGCGAGAAGAAGCGCGAGTTCCGCGAGTGGAAGTATTGGGGGAAGCCCGTGCCCGGGTTCGGTGACCCCGAGGCGCGTCTCTTGATAATTGGACTCGCGCCCGCGGCGCACGGGGCAAACCGCACCGGCCGCATGTTCACCGGCGACTCGAGCGGCCGCTGGCTGTACGAGGCGCTCCATCGTCACGGCTTCGCGAGCCGACCCGACTCCGTCTCGCGAGACGACGGCCTCGTGCTCACGGACTGCTACGTCAGCGCGGCCGCTCGCTGCGCTCCGCCGGGAAACAAGCCGCGTCACGTCGAGCTCGCGCGTTGCCGGCCGTATCTCGTCGCCGAGCTGCGACTGCTGCGGCGCGCGCGAGTCATCGTGACGCTCGGCCGTATCGCGCACGAGAGCTGGCTCAAGGCCGCGGGATGGTGGCAACGGCTGGCACCTCGCGCGCGCCCGCGCTTCGTCCACGGAGCCGCGTCGACGCTCCCCGACGGGACGATCGTCATCGCGTCCTACCATCCCAGTCGTCAGAACACGAACACGGGCAAGCTGACGCCCGAGATGTGGGACGCGGTGTTCCGGAAAGCCAGAACCGCCCTGGAGCGTTGACTGTCGCGCCGCTCCCCCACTCGCTCGTTGCAGTAGCGCCACACACCCTCTGTCGTCGAAGCGGCAAAGCAACCGGCACCTCTCTTGCGACCTTCGGGCGCGGGCTGTCATACCGCAGTCCGTCCAGCCCGCTGCACGTCCCACAGGTAACAGGAGGCACGTCATGAACCGATGGCTGCTCGCCGCCGTGCTCCTCGCCGGCGCGGCGTGCGATACGCGGCGCGAGGCGGTGGCGCCGCTCAGGAACGTCGATCCCGCGCTCACCGCGACGCTCGCGACCACCGCCGCGACCGCCCGCGTCGTGGTGATCGTCAACTACGACGAGACCGCGACCACGTCCGACGCCATGAGCGCGGCGATCATGAACGTCGGCTCCGGCGTCATCCAGTTCAACAACCTCGACCTCGTGGCGGCGCTCGCGACGCCGGCCGAGATCGGCGCGATCGCGGCGCTGCCGGCGGTGCAGGGCGTGTACGCGAACAAGGCGCTCGGCTACAGCGCGATGTTGCACGAGAGCGTGGCGACGATCCGGGCCGACGCCGTTCAGGCGTCGGGGATCACGGGGAAGGGCGTGGGGATCGCGATTCTCGATTCGGGGATCGACGGCTTGTACAACCCCGACCTGCACTATCCCGACAAGACGGTCCAGAACATCAAAGTGTTGGTCAATCTCACGGACCTGTTCACGTTCAAGGGCTCGCTCAACAAGCCCGCGAAGGCGGCGAAGCTGTTCGTCGAGAACCTGCCCAACAGCGAGACGTCGGTGGGCCACGGCACCCACGTCGCGGGAATCGCGGCGGGCCTCGGCACGGCATCGGGCGGGTACTACACGGGTGTCGCTCCGGGCGCGAAGCTCGTCGGCATCGGCACCGGTGACGTCCTGTTCATTTTCTGGGCGCTCGCGGGCTTCGATTACATCCTCGATCACCAACGCGACTACAACATCAAGGTCGTGAACAACTCGTGGGGCACGAGCGGTCCGTTCGATCCGAAGGATCCGATCAACAAGGCGAGCAAGAAAGTCCACGACAAGGGGATCACGGTCGTGTTCGCGGCGGGGAACGACGGCCCCGACCAGAACACCCTCAACCCGTACAGCGTGGCGCCGTGGGTGATCGGCGTGGCCGCGGGCTGCAAGACGGTGCCCGATCCCACGATCTCGAAGATCCACTGCGCCGACCAGACCGGGCAAAATCGCGACGCGGTGCTGGCCGATTTCTCGTCGCGCGGCATTCCGGGGGATCCGCTGTACCATCCCGACGTGACCGCGCCGGGGGTGCACATCGTCTCGACGCGCGCCTCGACGGGGACGGTCCTCAACGTGTCCGACGCGAATCACGACTTGAATCTCACGAGCACCTGCGCCATCAGTGCGGCGAACGCGCCGTACTACACGTGCGCGTCGGGGACTTCGATGGCGACGCCGCACGTCGTAGGCGTCGTCGCGCTGATGCAGGAGGCGGCCGGCGGGGGGTTGAGCCCCGACAAGGTTGCGCAGGTGCTCACGCAGACGGCGCGCCCGCTGCCCGAGTTCGGCCTGTGGGAGGTCGGCGCGGGGTACGTGGATGCCCTGGCGGCCGTGAACGCCGTGCGACGTTAGCGCGCGCGCGCCTGCGTGTCGTTGCGGGTGTGCTCGGGCGGCGGTATTTCAGCATCGCCGCCCGACGTGCGAGCGACGTGTAGCGCGGCCTCAATCAGGGGTTGCACGGGAGGCAGCTGGCGGGCGCACCCGCGGACCAGGCGCTCCAGATCCGGAACGAAGTATTCCACGGGGGGCGGCGCGGGGTCGCGCGTCAGCAGACGCTTGTGCAGCACGACAAGCGCCAGGTAGACGGCGCTGGACTTGCCGGTCCGCGAGTCGCCCTGCCGCTCGAACTGGTGGAGGAGCGCTCCCGCATGGTCCTTCGCCGCACCCACGGCGAGGGCGAGCGTCTGATGCTTCAGAGTCATCTGCGCCGCACCGCTTCCTCGATCCGGCAGGGCTCGGGTCCGAGCGCGCCCGGCCCACGAGGGGAGGCGCGGTCCTGCCACGGTAAAGCTGCACAAACTGCGCAGAACTGCAAGCCCCGCCCTCAAGGGAAGGGGGACGCGGAGGGGGAGCGCGCTACAGCACGTCGAACTGCCCCGTGATGTCGTAGTCGTCCACGTCGCAGATCCCCACACGCACGAAGTAGCGCCCGGGGCGAGTCGCCGCGTCTTCCGGAAAACGAAACGCTTCCCGGAAGCCCCCGGCGCGCTGCAGAGTGAATCGCCGCGCGTCGGGGCTCTGCACGTGCGTGGTGGAATCCCACACCGTTGTGCCGTCGTCGGTCTTGAGGGCGACGCAGACGAACCGGCTGGTGGGGAGGATGAAGAAGATCGGCGCGGTGCGCTGGTTGACGATCGTGTAGAGGATCAGCGGGTTCACGCCCGTCGGCGCTCCCGTGCTGTCGCGCCAGCCGAACCGGTTGGGAATCACCGAGACCGTGATCTCCGCGCGCAGGTTCACGCTATGCTCGACGATCGCGCGGGTGGTGCCGGGGGGCGCGACCTCCTTGGCCTTGTCGATTTCCATCCCGATCGGGGGATTGCCACGCTCGGGCAGGCGCGTGATCCGCCCACTCGCCTGGATGTAGCGGCCGACGTAACGATCCCACTTCTCCGGCTTCCCCACGAGCGGTACGACATACGTCCGGATCCCGAGCACGGCGATGGGGAGCGGCACCACGATCGTCCAGACGTTGACCTCGTCGTCATGCTGGAGAAACCCCGCCACGGTGACGAGGGTATCGACCGCCTGTTGGGGGAGGGCCACCGCCGCGGTGAGCGGGAGCAGCGCGACCGCGAGGAACGCCGTGCGCATGCCTAAGTCTCGTGCTCGCGCGGGCCGTCCGCCAGAGTAATCCCGGGGGGGGGGGCGCCGAGTGGGGGAACCCGATCGCATGTGTCATCGCGCTAGAGGTACCGTCGCACCCGCGCGCGATATTGTCGATACGCCTCACCGAACTTCGCCTCGAGGTAACGCTCTTCGCGACGCACGACGCCAGAGTGCAGCACCAGCAGCACCGGCACGAGCAACACGAGCACCCAGAAGGCGTTCGCCACCACTGCCAGGCCGGCGTACATGAGGGTCAGGGCGACGTAGAGGGGGTTGCGGGAGAAGCGAAACGGGCCGGACACGACGAGTGCCGTCGTGGGCTCGCGGGGATTGACGTTCGTCCCCGCTCGCTCCATGTGATGACGGCCCCAGAAGGCCAGGGCGAGACCGAGCGCCAGCACAATGCCGCCCGCCCAGTAGCGGGTGGCCGACGCCACGATGGCGCGTGGTGCGAGCCACTGGAGCAGGAACCCGACAGCGAGCGCCATGCCGTACAGCAACGGCGGCAGGACAACCACGTTGGCGGTGTCGGAGGAAGGGCGGCTCATGGCGGCGCCATGGGTTACATGTAACCTCGCTGTGAAGTGATGGTCATGCCAGGCACCAGCCGGGGAGTGTGCGCTCTTGGGACGGCCAATCCCACAACCGACCGCGCCGTCCGCTATCCCATCCCCATCCTCCTCGTAAGCGCGTACCTACACTCGACTTGCTCCAAAAGCGACGTGGCACGCGGCGTGCCAAGTGAACGAAGCGCGGTAGCGTGACTCCTCGTTGACCGGGGGTTCATCTGGACATTCCCCGTGCACCTACACCGAAACACCGCCGCTATCTCCAGGGCGGCATCGCCGCCGGCGCGGTCGTCCTCCTCACGGTTTTTCTCACGAGCCTGAAGCCCGCCGCACCGACCGTGGACCGAGCGACTCTGTGGGTCGATTCGGTGCGCCGCGGCGAAATGGTGCGTGAGGTTCGGGGGCCCGGTACGCTCGTCCCGGAACACATCCGCTTCATCACGGCGCTCGCCGCCGGTCGCGTCGATCGGGTGCTCGCGCAACCGGGGCAGCGTGTGAAGCCGGAGACCGTTCTGCTCGACCTTTCCAACCCCGATGTTCAGATCCAGGCGCTCCAGGCCGAGCAGCAGCTGGCCGCGGCTCGCGCCGAGCTGGTGAGCGAGCGAACGAATCTCGAGAATCAGCGGCTCACCCAGGCGGGCGTGGTGGCCACAACGCGCACCGAATACCTCCAGGCGAAGCGCGACGCGGAGGTCGCCGAGTCGCTCGGTCTGCTTGGAGGCATGGCGCGCAACGACGCGGCGCTGGCCAAAGACAAAGCGACCGAGCTGGAGACCCGCTACGGGATCGAGCAGCAGCGGCTCGCCCTGATGACCGAGACGATCGACTCCCAACTCGCGGTGCAGCGGTCGCAGGTGGACCGGCTGCGCGCCGTGGCGGAGTTCCAGCAGAACGTGCTGCGGTCGTTGCGGGTCCGCGCGGGCGACTCCGGTGTCGTCTCCGACCTGACACTCCAGCTGGGCCAGTACGTGCTGGGCGGCACCATGCTGGCCAAGGTGGTCCAGCCCGGGAAGCTCAAGGCGGTGCTCCAGATCCCGGAAACGCAGGCGAAGGACATCACGATCGGCCAGAAGGCCGCCATCGATACGCGCAACGGGATCGTCCCCGGCCACGTGATCCGGTTCGACCCGAACGCGATCAACGGCACGGTGGCGGTGGATGTGGCGCTCGAGGACACGGTCGCCGGCATGCGCCCCGACCTGTCCGTCGACGGCACGATCGAGATCGAGCGGCTGGAGCACGTGCTCTATACGGGGCGGCCCGCATACGGCCAGCCGAACAGCACGATCGGAATGTTCAAGATCACCGACGACGGACACTACGCGAACCGCGTACAGGTGCAGGTGGGGCGCAGCTCGGTCAACACGATCGAGGTGATGCGGGGCCTGAGCGTACGCGACTCGGTTATCCTGTCGGACATGTCACAGTGGGACAACGTGGAGCGGGTGAGGATTAAGAGATAGGTGTCAGGTGCCGGGTGTCAGGTGTCAGGGACTTCTCCGACACCCGACACCGGACACCCGACACCTTCTGACAAGGAGCTTCGATGTCGGCCGACGGTACCGCCCTGATTCAGCTCCAGGGCATCAAGAAGGTCTTCTACACCGACGAAGTCGAGACCCACGCGCTCGCCGACGTGCACCTGGAGATCAAGCAGGGCGACTACGTCTCGATCGCGGGGCCGTCGGGCTGCGGCAAGACGACGCTTTTGTCGCTCTTGGGCCTGCTCGACACGCCGACGGAGGGGACCTACCTGCTGGAAGACCGGCCCGTCGCGAATCTCTCGGCCGCCGAGCGGGCCAGGATCAGGAATCGGCGCATCGGGTTCATCTTCCAGGCGTTCAATCTGATCGGCGATCTGACGGTGTACGAGAACGTCGAATTGCCGCTCACCTACCGGGGCATGGCCGGCGCCGAGCGCAAGCAGCGATCGCAGGCGGCGCTCGAGCGGGTGGGGATGTCGCACCGGGCGAAGCATTACCCGGCGCAGCTGTCCGGCGGCCAGCAGCAGCGGGTGGCGGTGGCGCGAGCCGTCGTCGGAGACCCCGCGATTCTCCTGGCCGACGAGCCGACCGGGAACCTCGACTCGACCAACGGCGAAGCCGTCATGGAGCTGTTGCGCGAGCTGCATCGCGGCGGGGCGACGGTATGCATGGTCACCCACGATCCGCGCTACGCGCAGCATGCGGACCGGACGGTGGCGCTATTCGATGGGAGGGTGGTGGAGGAGCAGGTGTCGGGTGCCGGGGGTCAGGTGTCGGGGAACCCGGAGCCCGTCTCGCATCGTCCGACACCCGGCACCTGACACCCGGCACCTGACACCAGGCACCTGACACCAGGCACCTGACACCCGACCCCTCTCATGCTCCAAGACCTCCGCTACGGCATGCGGACCCTTCGAAAGAACCCGACGTTCGCGCTCGTGGCGATCCTCGCCCTGGCGCTCGGTACCGGCGCCAACGCGGCGATTTTCCAGCTCGTCAACGCGCTCCGCCTCCGCTCGCTTCCCGTCGAGAAGCCAAACGACCTCGTGTCGATCGGGATCGACCAGCACGGCAAGGGGCGGGTGGGCAGGGGGTATGGGGGCCGCTCGATTTTCACCGAGCCGCTGTGGCAGGAGATCCGCTCGCAGCAGCAGGCTTTCTCGTCGCTGTTCGCCTGGGGCAACGGCAGATGGGATCTGTCCGGCGGAGGAGAAGCCGTTTTTGCGAATGGGTTCTATGTCAGCGGAAGTTTCTTCGACGCCCTTGGCGTCCACGCTCAGATCGGTCGCCTGTTCACGGAGCAAGACGATCAGAAAGGATGCGGCTCGCCCGGCGTGGTGCTGTCGCACGGATTCTGGCAGGCCCGGCTCGGAGGCGACCGGCTTGTAATCGGGCGGACGATCTTGCTGGACCGACGTTCGTTCCCGGTGCTCGGGGTCACGCCGCCGGGCTTCTTCGGTGTGGAAGTCGGCCGCACGTTCGACGTGGCACTCCCGCTGTGCGCCGAGGCGCTGCTGCGGGGCCAGCAGGCCGGAACCGGCCAGCGTGCCGTCTGGTGGCTCGACATCATGGGACGTCTGAAGCCGGGCTGGACGGTGGAGGGCGCGCAGGCTCAGGTCGCCGCCATTTCACCGGGGGTGTTCCAGGCAACGGTGTCGCCGACATACACGGCCGACTGGGCGAAGAACTACACGTCGTTCACGCTCACCGCGAGACCTGCCGCTACGGGCGTCTCGAACCTGCGGGGCGCGTATGCGGCCCAGTTGGGGGCGCTGCTTGGCGCCACCGGGCTCGTCCTGCTGCTCACATGCCTCAATCTCGCGAACCTGATGCTGGCGCGCTCCGCCGCCCGCGGCCGGGAGGTTGCCGTGCGTCTGGCGATTGGCGCGTCGCGGCGCCGCGTGGTCCGTCAGATGCTGGCCGAGAGCGTGCTGCTCGCCGGCTTGGGCTCCGTGGGCGGGCTGCTGCTCGCCCGCTGGATCAGCCAGACGCTGGTGACGTTCTTGAACGCGCGCGGCAACAGAATCTTCCTCGACCTGACACCAGACTGGCGCGTGTTTGCGTTCCTCGCCACAGTCACGGTCCTCACGTGCGTGCTGTTCGGCTTGAGCCCGGCGCTCAAGGCCAGTCGTCGTGATCTGGCGAGTGCCATGCAGCCCGGCGGCCGATCGTCGACCGAAGGACACGAGGCGCTCACGCTGCGGCGCGGGCTGGTGGTCGTGCAGGTCGCGCTCTCGATGGTGCTCGTGGTCGGCGCGCTGCTCTTCGGGCGCACCTTGAAGAATCTCGGCGCGGTCGATCTGGGCTTCGATCCTGACGTGGCGGTAGTGGCTGTCGACCTGAGCCGAACGGCGGTCCAGCCCGGGGCGCGGACGCAGGCCTTCGCCACCATCGTCACGCGCCTCCAGCAGGTCCCCGGCGTTCGCCACGCCGCCGAGGCATTGATCGTGCCGCTCGACGGCAGTGATTGGAACGGACGCATCGTCACGGGCGGTGCGGTGCGGGACGGCGACGCGCACTTCGACGAAGTCGGCGGCGACTACTTCCGCGTGATGGGGACGCCGCTCCTCGCGGGACGGACGTTTGACGGTCGAGACCGGCCCGACGTGGCGAAGTCGGTAATCGTGAACGAGACGTTCGCACGACGGTATTTCCAGAACGCCGATCCCATCGGGAAGACATTCCAGATGGAGCTGCCACCCGGCAGCCTACAGCCCACCTACCATATCGTCGGACTGGTCCGGGATGCGAAATACCTCCAGGTCCGGGAGGAGCGCACCTCCGCGGTATTGAGGTTCTCGGCCAACGAAACGAGCGGGATGTTTCTGCCGATCGCCTACCTGGCCGTATCGCAGGACAGCGCGCCGCCTCCGGATCTTCGGATCGTGCTCCGTTCCGACGTGTCCCCAGGGTCCCTCACCCATGCGCTGACGCGCGCCATCACCGACGTGGCCCCGGGCGCCGCTGTCTCGTACGACGCCGTCACGAACTACATCGACAGGCTGCTCGTCACGGAGCGCTTGATGGCCTGGCTGTCCGGATGCTTCGGTGTCCTGGCCATGCTCGTCGCGGCGATTGGGCTGTACGGCGTGATGTCGTACCTCGTGACGCGCCGCCGGATCGAAATCGGCGTTCGCATGGCGCTCGGCGCGGCGCCGCGCACCATCATCCGCATGATGTTCGCCGAATGCGGCGTGTTGTTAGCGATCGGCATCGCCATCGGCGTGGCGCTCGCCGGCGTGACGCTACGGTATGCGGCGGCGCTGCTGTACGGTTTGACGCCATTGGATGCGTCATCCTTCGCGCTCGCGATCGGCGTGCTCGGCTTCGCAAGCGTGCTCGCAACCTGGTTCCCCGCACGCCGCGCTTCCAGGCTCGCTCCTACAGTGGCCCTTCGGGAATAGGCTCTCCTCGGTGCGCCCCTGACACCCGATCCCTGATCCCCGACCCCCGATGAACGACCTCCGCTACGCGCTCCGCCAGCTCGCCAGGAGCCCTGGCTTGACGGTCATCGCTGTGCTCACTCTCGCGCTCGGGATCGGCACGGCGACCGCGATCTTCAGCGTCGTCTACGGCGTCATGCTTAGGCCGCTTCCCTTTCGCGAGCCGGAGCGGCTGGTGAGCATCTGGTTGCAGCGGAAACTCGCTCGTAACTACCCCGCCGCCGCCGACGCGCTCGAGCTGCGTCAACTCCGCGGCGTCTTCGAGGATGTCGCTCTGTTCGAGGACGTAAACCTCAATCTCGTTGGCGACGGCGAGCCCCAACGACTCCAGGGCGCAAGCGTCTCACCCAACCTGTTCTCGGTGCTCGGCGTGGCCGCGGCACTGGGCCGGACCTTCGCGCAGGACGAGGATCAGCCGGGGCGCGAGCGGATCGTGCTGTTGAGCGATGCGTTGTGGCGTGGCCGGTTCGGCGCCGACCGCGCTGTCGTCGGCCGACGGATTCGCCTCAACGGATCGCTGTACACGATCGTCGGTATCATGCCGCCCGACTTTCAGTACCCGTCCGGCGCCCACCAGGCGTGGGTGCCGCTCGTTCTGAACCCCGGCGAGCTCACGCGCCAGGTGACGGAAAACTATCGCGTCGTAGCGCGTCTCGCTCCAGGCACGACGCTGCAGCAGGCGCGCCGAGAGGCGGGGGCGCTGGCGAAGCGGTTGGCGAGTACATATGGCGGCAATGCGGGCATGACGGTGGACTCGATGCTGGAGGACGCGGTGCGCGAGGTGCGCCCCACGCTGACCCTCCTGCTGGGAGCGGTCTTGTTCCTCCTGCTCATCGCGTGTGTGAATCTGTCGAGCCTGTTTGGGGCGCGTGCAGCCGCTCGGAGCGGCGAGTTCGGGGTCCGGCTCGCGCTCGGTGCGTCACGCAAGCGCCTCATTACGCAGGCGATCGCCGAAGCGACGCCGGTGCTGTTGTTGGGCGGAGCGCTTGGCGTCGTCGCCGCCGAGTGGGCTGTCCGTGTGTTCGTTGCCGCCGCGCCCGCGGGATTGCCGCGTGTCGAGAGCATTGCACTCAGTGCACCGGTCGTCGCGTTCTCGCTCACGTTACTCGCCCTCGCCGGCTGTGCGGCGAGTATTGCGCCGGCGGTCCAAGCGTGGGGGTCGGACGTCACGACCATCACGAAAGAGGGAGGACGGTCGTCGACATCCGGGCGCAGGCGTTCTGCGGCACGGAGAGTCGGTGTCGCCGCGCAGATCGCGTTCGCGCTTCCATTGCTCGTCGGCGCCACCCTGCTGCTTCAAAGCGCGATCAATGTCATGCGGATGGATCTCGGCTTCAGACCCGAGCTCGTCGCCACGTTGTCGTTCGAAGTATCGCGGAGCAGGAACCCCTCGGACCAGAAGGTCGCTGACTATTACGCGCGGTTGGTCGAAGCCGTCCGGGCCGTACCGGGCGTTGCAAACGCCAGCCTGGTGAACCGAATTCCGCTAGTCGGCGGGCAGACCAATCCTGTGCACTTCGACAACGCGACAGGGACGACGGACGAGCTGACCAACGTCGACACGCGAACGGTGACCCCAGGCTACTTCACGACGCTCGGGATCAGGCTCGTCACCGGCCGCGGGTTTACCGAGCACGACGACACGAACGCCCCCGAGGTTGCGGTCGTCGATGAGCGAGTGGCCCGAATGATCTGGCCGGGCGAGACGGCAGTCGGCAAGCGCTTCCGCGCACCAGCGTGGCGGGGTGGCAGATGGGTCAATGTCATTGGTGTCGTCGCGCATGTGCGGACGGTCGATCCGTTGACGCACGTCTATTGGGGCTCAGGTCTACAGGTCTATTGGAGCTATCGACAGTGGACGCAGGATCGCATGGTGCTGGCGGTGCGAAGCGAGACTGAGTCGGGACCGCTGATCGCTTCGGTGATCAAGGCGATTCGTTCTGTCGACGCGGAGCAAAGCGTCTACGATCTACGTACGCTTACCGAGATCGTCGATCGTTCGCAGGCGCAGCTGCGCTTGACGACGCTGTTGATGGTGGGCTTCAGCGGCCTCGCGCTGCTCTTGGCGGCGGTGGGGATCTACGGGGTCGTGACGTACGGAGTCACGCAAAGTCTGCGCGAATTCGGGATCCGCGTCGCCCTCGGCGCGTCGCGTCGCGAGGTCACGCGACTCGTGGTGTGGCAGGGAACGTCGATGGCGATCGCCGGCTCAGTCGTCGGCCTTATGTTCGCGATCGCGGCGGCCGGAGTCATGAGTCATCTCGTCTATGGGGTCGCACCGACGGATGTGGCGAGCATTTTCGCGGCGACCGCGCTATTGCTGCTCGTCGCGGCGCTGGCGAGCTACTTCCCCGCACGGCGGGCGACGCAGGTCGATCCGATGGTGGCGTTGAGGTACGAATAGGTGTCGGGTGCCGGGTGTCAGGTGTCGGGGTGTTCCCCTGACACCCGGCACCCGACCCCTGACACCAGAACACCGGAGACCGAGATGGATACAGTGCTCCAAGACCTCCGCTACGCGGTCCGGACGCTCCGCAAGAGTCCTGGGTTCGCGACCGCCGCGATCCTGACCCTGGCACTCGCCATCGGTTCCAACACGGCTGTGTTCAGCGTCGTGAACGGCGTGCTGCTGCGGCCGTTGCCCTTTGCCGAGCAGGATCGGCTGTTCGTGCTGGCCGAGCAGAGCCGCCAGGGAGCATTCCGGCCTCCGTCCTACCCGACGTTCCTCGACTGGCGAGCCCAGAGCTCGGCGTTCGCGGACCTCGCGTACGTGCGCGGCGGCGGCCAGCGGCTCGCCGGCCCCGAGGGCATCCAGAGCATCGTCGCGTCCGCCGTATCGACCGGCTTCTTCGCGACGCTCGGCGAGGGCCCGCTGCTCGGGCGGCTGTTCACGCAGGACGAGGAGCGGGCCGGGACGCATGTTGCGGTGCTCTCGTACGCCCTGTGGCAGAGTAGGTTCGGCGGCGACCCGCACATTCTCGGCAAGACGCTCTCTCTCACCGCAGGTGTGTTCACCGTGGTCGGCGTTCTGCCCCACGACGTGGCCTATCCGCCCTGGGCGAGCGAACAGCTGTACATGCCGATCGAGGCGGTCGCCGCGACCGACCGGGCGCTCACCCAACGCGGCTTCCATGCCGACTGTCGCATCATCGGCCGTCTCAAGCCGGGGGTCACGCACGAGCAGGCGACGACCGCTCTGGACGGCGTGGCTCGGCGCCAGGCCGCTGCGTACCCGGAGTTCAACGCGGACTGGACCTCGGTCGCGCTGTTTCCGCTGCGCGACGAGATCCTGTTCGGCACCACGCAACAGCTGCTCGTGCTCGTCGGGGCGGTCGGCCTCGTTCTCACGATCGGCTGTGTCAACGTGGCGAACCTGACGCTGGCGCGCGCCGGCGCGCGCGGCCGCGAGCTCGCGATCCGATCGGCCTTGGGGGCGGGACGCGGCCGGGTGGTCAGACAGCTGCTCACCGAAAGCGTGGTGCTCGCGTCCCTGGGAGGCGGACTGGGCGTGGCCGGCGCGTACGCGGCTATTGCGTTGCTCAGGCGCGCCGCACCGTCGGTACTGCCCCGGCTCGAGACAGTGCAGGTCGACGGTTGGGTGCTGGCATTCGCGCTCGGCGTCACGATCATCACGACCGTGGCCACCGGGCTCTTACCCGCCTTGCGAGCAGCCCGCGCCGACCTGACCGACTCCTTGAAGGAAGGGAGCGCGGGAGCGGGCACCGGGCACAGACGACAGCGCCTGCGCGGGGCACTCGTGATCAGCGAAATCGCCCTGGCCGTGGTGCTCGTGGTAGGCGCCGGGCTGTTGATCAGGAGCCTGTGGCGACTGCGGGCGGTGAATCCGGGATTCGATCCCGCAGGGCTCGTGACGTTCTTCATCTCACCACCGCCGCTGCGGGCCCAGGACCCGGTGAGGCTCGCGGCGCTGTACACGCAGGTCGAGGACACGGCGCGGGCGCTCCCGGGGGTGACGAGCGTCGCCCTCACGAATTTCACGCCGCTCGGAGGCGGTGGACTGCCGTCGCCCGTCGAGATTCCGGGGCGCGCGCCGGACCCGCTGCGCGATCCGCGCGTGTGGTTCATGACTGTGTCCCCGGGCTACTTCCGCACGATGCGCATCCCAGTCCGTGCGGGACGCGA
>QHUS01000022.1 GCA_003222035.1 Gemmatimonadota bacterium | reverse complement strand
CCCATAGTGGCTCGTCTGTTCTGGTGGATGGTCATGGCTGCCTTCGGCGCCGCGCTGCTGGCGGGCGTCTCCTGGATCGTCGCGTCCACGACCGTGAGCAGTCTGCTCGGCGAGCCGCCGCCGGACATGGGCACCCAATCCACCACGTTTCTGTTGCCCGGCTCCCCGGCAGCACCAGGACACCAGTGGATGTGGCGCTTTGCGTTCGGGCCAACCCGAATCCCGGGCGCGCCCACGGTGCGGATTTACGTGACGCCACTCGGACGCGTGGTAGAGACTGAGCCGGGCAATCTCCAGGCGCTCCTGAAGGCGCTTCGTCCGTACTGACGTAGCGGCGGGAGCCTGGTCGGCGAGCGGACCATGCTTCGGTCCGCTCGCCGCAAGGTGCTACCTCGTCGTTAGGTACTGCCCCACGAAGTTCAGGACGTCCTGTTTGTCCAGGCGGAACACGCCGCCGGTGCCGGCGCAGTTGCCGTTGATCCCGAACGACGTCACCGCGGCGATCGTACTGCTAGAGCCGAGGTAGTTGGGCCCGCCCGAATCTCCGAAGCAGGTGCCGCCCGTAGACGCGTTGTTCGACAGCAGCAGCGAGAAGGTACCCGTGAACCCCGTGTTGATCTGGATCAGGTGCGGCTCCGCGAACATGCGGATGCGCAGCGCCTCGATGTGTACGGGGTTGATCTCCTGCAGCCCGTAGCCCACAGCGGTAAAGACCGTGGAGGCGCTCGGCTGGAGTGGGTCGAGCTGGCCCGCTGCGGGCAACTTGCCGTACTGACTGGCCGAGAGCTTCACGGCCTTGGAGAGCAGCACGACGCCGACGTCGTGCAGGAAGAACTGCGCCTCGGTGAACTGCGGGTGCGAGTGCCAAGCAGTGGCCTCAATGGTGTTGGGGCCACCGGCGAATGGATAGGTCGGATCGTGCTGCACGTCGGCCTCGTTGAAGATCCGCATCCCCGAGAACTCGCCCGGCTCCCCGGCGCAGTGGCCGGCGGTGAGAAACACCTTCGGGGCGATGAGCGTGCCGGAGCAGCGGAATGCCGGCTTTCCCGCGATATCCATCACCAGGAGCGCGACGGCAGGGTGGGCATTCCCGTCGAGCGAGCCGTCCGTGATGAACGAGGGTTTATAGGCGTGTTGGGGACCGGTGGAGGTGGTTTCGCAGCCGAGCAGGCCGACGGCGGCGAGCAGCGCCGATAGAAAACGCGCTCTCATTGTGTTCTCCTGGAGGGATGGGCCCGCGATAGTAGCCGGCGCCAATGCCGTTGACTAGGGGCCGGGCGAGGAATACCGGTTCCCCTTCGTTGGCCTATTGACACTGCCCCCCTCGCGCCTCCAAGAACTAGCGTAACCCGTTCGGAACCATCGTGTTGACAAGCGTTTGATTTGACTGCCTAATAGTACCATTCCGAAACGCCGTCGGGTCGTGCATCAATGCCGCCGCATCTGCATCTCATCAGCTTGGGAGCTCCCCTGCTCCTCACCGAGGCAGGGGAGCAGGTGCGGTTCCGCACGCGCAAACACTTCGCCCTCCTGATCCGCCTCGCGGTCGAGGCCGGTCGGAAACTCTCGCGTGACTATCTGATGGACCTGCTCTGGCCGGGCGTGGCCACGCCGCGGGCGCGGCACTCGCTGGCCCAAGCGTTGACGGTCCTCAAGGAGAAGGTCGGCCGCGAGCACGTCCTTGTGCAACGCACGTCGGTCGCGCTCGCCCCGGACGCGGTACATGCGGACGTGACCCGGCTCGACGCATCCGACACCACTATCCGCGGCCAGTTCCTCGAGGGATTCGATGTGCCGGGCGCCGTGCAGTTCGAGCAATGGAAGGACGAGTGGCGCGCCAAGCTGATGCCCCGGATCCGCGACTGTCTCGTGCGGCAGATGGACGCGGGACGCCGAATCGGCGACTTCGAAACGGTAGAGAAGCACGCCCAGATACTGCTCGAGCTCGACCCGCTGTCGGAGGATGGCGTGCGCGGCGTGATGGAGGCACGGGCGTGGGTGGGCGACCGCGGTAACGCCCTCAAGGTCTACAATCGTTTCGAGGCGCGCCTCGTCGAGGAGCTCGGGGCCAAGCCGAGCGCGGATCTGGAGCGGATCGCCAACCTGCTCCGCGAGGGCCGCGGCGCGGTGTCCCGACCCGCAAGTTCCGGACAGGTATCGGAGCGGTGCGAGCGACGGTTCGAGGCCGAGACGCTGATCGGGCGCGAGCGCGAGTTTGCGTCGCTGTATGACGCCTGGCTCCGGGTCCGCCGCCGCGAGCCGCAAATCGTCGTGCTGCTCGGCGATCCCGGCGTGGGCAAGACGACGCTGACCAACGCGTTCGTGTCGACCTGTCAAATGGAGGGGGCGTCGATCGCGCGAGCGCAGGCGTATGAGGCCGAGCGCGAGCTGCCGTTTGGGGTGCTCGCCGAGCTGATCAAGCAGCTTACGCTCCAGCGAGCGATCGGGGGCGCGGACCCCGAAGCGCTAAGCGAGTTGACCCGCGTCTCGCCGGAGATCTTCACCGTATTCCCGGGCGTCCCCAAGCCGGTGGAGTGGGCGGCCGAGGTCGTGCCGCTGCGGTTGGCGGACTCGTTCCTCAAGGCGGTGGAGGCTGCCGCGGAGGAAAGCCCGCTCGCCCTGGTGGTGGACGACATCCACGCCGCTGACAACGCCACGGTCGCCATTCTGCACATCGTGGCGCGCAAGCTGCCGAGTACACGGCTGTTGCTCATTCTGACCGCCCGATCCAACGAGCTGCGCACCACGGCCGCGGCCAGCGCGCTGGCTTCCGACAGTTCGATCGAGGCGCGGCAGACGCTCGAGCTCGAGCCGCTGTCGCACGAGGCGGCCGAGCGGGTCGTCGAGGCACGCGTGGCCAAGGGGGAAGGACGAATTGCTGACGTGCCAGTGCAGCGGATTCTTCAGGCCGGCAACGGCAATCCGTTGGCGCTCGAGCTCCTGACGAAGGAATGGCTTGCGCACGGGTCGAATTCGCTGCTTCGGGACCTTGAGGCCCTCAACACGCAGCCGGCCGCCAACATCGGAATTCCACGGGCGATCGGGGCGGTCTTCGAGCGTCAGATGCGGCGACTGGATGGACCCACACGCGCGGCTCTCGACCTCGCGGCGGTGCTAGGCAGGCGCCTCGCCGATCTGCCGCTTTATCAGGTAGTCGAGCTCTCCCCCGCGGCAGCTGGAGAGGCGTTGTCGAGGCTGCAGGAAGCGGGCTTCCTGCGGGAAGTGCAAAGCCAGCTGGAGTTCCGTAACGAGCTGATCCGGGCGCACGCATACTACGCGATATCAGGGCCCGCTCGACGGCACCTGCACCAGAGAGTCGGAGGCGTGTTGGCAGAGCGCTCTGAGGAAATTGGGCCACCGGGAAAGCTTGAAATAGCCTGGCACTTCCTACGTGGTGAAGATCAGGCTACCGCCGTGTCCACCGCTATCGAAGGCGCCGAGGGTGCAATCAGTAATGGTGGACTCTCGGAAGCAGAGTTGATTCTGACCGTCCTCACACGGATACCCTGTACTGAAGAGCAGCGACGGCGCACTCGTTTGCTGCTTGCCAGAGCCCTAGTGGGTCAGTCAAAAGCGGACGCGGCAGCGCCTATTGTCACCCTCCTGGGACAGGACACTACTTTATCTCCACGGGAGAGAGCGGTATCTGCCGGAATGCAAGCGACTGTTGAGTACCTCCTCAACAGGGAGTTCGGGGTCGCGTACTGCAACGCTGCGGATTCCGCACTGCACGCAGCGCAGCAGATTGCGGACCCCGAGCTCGTCGGGAATGCGCTATTCGAATGCGCGAGATCTGGTGCAAACGCCGGCGACGAGGCCAGGGTTGCCGCAGCGCGAGAACAAGCGCAAATCACGATATCGCAGTTGACCTGCGAGGTTCCACCCACGCTGACATACACAAAGGCGTTCTGCGATTTCTTCTTCTTCGAACTCGCTACAGCCGCTAGCGGGCTGGAGCGCGCCATCGAGACCTGGACTGGGCGCCGGGACCCGGTCGGTCTGGCGCTCGGATACACAGCCTACGGTACATGCAAGCAACACCTCGGTGACTTCGAGACGGCCTATCAAGCATACGACAGAGCTCAGCACTTTAGCAAAAAAATCGGAGACGATCTAAGGTCGGCGATTATTTTGTCCAATGTTTGTGTCGCTAAGCTTCATCAAGGAGACTTCGAGGAGGCAGTCACGTTCGGAAAGCTCGCGGTCGCATCCTCTGCGCGCGCATTGAGCCCACGATTCGTGATCGTCCACCTGAATCTAGCGCAGGCACTCCTGATGAACGGTCAACCCGACGCTGCATTGAAGTCGCTCGGTGCCGCACAGGAGGCTAGCCATCGAGAGAGAAGCTGGCTCGCCAATATGGAATTCCTTCTCGGTTCTGCCAGCGCCGCCCTTTTGAGTCGCAATGTGACGCTTGCGCTGGAACTTACCGGGGCAGCAGAGTGGCTTGCGCGGGGGAAGGAAAGGGCGGTGTCGCACGCCGGGCTCTTCGACATCCTGAGGATTCACAGGACGTTCCACATAGGCGGCACAGACCCTGCGCAAGCGTTGGCTCTGCAATGCTTGGCGAAGTATAGAGGGCGACATCCCGTGAACTTCGCCGACGTCGCCGCGTGCGTCGCATGGCTCGAGATGGATTCCGCTGGTTGTTATTCCGAAGCGACACGAGAAAATCTACGGATCCTGGACGAGCCCCGGTTCGCCGGCCTGCGAGCCCTCCTCGCCGCCCAAGGGTTTCTTGCCTAGTCGATTAGTGCTGGACACCCCGCTTCGACGGGTGGGTTGGAAGGTGATTGAATTCCGCCGTAACCGATACCAGGATGGGGTGGACCGCTCTCGGGAAGGTCTCTCATCCGCGAGCCGTCCAATCAACGGTGGCTACTTATGCACGACCCGCTGCGGCCAGGCGGCTCTCGTAGGCAGAGAACCGGCGGGTCCAGCTTCCTGGATTCGTCGATCCGATCCCGTGAGTCTGCGAATTGTGGTCGATTGAGCAACCAACGCCACGAGCGCTGGGTCGAACTGCCGTCCGGCATATTTCTCAAGCTCCTCAAGAGCTCTAGCGAGGCTCATCGCCCGACGGTAGGGCCGATCCGTAGTCATCGCGTCGATTGTGTCGGCGATCATAATGATGCGAGCCCCCAACGGAATCCGCTCACCCGCTAGGCCATCTGGATAGCCCGAGCCGTCAAAGTTCTCGTGGTGGTGCCGTATCATCGCTTGTATGGATCCGCGAAGCCTTGCAGCTGTCTCGACAAGCTCGGCGCTCCGGACGACATGGGTCCGCATCGTCATCATCTCCTCCGACGTGAGCCTCCCTTCTTTGCGCAGTAGGGGTGCGAACTCTTCGTAGATTTTACCCACGTCGTGCAGTAACGCAGCACGCCTAATGCCGTCCATATCGCTCGAAGAAAGCCGCAGCTCGCGCGCGATCGCCAGGGCATACTCAGACACGCGACGCGAGTGACCGGATGTGTAGGGATCGCGAGCCTCCATAGACTTAACCATCAACTCGAGCTTTTCTTCAAGCTCTTCCTGCAACTGCATATTCATCTGGTAAAGCTGGCGGACCAGGAACAACGGGAAGATGAGAATTGCGAGCCCGAGCAGTTCTAGCTTCACGTAAAGGAAGGCGAGCAAAATGGCCAGGGTGCTCGAGAGCAGGTCGGTTACGAATGCATCCTTACCAATTCTGCCCCACGCTTCGCGGACCGAGAGCCCACTACTTAACGATACCGCAAGCGCAACGCTTCCATGGTTGATCGTGAAATACGTTGCCACAAGACATGCAAATGGGAGAGCCGCAAAGTCGAAAGTTCCGAGACTGACGGTCCCGCCTAGGGCGGAATACACAAAGGCACCACAGCCCGATGCAAGCATGAACTGGGCGGTGTTGAACCAGACTCTAAGGAGAGGCTTTCCACGAACGAACTTGTCAGCGACGAACGCGGTTACTCCCCCTATCAACATCGGCCATGGATGCCGAAAAAGTGCGACCGACGCGAGGAAGGGGACAAAGGAAACTGAAGTTCTCACGTTCGCTACGGGGATGGTGAACGAAAAGGACTCGCTCACAATCCCAAGGATTACAAACGCCGCTAACGCGTTCCAGAACTTGGACGGGAAAGGACCGGGCTTGTCCCAAGTTCGAATCGTCAGTAGGTAGAAGGCTGCGACAGACACGACGCCGATAAAGACGTAGATCCGTGCCTTCTGCAGCTTCGACCTAAGCGACTCCGTCATCGCGGGTCTTGCTCTTAGCAAAGGTGAGGGAAAGGGCCCCTTTGGTCACTACCACGACACCGTACCATTAGCGAGAAACAACCTCGCAACGGCCGCCGCAAAAAGTCCAGCGAGCACATGCAACATGAGCGTCACCCCCTTCTAAAGGCTGCGAGTCGCATCACATCGACCCACCAGGAGTGGCACGCCTCGCTATGGCGCACCCGACGCTCCGCTCGTCAACTTTTCGCTCAGCTCCGCTCTATGTAGCGGTGACCAGGGGCCCCTTTTTCGGAGTTGCTCTATGTGGCTCGCCGGCCGCACGTTCCGCCGACGCCGCCAAAACCACCAAATACGCCAAAAGACCGATTACGCCGCCTTCCCCCGCTGCCGCTTCAACGCCGTCCCCAACGCCTCCACCACCGCCGGCATCCCTTCGGCCTTGTTCAGGATCACCTTCACCCCAAACCGCCGCAGCACCGCCGCCGCCGCGTCCGGCATCCCCCCCGTCACCACGATCACCTCGGCGTCCAACCGCCCCGGCGCCAGCAGCCGCTCGATCACCTGCGGCGCGTTCAGGTCCGGCAGGCTGTAATCGAGCACGATCACCGACGGTTGCACCCGCCCGATCTCGAGCAGCGCGTCCATCCCCGTCGCCGCCTCCACCACCTCCACGTCCGGCTCCGACCGCTCGATCATCATCACCAGCGCCTTCAGATAGCCCGGATCGTCGTCCACCACCACCACGACGTCGTGCCCGTTCTTCCCCTCGAGCTCCGTTGGGACGGCCATCGCGTGCGCTCGCAGAAACGACGTCAGGTCCTGGGCATCGACACGGCGCCGCCCTGTCGGGGTCTTGTGCCCCTTCAGCAGCCCCTGGTCGATCCAGTTCGCCACCGTCGCGGGAGAGACCTGACATACGCGCGCCACGCGTTGCGTCCCCCAGTAACGTTTGCCCTTAGCCAAACTCACAGAAACCGAAATACCACCAAAATGGGAAGTGCGCAAGGGGGGTTGTGGCCCCCTCGCAACAGCCGGGAAGGTTATCTGTAAGACGTTGAATTACAACGATCTACGAGGAGCGCCACTGCCGCGCCAGCACCCCGTCAGCGCCGCGCCTCGGTCCACCTGTTGGTTGCATCCAACACCGCCAGCACCGCGCTCCGCTCCTTGCTCTCGCGGATCTCGCACGTTCCGGTGAGCAACTGCGCCTCGCGACCCCCCAATCCATGCACCGCCACGAACACAAACTTGCGATCGAACGCCTCGATGATCGTGGCGCCCTCGAGCGCGATCGAATTGTCGGGCAGCAGCTCGTCCAGGCACAGCGCCGCGGCGCGCGCCGCCGCCTCCACCCGGTTCCGCACGGTGTCGGTGCCCTGCTCCTCCGCCTCCGCCTCGCGCCCCGCGAACGACAACCGCACCCGCACGAGCACACGCTGCGGCCGCTCCGAGGGCCGCACCTCGAGCGACTGGAACACGACGACCCGCTGCTTGGAGCGGGTGCGCACCGCCTCCTCCTGCATCGCCTCGATCGGCCGCACGTCGGCGGTCTGCGCCACGCTGATCTTGCGGTGGTCGATCTTCATGCCGAGCTGCGCCATGAGGGCCGACTCGATGTTGCGCACCACCTGCTTCGCCTGCTGATCGTTCGTCGTGAGCACGTGGATCTCGCTCACCTCGCCGAGCGGCGTGACGACGACGCGGGCCGAGAGCACGCCGGTGAGGCTGGTGATGAGGTTCTCGGCGCGCTTCACGCCCCACGGATCGGGGCCCTGGGGAGGTGGTGTGAGCGGAATGGGCTCGCGCTCCTCTGCGGCGCCCTCGGGCGTTTCAGCCGCATCGAGCGGTCTCACTTGAGCGTCTCTCCCGTCGCCACCTGGTTGCGCCCGGCGGCCTTGGCGCGGTACAGCGCCCGGTCGGCCGCCACGAGCACGTCTTCCGACTCGGGGCCTCTCCCCGGCACGAACTCCGCCACGCCGATGCTCACGGTCACCAGGCCCTCGGGGTAGCCCAGCCCCCGCCCCCGCTGCTCGACGGTGGCCCTGACTTTGTCCGCCACTCCTACCGCCCCGTCCGCCCGGGTGCGCACCAGCACCAGCACGAACTCGTCGCCGCCGTAACGCGCCGCCAGGTCGGTCGAGCGGATGTGCGACGTGCAGTCGCGCGCGGCGGTGCGCAACACCTCGTTGCCCGCCTCGTGCCCGTACTGGTCGTTCACCTGCTTGAAGTTGTCCAGGTCTACGAACAGCACTGCGAACGGATCGCCGGTGCGGTCGCTGCGCGCCACCTCGCTCGCCAGCCGGTCGCGCAGCACGCGGTACGTGGCGAGCCCCGTCAGCCCGTCCACGGCCGCTTGAAGCTGCGCCTGCTTCGCGGTCTTGTCGAGATAGGGGGGACACGATTTCAGCGTCGTGCGCCCCAGCGCCGCCGCGCTCGCGAACGCACGACAGGTCGGATACCCGCACGCGCCGCAGTCCCACGGCTTGCCGTTGGGCGCGAGCCCGATCTCGCGCAGGATCCCCTCGACGGCTTCCTTCTGCGGCCCGTGCCCGTTGGTCGAGATCGAGAACGCCTCGGCCACCTGCACGCCAATAGCGACCGTCTCCTCCACCACGGGCCCGCGCGCGCGTGGCGGCTCGGTGGCGCCCACGATCTCACGCCGCTTGAACAGCTCGTCGCGCGGCCCCAGCAGCGGGTGATCGAGACATCCTTCGCACGGCAGGATGTCCACGAACCCGAGGTCGAGCCGGTCCACCGCGACCGCCCGCGCCATGGCGGCCAGGCCGCCCAGCCCGCGCACCTTGCGGAACCGCCGGCTCGCCTGCGTTTCCTCGAGCAGCAGGTCGCGCGGCAGCCCCCCAGCCACGCTCCAGTGCCGCCGGCGCTCCTCCGGCACGCGGGTGAAATACGCCGGCTGCTCGGCGACCGCGATGTCGCGTCGCCGGAGCAGCCCGGCCAGCTCGTCGAACGTGATCGCCGCGTCCACGTCTCCACCCCCTTCGGTGAGGCACACGCCGGCATACACGATCGGCGTGCCCACGCCGTAGAGGCGCTTGAGATAGCGGGCTTCCGCGGCGACCGGTGTCGCCACCGGCGCGAGGTAGGGGATCAACTCCGGGTACTGCTGCCGCACGGTCTGCACCACGACGGGGCAGGTGGATCGGATCATCGTGCCCCAGTCACGATCGGCCCAGAGGGCCATGTACTCGTGCGCCACCAGCTCGTCGCCCAGCACGCCGCGGTGCACGCTGCGAAATCCCGCCGCGTAGCACGCGTTGACCACCTGCTCGGGCGTCGCCGGATAGAAGTACACCGCGCATTCGACCGACAGGATGAGCGCGGCACGGCCCGACAACACCAGCTCGAGCGCGCGCGGCACGTCGCCGATGGCTTCGATCGCGTCATGCGGGCAGGCGGGGAGGCACAGGCCGCAGCGGGTGCAGGCGTCGTCGATGATGCGCACCAGCGCACCCTCGACCGCCACGGCGTCGGCGGGGCACACTCGCACGCACGCCATGCAGGCGACGCAGGAATCGGGCTTGATTCTAAAATCCACGGGACAACCGGCCGGGGCGCTGCCGCTTTCGCAAAGACGTCGAACTAGGGCGCCCTAAGATGGACGCCCGGCCACAGCCTGTCAATAGCGCCACGAGCGACAAACCTTTGCTGGTACGTGACTTACGCGAGTGCGTACTGCTTTAGTTTACGGTACAGCGTGCGCTCGCCGATCCCCAGGACCTCCGCCGCCTTGCGCCGGTTGCCTTGCGTCTCGCGCAACACGGCCTCGATCGCCGCCCGTTCTACCTCCGCCATTGTCATGCCGGGACGATACACCACTTCGGCCTCCGAGGCGGGCTCGGCCGCCACCGGCGTCGCGCTGCTAACTGCCGACCCGGGGCCGACCTCGATCACCTCGACCCGCGGCGGCCGGTCCTCCAGCCGGCGCCGCAGCTCTTCGACCTGTAACTTGAGCTCCACAAGACTGCGGAAAATAAACTCCAATTGTTGACCACCCGCGCCGGAGCCCCCCCCCCCACGCCACCGGCCTCCTCGCCCGCCGTACCGATGTCGCGCAACGGACCGACCAGCCGCAGCGCCAGCCCGTGCTCGTGCTCACGGATGTCCGGCGGGATGTCGCTGGCCTTGATCTCGCCCTCGGGCGCCAGCACCACCATCGATTCGATGAGATTGCGCAGCTGGCGGATGTTGCCGGGCCAGTCGGCGTCCACCAGGATCTGTAGGGCCTCGGGAGTGACGCCCCGAAACGGCCGGTCGTGCTCCTTGGCGAAGTCGGCGATGAAGCGGCGCACCAGGAGCCCAACGTCGATGCGGCGCTCCCGCAGGGGCGGCAGATAGATGTAGAGCACGTTCAGGCGGTAAAACAGGTCGTCGCGGAACCGCCCGAGCATCACTTCTTCCTTGAGCGACTTGTTGGTCGCCGCGATGACGCGGACGTCCACCTTGATCGCCTGGGTCCCGCCCACACGGAAGAACGTCCGATCTTCGAGTACCCGCAGCAGCTTGACCTGGGTGGCGGGTGGCATCTCGCCCACCTCGTCGAGGAAGATCGTGCCCCCGTCCGCCAGCTCGAACCGGCCGAGGCGGCGCTCGGCGGCGCCGGTGAACGCTCCCTTCTCGTGGCCGAACAGCTCGCTCTCGAGCAGTGTCTCGGGGAGCGCGGCGCAGTTCACCGTGATGAACGGCTTGCCGCGCCGGGGCGAGAGATCGTGGATGGCGCGCGCCACGAGCTCCTTCCCCGTCCCGGACTCGCCCTCGATCAGTACGGTGGAGCTGACCGGGGCCATCTGCTCGATCTTGACGAGCACTTCCTGGATGGCCGGCGACTCGCCGATGATGCCGGTGCGTTGCTGCAGCTTGCGCCGCTCGATCAGGCGGCGCACCGTGCCCGTCACCTCGGGCGGGTCGGCGGGCTTCGAGAGAAAGCCGGTGAGGCCCAAGCGGCGGGCGAGCCCCTTGGCGTCGGGCTCGGTCTCCTCGACCAGCCCGAGCGTGGAGATCGAGTGGTCGCGCGCCAGGCCCAGGAGCTGAGCCGCCCCCGTTTCGTGCAGCCCACCGGTCACCACGATGCAATCGGGACGGGGCTCGCGCCGCACCGCCTGGCGCGCCTCGTCGAGCGTGTGCGCCAGCGTCGTGTTGAATCCCGCAGCCTCGAGCGCCGCGTTGACGCGGACCGCGTGCTCGAGATCGTCGGTCGTGACGAGGACGCGGTCAGCCATGAGAAGAGCGTGGTGCGGGGTGCGTGGTATTCGCTCCGGTGACGAGCTCGACCGCGTGATCGAGGAGCTCTTCCAGGACGGTGAGCCCGTCGCGCACGCCGCCCGTCGAGCCCGGGAGGTTCACGATCAGCGTCTTGCCCCGCGTACCCGCGACCCCGCGGGACAGCCAGGCGCGCGGGAAGCCGGGCGCCGCGGTGGCGCGCAACGCCTCGGCGATCCCGGGCGCGAGTCGGTCGAGCACGGCTGCCGTCGCTTCCGGCGTCACGTCACGCCCGGTGAGCCCGGTGCCGCCGGTCGTGAGGATCACATCAACTTCCCCCGAGTCGGCCCAGCGGGCGAGCTTGCCGGCGATTCGGTCGGTCTCATCGGTCACCACGCTCCGCACGACCACTTCGTAGCCGTGCGCTCCCGCCCACTCGACGATCGCGTCGCCGGACGTGTCCGCCCGCTCGCCGATCGCCCCGAGGTCACTGATGGTCAGAATCCCGATCCGCATTGACCTCCACCGTCCTGCACCGTCTTCCACCGCCCTTCACCGCCTATTTCTTTGTCCTTCTCGCCACGAACGGTAGCCGCACCACTTCCGCTTGCGCGTGCTTCCCCCGCACATCGATCGTGAACCGCGCGCCCGGCGTCGCCTGCCCGGTCGGGAGATACGTCATACCGATGGCGCAGCCGGTCGTGGGCGTCACCGTGCCGCTCCGCACGACGTCCACCTGCGTGCCGTCCAGGTACACAGGGTACCCGTGTCTGGCCACCGTCTTGGGCTCGGCGACCTTGAAGCCCACGAGCCGGCGCTTCACCCCCACGAGCTTCTGCTGCTTCAGCGCGACGAGTCCGATGAAACTGGCGCCCTTCTCGAGCTTCACGATCCAGCCGAGGCCCGCCTCGTACGGCGTGACCGACGCGTCGATGTCACTGCCGTACAGAGGATAGCCCGCTTCGAGCCGCAACGTGTCGCGCGCGCCGAGGCCGCACGGCTCGGCGCGCCCGGCGCCCGCCAGGGCGTGCCACAGCGTCTCCAGGTCCGCGGCGCGGCAATACAGCTCGAACCCGTCCTCGCCGGTATAGCCGGTGCGGGAGATGAAGCACTGCACCCCGGCCACCCGGCCCTCGGCAAAGTGGTAGTACGGGATCATCGCGACGCCCACCGTCGTGAGCTGGCCGAGCAGCACTTCGGCTCCGGGCCCCTGCACGGCGAGCAGGCCGGTCTCGGCCGAGACGTCGCGCAGGCGCACGTTGGCGCCCCGCTTCTGCGCCACGATGTGTTCCCAGTCGGTGGCGATGTTCCCCGCGTTCACGACCAGCATGACGCGGTCCTCGAACCGGTACACCACGCAGTCGTCCACGAACGTGCCTTGCTCGGTGAGAATCGCGGAGTACTGAGCCTGCCCCGCATGCAGCGCCCCGACGTCGTTGCAGGTGACTAGTTGCACGAACGCGTTTCGGTCCGGACCCGTGACCTCGAACTCGCCCATGTGGGACACGTCGAACACGCCCACCCGTTCGCGCACCGCGCGGTGCTCGGCGGCGATCCCCGCGGGATAGCTCACCGGCATCTCGTAGCCCCCGAACGGCACCAGCTTGGCGCCGAGGCTGGCGTGGATGTGGTATAACGGGGTGTGCTTGGGACTTTCCATTACTAACCCATCAAGGTCGCGAGCAAGGCCTTCTGGACGTGCAACCGGTTTTCGGCCTCGTCCCACACGCGCGACTGGGCGCCCTCGATCACGTCGGCCGTGACCTCTTCGCCGCGATGCGCGGGCCGTTGCGCCGCGACTCGGCCTCCCCCTCCTGCCCCATCGAGGCCCACACGTCGGTGTTCACGACGTGCGCGCCTTCCACGGCCTCCTCCGGCACCTCGGTGATCGAGATGCAGGCGCCTGCCGCCTTGGCGCGCTCGAAGATGGCGCGGTTGGGCTCGTACCCCTCGGGGCACGCCAGCTGGAGCTCGAAGCCGAGCACCTGTGCCGCCTCGATCCAGCTGTTCGCCATGTTGTTGCCGTCGCCCACCCAGGCAATCCGCTTCTTTTCCCACCCGCCCAGCGATTCCCGCACCGTGAACAGGTCGGCGAGTACCTGGCAGGGGTGCGACAGGTCGGTGAGTCCGTTGATCACCGGGATCGTGGCGTGGTGCGCCAGCTGCTCCACTTCCCCGTGGTCGAAGGTGCGGATCATGATCCCGTCCACATAACGCGACAACACCCGCGCCGTGTCGGGGATCGGCTCCCCTCGCCCGATCTGGATGTCGCGGGACGACAGGAACAGCGCGTGGCCCCCCAGCTGGTAGGTCCCGACCTCGAAGGAGACCCGGGTGCGGGTGCTCGACTTGGCGAAGATCATCGCCAGGGTCTTACGGGCGAGGGGCGTCTCCCTGTACCCGCCCGCCTTCATGCGCTTGGCGAGGTCGAACAGCCGCAGGATCTCGTCCCGAGTGAGATCGGTGACGGCAAGGAAGTCGCGCTTGGCCATGGAGTCCCTGAGGAGGCGAGTCAAAATGACAGGCGTCGGCTGCTAATTGTACGCGTCCTGGAATCCGGGGACAAGCAGGCAGGTTGGAGCGGGCAGGTTACAGGATGTAGCGGCGCAGGTCCTCGTCGTCCACGATCTTGCCGAGCCGGTCGCGCACCTTGTCCGCGTCGTACCGGATGCGCTTCTCGGCCAGCTCGGGCAGCTCGAACAGCACGTCCTCGAGCAAGGTGGTCATCACGGTGTGCAGCCGGCGGGCGCCGATGTTTTCCATGCGCTCGTTCGCCTTGGCGGCGATGCGGGCGATCTCCTTGATGCCGTCGGGCGTGAACTCGAGCGTCGCCCCTTCGGCCGCGCACAGCGCGGCGTACTGCTTGGTGAGCGCGTTCTCGGGCTCCGTCATGATCCGGACGAAGTCCTCCTCGGTGAGGGGCTCGATGAACAGGACGTGGTCGGTGCGGACGTAGCCGTAGCGCGTCTGCACGGTGGAGCCTTCGACGATCGGGAGCAGGTCGCGCTGTACCCCTTCGCGCGACACGTCGGGTCCCACGGTGCCGCGCTCCCCGGCGATCTTGTCGATCTCATCGATGAAGATCACTCCGTGGTTCTCGACCCGGTCGAGTGCTTCATTCACTACGTCGTCCATGTCGACGAGCTTCTTCAGCTCCTCGTCGATGAGGATACGCCGCGCCTCGTGCAGGTGCACGGTGCGGCGCTTTTTCTTCTTGGGGAGCATCTCCTTCAGCCATTCCGTCAGGTTCATGTCGGTGCCTTCCATGCCCTGGGGCGGCTGCATCATTTCGAGCATGGGGAACCCTTCCTGCTGCACCTCGACCTCGACATCGCGCTCCTCGAGCTTCCCGTCCTTGAGCTGCTGGCGCAGCTTCTCGCGCGTCCGGCGGCGGCGCTCCTGCGCCTCCACGTCGCCCTCGAGGGCCTTGGGCGTCACGTCTCCCTTGGACGACACGACGAAGAGGGGGGCTTTCTCCCCTCTGCCCTCCACCTTGTCCCCTGGACTCGGGGCTGGGGACTGGGGGCTCGGGGGGACCGGCGGGAGCAGGATGTCGAGCAGCCGCTCCTCGGCGCGCGCCTCGGCCTGGGGATAGACGTCGTCCTCGCGCTCGGTGCGCACCATGTTGATCGACACGTCCACCAGCTCGCGCACCATGGACTCGACGTCCCGGCCCACATACCCGACCTCGGTGAACTTGGACGCCTCGACCTTGAGGAAGGGGGCGCCCGCGAGGCGGGCCAGCCGGCGCGCGATCTCGGTCTTCCCCACGCCGGTAGGGCCGATCATGATGATGTTGTTCGGCAGGATCTCGTCCCGGATGTCCTCCGGCGCCTGCGAGCGGCGCCAGCGGTTGCGCACCGCGATCGCCACGGCCTTCTTCGCCACCTCCTGGCCCACGATGTAACGATCCAGCTCGGCGACGATCTTGCGCGGCGGCAGCTCCTCGAGCCAGGGGAGCGTCTCCTCGGGCGCGGCATGTGCCGGGTGCTGCTCGTCAGGTGTGCGGGTCGGCTCGGCCATTTACAGCTCCAGAATCGAGATGTGCGAGTTGGTGTACACGCAGATCTCGGCGGCGATCTCGAGCGAGCGCTGTACGATGTCGCGGGCGGAGAGGTCCGACGCGGTCAAGAGCGCCCGCGCCGACGCGAGCGCGTAGGTCCCGCCCGAGCCGATGGCGAGCACGCCGTCGTCGGGCTCGATCAGCTCACCCGAGCCCGAGATCACGTAGCCGTGCTCCTTGTCCGACACCACCAGCAGGGCTTCGAGCCGGCGCAGTACCCGGTCGGACCGCCAGTCCTTGGCGAGCTCGACCGCGGCGCGCGGCAGGTTGCCGGGGTAGCGCTCGAGCTTCTCCTCGAACTTTTCGAACAGCGTGAACGCGTCGGCCGCCGCGCCCGCGAACCCGGCGAGGATCTTTCCACCCTTCAAGGCGCGGACCTTGTTGGCGTTCGCCTTCATCACCGTGTCGCCGATCGTGACCTGACCGTCGCCGCCCAATGCCACGTGCCCGTCGCGCCGGACGCACAGGATCGTGGTTGCGTGAATGCGTGGCATGTCCCTCATGCGCGGGGATGCGCCTGCTGATACACCTTCTTCAATCTCTCCACCGACGTATGAGTATACACCTGTGTCGTCGAGAGCGAGGCGTGGCCCAGCAGCTCCTGCACCGCGCGCAGATCGGCGCCGGCGTCGAGCAGGTGCGTGGCGAATGAATGACGGAGCGTGTGGACGTGCAGGTCGCGCGCGCCCCGGGCCAAGGTCCCGAACAACCGCTTCATCGCGAGCTGCACGCCACGGGCGCTGAGCCGCTGCCCGCGTCGCCCCACGAACACCGCCCTGCGGTCGTGCGTTCCCGACCGGCCGTGAGCGCCAAGCCGGGCGTCGCGCTGCCGGTAATAGCGTCGCAGCGCCGCACCCGCGTGGCTCCCCACCGGCACGATGCGCTCTTTCTTCCCCTTGCCGCGCACCTTTACCTGGTCCGACACGAGGTCCACGTCCTGCTCGTTCAGCCCCGCCAGCTCGGCAAGACGGATCCCGGTCGAATAGAACAGCTCGAGCATCGCCAGGTCGCGCGCTTCGGTGAACCCGCCCGCCTGGGCACGATGCTCCGCCTCCGTGAACAGCCGGTCGATCTCGGCGCGGTCCAGATGTGTCGGGAGCGTGTGCTCCACCTTCGGCGTGCGCGCCGCCTTCGCGGGGTTCACCTCGAGCCCCTGCGTCGCGGCGAGAAACCGGTAGAACGTGCGCAGCGCCGAGAGCGCCCGCGCGGCCGAGCGCTTCGCGAGCCCGCGCTGCTGCAGCGCGCCCAGCCACCCGCGAATCGCCAACCGATCCACGCCCGCCCAGCTCCAGGAGCCGCCGTAGTAGCGGCCGCAGAACGCGGCGAAGTCTTTCACGTCGCGCTCGTACGCCTTCACCGTGTGGGGCGAGTCGTTGCGCTCCTTTTCCAGGAACGCGACGAAGGCGGAGATCTCGGGGACGGAGGGGCTCATGACTCGGGGGAACGCGGAACGGGGAACGCGGAACGCGGAACAGAAGCACGACCCCCCAGTTCCGCGTTCCGCGTTCCGACTTCCGCGTTCACCTGCTGCGCGAACATGTCCATATCCGCCAGCGCCCGCTCGACCAGTAGCTCCCTCTTTTTCGCTTTGTCGCGCACCCCCCGCTCCAGCGGCTCCAGCAACCCGAAGTTCGCGTTCATCGGCTGGAAGTGCTCGGGGTCGGCCGTGTGGACGTAGCGGTACAGCGCGCCGAGCATGGTCGTGGGGGGTGGTACCGCCGGCGCTTCGCCCGCGAGGATGCGCGCCAGGTTGATCCCGGCGAGGATCCCCGTCGCGGCCGACTCGGTGTAGCCCTCGACACCCGTGAGCTGTCCCGCGAACAAGAGCTTCGGATCGTCCTTGGCCGAGAGGTGCGCGGTGAGAGCGCGCGGGGAGTTGATGTACGCATTCCGGTGGATGCTCCCGAACCGCAGGAACTCGGCGCGCTCGAGGCCCGGGATCATCCGGAACACCCGCTGCTGCTCGGGGATCTTCAGGCGCGTCTGGAAGCCCACCAGGTTCCACATCTGCCCCGCGCGATCCTCTTGCCGTAGCTGAACGACGGCGTAGGGCGGCTGACCCCGGGCGACCGCCCGGGGATCCACCAATCCCACCGGTTTCATGGGGCCAAACCGCAGTACGTCCCTGCCGCGGGCCGCCATCTCTTCCACCGGCAGGCAGCCCTCGAAGTACGGCGTCCGATCGAAGTCGTGGTGCGGTTGGTACTGCTCGCCGGTGCGCAGTGCCGTGACGAAGGCGTCGTACTGCTCCGCGGTGAAGGGCGCGTTCCAGTAGTCGTCTCCGCCGCCCTTGCCGTAGCGCGACGCCCGGAACATGCGAGACGTGTCGAGGGAGTCGGCGGAGACGATCGGTGCGATGGCGTCGAAGAAGGCGAGCGCCCCGGTCTCGAGCCTTCGTGCGATCGCGTCGGACAGTCCTTGCGACGTGAGCGGGCCGGTGGCGACCACGCCGGGCGAAGGCAGGTCGGTCACTTCGCTCCGCACCACGGTGATGCCCGGGTGACGCGTGATCCGGTCGTGCACCGCCTGCGAGAATGCGACACGGTCAACGGCGAGGGCCGCGCCGCCGGGCACCCGGGCCTGGTCGGCCGCGTCGAGCACGATGCTGCCCAGCCGCCGCATCTCGGCCTTGAGCAGGCCGTGGGCGTTGGTCAGCTCCACCGACTTGAACGAGTTCGAGCAGACCAGCTCGGCGAGGCGGTCGGTGTGGTGCGCGGGCGTCGCCTTCACGGGACGCATCTCGTAGAGCGTCACCGCGATTCCCCCCCCCCCTCCCCCCGCCCCCCCGCGCTCGGCGAGCGCCCACGCGGCCTCGCTTCCCGCGAGCCCGCCGCCGACTACGACAACGCTACGGACTCCGCCGGCGCCGCCTCCGCCTCCTCGACCTGCACTTCGTGTCCGCACTTGAGGCACTTGCGAGAGATCCCTTTGGTCTTGGTCTGCTTCTCTTCCATCCCGAGGAATCCGCAGCTCGGGCAGGCGACCGGGACCGGGCGGTTCCAGGTCGAGTAGTCGCACTCGGGGTAGCGCAGGCAGCCGAAGAAGTTCCGTCCCTTGCGGGTGCGACGCTCCGCCAGATCGCCCACGCCGCACTTCGGGCACTTCACGCCGAGGGGCACGGGCCTGGTGTGCTTGCACGCCGGAAACCGGGTGCAGGCGAGGAATTCGCCGTAGCGCCCGGTCTTGATCACCATCGGCGCGCCACACTCCTGGCAGATCTCGTCGGTCGGCCGGTCGGGCACCTTGTCGCGCCGCAGCGGGCGCGTGAAGCGGCACTCGGGGTAGCGGGCGCACGCGATGAACGGGCCGAAGCGCCCGCTCCGCACGGCCACCGCGCTGCCGCACGTCGGACACTTCTCCTTGTGCAGGTCGGCGAGATCGTGCACCTCGTAGATCAGCTTGTCTACGTCCACCGCGTCGAGCGCCTGGGAGAACGGCCCCCAGAAATCGCGCAGCACCTTCTTCCAGCCGAGGTCGCCTTCCTCGACCTTGTCGAGCTCGTCTTCCATTTGCGCCGTGAAGCCCACCTCGAACACGGCGGGGAACGAGCGCTTCATCACCTGCCACACCGTTTCGCCCAGGGGCGTCGGCGCGAACCGCCGGTCCTTCGCCGTCGCGTACCACCGGGCCTTGAGCGTGGAGATGATGGTCGCATAGGTGGACGGACGTCCGATGCCGAGGCGTTCCAGCTCCTTCACCAGGCTGGCCTCGCTGTAGCGCGGCGGGGGCTCGGTGAAGTGCTGGCTCGGCGTGATCTGCTTGACGGTGACGAGGTCGCCTTGGGCGAGCGGCGGAATCGGCGGCAGGTCCTCGAGCGTCTTGCCTTCCTCGGGCTCGTGCGCCTCGTGGTACAGCTTGTGGTAGCCGTCGAACAGCACCCGCGAGCCGGTGGCGCGGAACACGTAACGGCCGAGATCGAAGTCCACCTTGGTGGTTTCGAACAGCGCCGGGTTCATCTGGGAGGCGACGAACCGCCGCCAGATCAGCTGGTACAGCTTGAACTGTTTCGAGTCGAGGTGCTTCTTCACGTCCTCCGGGCGGCGCGGCACGTCGGTGGGCCGGATCGCTTCGTGCGCATCCTGCACCCGGGCGCTGCCCTTCCCCCCCTTGTGCTCGACCGGCTCTGCCGGCAAGTAGGGCTTCCCGAACTCTTTCCTGATGTAGTCGCGTGCCTGGGCCACGGCGGAGTCCGCCACCCGCACGGAGTCGGTCCGCATGTAGGTGATGAGGCCGACCGGGCCCTCGTCGCCGATCTCGATGCCCTCGTACAGCTGCTGCGCGATGCGCATGGTGACGGCCGCGGAAAAGCCCAGCTGCTTGGCGGCTTCCTGCTGCATCGTGCTGGTGCGGAATGGCGGCGGGGCCGGCCGGCGCCGCTCGCCCTTCTCGACCGCCGTGACCTTGAACGGGATCTTCAGGACATCCGCGACGATCGCGCGGGCGCTCGCTTCGTCCTTGATCTCCGGCTTTTTCCCGTCGAACTTATGCAGCCGCGCCTGGAACCCCTGGCCGTCCTTCTCGAGATCGGCCTCGATGGTCCAGTACTCCTGCGGCACGAACTTGCGGATTTCGCCCTCGCGCTCGCAGATCAATCGCAAGGCCACTGTCTGTACGCGCCCCGCCGACAGGCCCGTCTTGATGCTTTTCCAGAGCAGCGGGGAGGTCTTGTACCCCACCAGCCGGTCCAGCACGCGGCGCGCCTGCTGGGCGTCCACCTTGCGCTGATCGATGTCGAGCGGGTTGGCGAGCGCGTGGGCCACCGCGTCCTTGGTGATCTCGTGGAACAGGACGCGCCGCACCTTCCCGCTCCCGGCGCTCCCGTTCGGGAGCTGGCTCGCCACGTGCCAGGCGATGGCTTCGCCCTCGCGGTCCGGATCGGTGGCGAGCAGGACCCGCTCCGCCCCCTTCGCGGCGCGCTTGATCTCGGCGAGTGTCTTCGCTTTTTCCTTGATGGTGACGTATTCGGGCGTGAAGTCGTTCTCGACGTCCACGCCGAGTTTCCGCGTCGGCAGGTCGCGCAGGTGCCCCACGGTCGCCTTCACGGTGTAGCCCGAGCCCAGATACTTGCCGATCGTCTTCGCCTTGGTGGGCGACTCGACGATGACGAGCGCACCTTTCCCGCCCGCAGTCGCGGGCCCTTTGGGCTTGCGCGCCCGCCGCTTGGGAGCGTCGGCGACGGCCACCGCGGCCTCCGACTCCGCCGCGATCGGCGCGCCTTCGCTCTCCCCGGGCTTGTGCCCGGGGTCAGCCTTCTTCCGTTTCACTCCTGCGTTCTTACCAGCCACGTATCAATCCTTCGTCAAACGACACGAGAGCGCATCTTTACCATCCCGCGCTCGATTGCGCAAGCCTGACGACCTCATTCGCCACCTGCGACATGGACTTACGTTCCGCGTCGATCTGCGCGTGCGCCACCCGAAAGAACGGCTCGCGCTCCTTTTGCAGCTGCCGCATGCGCCCGACGGGATCCTCTCCCATTAACAACGGCCGGGTTCCCTCGGGGACGGCGCGCTGCGCCGCCGTCTCGGGTCGCGCATACAGATAGATCAGCAGCGCGTGCGGCTTGGCGGCGTCGATCGCGCCCGGTTGTGCCGCCCAACCGCCGCCGGGCGCGATCACCGCGGGCGCGCTCGCGAGCGCGGTCTCCATCTCCTTGCGCTCCATGTCGCGAAACGCCGCTTCGCCCTTCTCCGCGAAGATCAGGCTGATCGGCCTCCCCTCGCGGCGCTCGATGATCGCGTCGATGTCCACGAAGTCCGCGCCCAGCTGCTCCGCCGCCATCCGGCCCACGGCGGTCTTGCCCGATCCGGGCAGCCCCATGAGCACGATGTGCCGTTTCACGACGCGGCGTCTTTCGGGGTGCGCGCCCGCACCTGTGCCAGATACCCCTCGAAGTTTCGCTTGGTCTCGCTCAGCGCGTCGCCCCCGCACTTCTCGAGCAGCGCCTGCGCCAGCACCAGGGCCAGCATCGCTTCGGCGATGACGCCCATCGCCGGCACCGCGGTCACATCCGATCGCTCCGATTGCGCCTGCGCCGGCCCGCCGGTCTTCAAGTCCACCGTCCGGAGCGGCGACATCAGCGTGGAGATCGGCTTCATGGCGACGCGCGCGACCAACGGCTCCCCCGTGGTCATGCCGCCTTCCGTGCCCCCGGCGCGATTCGTGGCCCGGGCCAGGCCGGGCAGGATCTCGTCGTGCACTTCGGAGCCCTTGCGGCGCGCGGCCTCGAACCCGAGCCCCAGCTCCACTCCCTTCACCGCGGGGATGGACATCAGGGCCTGCGCCAGACGCCCGTCGAGCTTCGGGTCCCATGACACGTGCGAGCCGAGTCCGACGGGAACGCCGAGCGCCACGACTTCCACGATGCCGCCGAGTGTGTCGCCCGCGGCCTTGGCGGCGTCGATCCGGGCGACGATCTCTTTCTCGGCGTCGGGATCCAAACACCGCACGGGACTCGCATCCGCGGCCTGGTTCAAAGGCGTGGGGAGTGGTGCGTGGTACTTGGCGGTGACCCCACCTAATTCCACGACGTGAGAACCGACTTCCACGCCGAACTGTCCCAGGAACACCTTGCACACCGCGCCGCAGGCAACGCGGGCCACGGTCTCGCGCGCGCTCGCCCGCTCGAGGATGTCGCGCGCGTCCTGGCGGTCGTACTTGAGGGAGCCCGCGAGATCGGCGTGCCCGGGTCGGGGCCGCGTCACCTGGCGTCGCCGCTCGCCCCCCACCGTCCCCGGCGCATCGGCCTCGGGCGCCATGACGTCCCGCCAGTGCTCCCAGTCGCGGTTCCAGACGAGCATCGCGATGGGGGAGCCGAGGGTTTCCCCGGCCCGCACGCCGGCGAGCCACTCGATCTGGTCGGCCTCGATCTTCATGCGGGCGCCGCGGCCGTACCCGCCCATGCGCCGCTTCAGCTCGACGTTGACACGCTCGGCGGCGAGCGGCAGTCCCGCGGGGATCCCCTCGAGGACGGCCACCAGTCCGCGCCCGTGCGATTCACCCGCCGTCGTGAACCGGAACGTCACCCTACCTCGCTTCCTTCAAAACCTCCACCGACTTCCACCAACCTCCACCGTGCTCCACCATCCTCCCATAATAGCACGCGAGCCCGGTTTCGGACCGGGCTCTCGCGATCGGCTCAGCAACGGCGCATGAGTGCTCACCGCCGCCGCGCGGGGGGAGGGGGGGCCGCCGGATTCGGGTTCGTCGGACTCGGGAGCCGGACCATCACCAGGCCGTTCGCCGTGATCCCGAACAGCAGCTGGCCGGTCCCGGTCGCGTCGAGCGCCACGCGGAACGGGCCGATGAT
>QHUS01000021.1 GCA_003222035.1 Gemmatimonadota bacterium | reverse complement strand
GCCGAACCAGCCGCCCACGGTGAACGCCGGGTCGGACGAGAGGGTGTTGCTGGGGATTCTCTACACCGAGACCGCGTCGTTCAGCGACCCGAACAACGACGGCCCATGGTCGTACACCATCAACTGGGGCGACGGCTCGTCGACGAGCGGTAGTACGTCGAGCCAGGGCACGATCAGCGCGTCGCACTCGTATCTGCTGGGGAGTTTCACGATCCGCGTGACGGTGACAGACAGCCACGGCGCCTCAGGCTTGGACTCGAAGGTGCTCACGGTGATAACGGGGCTGCCGGGGCTGCCGGGGCTGTAAGCCGAACGTAGTGGAAGATGAGCGGACAGTCAGCCTGAAAAAGCTGAGGGTGCTCATCCTGTCCGGCGGTACGCTGGTGATTGGCGATCAACCAATTACCATTCGACCGCTACAACATCATCGACGAGGCCGATCTCGCGGCCGCCGTGGCGAAGCGCTTCGCGAGCGGCACAGTTGCAGCACAATCGGCGCCTGCCGTCGCTGCCACGGATTCGCTAACTTCCAGCCGGCGTACATCCTAGGTCCGTAGCTCAATTGGTAGAGCACCGGTCTCCAAAACCGGGGGTTGCAGGTTCGATTCCTGCCGGGCCTGCTCGGGCCGCGACGGCTCCCGTCGCGGCCTTCGTGTTTCCAGCGGCTGGGTGCTTCGCGAGTTCCCCCCCCTCCCCCCCGTCGCGCGTAGCGGCCAGAAACGCCGCGTGGCAGCGTCGACCACACACTGTCACCCGCCGGTGTCATGCGCGTGTCCTCCACCGAGTGCGGCCCACGGGGGCTACGTACTCCGACTACGCTATGGCGTTGGGGTGCGCCGATTTAACGCGAGAACCCGGCGGGTCCGACGACGAGGAGTACATGGATGCCGTGGCGTACTTGATGCGTGTGGGCCACTCTAGCCCCTCCCTGGAGTGCCGTGATGCGTTCGGAGACCCTAGAGCTCAAGACGCCGTGGCGGTCGGCGGTCGGCCCCGCCGCTCTGAGCATCGCGTTCCTTGCCGCCGCGCCCCCTCCCCCGCTGTTTCCCCAGACCTTCTCACGCCCTTCGTGGGCAATCCAGGGGTTCGCCGCATGGAGGGAGCCCTCGAGCAGTGTCCTCTTCGGGGGTATCGGCTTTACGAAGTACTGGGGCGTCATGGGACTCCGCCTGGGAGGCGCGTTGCATCTCGTACCCTCCAACGATGCAAGCATGCCCATCCAATGCGACCGCTTTCGGTGTTGGCACGTCGACAACGGGCAGAACCCGTTCAATGTCGATGTCGGCGCGTGGATGGCGGACGCCGAGGTCGTCTTCGAGCCGCTCCGTGCCATACCCACCTTCCGAGGGCTGCTTCTAGGATTCTCCCCCTATGGTTTCGCAGGCATCGGGGGTTATGGGGTGCGACTGAGCTCGGGCCCCGATACAAGCATCGCGACGTGGAGCGTGGGAGTCGGCGCGCACCATGATCTGATCGGACCCCTTGGTGTCCAGGCGGAAGCCCGGTACCGGAGCCCACTCGAGAGTAACAGCGGATTCGCTGCGGATTGGAGCCAGCACCTGGAGTACGCCGTCGGATTGCGGGTAAGCCTTGGCGGCGGCGGCCACAAGCGCTCCGAGCCAACGGCTCCGCCGCCCAGTCCACCGGTCCGTCCGCAGTACGACCGGTCGGAGGAATTCGCGGCGCGCGTACTGGAGGTGGCCGAGGGCTACCTCGGCACGCCGTACCGGCAGGGCGGGGCGAACCCGTACGGTGGCTTCGACGCCGCGGGGTTCGTGCAGTATGTGTTCGCAAGGGTGCAGCCCGAGTTTCGCAGGGAAGGAGCGCGGTTCCCGCGTACCGCACGCGAGCTCGCCGAAATAGGCGAAGACGTGCCGCTGCGAATGGGCTCGATCCGGCCGGCCGATCTCCTGTTCTTCGCCAGCGACGGCTCGCACATCGATCATGTGGCGATCTACGCCGGGCATGAGCGCGTCATCCACGCGTCGGCGAGCGGCGGCGGCGTGCGGTACGACGTCCTCGGCGACGGAGAGCGCGGTCGCTGGTTCAGCGACCATCTCGTCGCGGCACGCCGCGTGATCGGCGAGCGCGCCGCGACGACCGGGACGTCACGATCCAGTTCGGTCGATCCGCCAGACCTTGCTCCTGCACCATATGGAGGCCCGCGATGAACCACCGCATCGTTCTCGGCATCGCAACCGCTGCCCTCGTCGCCTTGGTGCGACCTGCTATCCCACAGGCGAGGGGCGGCTCGTCTGACGTCCCCGACGACGTCCCAAAGATCCTCGGGGCCACAGTTTCGACGTCCGGAACCGAACGCGACACGCTCGGGCTGCTGGTCTCGGCGGTGACGCCCGGCGGGCCCGCCGACCGCGCGAGCATAGACCCGGGGAATCGCCTCGCGGAGGTCAACGACGTGAGCCTGCGTATCGACCAGGCCGACGTCGGCCGGCGCCAGGCCCAGGACGCCGCGCTGCGCCGACTGGCACACGAGCTGCGCGCCGTTCAACCTGGTGACTCCGTGACGCTTCGCGTGTTCGCGGGAGGTCGCTTTCGTACGGTGACGATCCAAACCGCCAGGACCGTGGAGCCACGGAGCGAACCGACCCCTCGCCCCGCGACACTGAAGGCCGTCATTGACGGGATCAGTGAAATGCGGGCGCAACTGCATCGCCTGATGCAGGACGAAGCCGTGGCGGCCCGGCGGGATACGCTGATGCTGGCCGATCTGGAGCTCGGCACAGTCGAGCGCCGCCTACGGGCAGCACAAGGCGAGCCGCGGCACGACGAGAGCAACGCCCAGAGCCTGCCCGGCCTTCGGACCACCGCGGTTGGAGATGAGCTCGTCGCCTACTTCGGCGAGGACAGCAGGGGTGGCCTCCTCGTCGTCGAGGCCGATTCGTCCTGGGCTCCCATCCGGACTGGCGACGTGATACTCAGCGTCGACGGCGAAGCAGCCGACATCGGCCGCCTGCGTAACGCACTCGACCCGCGGCGCGAGACGCGAGTCGAGCTGCTGCGACGTGGGCGGTCACTGACGGTCAGGTTGCACCCGGGCGCCTGAACGACGCTGCATCGCCCTGTCTTATTCGAGCGTTATTCGGATCTTGATCTCCGAGGTCAGCGTCCGGTGGACTGGGCACTTGTGTGCGATCTCGAGCAGCTTCGCGCGCTGCTCCTCCAATAGTTCGCCGTCCAACGCGATCCGCACCTGGATCCGGTCCAGCATTCCCTCCGTCGTCTCGCAGTCGGCGCAGTCCTCTGCGTGAATCCTCGAATGCCCGAGATGCACCGTCACCTCGCGCAGCGGCCAGGCTTTCCTTCGCGCATACAGCGCGATGGTCATGGACGTTCAGGCGCCGAGCGCCGCGAGTAGGAGATCGTAGGGTCCGGGACCCGTGTCGGTGCCGCCGGCGGCGACCGGCTCATCCGCCCGGAACCTGTGACGGCCGACGGCGATCTCCTGGGCGAATCCCTTCGCGTTTCCGCGCACCACGACGATGCCAGGCTCGAGCGCCTCGTTCATGGCCAGCCTCCGTGTTCGGGTCGTCTCGGCTCACGCTGTGTGGTGAATGCTAGCTCCCGCGCAAGACCGATGGCTGGCCCCTGCTTCTCTCCCGCGGTAGGTTCACCGGGCAACATCTTCCGGCGCTGCACCCGCACCGAGGAGGTCCCATGGGGCCGGTCATGCGAACGACACTCACTGGGATGCTCGCGGTCGCTCTGGCTCATTGTAGCGGGGACAACGGCCCTACGAGCTGGATTCCGCACGACGGGACCATCAGCGGCACTATCACGGTAACCGCGCCTTCGCCGGCAGCGCCTCGCGTTGCCCTCGCCCCTTTCACCGGCGGGCGCGCCTTGGCGGCAGCGGCCCTGGCGAGACCGGTGTCCGTGCTGCCCATGCGACGGGCGCCGCCGCCCCGTGTTGGCCGCAAGGGGTCGCATGCCGTCGCTACGCCGGGCGACTTGATCGTGAGATTCCGGCCGAGCGCCTTCGGCGCGCCCGGGTTGGGGGCTCCTGTTCTCGGGCGGGCATCGGCGGCGCACGCGTTCGGCGCGGCGATTCACAAGCGCCTTTCCGCCATGGTGCCCGCCGCGGCCCACATTGTCGGTGTATCGCCGACCATTCTGGCGGCCAGGGTCCACGTGGTGGACACCATGCAGCTGGATGCGGTCGCGGCCGCCCTCCGTCGCGATCCGGCCGTCGCCAGCGTCGGCCGCAATCGCCTCATCTGGCTCGATGAGAAGTTCGCCCGCGCGGGCGGGATGCCCCGCGCGGCGGCGGCGGGGCGGGCGGCGCCGCGCACGACTCCCAACGATCCGTTCTACCCGTTTCAGGCCTGGCACTACGGCATGATCGACCTGCCGCGCGCGTGGCCCATCACCACGGGGAGCCCCGCGGTGCTGGTCGCCGTCGTGGACGATGGGATTCGCTTCGACCATCCCGGGATCGCGAGAAACCTGACCGAAGATGGATATGACTTCGTGAGCGACGTCGACTCGTTGCGGTTGTGCGCGGGCGGCACCATCAGTAATGCCGCTGACGGCGATGGCTACGACCCTAACCCGACTAATCCGTCGTCCTACAGTCTGGACCCGACGGGGACGTGCTTCCTTCCCGACGCCTTCGGCGGTCATGGCTTGCACGTCGCCGGCACGATCGGAGCCAGCGGCAACGACGGGCTCGGCGTGAGCGGTGTGAACTGGGCGGTACGCATCCGCCCAGTCCGCGCTCTCGGCTCCGGAGGTTTCGGTGAAACGTATGACATCGCTCAAGGCATTCTGTACGCCGCGGGCCTGCCGGCCGACAACGGAGTGGGCGCGACGGTGCAGGCGAGCACGGGCGCCAGGATCATCAACCTGAGCCTCGGCGGACCGGGGGACGACCCGACGCTGCACGACGCGATCATCAGCGCGGCCGGCACCGGCGCCTTGATCGTAGCGGCCGCGGGCAACGACAGCACGTCCGACCTCTTCTATCCGGCCGCGTATCCGGAGGTGCTCGCCGTCGCGGCCGTCGGCCCGGACGGCGCCGCGGCCCCGTACTCGAACTTCGGGTCCTACGTCGGCATTCGGGCTCCGGGCGGCAACTTTGCTCTCGGCGACGCGACCGATGGAGTGGCTTCGACGGTGTGGGATTTCCAAGCGGGCGAGCCCGACTATGCGCTCGCCGAAGGCACATCGATGGCGGCGCCGCATGTCACCGGCGCTGCCGCCCTGGTACTGGCGCGGGAGCCGGGCCTGACCGCGGCCGCGTTGCGGCAGCGTCTCACGATGTACGCCGTCGGTCCGGCATCTGTGTATGGAGCGGGTCTACTCAACGCGTACAACAGCGTGACCCAGACCTTCGGTCCACCGACGCAGCTGTACGCGCGCCTGTACGCGGCGACCACGGGCGCGATCGCGCAGACGGTCACCGCACAATCCGACGGAGCGTTCGCGTTCGACGACGTTCCCGACGGGACCTACTTCGTGTACGGCGGCGCCGATGAGGCCGGCGACAGGCTGATCGGGTGGCCGGGGCGGGTATGGGGCGCCTTGGGCGGCTCGACCACGCCGCAGACGGTGGGCGTGCTGGGCCGCGTACACTATCCCGTATCGTTCTCCATCGGATTGCCCGCCGTGCAGGCGCCCAATCACTCGCTGGAGACGGCCAGTCCCCTGATGATCGGAGGCTACGTACAGGCTGTCATCGAGGATGCACTGAACGTCGACGTCTACCGCGTGACAGTTCCGAAATTTGGGTTCTACGAGTTCGAGACGTCGGGCTGGGTGGGAGCCTGCGGCTTCGCGCTCGAGCAGGCGACGTCGATCGGCTTGTTCGACGCCGCGGGCAAACCGATCTCGGCGGACGACTTTATTGACTCAAGGCATTTCAACTTCTGCTCGCGCCTCTCGCGCAGCCTGAAGCAGGGCACCTACTACGTCGCCGTCGCTGGATTCTTCAACGGCGGACGGTATCGTCTGCGGGCGCTTCACTAACGGTCGGGGGACCCTTCCTACGGCGCGCCGAATCGCACCCCGGCGATAATCGGGAAGACGGTTGTTCCAGGGAACCCCGACACCGCGCCCGCGTTCACGTAGCGTCCCTCAACGAACAGCGTCGTACGGCTGACGCGATACTCGAGCCCTGCGCCCACGTTCCAGGCAAAGTTGGTCTCACCGTTGTCCGTGCTGGAATCAGCGGACGTGACCGCGATCGTGACGTGGTACATGCCGAGCCCGCCGAGTACGTACGGGCGCGGGCGCGCGCCTGCGGCAAGGGAATAGGTCAGGTCGAGGCTTGCTCCCACGAGTTTGGTCGTTGCGTCCGTCGGGGTGTCGAGGGCCGTCGTGAGGTTGCCTTTCAGCACGTCATTCGCACTGTGCCCGCCGTAGGTGCCGTCGAGCCGTAGCGAGAGACGCGGCGAGACCTTGACCGCGACGAACGCCATTCCCGTCCACGCGGCATTGAAGCCCTCGCCGCTCCCGGTCGCGTGATAATCACCGGTGGGAATCGCCCGGCCAGCGCCGAAGCCAAACTGGACTTTGGAGCCTTGAGCCGCGGCCGTCGTCGCGAACACGACGGTGGCGACGACCACGCAAGCTCGCTTCAGCATCGCGCCCCTGCGACATCGAGCGCCCGGCGGTAGGCGCGCGGGCTGACGCCGAACTCGGCGCGGAAGCTGCGGTTGAAGTTCGACACATCGCCGAAGCCGCTGTCAAAGGCGATGTCGATCACCTTTGCGGGTTCGGCTGCCAGTCGCAGTGCAGCCTTGCGCAGGCGCGCCCGCACGACGTACTGGTGTGGCGTCACCCCGGTCGCGCGCTGGAACGTGCGCAGGAAATGGTACGGACTCAGGCCCGCGTCGTGCGCCAGCGCTCCCAGTGTGACCCGGGCACCGGGGTCGCGATCGATCGTCCGCACCGCCCTGGTCGCGCGGGCGAGCGCATCCCTCGCCGGGGTCGGCTCGTTTCGGCAGGGCAGGGCGCCGTGTGCCAGCCGTGCAACGCACGCCGCCAGCCGCACCCCGATTTCCTCCCAGGAGATTTCATCCGATCCACCCAGGCCAGCGCACGCCTGAGCGACGTGCGGCGCCAACTCCCGCAGCGGCGGGAGGCGCCCCAGCCGAAAGCCCCGGCCTCGGGCGGCGCCTGCATCGGCCGCGACCCGCTCGAAATACTCCGGTGTGTAGCGGAACGCGATACAGCGATCGCCCGTGCCGTGCTCGTGGTCGCATTCGAAATATTGACTTGCGCTGCCCAGGAGCACGCAGCCCGGCGTCATCAGGTCCCGGCCGGCGGGCGAGCGGTACTGGAAGGTCCCCGCTACCACAAGGGCGATCGAGACCCACGAGTGCTGCTCCTCGAACGGACGGTCCGCGGGTCCAGAGGTACACACGACGTCCTCGACTCGCCATCCGTTACCCCGGGCGAGCTCGTGGCCCGTGATCCGCCCGGGCTGCTCGGGGGCCACCGCAATTTTTGCCAAGACTGCGCCTCCACGCGCGCTTATGATGGTAACGAACACCTCACGGAACGAGAAGGTTCTCACGCACAGGGAGAAACGGATGACTACGACAACCGGCCCGAGGACGGATCGGCTCGCCCGCATCCTGGAGGAAGGCTATGGCCGTGCGGAAGGCGCCTGGCACGGCCCCGACTTGAAAGTGGCGCTCGCCGATGTATCGACTGACCTGGCATTCTGGCGGCCGTCGCCCGAACGCCACAACATCGCGGAGATCGCGCTCCATCACGCGTACTTTGTCCGCTCGGTGCGTGGGCGTCTCTCGGGGGCGGGGGCGGGGGCGCCCCTGGAACCCTTCGTGCTCGAGGGAGACGAATGGTTCCCTGTTTCGGATGAGTCGCGCCTGACCTGGCACCGGATCCGCGATGTCGTGGACACGGAGCAGCGCCGCCTGGCCGCCGTCGTGGTCGACGCGGGCGCGGACCGTGCGGAGGCCTTCGACCTGGTCTTGGGGATCACGTGCCACGCGGTGTACCACGCGGGTCAGGTGCAGCTCATCAAACGCTTGCGGAGTTAGCACCCCACTCCCCACCGCGGGGCGAAGCCGCTCGTCGACGGAGAGCGCGCGGTGAGTTAGTTTCGATCATCGTGCGCACTCTGTCCCGTCGCACCTTCCTGCAGGCGAGCGCCGCCGCCGGCGGCGGGTTGCTCATCGGTTTTCGACTTCCGCTGCCCGCGTCGCAGGCTCCGGCCGGCGATTTCTTTCCCAATGCCTTCGTTCGCATGGACCGCGATGGGCGCGTCACGCTGATCATGCACAAAGTCGAAATGGGACAGGGAACCTACACCGCCATGTCCATGCTCCTGGCCGAAGAGCTGGAGGTCGGTCTCGACCAGGTTCATCTCGAGCACGCGCCGCCCGACGATGCGCGCTACGCCGAGCCGCTGTTCGGCGTCCAGGAGACCGGCGGCTCGACGTCGGTGCGTGGGAACTGGGAGCCGCTCCGCCGTGCCGGTGCCGCCGCCCGCACCATGCTGGTGACCGCGGCCGCGCAGGCCTGGAACGTGGATCCGAGCGCCTGCCGTGCCGCTAACGGCGCGGTGGTGCACGGCGCAAGCGGACGCACCCTCGCGTACGGCGCGCTCGTGGACCGGGCGGCGCGGCTGCCGAGGCCGAGGGATGTTCCTCTCAAGCCCCCACCGGAGTGGAAGCTCATCGGAACCTCCGCGAAGCGGCTCGATACGCCGGAAAAAGTGGACGGGACAGCGCAATTCGGCATCGATGTGCGGCTGCCGGGGATGACGGTGGCAGCGGTGGCTGCCTGCCCCGTGTTCGGCGGCACGCTCGCGAGCCTCGACGACTCGAAAGCGAAGGCCATAGACGGCGTCCGTCAGGTCGTGCGCCTCGAGGACGCCGTCGCCGTGATCGCGAGCGACACGTGGACGGCGAAACGTGGGTTGGCAGCGCTCGATGTCCGCTGGAACGAGGGACCGAACGCCACGCTCTCGACGGCCGACGTCGTATCGCAGCTCGCTGCCGCGTCCCAAAACCAGGGAGTGGTCGCGCGCAAGCACGGCGACGTGGCGACAGCGATGGCCGGCGCCACGCGCACGGTCGAGGCGGTCTACGAGCTGCCCTTCCTGGCGCACGCCACCATGGAGCCGATCAACTGTACCGTGCACGTCGGGCCGGACGGGTGCGATATCTGGGTCGGCACGCAAGTGCCGACGTTCACGCAGACCGCCGCGGCGAAGGCAGCCGGCCTCGCCAAGTCCAGAGTTCGGGTGCACAACCATCTGCTGGGCGGCGGCTTCGGCCGGCGGCTCGAGGTAGATTTCGTGATCCAGGCCGTGAAGATCGCCAAACAGGTCCCCGGTCCAGTCAAGGTGATGTGGAGCCGCGAAGAGGACATCCAGCACGACATGTATCGGCCGTACTACTACGACCGGATCGCGGCGGGGCTGGACGCTCGGGGCATGCCTGTTGCGTGGACGCATCGGGTCACGGGCTCCTCGATCATGGCCAGGGTGGTCAGCCAGCTGTTCCCCAAAACGCTGCGCGTGATGCGGGCGGCTGGTCCCCGGCAGCTGATCGCGACGATCCGGGGCCTCGACACGGACGCGGTGGAAGGCGCGGCCGAGCCTCCCTACGCGTTACCCAATATTCGAGTGGAGTACGTGCGCCAGGAGCCCCCCGGCATTCCCACGGCGTTCTGGCGCGGGGTCGGGCCGACGCATAGCATTTTCGTGGTCGAGAGCTTCATCGACGAGCTGGCCGCAGCCGCGCAGCGCGATCCGTTCGAGTACCGGCGGGCCCTGCTCGACGGCTCGCCGCGGGCCAAGGCCGTCCTGGAGCTGGCCGCCGAGCGGGCCGGGTGGGACAGCGCGCTCCCCGCGGGCGGCGGGAAGGGACGCGGGATCTCCCTGTTGCACGCCTTCGGAAGCTACATCGCCCAGGTCGCGGAGGTGGTAGTGTCGAAGCAGGGAGACGTACGTGTCCAGCGCGTCGTGTGCGCCGTGGACTGCGGCACCACCGTGAACCCGGAGATCGTGAGGGCGCAGATGGAGAGCGGCATCGTCTTCGGGATCACGGCGGTGCTGTGGGGCGAGATCACCATCAAGAACGGCAGGGTCGAGCAGCACAACTTTCACGACTATCGGATGCTGCGCATGCAAGAGACACCCAGAATCGAGGTACATCTGGTCCCGAGCACCGAGGCGCCAGGCGGGGTCGGCGAACCGGGGACATCGGCGATCATGCCCGCGGTGGCGAACGCGATCTTCGCGGCAACCGGCAAGCGGATCCGCCGGCTGCCGGTGAAAGATCAGCTGCGCACGGCGTAGACCATGATCTGGATCGTATTCGCCTACCACATCGCGAGCCGGCTGGCGTACGTGCTGGGTGTGGGCTTCACCCTACGGCGGCAAGACCGGACCGGCTTCGTGACGGAGCGTCACGGGGTCGAAGGAGGGTTTCAGCGGTTCCGCCGCACGGCGGCGTTGCTCATGGGCAACGACGCGGTCAGCTTCGTGGTGCTCTGCATCGTGAGCGCCAATACGCTGCGGATCGGCCTCCCGCGCGTGCTCGTGCCCGGGGTGGGCGTGGTCTTCGTGGTCGTGGGCATCCTGACCAAGCTGTGGGCCGCAGCAACGCTCGGCGACGGCTATTACTGGCGGAATTTCTTCGCACCCGCCGACCCGGTGCCGAGCTCGGGCGGCCCGTATCGCTGGCTCAAGAATCCGATGTATACCGTGGGCTACCTCCCGACCTACGGTCTGGCGCTCGTAACGGGATCGGTGCTCGGCCTGGTGGCCGCGCTATTCGACCAGACCGCGATCCTGCTCTTTTATCGACTGGTCGAGAAGCCTCACTTCGAGGTCCTCACATCTGAACCTGGTTCCGCCCACCCTCCTTCGCGCGGTACAGCGCCCGGTCGGCGGCTTTGACCACCTGGTCCCACTTGGTGTGACGCTCGTTTTGCTCCGCCACCCCGATGCTGATCGTCACGGGCACGCGCTCTCCCGGGCCGCGATCCGTCAGGACCTTCTCCTTCCGCTTCTTCGACCGGAAGCGGGAGCGGAGGATGAAGCGTGTCTCCTCGACTTCCTGCCGCAGCTTCTCGACGTCGGGGAGGCATTGGTCGGCGCTCCGCCCGGCGAAGATGACGGCGAACTCCTCTCCCCCGTAGCGATACGCCCGCCCGCCCCCGCCCACCTGCGCCAGCTTCGCCGCGACCATCTTGAGCACCTGATCGCCCACGTCGTGCCCGTGCCGGTCGTTGATGCGCTTGAAGTGGTCCACGTCCAGCATGGCGACCGTGTAGTGTCCGCCGAGTCGGAGTAGCGCCTCGTTCAGGGCGCGCCGCGCGGGCAGTCCCGTGAGGCTGTCCTGATAGGCCATATGGTACGAGGCTTCGACCACCGAGACGATCAGAATCAGTGCCGCCGTCGCGAGGTAGAATGTCGAGAACCCGGGGTTACCGGGGCGGACCACCGACAGGCCCATAAACGTCGGGATGAGTGCCCAGGCGAATGAGCGCCCGGTCTGCGTCGGTGACATGAGCTGGCCAGCCACCACCAAGCCGGCGGCAACGACGAACGCGAGCAGCGCAGGATCGGCGAGGGCGCTCCACGCGAACAGCCACTGCGGGAGAAGCTGGGCGTGCAACAGGGCGGCCGTGGGTCCGGGGGCCTCCCGGTCCAGGATTACCACGAGCGTCAACTGGCCGAGGATGAACGCGAAGCGCGCGAGTCCCGGAGGCGTGAGGACGCCGCGCTCGGCTGAGAGCGACAGGGCGGCGAGGTTCAGCGGCAGCAGCGCGCCGATCGCCTGCAGTACCACCCGGTCCCGCGTCAGCCCTTGCGTCACCGCGAAATGCAAGACCGTGCGGTCGGCCAGCGTGAGAAGGAGCAGCGCGAAGAGCAGGCGACTGCGGTGGAAGCGCCAGCCGATCAGCACACCGGCGCCGACCGCGGCGTAGGGATAGAAGGGTGCCAGCGGGGCGACCAGATGCTGCAGCCAGTTGGCGTGCGTGTAGATGAGGGCCGCCAGGATGATCGGGACCTCGGGGAGCCCGCGCGACACGATCTTCCAGACGCGTTCGTAGGTGGCGCGCGCGTCCTGCGCTGCAGTTCGCGGCACGGGTGGATGACTCCTTTGGGAGCGGCGGCGGGTTAACGGTACGCAGATCGCGGCGCAGGTCAACCGTCGAGTTGCGTGCCCCACGGGCGGCTGGTGATATTTTGCCCCGCCGCGGCGGTATCGTCTAGGGGACTAGGACGGAGCCCTCTCAAGGCTCAAACACGGGTTCGAATCCCGTTACCGCTATTCTCGAAGCGCGCTGAGACTGGGTCGCCCCCATCGTCTAACGGTTAGGACACCACTCTTTCAAGGTGGGAACAGGGGTTCGATTCCCCTTGGGGGCAGGGGCGAAACAAGGCGTCGAGTAAGCACGTCGCGGCCGGACTTCGTCGAGGTCGCGGCTACGAGTTAGGGCCGATAGCTCAACTGGCAGAGCAACTGACTCTTAATCAGTAGGTTCTCGGTTCGATTCCGAGTCGGCCCATAGACTTAGCAGTTTCGGAGTGAAAGAAAAGTGAAAGGTTTTGGGGCCGCCCAAGGAGACTCACGATGACCGCGGGACTCCCTACAGCGCTACTCGCCGCGTTGGTAGCCGCTTCCATACCGGCGGTCGCGGCAGGGCAGGACACGTCTACCGCCAGCCTCCTTCGCCGAATCGATCTCCTCGAGCGCGCAAACATCGACCTCACACGACGCGTAGGTGAGCTGGAGGCCGTCATCAAGAGTGCGTCATCGCAAGGTCAGCCCATCCATGCGTCCACCGGATGGCAGGACTTGGCGAACTGGCGTCAGTTGCGCCAAGGGATGAAGCCGGATCAGGTCCGCGCGTTGCTCGGCGAGCCCGAGCGGGTGGACGCCGGAGGCGTGACCTTCTGGCATTGGGCCAACGCCTACGTCTCCTTCATGGACGGTAAGGTTTACGGCTGGTCAGAACCCCGGTAGGCCCCCGATCAAAGCCGCTCTCGATGCCAGTACGGATCGGGAGCGGCTTTTCTTTTGGCGCCCGCCTTGCCATCCTTCACTCGCCGGGTGATATTTCTCGGCGAGGCGGGCGGCCCAACGGCCCTCGCCGACAATAGGCTGGGTT
>QHUS01000089.1 GCA_003222035.1 Gemmatimonadota bacterium | reverse complement strand
CACCCAGCGGCGGCCCCTGGCCCTGCTTGCGCTCCTCGCTTCGGCGCGGGAGCGTGGCGTGAGCCGCGACAAGCTGCTTGGCTATCTGTGGCCGGAGAGCAGCGAGGAGAAGGCCCGTCATCTCCTGAACCAGGCTCTGTACGCCCTCCGCCGCAACCTGGCGGCCGATGACCTGTTCCTCGGCTCGAGCGAGTTGCGGCTCAACCCGGGGGCGCTGGGCGCCGACATGCGCGAGTTTGAAGAGGCCCTGGATCGAGGAGATCCCGAGCGCGCAGCGGCGATCTACGCGGGCCCTTTCCTCGACGGCTTCTTTCTGAGCGATGCCCCGGAGTTCGAGCATTGGGTCGAAGCTCACGGCGCTCGATCCGCTGAGCTCCCGATTCGCCCTCGGCCTGATGGAGGCGCTCGTCGCAGCGGGTGATCGCTCCGGCGCGCTGCGGCACGCGCGGGTTCACGAGGAGCTGCTCGCTCAAGAGATGGGCATGAGTCCCGACGCGCGAGTGGCGGCGCTTGTGCAGAAGCTGCGCGCCGAAGCGGGATCGAACTCGGGCGAGCGCGTGGTAGTGCGGCGCGCCGCCGGCGCCCGCCCGTTTGCCGCGGCGCTTGCAGACCGCTACACCATCGAGCGTCAGCTGGGCCGGGGCGGCACGACCAACGTTTATCTGGCACGCGATCGCAAACACGACCGGGCAGTTGCTCTCAAGGTGCTCCACCCGGAACTGTCTTCCGTCGTCGCGGCGGAGCGTTTTCTGCGTCAGATCCGCCTCCTCGCGCGGTTACGGCATCCTCATGTGCTGCCGCTGTATGACTCAGGGGAAGCCGACGGATTCCTGTTTCTGGTGACCCCCTACATCGAAGGCGGCTCGCTGCGGGCGCGGCTCACACGCGAACACCGGCTTTCGGTGGTCGAGGCCCTTGGGCTTACCCGCGAAGTGGCGGAGGCGTTGGACCACGCCCACGCTCACAACGTGCTGCACCGCAACATCAAGCCGGAGCACATCCTGCTCGATGCGGGGCATGCCGTGGTCGGGGGGTTTGGGATCGTGCGGGCGCTCGAGGTGGCGCACGAGGAGATTCTCACCGCCGAGGGCCTGCGGGTGGGGACGCCGCGGTACATGAGCCCGGAGCAGACCGCCTGCCTGACGCTCGATGGGCGCAGCGATCTGTACAGCCTGGCGTGCGTGCTCTACGAATTGCTGAGCGGGGCGCCACCGCCGAGTGCGGCCGAGCCTGCGCCGATCCGGACACTCCGGCCGGAGGTTCCGGAGTCGGTGGAGGTGGCGCTGGCCCGCGCGCTAGCGCGCGCGCCGTCGGGCCGATTCGAGACGGCGGCGGAATAGATCTTGCTACGACACAGTTCGTAGGGGGCGCCGTGGACGTGGCTTGGATCAATGTCACCGACGATCGCGGTAGGTGCTGGAGATTGAGCCAAATTGGGTTGTGGCTTCTGGTACGGCAGAACATCTATAATCGCGCGATTCGCCGCCACAGCCAGCGGATGCATGAAACGCACTGGATCGGACCAGACCGTTTTTGGGGTGATACGGATTTCACCGCTAGCGTGGCAGAATGCGACAGGGATAGTTACCCAATTTATGCACGTCTGGAGCGCGAGGCTATGCGCGACGGCGCGCGGGGCGCTACAGACGCTGTCGCGGCGAGCGCGCGACAATGATCGTCGTTGGCGCGCAGTTGGACGCTCAATTCGAAGCGGCGGGCGCGATCATCGAGGGGCGGAGCGGCCGTGAGGTTCTCCGGAGAACTGCCACGCGTTTCGGGGTCGATGTGCTCGGCGGGGGAATTGGAGCTGGATTGGATCGCTGGGCGTTGCCCGTTGTCGTCCGCCTGGGCGACCGACACCGCGACCTCCACCGCTTCCGACGCGCTCGTCAGCGGTTCTTCGAGTCGCCCCCTCGCCTCCGCCGTGATGTCGTGTGAATCGATGCCGGCGCCATCGGCGGCTATGTGCGATGCCAATAGCGTGCTCAGCTCGGGCACCTGCAGTCCACAGACTGGGTCCGCCAGATAGTATTGCAGGAAGCGTGAATTGTGCCGAGGTGCAGGCTGCGGCCGTCGAGCCGTTCCGGCGTGACGCGCAGATTGCGCGTCGCTGCGCCACCCTCGCATCACCTCCGTCCATTGGATTATAGAATCCACAGTCGCCTAGGCACCGCCGCTCGCGCGGGGCGCGCCCGTGACGGGGAACAGTGTGCGCGCATCATCGAGTTCAGCACTCGTTGCAGTTTGCCCGTCATCGTGCAACAAACGTCTTCTCCGACGATCGGCGTTCGTCGCTGGGTATTTCCATCAACAGTGGTGGCGAGGGCTCGAGTGACCGGGACACTGTGGTATCCGGCGGCGACATATCCAAACTCCAGTGGCACAGCGGTGTCTCCAAGCGCTATGAGTTCTGCAATCCCGGGCACCGCAGTGCCACGCGACTCCTACCGTACATGAGTGGTTCGAACCCGAATGTCCCGGACAGGGTGGTACCCGCCTTCCACACATCCAAACGCCGGTTACGCAACGGTGGTCGTGCCTCCGGTGTGTCGGACAATCGCGGGCGCCACACTCCCAGATGCCGATTCTACCGATTCCCGTTTGGACAGCCAGGGCATAGCTCAGGACATCATCTGGCTTCCACACGATGTTCCGGGCGTCCAGCCATCCATCAAACCCAGTGACCAGGTCCTCTCCATAGCCAGATGCCAGGGCATGGGCGACAGTCGTAGAGCAATTCTGACCGAGCGTGGACCACTGGGCATGAGTATTCCTGAGCAAGTCCGCCCACCAAGTTTTGATTGCCGTTTCGTCGAGCCCCGAGAAGATGATGACGTGATCAGGTGCTTGCTCCTCGTCGCGGACGTCGTCAGCGTATGTCCTGCCTCGTATGGCGGTGACCGTGTAGATCTGATCGACACCCGGGACCTTCGGGCTTCGCCCGGAGCCCTGTGGCCACCAGCTAATGTAGACCTCTCCAGGCGGAGACCCCCCGTTGACTCTCATCGAGGCATGCCCCCAGGCCACCGATGTTCCGCGAAAGTTCCAGACGTATACGGTAATCATGACATGGCTCCTGTCGCGATCGGCGTCGCCCGGGTCTCGCCCGTCCGATTCCACAAATTCAGCGCCGCATCCAGCAGGTCGCTTTCCCGCTGGACGGGGATCGAACTGCCGCCAGTGGTTGCGGTATTCGCGGGTCACAGCTGACGCAACCATCGCCCCGGCTGACATGGAACGCCCGCTCCCGGCAAAGTGCGCCATCCGGGACGGCTCTAGTTTGGAGCGGACCAGTCACACGCGCGTCAGATGAGCGTGAACATGACAGGGATGTGTTGACCGGTGTTTGATCACCGGCAGGTACTTCACGTACCAGGAGGGCGCTTCAACCGGCTTGGTTATCGACAGAAGGCGGCCCCTGGAACGACTTCGCACCTCTGCCCGATGAACGTTGGGGGACTTCGGTTGCGACGTGTCTGCGATGTCCGTCCGAAGACGGTTTCAGGCAACAGCCCCTTCGACCAAACTGTAACTATCGGTGGAGCATGTACCGGAATGCCGTTGGAGACGTCCCCACGTAGTCTCCCAGGATAATACCGTATACCTCGCCGATGTTCGCGGGCCAGGGATCGTAGATGAGCAGCATCGTGTGATCAGCGTCCCTGTCGCCCCAGATGGCCCCGACGACGACGGCGTGGTAGGACGGGCCGGCGGGGAACGGCAGATTACCCGCAATCCAAAACGCGCCGCTGCGGAGAAAGCCCTCGAGCGCTCCCGGCGTTGGTGTCATGCCGTATTCCAGGCGCCACGAGAACCGCTGTGCGAACGCTCTCGCCCAATGGTCGTCCGGAGCGACGCCTGCCGGTAGGGGACCAGGATCGAAGCTCATGCTAGCACCGGGACCGAGCACCATGGTTGCTGCTGCAGCGTAGCACGTATTGTTGCTGGGCTGGCTAGCGAGCGTGACCGGCTTGCTGATGTCTACCGTCAACCCCAACGCACTCCATGTCCGCGGCCCAACGATTCCATCGACCTTCAGTCTCTTCGAATGCTGCAAAGCCCGCACCGCCGTGTCCATCTTGGGACCGAAATCAATATGAGCCACTGCCCCGTTGTAGTGTGCGCCGAAGATGTGCGCCTCCGGCAGATTCGGGGAAGGCACCAACTTCCTATTGAGCAGCCTTCGCAGTAGACCTACATCCGGCCCCTTGCTGCCCTGCTTGAGAGTTCGCACGGCTCCTCCCTCCTTTCTTCACACTCCGGACATGCGCGCGCGCATCTTTAGTAGCGGGGCCTCGTTCAGCACTGGCCGGGCCCAAATTGCGGCGGCGTACTGTGTCGTGCGTTCGACGCGAGCGCGGCAGACGGTACCCGAACCGCATCGTCCGGTGACCCCTACCTAAGCGATCCCTCGACCTCGAGATACCCCCGTTCGACCGCTATTGCGACGAGCATCGCGAAATCGGCGGGACCAAACGCTTCCGGGATCGTCCCCGCCCGGCGAGCGTCGTCGTACACCTCGCGCGCGCAGCGCCCCGCCTTGAATGCCCCGACCAGCGGCAACATCCACGGATCGATTCGTGTGGCTGCGTGGAACGGGCGGTCGGACTCCAGCACCACGTCGGTTAGTGCGAGAGCGCCATCGTGGGGCGTGTGCGTGACCTTCACCCGTAGGCCTGACCCGAGCCGGGCGTTCACGGCGAGGAGTGCGTTGGCCAATGTCCCCTCCGCTTCCTTGGCAGACCGCCACCGGTGCCACTGCTGCGACTCATCGAGTGAGGAACCATCCGTGAGTCCGCTCATCCGGACACGCTCGGTAACGGGCTCACTCTTGTGTGCCCCGGAACCGACGCGATGAAGGACGATCGCGCCGTACACATTCCGCTCGAGCGCGGCGGCCGTGAACCGCTTCTCGAAAGCCTCCCGCACGCCGTCACCGCCGGCGGACTTGTCCGACAGCCAGCGCACCACCTGGCTGGGCGACATCTCTTCCTGTTGCGCTAGGATCAAGTCGAACTCGGGCGAGTGGTCACCGAGCCAGCCCCGGATCCGAGTTTCGAACGGGCCCTCCGCC
>QHUS01000088.1 GCA_003222035.1 Gemmatimonadota bacterium | reverse complement strand
CGGCACGCCCGCCCCACCCGCGGGGTTGCCCGCCGCATCCCGCACCTGGAGCACTGGCTGCTGCCCGAAGGCCGCTCCGCTCGTGGCCGTCGGCGACGGCTCGGTCGTGATCGTGAGCTGGGTCGCCGTCCCCGCCCCGAGCGTAATGGTGGAGGACGTGGCCGGCGTGAGTCCCGCGGACTCGAACCGCAGCGTGTAGTCGCCCGCCGCGCCATTGATCGCCAGGCCGTTGAACGTCGCGGCCCCGCTCGCCAGCGTCGTCGCGGACGCATTGCTCAGCGTGGCCCCCGCCGGCCCGGAGGCGATCACCGCGGTCACCTGAACGCCCGCTCCCCCGGCGGGATTGCCGACCGCGTCCCGGACCTGGATCACCGGCTGCTGATTAAATGCTGTCCCACTGGACGCCGTCGGCGACGGCTCGGCCGTGATCGTCAACTGCGTCGCGGTCCCGGCCCCGAGCGTGATCGTGCCCGAGGTCGCCGGCGTGAGCTCTGACGCCCCGAAAGTCAGCGTGTAGCTCCCGGGCGCACCACTGATCGCGAGTCCGCTGAAGGCGGCCGCGCCGCTGGTGCCCGTAGTGGCCGTGGCGTTGCTCAGCGTGGCCCCCGCCGGGCCGGTCGCCACCGTCGCCGTCACCACCACGTTCGCTTCGCTCACCGGGTTGCTGTTCGCATCCTGCAGCTGGACCACCGGCTGCTGGGCGAGCGCTACCCCGCTCTGCGCACTGCTCGAGGGCTGGGTCGTGAGCACCAGCTTCGTCGCCGCGCCCGCCGAGATGGTGAAAGCGGTGCTGTTACTTCCTGTGAGACCGGTCGCCGCCGCCGTCAGCGTATAGCCCGCCCCCGCTTTGTCGATGCGCAAGTCGGCGAAGGTGGCCACGCCGTTCACCGCCGATGGGTTCGTCGTACCCGAGAGCACGCCCCCGCTGGGATTGGTCCCTATCGCGACCGTGACCGTGCCGCTGAAGCTGGTGGCGGTGTTGCCCAGGCTATCGCGGGCGGTCACCTGAACGGCGGGCGTGATGACGGCTCCGGCCGCCTCGGCGCTCGGCTGAACCGTGAAGACCAGGAGCTTCGCCGCTCTCGGCGTGATGGTGAAATCTGTGCTCACGCCGCCGGTGAGTCCCGTCGCGGCGGCGGTGAGCGTGTAGCCTTCGCCTGCCTTGGCGATGCTGAGACTATTGAACGTCGCGATCCCCGCGTTGCCCCCCGTGCCCGTGAGGTTTGACTTATCGCCCGAGAGTGTATCGCCGCCGGGGTTGTTGCCGATGGCCACGGTGACGTTAGGCCGCCCGCCCGGGAACGACGTGACCCTGTTCCCGAAGGCGTCTTGGACCGTGACCCTCACGGCCGGCGTGATGATGGTGCCCGCCGTGGTGCTGGTTGGCTGCACGGTGAAGGCGAGCTGCGCCGCCGGCCCTGCGTTGACCGTGACGGTCGCAGTCTGCGTGATGGCGACCGAATTGATGGTCGCCGACACGGTCTTGGTCTCGGCGGCCGTCGAGCTCAGTGTGCCGGTCGCAACCCCATTCGCATTCGTGGTCCCGACGGGCTGCGTCAAGGTGTTGCCCGTCGTCGGACTGGCGGCGAGGACGACGGTCGCCCCCTGGATCGGGTTACCGTTGGCGTCCTTTGCGGTCACCGTGATCGTCGACGTCCCACTTCCCGCCGCGATCGGGGACGTCGCGCTCACCGTCGACTGCACCGCCGACACCCCCGCCGCGTTCACGACGACCGTGGCGGTCTGCGTGATCGCCACCGCGTTGATCGTCGCCGACACGGTCTTCGATCCCGCGGCGGTCGACGTGAGGCTGCCTGTGGCGACGCCGTTGACGTCGGTCGTCCCGACCGGCTGCGTCAACGTGTTGCCGCTCGTCGGATTTGCGGCGAGGACGACCGTGGCGCCTTGAATCGGGTTCCCGCTCGCATCCCTTGCCGTCACCGTGATGGTCGAGGCCCCGCTGCCCGCCGTGATCGGCGAGGTCGCGGCTACGGTCGACTGCGCCGCAGACACCGTCCCGGCGTTCACCACGACCGTCGCGGTCTGCGTGATGGCGACCGAATTGACAGTTGCCGACACGGTCTTGGTCTCGGCGGTGGTCGAACTCAATGTGCCGGTCGCCACCCCGCTCGCGTTCGTAGTCCCGATGGGCTGCGCCAACGTGTTGCCCGTCGTCGGACTGGCGGCGAGCGTGACGGTCGCGCCCTGGATCGGGTTGCCGTTGGCGTCCTTCGCGGTCACCGTGATCGTCGACGTCCCACTTCCCGCCGCGATCGGCGACGTGGCGGTGACCGTCGACTGCGTCCCCGACACCGTGCCCGGGTTCACGACCACGGTGGCCGTCTGCGTGATGGCGACCGCATTGATCGTCGCCGACACCGTCTTCGAGCCTGCGGCGGTGGACGTGAGGCTGCCTGTGGCGACGCCGTTGACGTCCGTCGTCCCGACCGGCTGCGTCAGGGTGTTCCCCGTCGTCGGCGTGGCGGCGAGCGTCACCGTCGCGCCCTGGATCGGGTTGCCGTTGGCGTCCTTCGCGGTCACCGTGATCGTCGAACTGCCGCTCCCCGCCGTGATCGGCGACGTGGCGATGACGGTCGACAGCGCCGCCGAGACCGTGCCAGGGTTCACAGCCACCGTGGCGGTCTGCGTGACCGCGACGCCGTCGATCGTCGCCGACACGGTCTTCGATTCCGCCACCGTTGAGCTGAGCGTCCCGGTCGCCACCCCGCTCGCGTTCGTCGTCGCACTCGGCTGCGTGAGCGTGTTGCCCGTGCCCGTCGCGGCGATGACCACGGTCGCGCCCGCGATGGGATTGCCCAACGCGTCGCGCGCCGTCACGGTGACGGTGGACTGACTGCTCCCGGTCGACGCGGTGATCGGCGACGTCGCGGCCAGGCTCGACTGCGTGCCCGAGACACTGCTCGCCATCACCACGACCGTCGCGGTCTGGGTGACCGCAAGCGTGTTGATGGTCGCGGACACCGTCTTCGACTCAGCCACGACGGAGCTGAGCGTTCCCGTGGCCTCCCCACTCGCATTGGTCACGCTGCCGGGGCGGGGCTGCGTCAGCGTATTCCCGGTGCCCGTCGCAGCCAGGACCACCGTGGCGCCGGCGATCGCGTTCCCGAACCCATCCTTCGCCGTCACGGTGATCGTCGAGGTCCCGGTGCCCGCCGCGATCGGCGACGTGGCCGTGACGGTGGACTGACCCGCCGACAGGGCGGCCGCGTTCACGACCACCGTGGCCGTCTCGGTGATTGGCACGCCGTTGATTGTGGCGGATACTGTCTTGGACTCGGCCACGGTCGAGCTGAGCGTGCCCGTCGCCACCCCGCTCGCGTTCGTGGTGGCGGTGGGCTGCGTGAGGGTGTTGCCTGTCCCGCTCGCCGTCAGCACCACGGTCGCCCCTGCGATCGGGTTCCCCGACGCATCGCGCGCGGTCACCGTGATCGTGGACTGGCTGCTCCCGCTCGAGGCGCTGATCGGCGACGTCGCAGCCACGCTCGACTGCGCGGCCGACACACCGCTCGCCGTCACGACGACCGTCGCGGTCTGCGTCACGGCGACCGCGTTGATCGTCGCCGAGACCGTCTTCGACTCGGCCACGGTGGAGCTCAAGGTCCCGGTCGTCACGCCGCTCGCGTTCGTCGTCGCGCTGGGCTGGGTGAGGGTATTCCCCGTCCCCGTCGTCGCCAGCACCACCGTCGCGCCCGCGATCGGGTTGCCGAACTCATCCTTGGCCGTGACGGTGATCGTGGATGTCCCGCTGGCCGCCGCGATCGGGGACG
>QHUS01000090.1 GCA_003222035.1 Gemmatimonadota bacterium | reverse complement strand
CGATCGAGTCGGATCGAATCGGCTGGGACAACGGGCTCGTAGCGGACTTCAAGATTCCCGAACCGATCGGTCTGCCTCCATGAATACCCCCCGCTGTTCGGCTCTTTGGGCGGTCGGTCCCAGACGACCTCCTTGTCGGAGAAGTAAGGCACGTATTCGTAGGTCAAGCAGCTTCCATCCGGTCGGGTCACGTGGAACAGCTGCCCGTCGAAGCGCACGGTTCGAAATAGTGGGTGTTCGAACGCGACTCTCAGCGACGCGCCGCTACAGCGGCGGGAAACCAGTCGGAAACGCTCGGGGCCGTACAACATCGTGGCGGACGAGAACGCTTGCACCGCGAACTGCGAGTCGGCCACGAGTGCGAGACCCGCCGCCGAGAATGTCCTGGTCCAAAGCTCCCACTGTTTCGTCTGGCCCACGAAATCCCCACCGCCATCCGAGTTCTCGCGCAGGAACACGAGCGTGTCTCCGACTTTCGCGAATCTGAGATAGACAGGGTCATCACATCCGTCGCCCTTGCAGGGCTCGTCGTTTCGGCGCAGTGCGGAGACGAAGTCGGCCCCGCGATATCTGCCATCGACGAACGTCCCGATCTTCCGACCCGGTCCGATGCTGTCGAAGAATCCGTCGGACGATGTCAGACCGAGAACGCCGAACACTCGAGTCGGAGGAGCATACCGGACGCCGGACAACTGGACCGCTTCCGGAGAGTTCCAGCCCGAATCGGCGCTGTCGACGCTCGTTGGCGGGGCGAGGACGGTTTGCGGGGGTGGGGTGGGAGCGCTCGCATCGCGAGCCTCCTGCCGCTTGCAGCCGGGACCGATCAGAGCCATCACCAAGCCCAGCGATCGCCAGCGCTTTGGCATCAATGAGTTACGCCCTTTGGGGGTAGACGTACGGGCCATGCGTACCCAAGATACAGCCCATGGGTAACGGTGCGGAGCTGACCCTAGGCCCGCTTCGCCTGGTCGCGCGTTGGAGCCTCCGCACCGCCGACCACGCGGGCCGCTACTCCATCCTCCTCGCCGACATGTTCCGCGCGCTCGCGGAGTGGCGCATCTGGGTCCCCCGCACGCTCGAGCAGGCCACCGCGGTCGGCTACGGCTCACTGTTCATCGTGCTGCTCGTGGCCGGGTTCGCGGGCGCCGTGACGAGCCTCCAGACCGGCTACCAGTTCACGGGCGTCTTGCCGCTCTACTACGCCGGCGCCGTGATCTCCGAATCCATGATCCTCGAGCTCGGCCCCGTGCTCACCGCGCTGATTCTCGCGGGCCGCATCGGGGCGCGCTACGCCGCGGAGCTCGGGACGATGCGCGTCACGGAGCAGATCGACGCGCTCGAGAGCCTGGGCCGCTCGCCAATGTCCCATCTGCTCATTCCACGCGTGGTGGCGGGGCTCCTGGTCATCCCGGCGCTGACGATGCTCGCGAACGCGACGGGAATCGCCGTCGGCTATCTCACGGCCAAAGGGTCGCTCGGCCTCACCTACGCCGACTTCGAGTATGGATCGCGGGTGTTCTTCCGGCCGCTCGACCTGTGGTACTCGCTCATCAAGAGCTACTGCTTCGCCGGCGCCCTCACCACGATCCCGTGCTACCTGGGGTTCAACACCCAGCAAGGGGCCGAGGGGGTGGGGCGCGCGACCACGACGGCGGTGGTGGCCGCGTCGGTCGGCATTCTGATGCTCGACGTGCTCACCACCAAGCTCCTGCTGGTGGGCACGTGATCGAACTGCTCGACGTCCACAAGCGGTTCCTGGACAACGTGGTGCTGGACGGCGTATCGCTCGACGTGCGCGACGGCGAGACGGTGGCGCTGCTCGGCCCCTCGGGGGTGGGGAAGAGCGTCACCCTGAAGATGATCAACGGCCTGCTGCGCCCCGACACGGGCGACGTGATCGTGGACGGGCTGCACGTGCCGCAGCTAAAGCGGAAGGAACTAGCCGAGTTACGCTCCAAAATCGGCTACGTGTTCCAGTACGGGGCGCTGTTCGACTCCATGAGCGTGCACGAGAACATCCGGCTCGGCATCACCGACGAAGCGTGTTACAACGACGCCGCGTACTGCGAGAACCGCGTGCTCGAATGCTTGCGGCTGGTGAACCTGGCGCCCGACGTGGCTGACAAGTATCCGGCGCAGCTGTCGGGCGGGATGAAAAAGCGCGTGGGGATCGCGCGCGCGATCGCGGGAAAGCCCAAGTATCTGCTGTACGACGAGCCGACCTCGGGGTTGGACCCGGTGAACGCGGACGTGATTGACGGCCTGATGGAACGCCTGCAGCAAGAGCTGGGGGTGACGAGCGTGGTGGTGTCGCACGACGTGCGGGGCTCGTTCCGGGTGGCGGACCGGGTGGCGCTGTTGTGGCAGGCGAAGATCCGCGCCGTGGGCACGCCCGATGAGATCCTCGCGTCCAGGGATTCCGCGGTGCAGCAGTTCCTGGAGCGCGATCTCGAGATGGCCCTGATTCACAACGAGGCGAACTCGGGTGGATAGCGCATACAAGCAGGAAGTCACTGTCGGCGCGCTGGTGCTCGTGGGGTTCGTCGTCTTCACGGGTTTCATGTTCTGGCTCACGGGCCGGTCGCTCGTCTCCAAGGCCGTGCCCGTGGACGTCGTGTTCAGGAACATCAGCGGCCTGAAGGAAGGCGACCCGGTGCGCGTGTCGGGCGTGAAAAAGGGGCGGGTGGCGGGCGTGCGGCTCGAGCGCGTGGGCCACGTGACGGTGACGCTGGGCCTCGACCCCGAGGTGCGCCCGCACAAGGACGCGCGCGCCAGCGTCGCCTCGGCCGACTTCCTGGGCGCCAAGTTCGTCGACTACGATCCCGGCGCGAGCGACACGCTGCTGCCACCCAAGGGAACGATCCAGGGGGTCACCGAGGAGCAGTTCGCCGACGTGGCCCAATCGGCCGCGAAGAGCGCGCAGGAGCTGATCGCGAACGTGAACAAGGGGCTGAACCCGGGAGACCTGGCGAACGACATCCACAACACGCTCATCGCGACGCAGCGCGGCATGAACGCGCTCACCCAGGCGACCAATGGGCCCGCGATCCAGCAGACTCAGGCCTCCCTCAAGGCGCTCGAGCGGGTCACCGCCAATCCCGCCGCGACCGGCAGGCGGCTCGACACGCTGACCACCAACATCACAAAACTCACCGGCCGCCTGGCAGATGCGACAGGCTCGCTCAAGACACTGCTCGACAAGATGGACAAGGGCGAGGGGACGCTTGGCCGCATGGCGACGGACACGCTGCTCTACAACAATCTCAATGCTACTCTCAAGTCCCTAACGGAACTCCTCACGGATCTCAAGGAACGGCCTGGGAGGTATCTGACAGTGAAAGTCTTCTAAGAAACGTGCGTGGTGCGTAGTGCGTGGTATTCTCCGGTTCACGACGCGCCTTTGGTTACGGGGGGATGGCGCAGGAGTCCCCGCAGCGCTCGCATCGTAGTTGCGACGCCAAGCGTGATGTCGCGCACCGCCTCCTCAGGCAAGTAGCCAAGCTCAGAGGCGAGTCGCAGTAGACACTCCGCTTCTGCGGCAGACCCGAAAGCGATCCTCAAGTGTCGTCGGCACAGAGCGATGGTGTTCAAGGCGTATCCCTCGACAATATTGGCCTCGACTGAGATCGCCGCGCGGCGCAGCTGATCGAACAGATTCCGGGCCCGAGGGTGATACGCGCGGTCCGTCGTTTCGTGGGCAAGACGCGCGACACGGTGCGCGCCCTTCCAGGCTTCCAGCGTCCGGTAGCTATTCACGGGGAGAGCATACGGCCAAGAGCCGGTGTGCCGTCATCCCTTCTACGCGCCGTAGCTCACTTTCACGCACGCCGAAAGCGGTAGGAACCGGGACACAACCACGCACCACGCACTACGCACCGCTTTTACATAACCACGCACCACGCACTACGCACCGTTGCTCACCAGATCGTCGCCTTCACCGAATCCGCCCTCACCATCGGATCGCCGTTCTTGCACCCGAAAGCCTGTTGAAATTCGGTGAGATTCGACAGCGGCCCCATGACGCGCCAGCGGGCGGGGGCATGCGGATCGGTGACGACCTGGTTCCGCAGGTACGGATCGGTCGCCTTGTTGCGCCAGATCTGGGCCCACGCGAGGAAGAAGCGCTGCTCGGGGGTGAGGCCGTCGATGTTCGCGGGCCGCGGCTTGCCCGCGAGCGAACGCTCGAACGCGGCATACGCGACCTTCAGGCCGCCCAGGTCGGCGATGTTCTCGCCCAGGGTGAGCCGGCCGTTCACGCGAGTGGCGCTGTCCACCACGGTGTAGCCGCTGAACTGCGCCGCCACGCGTGCGGCGCGGTCCTTGAAGTGCTCGGCGTCATCCGGGGTCCACCAGTCGCGCAGATTCCCGTCGGCGTCGAACTGGCGGCCCTGATCGTCGAAGCCGTGCGTCATCTCGTGGCCGATCACGGCGCCCATGCCGCCGTAGTTCACCGCGTCGTCGGCCGCGGGATCGAAGAACGGCGCCTGCAGGATCCCCGCGGGGAAGGTGATGTCGTTGAACGACGGGCTGTAGGTCGCGTTCACGGTGGGCGGCGTCATGCGCCACTCGGCGCGATCGAGCGGCAAGCCGATGCGACTCAGGGTCCGCGCGGTGTTGAAGGTCTGGGCGCGCACCACGTTGCCGACCAGATCGCCGCGGTCGATGGACAGCTTGCCGTAATCCCGCCACTTGTCGGGGTAGCCGATCTTCTTGCCGAAGGCGCGCAGCTTGGCGAGCGCCCGGAGGCGCGTCGTGTCGCTCATCCACTCGAGCGTGTGCAGCCGGTCGTCGAGGGCGGCGATCAAGTTGTCCACCATGGCGAGCGCGCGCCGCCGGGCCTCGGGGGTGAACGTCTGCTGCACGTACGCCTCGCCCAGGGCGTCGCCCATCATCTGGTTGGCGGCCTGGATGCAGCGCTTCCAGCGGGGCTGCTGCTCCTTCACGCCGGTGAGCGCGCGCTGGAACTGGAAATTCGCGTCCACGAACGGCGACGACAGCCAGGGCGAGAGGTGGCGGGCGGCGTGCCAGCGCAGGTAGGCGCGCCAGTCGGCGAGCGGCACCGCGGTGATCAGGCTGTCCATGGCGCGAAAGAAGGCCGGCTGGCCGACGTTGATCGACGCGGTCGCCGGCGCGCCCGTTTCGTTGAGAAAAGACGCCCACGCGAAGTGGGGCGTGAGCGAGTCGGCCGCGGCGAGCGTCAGCTTGTGGTAGTTGGCGTTGGGGTCGCGCCGCTCGACGCGGGTGAGCGAGGCGCGCGCGAGCGCCGTCTCGAGCGCGAGGATGCGCCGGGCCTCCGAGTCGGCCACGGCGGGCGCATCGCCCAGGAGGCCGAGCGTGCGCGCGGCGTACTCGATGTAGGCGGCCCGCAGCGCGCGGGCGGTCGAGTCGTCGCGCACGTAGTAGTCGCGGTCGGGGAGGCCCAGGCCGCCCTGCGACACGGCGGCGATGACCATGGTGCTGTTCTTGAAGTCGGGCACGGCGCCGAGGTTGAACGCCGGGTCCCAGCTGTGGCGGTGCCCCTCGGCGAGCATCCGCGCCAGGTCACGGGGCGACACGATCGCAGCGATGCGGTTGAGCCAGTTCTTCAGGGGCGCCGCGCCGGCCTTTTCCGCGGCGGTGGAATCCATGCACGCCGCGTAGAAGGCGCCGAGCTTCTGGGGGGTGGTCTTGGGGGGGGCCGCGGTGGCGGCGAGCCGGTCCACGATGCCGTGCAGCGTCTCGTTGTTGCGCTCGACCAGCTCCGTGAAGCTGCCGTAGCTCGCATACTCGGGCGGCAGCGTGGTGCGCGTCAGCCACCCGCCGTTCGCGTAGCGATAGAAGTCCTGGCAGGGAGCGCAGGTGGTGTCCAAGTTCGCCGGGTCGAGGCCGTGGTGGCCTTGGCCCGCGAGG
>QHUS01000020.1 GCA_003222035.1 Gemmatimonadota bacterium | reverse complement strand
ACCTCATTCCCGTCGCCTACCAGAGACTCGCCAAGGAAGAAATCCGCTGCCATAACTACCTCCCGATCCGGGTGGGGTCCACGAGTTTCACTTGCCGGCCGTCACGAATGCGGCGTTGAGAGCAGCGTGGCCAGAGGAGGTGTGGAAAGCCACGCCGTCCCGCGTCTGCGGGTAGCTCCTACTGAACCGTATCGATGGGGTGCTAACCTGCCGGCCGCTCCGACCCGTGTCAAGAGCGCGAGGTGGCCCGCAAATGGAACTCTTTCGGGGTTATGCCGGCGGCGGTTCACCGGTGGCGGCGCGCCACACCTCCTCCGCGAGCCACTCGAGACGTTGCTCGGCGTACGCGAGCTCCGCGGGCGTCATGGCCTTCGCCCGGCGGGCAATGTCGCGCGCGTGACCGATCAGGTCGTCCAACACCTCCCGCAGCGGCCGGTTGTGGCGCCGCTCGGCGCGGGCGCGCGCGCTCATGCCGTCTGGATTCCCAGGGCGCGCTCCTCGGCAGCCTTGAACTCCGCCGCCGCTGCGCGGACCGTCGACGCGATGCCCCGCTCGGCGAGGTAGCTCTCGACCAGGCGCAGGCCGAGATAGTAGCCGCAACGCTCGGGCAACACCTTGCCCGCCGTGAGCCGGACGGCCGGGCTCATGCCGCCCGACAGGAATCGCAGCCGCAGCCCCAGGCCCGTGTCGTCGAGGAGCGGCGCGGCGGCGCGCCGCAGGAACGAGTCGAGCTCCCGGATACGGCGGTACTGGCGTCGCGTGTAGCCGAAGTACTCCCACGGCTCGAACCCGGGCGCCACTGCCTGCGCCGCGGCGACCGCGACGCCCTCGTTCGCGAACAGCTCTCGCAAGCTGGCTCGGCGCCCGGTGTCCCAATAGTCGTAGTACCCGCGCAGCTCGGCGACCAGCCGCTTCAGATCGGCTCGGCTCGTGGGCGACGTGTAGCGCACGGCGTGCGCGACCTCATGCGCGACCCATAGCGGCAGGAGATGTGGCGCGAGGCCCATGCCGTAGGTCTGTGGATTGGAACGGCCGGTGAAGTGCTCGAGACACACGAACGCGATGCCGCGGCCGCCCACGACCAACTCGCCGGCGTTCGCGCCGCCTACCCCGACCATGAGATACAGGTCCACCGCACAGTCTGCCTCGAACTGCTCGAGCGAGCGTTGCAAGGCATCGTCCGCGATCGCCGCCACGTCCACATCCTCGAGCAACCTGTGGAGATCAGCGCGGTCGGCGCGCAGCGCCGCCGCGATCGCCTGTTCCGCGTGCGGCGACGTCGGATCGAGCACGTAGTTGTGCCAGTAGCCGTGCAACACCGGTTTGTGGCGTTCGAGATACTCGTGATAGGCCGCGGTGGGGTCGGGCGCGGCGAGGACCGCGAGGAACTCCGGCACGAGGTTGACGAGCATGAGGCGGCCGGTCCCAATTTGGGAACCGGCCCCGTCGGAGACAAGCGGCGACGGCCCGCGGGCGGCTTGACTTTTACGTCACGTGTGGTCGCGCATCTTGCGGCTCATCTCGGCGAGGAAGCGCCGCTCGGCGGGGGTGAGGCTATCGATGCCGCGCGCCGAGATCTTGTCGAGCACGCGGTCGATCTCGGCCTGCGACGGATCGCGCGCGGCTCGGCGCGGCGGCTTCGGGGCGTCGCTCGCCCGCGCCGCACGCCCCGGATGCACCAGCACGCTCGGCTCGCTCGCGCGACGCAGCTGGCGCTCCGCGCGGCCCAGTCGCCAGTCTGCCGCTCGCAGGTACAGAAAGCCGGTCGCGAACCCGCCCAGATGGGCCAAGTGCGCCACTCCGTCGCTCGTCGGGAGCAGGGCGAGCACCAGCGAGAACGCGACGATGAACGTCACCAGCCATTTCGCCGGGATCGGTGCCGGCAGCAGAAACACGTAGATCGGCGCGTCCGGCGCCGCCCACGCGAACGCCAACAGCACGCCGTAGATCGCCGCCGACGCGCCGACCACGGGGCTCAGCTGGCCGAACGCCCACCCCAGCACCAGCGAGAACACCGCGCCGCCGAGCCCGCACAGCAGATAGTAACGCAGGAACGCGCCACTCCCCATCCGCTCTTCCACCTCGGGCCCGAACACGAACAGCGCCAGCAAATTGAACGCGAGATGCAGCAGGTTCGCGTGCACGAACATGTACGTCACGAACGTCCACGGATGCCGGAACGCCGTGAGTGGCGCGAACTGGAGCGTGGTGAGGAAGGCCGGGCTGACGAACAGCGTCACCTGGAAGAGAAACACCACGAGATTGGCGACCATCAGCCGCCGCACCCACGGAGTCATGCCGAACATCCGGTGCGGGCCCATCCGCTACTTATCCCCCGCGCGCGCTCCCCGGGTTCCCCGCGAGCCGACAAATCCGCTCGCACAGCTCCGGGAATTCGATCCCCGCGGCCCGGGCGGCCTGGGGCAGGAGGCTGGTGCGCGTCATGCCGGGGAGCGTGTTCGCCTCTAGGCAAAAGATGTCGTCCTCGGGGCTCAATCGGAAGTCAACGCGCGAATACCCCCCGAGCTTCAGCGCCCGGTGCGCCGCCAGCGCCAGCTCTTGCAGCTGCCGCGCCAGGGCCGTGTCGAGTCGCGCCGGAAAAATCTCCTCGGACATTCCCGGTGTGTACTTGCACTCGTAGTCGAACAGCTCGTGCTTCGGAATGATCTCCCCCACCGGGAGCGGCACGTCGCCCAGCACGCCCACCGTCACCTCCCGCCCGGGGATGAACTGCTCGGCCAGCACCTCGACGTCGTACCTCCGGGCGAGCGCGACCGCCGCCTCCAACGCTTCCGCGTTGCGGACCAGCGTCATCCCCACCGAAGAGCCCATCCGCGACGGTTTCACGATCACCGGCCACCCGAGCGCCGTCGTCACATCCTCCGGAGCCACCGGGGCCATGAACCAAGCGGGGACCGGCACGCCGGCCGCCCGGAACAAGCGCTTGGACAGATCCTTGTCCATCGCGAGGGCGCTCGCCAGCGCTCCGCTCCGCGTGTACGGCACGCCAATCACGTCGAGCACGGCCTGCAGCGTCCCCCCCTCGCCTCGGCCCGCATGCAGGCACAGGAACAACACCTCGGCGCCCGTGACCTCGGGGAGTCGCGCGAGCCCGTTCGAGAGCATCGCGCGCTCCCGCTCGTCCAGCTCGGCCACGGCGGGCGGCTCGCGGCCCACCGCGCTCGTGAGGAGACTTCGTTCGTCCGCCGGCGAAAGGAGGCCGGTGACCGTATCCACGACGCAGACGCTGTGGCCACGACCGCGCAGGGCTTCCACGATCTGCGCCGCGCCGGCGAACGCGACGGCGCGCTCCGCCGTCGCGCCCCCCGTGATCACTCCGATCCGCATCACTGAATCCCGGCGAGCTGGTGGAGCACGTCGTAGCGGGTCACGATCCCGGCGATCTTCCCGCCGCGCCGCACCAGCGCCGCCGGCGTCTCGCGCGACAGCATGGTCGTGAGCCGCTCGACCGGGAGATCGGCGTCGACCACGGGGAAGGGGGCATCCATGACGTCCTCCACCGGCTTGTCCAGAGTCGCCGGGTCCTCGAGGGCCCGGGCCATGAGCATCTGCTCCGCCACCGCGCCGACCCCGTCGCCGCCGTCCAACACCGGCAGGTGCGACACGTTGTAGGTGCTCATCAGGTTCAGCGCCTGGCGCACGGTGGCCGTGGGGGCCACGGAGATCAAGGGCGGCGCGCCCGAGTTCCGGGCCTCGAGCAGCCGCGCCACGGACACGCGCTCCGACTCGAGGATCTGGTTCTCCCGCAGCCACTCGTCGTTGTATACCTTCGACAGGTACCGCTCTCCCGTGTCGGCGAGCACCGTGACGACCAGTGCCTGGGGATCGTTCACGCGCCGGGCGACCTCGAGCGCCGCCACCACGTTCACCCCCGTCGACCCCCCCGCGAACAGCGCCTCCTCCCTTGCCAGGCGTCGCACCATGAGCATCGCGTCCTTGTCGGACACCGTGATCCACTCGTCGATCACGTCCCAGTGCAGCGAAGTGGGAAGCTTGTCGCCGCCGATCCCCTCCACCTTGTACGGGTGACCCTCCGTCTTGTGGCGGGTGCGTGCGTACTCCGTGTAGATGGAGCCCGCCGGGTCGCCGGCGACAACCTGCACCCGCGGATTCTTCTCCTTGAGGAACCGCCCCGCCCCGCTCACTGTGCCGCCCGTCCCCGGCGCGCACACGAAGTGTGTGATCTTTCCTCGAGTCTGCTCCCACAGCTCCGGGCCCGTGGTCCGATAGTGGACCTCGGGGTTCACCGGGTTGTAATGCTGGTCCGCGAAGATCGCGTTGGGGTGCGCGCCGGCGATGGCGCGCCCCTTCATTATGTAGTTCTCGGGGTGATCCGGCGGCACGGCGGTCGGCGTGATGATCACTTCGGCGCCCAACGCGCGCAGTAGCCGCGCCTTCTCCTGCGACATCTTGTCGGGCATGGTGAAGATGCAGCGGTAGCCCTTCACCGCGGCGGCGATCGCGAGCCCCACCCCCGTGTTGCCCGAGGTGGCCTCCACGATCAGGCCGCCGGGCTTGAGCCGCCCCTCACGTTCGGCCGCTTCGATCATCGCCAGTCCGATCCGGTCTTTCACGGAGCCGCCAGGGTTGAAGAACTCCGCCTTGGCGTAGACCGGGGTGCGGATTCCCTGCGCGACGCGATTCAGCCGGACCAGCGGCGTCCACCCGATGGTCTCGAGGATGTTGGCGTATGGCTCAGCGTGGGACGGCACTCGAATCGCGTTTCTGAGCAGCGGTGTCCGGGGCGGCGGGCCGCGTGCGGGTCGTGTCGACCGGCCGCGGGAACGTATCGCGCTTGACCGGTATCGTATCGCGCGCCGGTGCCGCGACCGGCGGCGTTGCCGCCCGCGCGGGGGCCGGCGGTGGCTGTTGTCGGATAGGGGTGGCGGTGGGGGGAGGCGGGGCCGGTGTGACCCTCGTGGTGTCCGGCTCGCCCTTCCGAACCGCACCGCTTGCCTGCGGATGGCGGAACTCGACCGGTTGCAGGAAGGCCGTGGCGATCGCCAGGCCGCGACGTCGCGCGGGCGCGAACCGGAGCTTGCGCGCCCCCATGAGCGCCGCGGAATCGAGTGCCGAGTAGCCGCTCGATTCTGCGACCTTAGTCGACTCGCTGAGCAACCGCCCCGCGGAATCGACGACCAGGCGCAGGACGACGTCTCCCTCGACCTTCTGATCGTACAACCGCGGCGGGTACTGGATCGGCGAGTCGCCGTTGAGCGCGACGGGGGGTTCTTGATCGGATGGCGCCCCCGAGCCATCCGCCGCTCCGGTCTGGTCGCCGCGAGTCCCCTTGCCGCACGCCACGGCCGCAAGCGTCCACGCGAGCGCGATTGCCTGCCCTTCCAGTCGCCAGGCCATCATCCGCCCTCCATGAGCTGCTTCTTCCATGCCGCAAGCCGGTTCAATGCGTCGAGCGGTGACAAGGTGTTCACGTCGAGCTTGTCGAGCTCGGTGAGGAGGGGGTGCGGAGTCCCCGAAAGGCCGAACAGGGCGAGCTGGGCGGCGTCTGGCGGAGCGGGCGGAGCCTGCCGCGCCACGTGATGACCGGCCTCCAGCAGGGTGAGCACTTGCCAGGCGCGTGCCACGACCGGTGCCGGGAGGCCTGCGAGCTGCCCGACGTGGATGCCGTACGATCGATCGGCTCCGCCGGGCTCGAGCCGGTGCAAGAACACGATCTCGTCGCCGGCTTCGCGAACGGCCACGTTGAAGTTGCGGGCGTGCGCCAGCTCCTCGGTGAGCTGCGTGAGCTCGTGGTAGTGCGTGGCGAAGATCGTCTTGCAGCCGATCGTGTTGTGGAGGAACTCCGTCACCGCCCATGCGATCGCGACGCCGTCGTACGTAGACGTCCCCCGACCGATCTCGTCGAGGAGCACGAGGCTGCGTGCGGTCGCGCCGTGCAGGATCGCGCTCGTCTCGCTCATCTCCACCATGAACGTCGACTGGCCACGCGCCAGATTGTCCGACGCCCCCACGCGCGTGAACAGCCGGTCCACGACGCCTACGATGGCACGCCGCGCGGGGACGAACGCACCCATCTGCGCGAGCACCACGCACAGGCCGACCTGTCGCAGCAACGTGGATTTGCCCGCCATGTTCGGGCCGGTCAACAGGATGACGCGGCCGGCGTCGTCGAGCATCACGTCGTTCGGGATGAAGGCCTCCCGGGCCAGCATGCGCTCGACGACCGGATGGCGGCTTGCTTCGAGGGTGATCGTGAAGCCGTCATTGACCTCCGGCCGCACATAGCCGTCGTGATGCGCCAGGTCGGCGAGCGCGCTCCACACGTCGAGCCGGGCGAGCGCGCCGGCCGTCGCCTGCACCCGGGCGATGGCGTCCCGCACGCGGGCGCGCAGCGCGTCCACGAGCTCTCCCTCGCGCACCGCGATCCGTTCCTCGGCACCGAGGACCTTGGCCTCGTAGGCCTTGAGCTCGGGCGTCACGAACCGCTCCGCCCCGGTGAGGGTCTGGCGGCGTTCGTAATCCGCGGGTACCCGATCGCGATGGGTGTTCGTGACCTCGAGGTAGTAGCCGAACACCTTGTTGAACCCGATCTTCAGCGAGGCGATGCCCGTACGCTCGCGCTCTCGCGCCTGGAGCCCGGCGATGTACTGCTTCCCGCCATCGCGGGCATCCTTGAGGTCGTCGAGCTCTCGATCGTACCCACCGCGGATTGCGTCGCCGTCGGGGGCCTGGAGCGGCGGGTGGTCCACCAGCGCGCGCGCCAGCTCGTCCCCGACGTCCTGCAGCAGATCGAACCGGTCAGCGACCTCCTCGAGCGGTGCGGCCCGCCCCCGCGCCTCCAGGCCGTCGAGCGCCGCCCGGACGTCTGGCAAACGAAGGATCGAATCGCGCAGCGCTCCCAAGTCGCGCGGCGTGGCCCGCCCGAGCGCCGCGCGCCCCGCCAGGCGCTCGACGTCGCGGACACCATCGAGCGCTTCGCGCAACCGGTCCCGCCCGCGCCCGTCGACCACGAGCACGTCCACCGCGTCGAGCCTGGCATTGATCGCGGCGGCGTCGACGAGCGGCGCGAGCAGCCAGCTGCGCAGCAGGCGGGCCCCCATCGGCGTCATGGTGCGGTCGAGCACGCCGAGCAACGTTGTGCCGGCCGGGGCGTCTCCTCCCCGCAGCGGCTCCACTAACTCGAGGTTGCGGCGCGTCATCTCGTCGAGGGGCAGCACGTCCCCGCGCCGCAGCGTCCGCGGGCGTGCCAGATGCGGCAAGCCACCAGGCTTGAGCTCGCGCGCATAGCGCAACAACGCGCCCACCGCGCCCAGGGCGGGGTCGTCCCCCGGCTCGATGCCGAGCCCGTCGAGCGAAGCCACGCGGAACGTGCGCGTGAGGTCCTCCCGCGCGAGCGCCGAATCGAACTCCCACGCCTGGCGCTCGGCCCGAGCGGCGCCGGTCACCGTCAGCGCCGCCCCCTCCGGGACAACGATTTCACGCGCTTCATAACGCGCGAGGACTGCGGGTAGGTCTTCCGGAGTCGCCGTCTCGAGCAGCAGCTCGCCGGTGGTCAGATCGAGCGCGGCCACGCCCGCTGGAACGCCCCGCGGGTCGACAGCGAGCAGGAAGTTGTTGCGGCTGCGCTCGAGCCAGTCGTCGGCCAGGACGGTGCCTGGCGTGACGGTTTCGACCACGGCCCGCCGCACCAGGCCCTTCGCGAGCTTCGGGTCTTCGACCTGCTCGCAGATCGCGACGCGATGCCCCAGACCGATCAGCCGCCGCAGGTATTCCGTGGCCGCCTTGACGGGAACGCCGGCGAGGGGCACGTCTGCCGCACCGCCGTTGTTGCGGGAGGTGAGCGTGAGCCCGAGCTCCCGCGCGGCGAGCTGTGCGTCGTCTTCGAACATTTCGTAAAAGTCGCCCATCCTGAAGAACAAGATGGTCTCGGGATATTGGGCCTTGATATCACGGTATTGCTGCATCAACGGCGTGTCGGTCTCGGCCCGCGGCATCATGGCTCCTCCACCACGAACGGTTGGCCTCCGAGCTTGGTCTTGAGGCGCCGCTGGGTCTGTGTAGCCTCGTCGCGGGTCGCATACCGCCCGACGCGAATCTTGAAGAGTCCGCTCGTATCCCGCACCACACGGCCGTCGAAGCCCATGACCTTCAGACGCGTGAGCATCTCGTCTACCTGGGCCGCGCTTCGCACGGCGAGCACCTGTACGGCGAACATCGAAGCGCCCGGTCGGGACTGGGTGTCACCGGCTGCCACAGGGGTCATGGCCGCGGGCGGGGGCGTGGAACTACAGCGCGAGGCGTAGAAGGTCACCTGATTCCTGAATTCCACATCGCTCCCGGCCCCGTCGAGCGCTTCGCGAATCAACGTGCAACCATGCGCGTCGTCCTTGAGGTCGAAGTAGGCGCGCGCGCCCCAGAACGCCGCCCGGGGACGCAGCCGCGAGTCGGGGTAGTCGAGGCGTAACCGCTCCGCCTCCTGCACCGTGGCCGCGGGGTCTCCCTGGGCAAAGTGGAGCTGGGTGAGCAGGACCAGCGCGGAGTCGGCCCACACCGACTGGGGGTACTCGAGCACGACGCGCTCGAGATTCGTCTCCGCGGCGGTCGCGTCGCTGGCGAGCCGGCCCGCAGTGAAGAGCACGCCCGGATACAGGGAGTCCTTCGGGGAAAGCCCCGCCAGCATGCGGCGCATCATCTTGCGCGCGGAGTCTGGGCGGGTCTGCGCCACCCGGAGCGCGGCAGCGCGTAGGGTGTCAGTCTGGGCGGACAGTTGCACGGTCGGACCGACGAACAGGAGCACGATCCAAACTGCGAAAACCCGTCCGACCGTCCGACAGTCCGACCATCTGGCCTTCACGCCGCCTCCCGCGTCGGCACGGCGAGGGACAGCACGAGCTGCTCCAGGATTCCCGCTTCGTTGGTCACCGTGCTCGACTTGAGCGCGCGATCAGCGTCGAGGGCCATCCGCAGCGCGCTTCGCAGCTCGCCGCCGGTCCAAAGTTCCGCCCACCGCGCCCAGCGTGCCGCGGTCTGCTCCCAGCTGCCGAGGCCGTAGGGCCTGGCGGTCCGGAGGTGCGCCAAGAGAGCCGATGCCAGTCCCCCCCCCGCCCGGTCACCGCGGGTGCCGCGATCGAGCTCGGCCCGCGCCAGCGCCGTGCCGACGAGCGCGGTGCCCAGCGCCATCAGTGCACGGACCCCGCTCATGCCCGCTTGCTCGAGCACGGGCCGAACGAGCCGGGCGGCGGCGGCCCCGCGCCGTTCCAGGGTCGATTCCACGAGGTCTTGAAGCGTCTCGCCGCGCCGCACGCCGACCAGCGCGGCCACGTCGTCCCGACTCGCCGGGCGTTCCCCGGCCAGCGAGGCCAGCTTCTCGAGCTCTCCCGACAGCGGGCCGAGGTCGTTCCCGACAGCGGCAAGAAGGAGTTCGCCAGCGTCCGCGTCGAGCGTCAGTCCCAACTGCTGCGCCCGGTGAGCCATCCAGCGGGCGACGCGCGCCGGGGGAAGCCGGTCCACGGTCACGGCTGTCGTGCGGCGCAACAGCTCGGCGTCCGGCGACTCAGCGGCACCATGCACCAGAATCAGCACGGTCGAGGGGTTCGGCGCGTCCAGATAGCGGTGGAGCTCCTGCCGTACCTTCGAGGTCTTCCGCAGGTGCTCCATCCCCCGGATGACGACGGCCCGAAGGACGGCGAGCATCGGTGGCGTATTGACCAGGGCGTTGAAGGACTCGGGCTCGAGCTCCGCCGCGCCGCGCTGGTCGACGTTGAAGTCCCGCGCGGCAGGATCGACCGCGCGCTGGAGCAGTGCACGGACCGCCTCCTCTTTCAGGACGTCTTCCTCGCCGTGGAGATAGTAGACGGGATCGGGCACGCCCTGCTTTAGGCTCCGGAGCAGCGCGTCAAAGGTGAGAGCCCCCATACGGGGCGGAAGTTACCGCAGCCCTGAGGCGAGAGAAAGCCTACCGCCCTGCGGATGCTGGCTCGATGAGCTCTGACCCGTCCGGGGCTTGGCCCGCAGCGAACACCCCGGCGCGCGGATCCTGGAAGGACACGAACGGGACACCTGCTTGTACGACGGGATGCGGGAACGGGACGGGTGGGAGGGCCGGGGTGCGCGCGATTTCGGTTCGCCGCACGCCTTCCAACGCCAGCAACGCGAGCGCGGCCACCACGAAGAGCGCCGCCGCGACGCCCGCCCGCGCCGGGACATCCCGCGTCGAGCTGCGCTCCCGCTCGATCCGCGCGTCGAGCCGCCGCCGAAACGCTCGCGATGGCTCGATCGTCCCGACTGCCTGTAACGCGAGCACACCGCGCCGTACCGCCGTGTCGTAGCGCCGGCAACCGGTGCAGTGCGCGAGGTGCCGCTCAAAGCGGCGTAGCTCCCGTGGGGCCGTTATCAGGCCGTCGCGAAAATCCGTATAGCGTTCGAGGAATTCGAAGCACGTCATGGCGAGAATCTACTACCGTCGGGCCAGAGGGGGGTTCCCCCTGACCCCCCTCCCCCCCCCTCTTCCAGGGTGGGCCTATTCCAGTAGCGGGCCGATCAGTTGCGCGAAGCTGTTGCGCGCTCGGTTGAGCCGGCTCTTGACCGTGCCCAGATTGCAACCGGTGATCTCCGCGATCTCCGCGTAGCTTTTGCCTTCAAGCTCCCGCAGCACGAACACCGCCCGATGGTGGGTGGGCAGTTGGTCCACGCACTGGTCGACGGCCTCCTTCAGGAAGCGCTTGCGATACAGGTCGTCCGGCCGGGCCGTGGCGTCTTCAAACTGCAGCGGGCGATGGTCCGCCTCCCAGTGCTTCTTGATGGTCTGGAACAGCACCAGCGGGTTCCGGCTGCGGTTCCGCAGCTCATTCTTCGCCAGGTTCGACGCAATGGTATAGATCCACGTGGAGAACTTCTTCGTCTGGTCGAACCGATGCAGGTGCCGGAATACGCGGATAAACACCTCTTGTACGAGGTCCTCCGCGCGCTCGCGGTCCCCAATGGTGCGATTGATGAAGTTGAGTAGCCGGGTCTGGTACCGGTCCACCAGAGTGCCGAAGGCCTGAGGGTCGCCGGCCAGGTGCTGCATGACCAGTCCCCCGTCGTCGAACTCGTGCAGCGCCTGGCGCTCGAGAGCGCGCGGCGTGGCGACGGGTTGTCCCCTTTGGCTGAGGGCTGCGCGCATGCGGTGCTCCGTGATACCAAGGGTCGCTTCTACATCTATAAAGATACGGCACGAACTGTACCCGTCGCACGGCCTGCCTGACCCAGGCGCGTAAGCCGCAATGCCAGTGCGCCTTTACGCCAGCCGGATGGCCCTCCCCGACGATTCTCCCGTCCTCGTCGGGGGACAGCGTGTCGCTACGTCCTGAGGACGAACCGGGACATATAAAGGATAGCCACAATGCTCTTTGCGTCACGGATTTCGCCGTCGCGGATCCGGGCGAGGACTCGCGACAGGGGTTGTGGCACCACCTCAATGAATTCGTCGCGCTCGCGCGACGGGGCGCCGGTCGTCAGGCCAGTCGCCAGGTAGAGGTGGATCACCTCGTCGGTGAACCCGGGCGTGGTAAAGATGGAGGTTAGCCGCTCCAGACGCTCGGCGGTGACCCCTGCCTCCTCCAGAAGCTCCCGGCGGGCACATGCCTCAGGCTCCTCACCCGGGTCAAGTGTCCCCGCTGGGACCTCCCAGAGCGGGCCACCCGCGGCGTACCGGAATTGCCGGATCAGGAGAATCGTCGGATCGTCGCTCGTCCGTGGGTCGGAGAGGCAGGGTACGATTGCCGCGGCGCCCGGGTGACGAATGATCTCGAGCTCCCCTGTGGACCCGTCAGGGAAGCGGACGGTGTCGACGTCCAGCCGCACTACCCGGCCCGTATACACCCGGCGGCTTGCGAGCTGCATGTGGAACCCTCAGCGGTTGAAGACCCAGGTGACGGGGACCTTGAATCCCTCGGCTAGAAAGTAGGCGGCGTTGCGTCGCGGATTCGATCGGATCGGCGAGTTGGGGGCGGGCGACGTGAAGGGAATCAGCCCCAGGTGGGTCGCGATGATCTTGAGTCGCAGCATGTGAAACCCGTCTGACACCAGCAGCACGCGACGGTTCTCCTTGCCGGCGAACCAGTTGGCCACGCCGTCGAGGGAGGACGACGTGCTCGCGCCCGCCAGCAGGGCGACCACGGCGCCATCGGGAAGGCCGCTCTTCACGAGGTAGCGTCGCCCGACCTCCGCCTCACTCAGGGAGTCACCGGAGCCGACGCCGCCCGTGACCAGGACGACGGGAGCGAGCCCGCGCTGGTACAGCGCCGCCGCGTGGTCGAGACGGGCGCGGAATACGGGGGAGGGACGGCCATTGTATTGTGCGGCGCCGAGGACGGCGATGGCGTCGGCGGTCGTCGCTTGATCGTGCGCGCTCGTGAGCGCAACGGCGACCACGACGGCTGCCCATCCAAAGGCGAGCGCAAGTGTGACCGCCCCCGCCGCTATGACCTTGCGGCGCAGGGTCCAGAAGGGCATGGGGGGAATATAGAAAGACAGGTTGGGGAGGTTGGGGAGGTTGTTCAGGGAACGCACAACCTCCCGAACCTCCCCCAACCTCCTCAACCTGCTTCAGCGCCCCAGCAGTATCTCCTCAAACAGCGCCAGCGCCCGCGGATCACCCGACTGGCCCAGCCAGAACAGCGCCTTGCGTCGCACCTCTCCGTCGCGGTGCGAACGGGCGATCTTGATGAGGGCCGGGACCCCGGCGTCGCGGGGCTGCTGCGAGAGGGCGAAAACCGCCTGTTCCTGGACGTCACGGTCCACGGTGCGGTCATCTACCAAGTCGGCCAGGTCTCGAGTCGCGGCGTCGCCGGCGGCCTGACCGAGCCAGAATACCGCCTGACGGCGGGTGCGCTGTGGAACCTCATCGTCCCGGGCGAGCTTCAAGAGCGTCGGCCACACGACGACGGAGTCCGCCAAGGTGGCGGGCAGGATTGCCTCCTCTCCCGCGCGACCGTCCTCGCGGCGCGCCAGCTCCAGCAGGAACGCCACGGCCTCTCGCGCTGACACCGTCCCCAGGTCGGTGACGACGGCGTCGGCGGACGGGGTCGCCCAACGCCCGCCCACATAGGTGCGGAGCGACTGTGCGTGGCCGTCGCGAACCCTGAGCGACACGCGCACGGGTCCGGACTCGCAGTCGTACTCGACCTCGTCCCGGTCGTATCCGCCGTCGATCGTGATCGTGTGCTGGCGGCCGCACCGGCCGCCGGTGCAGTCGAGCGCGATGATGTTGCGTCCGTTGCCGCACACGCCGGGACGGGCGGCGAACGTGAGCCGGACGGTGCCGTCGGGCGCGGCCGCGACCCGGGAACCGAGGCGCTGGGCGGCCGAAGCGGCGGGCAGCGCGCAGACCGCCCAGGCGAGGAGCAGCCTCTGGCTCACCGATTGATGATCTCGAGGAGGACCTGCGCGGCACGCGGGTCGTGCGACTGGCCGAGCCAGAAGATCGCCTTCTTGCGGAGCTCTTTGTCCTGCTCCGTCTTCGCTATGCGGATGAGCTGATCGAGTGCGGCGGGTTCATGCCGCTGCGAGTACACGAAGATCAGCTGCTCCTTCATGTCCTGGTTCCGCATCCGGTCGTACAGCCCGGTCAGCTGGTCCAGGTTGCCGCCGGTCTGACCCACCCAGAAGAGCGCCTTCTTGCGCATCTCCACCGGCTCGCGCTCGTTGAGCGCGATGTCCATGAGCCAGCGCCCGTTCTCCGCGCCGCCCATTTGGGAGAGCGAGAAGATGACCTTCTCCTTCAAGTCCTCGACTGTGAGCTTGGCGTACAGGCCTCGCAAGAAGGCGGCGTTCTCCGGGGAGCGGCGTTGGCCCAGCCAGAAGATCGCCTTTTCGCGGGCCTCTTCCGGGGCGCGCTCGTTGGCGGCGTAGTCGCGCAGGATCTGCGCGGCGCGGGCATTGTCGATCTGCGACAGCGAGAAGAGCGCCTTTTCCCGGAGCTC
>QHUS01000053.1:37980-91363 GCA_003222035.1 Gemmatimonadota bacterium | reverse complement strand
TTCGTGCAGCTCCTCCTGGTGCCGGAAGGCGTTCTCCAACACGATGATGGCGTCGTCCACCACGATACCGATGGCGATGGTGAGCGCGAGCAGCGTGAAGTTGTTGATCGAGAAGCCGAGGAAATACATGATCGCGAACGCCGCGATGATCGACGCCGGAATCGCGAGCCCCGGGATGATCGTGGCGCGGACGTTTCGCAAGAACACGAAGATGATCAACACGACCAGGATGGCCGCGATGAGCAACGTGAGTCGTGCATCGTTGATCGAGTGCGTGACGAACACCGACCCATCCCAGGCAGTCTGGAGCTTCACCCCAGGCGGCAGCGCTTGCTGGATGCTGGGCAGCGCTTCGCGGATGTTGCGCGCGACGTCGATGAGGTTGGCTTTGGACTGCCGGACCACGCCGATCGCGACCGCCGGAGACCCGTTGTAGCGGAAGATCGAACGATCATCCTCCGGCCCGAGCTCGACCCGAGCGACGTCCTTGAGCTTCACGAGCTGGGTGCCCTGGCTGGCCACGGCCAACTCGCCGAATTCCCGCGCGGTCTTGAGTTCGCCCAGAGACCGAACCGAGAACTCGCGCCGCGTCGATTCGATCCGGCCCGCGGGGATTTCGACATTGCGCGAGACGATCGCGTTCTCGATGTCCTGCACGGTGAGGCCGCGCGCCGACAGCCCGTTGGGCTGCACCCATACCCGCATCGAGTAGCGCCGCTCCCCGAAGATGCCGGCGCTGCCGACGCCCGGCAGGCTCTGGAGCCGGGCCTTCACGACTCGGTCGGCGACGTCGGAGAGCTGCATCAGGTCGTAGTTGTCGCTGCTGAGCGCCAGCCAGAAAAACGGCTGCGCGTCGGCCGACTGCTTCGCGATCACCGGCTCGAGCACGTCCACCGGCAGTCGACCCCGCACGCGCGACACTTTGTCGCGTACGTCCTGCGCCGCGACGTCGATCGGGCGGTCGAGGGTGAACTCGAGGGTGATCTGGCTGTTCTCCTCCGAAGAGGAGCTCGAGAGGGTGCGCAGTCCCTGGATCGTGGACAGCTCCTCCTCGAGCACGTCGGTGACCGCCGTCTCCACCACCTGCGCGTTGGCGCCAGGCAGCGTGGTGGACACCGAGATGATCGGCGGATCGATGTCCGGGAGCTCGCGCACCGCCAGGCGCGTGTACCCGATGACGCCGAAGAGCACGAGGGCGGCCGAAAACATGCTGGCCAGGACGGGACGGCGGATGGACGTCTCTGAGAGCTTCATAGGACCCGAAAATTAACCGAACAGGTTCAGGGAACGGGAAGGGGGACGGTTGTCAGAAAACCGTGGACTCGTGGCGACCCCAACCCTCTACCTTCGACGAATAAGGCACCGCCGGTACGACATCAGTACGGCCGTTCCGCGGGGTTGCTTCACGGGTTCGGCCTGACATCAAGGTACCGGATTTTCTGGATCGTGGCGCCTGGGTCGGACGCACGAGGCGTCGCCGCGACGCGTGTGGCGCCCGAGCGAGCCGAGGGCCACGTGGAGCATCGGGTGCTGTGCGGTCTGTGCATTGTTTAGGGGGCACCCGTCTTGCAGCCCCTGCACTGGCCGACCCACACTTCGAGGCTCGCCCTATGCGCAGCGCCCTATCTGTTTCGCTGCTTCTCCTACTGGTCACGGTCCAACAGTCCTGTCAACGCGACGAAGCCACTGCGCCACAGTCGGTCGGGCCCAGCGCGCAGGCCGTGCGCGTTTCCCCCGCCGTGCCCGCGTCAAGCATCGCCTTCGTGAGTGACCGGGACGGCACTGTAGGCGACATCTACGTGATGAACGCGGACGGCTCGACCCCGGCGCGTCTCACCAATATACCGAGGAGCAATACACAGCCGAGTTGGTCGCCCGACGGGCGCCAGATCGCGTTCACGGGCACGCGGCGTGTCGGTCTCACAGAACTCGACATCAACATCTACAGAATGAACGCCGACGGCTCGGCCCAGACCCAATTGACACACAATGGGTTTCCCAATATCGGCGATCAGGACCCGGCTTGGTCGCCCGACGGACTGCGAATCGCGTTCACGCACACCGCCCAGGGGATCCACGTCATCAACGCGGACGGAACGGGCGAAGTGGCGCTGGCGCCAACGGACTTCGGGCGTGACCCGAGCTGGTCGCCCGACGGGCTAGAGATCGCGTTCGAGGGGACCGCCTCTCAGATCTTCGTGATGAACGCCGATGGATCGGCCCCGAGACAGCTGACGAGCAGCTCGGACTTCAACCGGCAGCCGGCTTGGTCGCCCGACGGAAAGCAGATCGCGTTCTCGAGTGGTCGGGACGGCAACGCCGAGATCTACGTGATGAATGCCGACGGATCGGCCCAGACGCGGCTGACGGACAATCCCGCCTTCGATGGCTCGCCCTCGTGGTCGCCCGACGGAAAGCAGATTGCGTTCGAGACCGACAGAGACGGCAACGGCGAGATCTACGTGATGAACGCCGACGGATCGTCCCCATCAAACCTGACCAACAATCCGGCCGACGACGGGCAACCGGCCTGGTCGCCTGCGCCTACCCGGAGCGGTCGCCGAGTCGACATCACCTTCACCGTGCAGCCACCGGACGTGGTCCAGGCGAATGTGGCGATCTCGCCCGCCATCCAGGTGACCGTAACCGACGCCTCCGGCAACCCCGTTGCGGGCGGCCAGGTGAAGATCGAGCTCGTCGGGGCGCCAGGCGCCACGCTGTCCGGAACGACGAAAGCGAAGCTGGTCAACGGGGTCGCCACGTTCAGCGATCTGCAAATCGACCAGCAGGGACAAGGCTACACGCTCCAGGCCACGTCAGGGCCGCTCTCGGTGGCCAGTCGGGCGTTTTCGGTGGCAGGGCCGTCGGCACAGCAGGCGGGGTCCCAAACCGCACCGTTCGCGGAGTAGTTGCCAGGGGAGGGCGAGCTATCGCTGGCAGGTCGGGCAGAACGTGGTCGCCCGGAGATCGATCGTGTGGGTAGTCACGAGCCTCCGGCCGCAGGTGATGCAGCGCTCCCCTCCCCGTCCGTACACCTTCAGCTCGAATTGGAACCGCCCGGGCTCGCCAACCCCGGTGCGGTAGTCGCGCACCGTCGTCCCGGAGGCGTCGACGGCCCGCCACAGCACGTCCGTCACCGCGGCGTGGAGGCGTGCGAACTCGTCGAGGGACAGGCGGTTCGTGGGCTTCGAGGGATCGATGCCCGCCTGAAACAGTGCTTCGTTCGCGTAGATGTTGCCCACGCCCGCCACGCGCCGCTGGTCCATGATCGCTTTCTTGATCGCGGCGCGCGTACCCTCCAGCCGCTCGGCGAACACGAATGGCGTGAACGTCTCGCCCAACGGCTCCGGCCCGATGCGGTCGGTGTAGGTGGCCCAGCCCGTCTCGTCGAGCAGCCACACCGTGCCGAGGCGACGCACGTCGCGGTACACGAAGAGCCGGCCGTCCTCCAGCGTGCAGATGAGCACGGCGTACTTGGCCTCGTCCTTGGTGAGCGGGCGCTCGTAGACGACCAGCGAGCCCGTCATGCGGGGCTGCACCACCAGGCGGTGGCCGCTCGTGAGGCGGAACACGGCGTGCTTGGCGCGCCGGCCGACCTCTTCGAAGCCGTTGCCCTTGAGCGTGCGCAGCAGGCGCGCCTTCGACACGCGCCGCAGCACGTCGGTCTTCGCCAGTCGTGCCTGCGCTATCTTGAAGCCCTCGAGCCGGGGCGCGAGCTCCCGGACGATCGTCTCAACCTCGGGCAGCTCCGGCACGCGCCTCCCTGATTTCCCGCCAGCCGATGTCGCGCCGGTAGGTCTTCCCCTGAAAGGAGATGAGCTCACACGCGTCACTGCTGCGCCGCGCGGCCTCGGCCACCGTATCACCCAGCCCCGTCACCGTGAGGACCCGGCCGCCGTGCACCCGCAGGGTGCCGTCCGGGTCGCGGAGTGTGCCCGCGTGGAACACGAGCGTCCCGGCCTCGAGATCGCGCGGCACGATGATCGGTCCACCCAGCTCGGGCTTGTCGGGATAGCCGGCCGCGGTCAGCACGGTCGCGACCGCCGCGCGCGTGCCCCTGAGGGTGGTTTCCTCGGGCCGCCACGCGCCGCCGGCGATGTCGGCCAGGTGTTTCGTCAGGCCGGGCAGCACGGGGAGCAGCGCCTGCGCCTCGGGGTCGCCGAACCGGCAGTTGAACTCGAGCACGGTGAGCGTGCCATCGGCCGCCAGCATCAATCCCGCATAGAGCACCCCCTGGAAGGGGGCGCCCTGCGCCGCCAGCTCGCGAAGCACCGGCCCGAGCACCGCGCGCCGCACCCGCTCAAGCAGGCCGGGGTTGGCGATGGTGACCGGGCAATACGCGCCCATGCCGCCGGTGTTGGGGCCCGTGTCACCCTCGCCCAGCCGCTTGTGGTCCTGAGCCGCCGGGAGCAGCAGCACGCGCTCTCCGTCGGTGAGCGCCAGCACGGACAACTCCTCGCCCTTAAGGAAGTCTTCGATCACGATCTCCCGGCCGGCCTCGCCGAACGCTCCATCGGCGAGCATGGCGCGCGCCACGCGGGAGGCCTCGGCGCGGCGGGCGCACACCACGGCGCCCTTTCCCGCCGCGAGGCCCGAGGCCTTCACCACGAGCGGCTCGGCGTGCTTCCCGATGAACGCGAGGGCAGGCTCCAGTGCGGTGAACGTGCGGCTCGCCGCGGTCGGGATGCCGGCCCGCTGCATGAGCTGTTTCGCGAACGCCTTCGACGACTCGATCCGGGCGGCGGACCGATTGGGGCCGAAGACCGGCATCGCCGCGCTGCGCAGCGCATCGGCCAGCCCCGCGGCGAGCGGGCCCTCCGGACCCACGACGGTGAAATCGATCTTGTGGTGGTGGGCTCCGGCGACGAGGTCCGTGGTGGCGGTGGCCGGAATGGCGAGGTTCGTGCCGAGCTGCGCGGTGCCGGGGTTGCCGGGGGCGGCGAAGACCTCGGCGTCGGGGGCATCGCGCTTCAGGGCCCAGCAGAGCGCGTGCTCGCGGCCGCCGCCCCCGACGACCAGGACTCTCACTTCTTCTTGTTCAAGGCGTCCGAGAACGCCCGGGCGGCCCGCTTCGCGGTGTCCACCACGTCGTCCACGACGGCCTTCGCTTCCTTCATGTAGTGATCGCGCGCGTCGTCGATGTCCTTGTCGATCGGGCGCTGCTCGGCTTCCGGCCCCCGGCGGGTGTATTCCCCGCGCAGCACGCGGTCGTAATGGCCTTCTTCGATCCAGCGCTGCAGCTCGGCGGCGCGGACCGTGTTGAAGGGGTGCGAGCGGCCCAGCACGCCCAGGATTTTGAAGATGCGATCGATCGCCCCACCGGACTCCTCGTACTCCCTGGCTTGCGCCAGGAATGCGTTGAGGTCCATCTGCGTCATGTCGCCGCCGCCGGCGAACTTGAGGTTCACGCGTAGCGATGCCGTCGCGTCCTGGCATGCGAGCAGACCCGCGCGGTCGGAGGAAAGCTCGCTCTTGCGGAACCACTCGAGCAGGGCGAGCTGAATCGGTAGGATCGCGATGCCTGCGAGGAAGGGCAGGGCACCCAAGCTGACGTTGAGGATGAGAACCAGGATCGTGTGATACAGCGCGTGGCCGCTCATCACGTGCCCAAGCTCGTGGCCGAGCACGTTCCGCATCTCATCGTCGTCGAGCAGCTTCAACGTCCCCGAGTTGATCACGATGAAGGGCTTGTCCATGCCGAACGCGCCGGCGTTCGCGAACGGTGTCTGAGACACGAACAGCTCCGGCCGCTCGGGCCAATCCATGGACGTGAGCACGTCGGTATAGAGCTGGTTCAGGCGTGGGAACTGGGTGGGTCCCACGCGCACGGCGTCCGCCTGGAAGATCAGGCGAACCCCGCGCTCCCCGATGAAGCCGAAGATCTTCTTGACGACCTCGTCGAAGCCGGGCACCGCGCGCAGCGACTGCAGGGCGGCACGGTCGGCAGGGTGCTCCCACGCGACGGGCGCGATCTGGGTGAGAATCCGGCGGGGACGCGCAGCCGGGAGTGTGGACTCGGTCATAACATGCTCCTACTTCGAGAAAGAAAGATAGATAGAACTCGTACTACGTCGGCGCGCCCGTCGTGTTTCGCGAGGAAACTCGCGACTCGGCAGTGCCCGTAAACCGGCGTAGCGTACCCGCTCCCTCACCCCGCCCCGTCCAACGCCTGCTCCAGGTCCGCGATCAGGTCCTCGACCTCCTCGATCCCCACCGACAGCCGCACCAGGCTGTCGGTGAGTCCCATCCCGCGGCGCATGTCGGCCGGGACGCTCGCGTGCGTCATCGAGGCCGGATGCCCGATCAGGCTCTCGACGCCGCCGAGCGATTCGGCCAGGGCGAAGATCCGGGTCCGCTCCGCGAACTTTTTGGCACGCTCCACGGACCCCAGCTCGATCGAGATCATCCCGCCGAACCCCTTCATCTGCCGGCAAGCGAGGTCATGCTGGGGGTGCGACGGCAGGCCAGGGTAATAGACCCGCTTCACCTTGGGGTGTTGCGTGAGCCACTCCGCGATGCGACGGCCGTTGGCATCGTGCTGGCGCATGCGCAGCGCCAGCGTTTTGGTGCCCCGCAGCGCCAGCCAGCAGTCGAACGGTCCCGGCACGGCGCCGACCGCGTTCTGCACGAAGCCGATGCGCTCGGCCAGGTCGTCGCGGTTCGCGACCAGCATGCCGCCTACCATGTCGCTGTGCCCGTTCAAGTATTTGGTCGTGGAGTGCAGCACGATGTCCGCGCCGAGCTCGAGGGGCCGCTGGAAGTACGGCGTGGCGAAGGTGTTGTCGACGACGAACAGGACACCGGCGCCGCGCGCGATCTCGCCGGCGGCCGCGAGATCGCACAGCTGCATCATCGGATTGGTGGGCGTCTCGGCGTAGATCATCTTGGTCCGAGGCGTCAGCACACCGGCGATGTTGGCCGAATCGGTCGCGTCCACGAAACTGAACGTGAGCCCATGGCGTGCCCACACGTGCGTCATCTGGCGATGCGAGCCGCCGTACACGTTTTCGCCGCTCACCACGTGGTCGCCCGCCGAGAGCAGCGTCAGGACGGCGTCCAACGCGGCGAGGCCGGACGCGAACGCGAACCCGTGCCGCCCGCCTTCGAGCGCCGCGACGTTTGCCTCGAGCACTTCCCGCGTCGGGTTGCGCGTGCGCGCGTACTCGTAGCCCTTGTGTCGCCCGAGCCCTTCCTGGATGTACGTCGACGTCTGATAAATGGGGGTCATCACGGCGCCGGCGAGCGGATCGGCGATGTGCCCCGCGTGCACGGCGCGCGTGCCGAAGCGGCGTTTCAAGTCACTATCGGGTACTCGCGTCATGGCGGGAACGTAAAGGCGCCTTTCGCGCGGAGCAAGCGACCTTTACGTTACGCGAGCTATGCCGCAGCCGAACGCCGTCAAGTGCCTGGTGGTGGACGACGAGCCGCGTCTCCGGCGCGTCCTCGTGCGGTTGCTCGAGGGTGAGGGCTTCACGTGCGCCGAAGCGGGATCGGGCACCGAGGCGCTGGAGATGCTGCAGCACGAGCTCGTGCCCCTGGTGATCTCCGATCTGCGGATGCCCCAGATGGACGGCGTCACGCTGCTGCGCCAGATCATCGCGCGCTGGCCGACGACGGCCGTGATCGTCGTGACCGCCGTGGCGGAGGTGGAGAGCGCCGTGGCCTGCCTGCAACTCGGCGCGCTCGACTACGTCGCCAAGCCGTTTCATCTGGACGAGGTGCGCGCCCGGGTGATGCAGGCGCTGGAAAAGCGCAGCCTCAAGATGGAGGTCGAAGACTATCGGCAGAACCTGGAGCGGCGCGTGCAGGAGCAGGCGCGCCGGATCGAGGAGCTATCGCTGGAGCGTCTCCAGGCGCTCGTCCATTTTCTCGAGGAGAAGGATCCGTACACGAGCGGGCACTCCGTTCGCGTCGCCGCCTATTCGGCCCGCATCGGCGGGCAGCTGGGGCTGGAGCAGTCCGTGATGGAGACCATCGCGCTCGGCGCCGAGTTGCACGACATCGGCAAGATCGGGGTGAGCGACGTGGTGCTGCGCAAGGCCGGAAAGCTGACGGAGGCCGAGTATCGTCACATCATGGAGCATCCCTCGATCGGCGCCCGCATCCTGGCGCCACTCATGCGCGACGTGCCGGCGGCGCTCGCCATCGTGCGATCGCACCACGAGCGGCTCGACGGCAAAGGCTTCCCCGACGGCCTGAAAGGCGATCAGATCCCGCTCGAAGTCAGAATCGCGGCCGTCGCAGACTCGTTCGATGCCATGACCAGCCTCCGACCCTATCGGCCCGCACTCTCGGTGGAGAAGGCGCTGCAGGAGCTCGAAGAGGGCAAGGGCAAGCAGTTTCATCCGCCCGCCGTCGATGCGTTCCTCGCGGCCTTCCCCGACCTCTCGGCGCTGCCGGTCCCGACGCCGGCGGTGCGCCCGCTCCATCTCCCCGCACTCCCCGACGCACGCCGCCCCTCCGCGCCCCCGGATTAGATTGTCCGCATGACCGACACGTTGATGGTCGGCGTTTCTGGTGTCCGCGGAATCGTCGGGAAAGACCTCACCGATGACGTCGTCGCACGTTGGGCCGCGGCCTTCGGCCGGTGGGCCAAGACCCGCACGCCGCGCGTGGTCGTGGGACGGGACGCGCGCGAGTCGGGACCGGCCTTCGAGCGGGCCGTCGTCGATGGCCTCGGCTCCGTCGGGTGCGAGGTCGTGACCCTCGGGATCGTTCCCACCCCGACGGTCCAGCTCGCCGTCGAGCATCACCGCGCCGGTGGCGGCATCGCCATCACCGCCAGTCACAATCCGATCGAATGGAACGCCCTCAAGTTCATCGGGCCGGACGGGATTTTCCTGGACGGGGCCGATGGGAAACGCGTAGCAGAGCTCGTCGCGCAGGACGGGGGACGAGGGACGATAGCCGAGGGACGAGTGGTTTCGGATGGCGGGGCCGTCGAGCGCCACCTCGAGGCCGTCATGAAACTGCCTGCGGTGGATGTCGAGGGGATTCGAAAACGGGGGTTCACGGTGGCACTCGACGCGGTACGGGGCGCCGGGGGTCCGGTGATGCGCGCGTTGCTCGAGCGCTTCGGCTGCGAAGTGGCGGGGATCAACCTCGAGACCGATGGACGGTTCCCCCGCCCCCCCGAGCCCGTTCCCGAGAACCTGGGCGGTCTGGCGAGCTTGGTGAAGCGTTCCGGTGCCGCGCTGGGCATTGCGGTGGACCCGGATGTGGACCGGCTGGCGATCGTGGACGAGACGGGAGCACCGATCGGGGAGGACTACACGCTCGCATTCGCTGTCCACGCCGTCCTCGGAGCGAAACTGTCGGACAGTCGGACGGTCGGACCGACAGGCGCTCATCAATCCGACCGTCCGACCGTCCGACTGGTTGTTTGCAATCTGTCCACCAGTCTGGTCGTCGAGGACGCCGCCCGTGAGTACGGCGCTGAGGTCATCCGCACACCGGTCGGCGAGGTGCATGTCGCACGGGCCATCCTGCGTTTAGGAGCGGCGATCGGGGGAGAAGGGAATGGCGGAGTGATGTATCCGGCACTCCACGCGGGGCGCGACGCGCCGGTTGCCGCGGCGCTGCTCCTCACGCTGCTCGCCCGACAGGGCAAGCGGGTCAGCGAGCTTGTGGCGGCGGCGCCGCGCTACACGATCGTCAAAGCCAAGGCGGAACGCGGAACGCGGAACGCGGAACGGGGAATGGAAGACGTCTACGCGGCCCTGCGCAGGCTGTTTCCCGACGCGAGCGTAGACACGCAGGACGGCCTGCGGCTCGCGTGGCGGGACCGCTGGCTCCACGTGCGGCCGTCGAACACCGAGCCGATCATCCGACTCATCGCCGAGGCGCCGTCCGGCACCGGCGCGCAGGAACTGGTGGACGAGGGACGGCGCGCATGTGCGGGATCGTAGGCTACACCGGGCCGCGGCAGGCGGCTCCGCTCCTGCTCGAGGGCCTGCGGCGCCTCGAGTACCGCGGGTATGACTCGGCAGGCCTCGCCCTGATCGACGAGGGTCGCATCGAGGTTCACAAGGCAGCGGGAAAGATCAGCGTTCTCGAGAAGGAGCTCGGCAAGACGCTTCCCGCCGGCCGCACCGGCATCGCCCACACGCGCTGGGCCACGCACGGGGCGCCCAATACCGTCAACGCGCACCCGCACACCGACTGCGGCGGTGCGCTCGCGCTGGTTCACAACGGCATCATCGAGAACGCCGGTACGCTGCGTACGGCGCTCGGCAAGCGCGGTCACGTCTTCCGCTCCGAGACCGATACCGAAGTGCTGGCGCACCTGGTCGAGGAGCTGCTCGCGAAGGGCAGCCCGGTGGTCGAGGCTGTGGCGGGCGCCCTGCACCAAGTAGAGGGGACGTACGGCATCGCCGTGATATCGACTCGCGAGCCGGACACCATCGTGGCGGCGCGGCGTGGCTCGCCGCTGCTGGTCGCGATCGGCACGGGAGAGAATTTCGTCGCGTCCGATGCCTCGGCCGTGCTGGCCCACACTCGCTCGGTCGTGTACCTGGACGACGGCGAGATCGCCGTGGTGCGGCCCCAGGACTATCACATCCTCGACCTCGACTCGGTCGAGAAAGAGAAGGCGGTGACGCGGGTGGACTGGGATCTCGGCACGATCGAGCGCGGCGGCCACGCGCACTTCATGCTGAAGGAGATCATGGAGCAGCCCGAGAGCCTGCGAAACACGTTGCGCGGGCACTTGCTCGAGGAGGACGGCACCGCCCGCCTGGGCGGGTTGAACATCGACGACGGGCAGCTGCTCCAGGTCAACCGCATCGTGTTCACCGCCTGCGGGACGTCGTGGCATGCGGCGCTGATCGGCGAGTACATGATGGAGGAGCTGGCCCGCATTCCCTCCGAAGTCGAGTACGCGTCGGAGTTCCGCTACCGCAACCCGATCGTGGACGAGCGGACGCTGGTCGTGGGCATCTCGCAGTCGGGCGAGACGGCGGACACGCTCGCGGCGCTGCGCGAAGCGAAGCGGCGCGGCGCTCGCACGCTCGGCCTCGTCAACGTCGTCGGCTCGACCATCGCCCGCGAGGTGGAGGGAGGGATCTATCTCCACGCCGGTCCCGAGATCGGCGTGGCCTCGACGAAGGCTTTCACCAGCCAGATCGCGGCCCTGGCGCTCCTCACTCTCAAAATGGGCCGGTTGCGCGCACTCTCCATCCTCCAGGGGCGCGAGGTCGTGCGCGCGCTCGGCCGGCTCCCGAGCCTGGTGGAGCGAGTGCTCGCGAAGGCACCCGAGGTCGAGCGGATCGCCGAGCGCATGATGCGGGCGACCAACGTGCTGTACCTCGGCCGCGGGTACAACTTCCCCGTGGCGCTCGAGGGGGCCCTCAAGCTCAAGGAGATCTCCTACATTCACGCGGAGGGCTACCCGGCGGCCGAGATGAAGCACGGTCCGATCGCGCTGATCGACGACCTGATGCCCGTCGTGTTCCTGGCGCCCAAGGACGCGGTCTACCAGAAGGTCGTGTCGAACGTCGAGGAAGTGAAAGCGCGGGGCGGGCGGGTGATCGCCGTGGTCACCGAGGGGGATGGCGGCGTCGCCAAGCTCGCCGACCACAGGATCGAAGTCCCCGAAACGCTCGACGTCCTGGCGCCGATTTTGACCGTGCTGCCGCTGCAGCTCCTGGCATATTACGTCGCGGTCCGGAGAGGCTGTAACGTGGACCAGCCGAGGAATTTGGCGAAGTCGGTGACGGTCGAGTGATCGGGCGTGGCGGGGCGCTGTGAGGGTGGTCCTGCAGCGCGTATCGCGCGCCGCGGTACGGATCGACGGGAAGACGGTGGGAGCGATCGGGGTGGGGTTGTTGCTCCTCGCGGGCTTCCACCGGTCCGATACCGAGGACACGCTCGGCTGGATGGCGGACAAAGTGCTCGGTCTGCGCGTGTTCAGCGACCCGGAGGGGAAGATGAACCTCGCGCTGGCGGACGTGCCCCCCGGGGGAGGGGGCGGCGTGTTGGTCGTGTCGCAATTCACGCTGTACGGCGACGTGCAGAAGGGCCGGCGCCCGAGCTTCATCGATGCGGCACCGCCCGAGATCGCGATTCCGTTATACGAGCGGTTCGTGGCGCTGCTCCGGGAGCGGGGGGCGGGAGCGGGGGCGAGGGGGGGGGGCGGCGTGCAGGTCGCGACGGGAGAGTTTGGAGCCATGATGGAGGTGGAGTTGGTGAACGATGGACCGGTGACCCTGATCCTCGAGAAATGATCGTCCTCGCCAGCGGCAGCCCGCGGCGGCGCCAGCTGCTCGAGATGCTCGGACTACCGTTCCGCGTGGTGGCTCCGAACGTGGACGAGTCGCGCGAGGCCTCGGAGCTCCCCGAGGGGTACGTCACGCGGCTCGCCCGCGCGAAGGCGGCGACGGTGGCGGCGCACGAGCGCGGGGCGGTGGTGCTCGCGGCCGATACGACCGTGGTGATGCGCGGCACGATCTTCGAAAAGCCGGCGAGCGCGGAGGCGGCCGCGGAGATGCTGCGGCAGCTCGAAGGTCGCAAGCACCAGGTGATGACGGCGGTGGCGGTGGCCCAGGACGGACGCGTCGAGCACGAGCTCGACGTAACCGACGTGACCTTCCGAGCGCTCTCGGACGCACAAATCGTCGCGTACGTCGCCACGGGCGAGCCGCTCGACAAGGCCGGCGCGTACGCAATTCAGGGCAAGGGCGCCGCGCTCGTCGAGGGGATTCGGGGCGATTTCTTCGGTGTGATGGGTCTGCCCATCCGGCTCGCGCTCGAGCTGCTCGAGCGCTTCGGCGTGCCCTACCGGTTCACCCGGTAGACCGGCAGCTTTTTCGATTTCCCTTTGACCTGAATCGGATCGAGCGCTTCCACCGTCGGGGACTGTTTCAGCTGTTGGTGAAACGGCTCCGAGATCAGAATCTCGTTCCGGCCGGCGGTGTCGCAGAGGCGCTTCGCCGTGTTCACGGCGTCGCCGATCACGGTGTACTCGAGCCGCCGGTCCGACCCGACGTTGCCGGCGAACACCTCGCCGAAATTGATGCCGATACCGATGCCGAGCTCGGACCGCCCCTGTTCCTTCCATTTGTTGTTGAGGCGCTCGAGGGCCGCGAGCTGATCGAGCGCGCAGCGCATGGCGCGGTCGGCATCGTCCTCGTGCGCCATGGGCGCGCCCCAGAGCGCCATGATCGCGTCCCCCATGAACTTGTCGAGCGTGCCGCCGTGCTCGAACACGAGCTCCACCATCTCGGTGAAGTACTCGGTCAGGAGCGTCGCGATGTCGTCGGGACTCATCGTCTCCGACATCGGGGTGAAGCCGCGAATGTCCGAGAAGAAGATCACGACGGGCCGCTTCTCGCTCGGGAGCCGGCCGGCGTCCTGCTGCTGCGCGATGACCTGGGCGATGTTGGGGGAGAAGTACCGCTGGAAGTTCGACAGGACCAGGGCTTCGCGCCGCAGCCGCTCGGAGCGCTGCGAGTTCTCGATCGCGACTGCGGCGAGCGAGCCGAACGCGATCAGGAACTTCAGGTCGTCGTCCGAAAACGAGTGCGTCGCGGTGAGGTTGTCCACGTACAGGATGCCCAGGACCTTCTGGTCCGTCCCCATGAGCGGCGTGCACATGGCGCTGCGCACGCTCTGGATGAGAATGGACTTCCCCTTGAACCGCTCGTCGGCGGCGGTGTTGTCGGACAGAATGGCGACCCGGCCCTCCACGACCATGCGCGCGATCGACTGCGGGACGTGCTTCGAGGCCGAGGACTGCTCCGTCCGCGCGCGCGAAATGCGCGGCACGAGCTCCCCGGACGTCTCCTCCAGCAGCAGGATGGATACCCGATCCACGTTCATCACCTGGAACGTGAACTCGACCACTTTGTCGAGCAGGCGGTCCAGCTCCTGCTGCTTCGAGAGTTCCTTCGAGATCTCGAGCAACAGCTCGAGCTTCTTCTCCCGCAGTTCCTCGAGCGACTTGGCGGTGACCTTGAGGTGTGACGCGCCGGACGGTGTCGCAGTCACGATCGCGGGCACGCCGCCCGACACGCTCACCGGGAGCTGGCGGACGATGGTGCCCCCCGCCGCTTTCGCGCCGACGAACTCGGCGGACACCGGGGGGGGCACGACCTGCGGCCGCGCGGCCGGGGTGGTGACCTCCTTCACGCGGAACGCCACCTTGCCGAACGTGATGACGTCGTTTTCGGTGGCGGTGGCCTCGCCGATACGAGCGCCGTTCAGGAAGGTGCCGTTGGACGAGCCCACGTCCTTGACCCGCACGCCCCCATCGGTCAGGGAGAGCTCGGCGTGCCGGCGTGAGATGGTGGGGTCGTAGATGGGCACGTCGCTGGTCACGGCGCGTCCGACCACGATAGTGCGATCGGGCTGCAGATCGATCGATTGCTCGCCCGTCGTACTCAGCAGCTTGAACACAAGCGGCAAATATAGACGCCGAGACGCCGATCAGTCACGGGCTTTCGCCAGGGCCAGGGCTCGCAGCACCGCTTGGGCCTTGGCCTCCGTTTCCTCGAACTCACGCGCCGGATCGGAATCGGCCACGATGCCGGCGCCCGCCTGCACCACGACGCGGTCCGGGCGCACCAGCGCGCAACGGATCGCGATGGCGGTGTCGAGATTCGCCGCGCCCCAACCGACGTAACCGACCGCGCCGGCGTACGGGCCACGCCGCTCCGGCTCGAGCTCGTCGATGATCTGCATGGCGCGGACCTTCGGCGCGCCCGTGACCGTGCCTGCGGGGAAGCAGGCCTTGAAGACGTCGAGCGCGTCGTAGCCCTCCCGCAACTGCCCTCGCACCTCGCTCACCAGGTGCTGCACGTGGGAATAGCGCTCGATCGTGAGGAGGTCCGTGACGCGCACGCTGCCAAAGCGCGCCACCCGGCCCACGTCGTTCCGCCCCAGGTCCACGAGCATCATGTGCTCGGCGCGCTCCTTCTCATCGGCGAGGAGCTGCTGGGCGAACGCCTCGTCGTCCTCGCGCGTGCGCCCGCGGGGGCGCGTGCCGGCGATCGGCCGCACCGTGACTTCGCCACCTTCCACTCGCACGAGCACCTCTGGCGAGCTGCCCACGAGGGTGCTGTCGTCGAGCGCCAGGTAGAACAGGTACGGCGCGGGATTCAGCGCGCGCAGGTAGCGATACAAGAGCAGGGGATCCACGGCACCGAGCACCTCCTGACGACGCGACAGCACCGTCTGGAACGTGTCCCCCGCCTTGACGTACTCGAGTACGCGCGCGACGTCACGCTCGAACGCTTCTCGTGGGTAGCGTGACCGGGCGGAGACGGGCGGCAGGCCGTTCCGCAACGCCAGCGGGGTCAGGTCGTGCCGGCCGCGCAGCCGGGTAACGACCTCCTCGAGGCGCGCTTCCGCCGCGTCGTACAACCGCAGCCGCTCCGCCGCCCCCGCCCGTGGGGCCACCTCGACGTTCGCCACCACGATCGCGCGACCGAACAGATTGTCGATGATGACGAGCGTGTCGGCGATCATCATCACGGCGTCGGGCACGTCGAGCGTGTCGGCCGGCGGATGCGCGAGGCGCTCGACCGTGCGCACCAGATCGTAGCCGAGGTAACCCACGGCGCCACCGGTGAAGCGCGGCAGTCCGTGCATGGGAGGGAGGGGAAGGGGGGGCGCCGCCGGCAAGGCGCGCATGCGCTGGGCGAGGTGGCCGATCGGGTCCTCCGTGTCGCCCGCGGCGTCCCAGCCCGTGGCCTTGGTCCAGCGCTCGACCGTGCGGGCGCGATAGCGCCACACCTCGCGCGGCTCGGTGCCGAGAAAGGTGTAGCGCGCCCACCGCTCGCCGCCCACCACCGATTCGAGAAGGAACGCGAACGGCGGCCGGGCGACCTTCACGAACGCCGCGAGCGCCGTGTCGCCGTCGAGCACCACCTCCCGCAGCACGGGGACCATACCGGGCCCCCGCTGGGCGCGGGCGAGGAAGTCACTGCGCGCGTCGCTCATCGGCCACCCAGCGGGGTACACGGAGCATGCACCGTCTCGCCGCCCTCGCCGTTGGCGCGTCCGCCATCGCGGCGCTTCCCCCCTCCCCCTCCGTCGCGGCCGCCCAGACGTGGAACTCGGATGCGGCGCTCGCCCTGGCGCGGCGCGCCGTCCTGCGGCGCAGCGGCGCGGTGGCCGACTCCTCGCTGCACGACTACAAAGCCCAGGCCCACGGGTTCCTCTTCTTCCTGGGGGCGTTCGGTCAGGGGTTGGCCGATCCGCCACGCCTCATCAAGGCCGACCAGCTGGAGCTGGAAGTGTACTGGAGGGCCCCGGCGAGCAGCAAGCAGCGCGTGATCGGCTGGCGGGACCAGGCGCAGCTCCCCACCGACATCAACTATCATCGCGACCACCTCGGCATCATCCAGAACAACTTCGGCGCCGCCATACGCCTCGGCGAGGGCGACGAGGTGCGCGACGTGCCGCACCCCCTCACGCCCGCCGGGACCGACATCTACGACTTCGCGCTCGGCGACACGACGGACATCACGCTTCCCGAGCGGGAGGTGCGGGTGGTGGCGCTACGCGTGCGGCCCCGCGACTTCACCCTGCCGCGCATCGTGGGGACCTTGTACCTGGACGTCGAGACCGCCGATCTGGTGCGGATGGCGTTCAACTTCACGCCCCGCGCGTACCTCGACCCCGAGCTCGAGGACGTGAGCATCGTGCTCGACAACGCGCTGTGGGAGCGGCGGTACTGGCTGCCCTACCGCCAGGAGATCGAGATCCGCCGGCGCGCGACCTGGCTCGACGTCCCGGTGCGTGGCATCATCCGCGCCCGGTGGGAGATCGACGACTACGAGCTCAACCTCGGGTTGGCACAGAGCTGGTTCGCGGGGGACGAGATCACGTTCCTGCCGAAGGCTGAGCGCGACTCCTTCCCGTGGCACGAGCCCCTCGCCACGGCGATCCAGGGCGTCGCGGAACCGGTGCGCCAGAACGATCTCGAGCGCGTTCGCACCGAGGTGGAGGAGATCGCCGGACGTCGCGCGCTGACGGGGCTGAAGGCCCGCCGTCTGGGGGTGCGAGGTGTCTCGGACATCGTGCATTCCAATCGGGTGGAGGGGTTGGCATTGGGCGCCGGGATCGTCCTGCGGAGTGGGGGCGAGCGCCGCGAGCTGCGAGCACGCGCGAGCTACGGCTTCGCCGACGATCGCGCCAAGGGCGCCCTCAGCGCCGTCGATCGGCGGGGACGCAGGTCTGTGGAGCTCAGCGTGTACCGCGAGGTGCGCGACGTCGGCGACTATCCGGTCATTTCTCCGCTCTTCAATTCGATCACCTCGCAGGAGTTCGGGCGCGACTACGGAGACTATTACCTGGCGGAGGGCGGGCGCGTGACGTACCGCCACGGCGTCGGGGTGCGCGGTGAATGGCGGCTGAGCGGGGGGCGCGAGTCGATCGGCTCGATGGAGGTGGCGGCGACGCCCGCGAACGGCACGTTCCGCTGGAATCCTCCGCTCGGAGGAGTGGGAGTGGACCTGGGCCAGCTCGCCTTCGAACGGCGGAGCGAGGGGTTCGCGGTGCGCCGCGATCTGCACCTCGAGACCGTGCTCGAAGGCGGCCGCGTGGACGGCGGGGCGACCTACGTGCGGCTCTCCGGCAACGGGCACGTGCTGTTCCCCGCCGGCGCCACGCGTCTGCTGGTGCGCGCCCAGGGCGGGGTCGCCAGCGCGGACCTGCCCGCGCATCGTGCATTCGTGCTCGGGGGGCGCGGCACGCTGCTCGGCGACCCGTTCCGGGCATGGGGCGGCCGCAACGTCGCGCTCGTGCACCTCGAGTGGCGTGTGCCCGTGCCGTTCCTCTCGCTTGGCGTCGGCACCTATGCGCGGACGCCGCGCGTGCTCACCGTCGCGCCGTATGTCGCCTGCGGGTGGTCCGCGCATCCCGTGGCGGGCACGCCGTGGGTCGCGGCCTCCGGAACCCGTACCACGCTCGGCATCGGCTTCGAATGGCTGGGCGTGTTCCGGTGGGACGCCGGCTACGGCACCGCTACGCACGCGGTGGTGGTCACGTTCGACGTGACGCGGGATTTCTGGGGGATACTGTAAAGCAGGTCGGGGAGGTCGGTGGAGGACGGTGGAGGTGTCGAGATTGGCCTCCACCAACCCCCACCGTCCTCCACAACCTTCACCAACCTCCTCCGCTGACATACCTTAGGGGAGCCGCATGGCCGACACGCACTTCCCGGATGAATGGCTGGTGCACTCCCTCGAGGGAGTCCTGACCCCGGAGCTCCTGGCGGAGCTGCGGGAGAAGGCGACGCCGACGGCCACCCTGTGGCAGACGCTCGTCGCCCAGAAGATCGTGAGCGACGAGCAGATTCTCACCGCTCTCGCCACGCGGTTCCGACTGCGCATCGCCAACCTCCAAGACATGGATCCGACCGCGAAGGAGCGGGTCCCCGAGCAGCTCGCGCGCCGCTACCAGATCGTGCCGCTGCAGGCCACGGATTCCTACCTGGAGGTCGCGACGGCGAACCCGTTCGACATCGACGCGGAGAAGACGCTCGCCTTCGCCACCGCCCGCGAGGTCCGGATGCTCCTGCTGGCCCCGTCGAGGATCGCCGAGAAGCTGGAGGAGTTGTACCGCTCCGACAAAGCGGTCGACAAGCTGCTCGAGGGGATCGAGACGTCCACGGAGCTCGTGCAGCTGAAGGAGGCGCCCGACGAGATCGCGGCGTCGGAGGCGGAGGCGAGCCAGCGGCCGGTGGTGCGGCTGGTGGATCTGATCATCTCGGAAGGCATCCTGGCGCGCTCGAGCGACATCCACATCGAGCCGGAAGAGGGCGGGGTAGCGGTGCGCTATCGCATCGACGGCGTGCTGCGGCAAGTGATGAAGATCCCGCGTCAGGCCGGCCTCCCCCTGATCTCGCGCATCAAGATCATGTCTTCGCTGGACATCGCCGACCGGTTGCGACCGCAGGATGGCCGCGCGCGCGTCGCGGTGAACGGTCAGCCGATCGACCTGCGGGTCTCGACGCTGCCCGCGTCGCTGGGAGAGAAGATCGTCATCCGGATTCTCGACGCGCGCGCCACGGTCAAGACGCTCGACTCGCTGGGGTTTAACACCAACGAGACCGCGGGAATCAAGCGCCTGCTCGAGAATCACGAAGGCATCATCCTCGTCACGGGCCCGACCGGCTCCGGGAAGACCACGACGCTCTACTCCTGCATCAATCTGATCAAGAGCGAGGGCGTGAACATCGTGACAGTCGAGGACCCGGTCGAATACCGCATGCAAGGGATCGTGCAGGTCCAGGTCCAGGAGAAGGCCGGGCTCACGTTCGCGTCAGCCCTGCGCTCGATCCTGCGCCAGGATCCGAACGTGGTCCTGGTCGGGGAAATCCGGGACCGTGAGACCGCGCAGATTGCCGTCCAGGCGTCGCTCACCGGTCACCTCGTGCTGTCCACGCTGCACACGAACGACGCCGCGAACGCGGTCACCCGGCTGGTGGACATCGGGGTCGAGGCGTACAAAATCGCGGCCGCGCTGCGGGGCGTGCTGGCGCAGCGGCTGATGCGCAAGCTCTGCCCCACGTGCAAGGAAGTGTGGATGGAGGCGCCGCCCGACCGCGTCAAGAAATGGGTATCCAAAGGGACGCCGCTGTACCGGTCGGCCGGCTGTCCCGACTGCGCCATGACGGGATACCGGGGCCGGTTTTCGATCGTCGAGGTTCTGACGGTGACGCCCGAGGTGGAGCGGCGCATCGCGGCGGGGGAGACGGCGGACCACATCGCGAGCGCCGCCCGGCGCGGCGGCATGAAGGGGCTGTGGGAGTCCGGGCTGGAGCACGTGCTGCGAGGCGAATCGACCCTGGACGAGCTGACGCGGGTGGTGGACATCCCCGACGACGACGATCCGGCTTCGGGACCCCCCGCCGCACCGCGCACCAGGGGTAAAGGCGGAGTGCCGCTGCCCCATCCGTCCGCACACGGCACCGCAGTCGCTGAAGCGGACGGCCGGTCGGCGCACGAGGTCCTGGCCGGTGGGTTCGAGCTCCTGGAGGAGCCGGAGCCGCCCCGTATCTCGGGGCCGCACGGCCTCCCTGCTCGGAAGGTGTTGCTGGTGGACGACGAGGATAGCCTGCGCAAGGTGGTGAAGGATCTGCTCGAGCGGGACGGCTACATCGTCGCCGAGGCGCGCGACGGCGTGCAGGCGCTGGACCAGGTGGACCGCGTCGGTCCGGACATCATCGTGCTCGATCTCAACATGCCCGGGCTCGACGGCTATGGCGTGCTGTCCCACCTGCGCTCACGGCCCGCCACCGCGGACATCCCGGTCATCGTGCTGACCGCGAAGAGCGACGAAGACAACGAGGTGCGCGTGTTCGAGATGGGCGCGGACGACTTTCTCACCAAACCGTTCAGGGCGCGGGCGCTCTCGGCGCGATTGGAAGCGGTGCTCGGTCGCCGGCGCTAGTCGCGCGTGACCGAAGCCCGCGTCTCCTTCGTGGACGTCTACGTCGTGCGTCCGGGTGCCGCGGCACTGGACGTGCTCGTGCTGCGGCGCGGGCCACACGGTCGATCTCCCGGATCGTGGGAGACGGTGCACGGACACATCGAGCCGGGAGAGACGCCGGTGCAGGCCGCGCTGCGCGAACTACGCGAAGAGACCGGACTCGAGCCCGTACGATTCTACAATCTCTCGCGGGTGGAGGCGTTCTACCGGCATCGGACGGACGAGATCGCGTTGATTCCGGTGTTTGCGGGCGTCGTGGACGCGCGCGCCGAGCCGCGGGCCTCGTCCGAGCACGATCACGTCGAATGGCTCGCCCCGGCCGAGGCCGCGCGGCGGCTCTCCTGGCCCCGGGACCGCAGAGCACTGGAAGACGTTTTGTCAATCCTGGGCTCCGGGGATGCAGGCTTGCTGGAAGACGTTCTGCGGGTATGCTAGCTGGCGTGTCGGTTGGGCCATTGGGGACCCTTTTGCGCACCGGCGGCGTGTGAACCCGTTCTATCACCGCATCTACAAGGTCGTCCGGCACATTCCGAAAGGCCGCGTCGCGACGTATGGGCTGGTGGCGCGGCTCGCGGGTCGGCCCGGTGCCGCGCGCACCGTCGGCTGGGCCCTCTCGGCGCTGCCCGAAGACGCGGACGTGCCGTGGTGGCGCGTCCTCAACGCGGCGGGTCGCATCTCGCTGTCGGGCGCTCACCACGCCAGCGTCTTGCAACGCGCCTTGCTGCTGCGCGAGGGCGTGAAATTCGCGCCCGGCGGCGCGGTGAATCTCGCGACGTTCGGCTGGCCGGCCGAGGCCTACGACACCGCGGTGGCCAACCATCGCGCCGCCTCGGCCCGCCGGTCCCGGAGGTTGAGAGGCTCGCGGACGTAGGCTGGGGCGCGAAGCCGCTGCCTACGGTCCCGCCGCCCCCGCCCCTGCCCCCGCGCGTGCCCCCGCCCCCCACACGCGCGCCGCTGCGTCGCGCAGATCCCGGAGGTTGAACGGCTTGCGGACCGGGCGCAGGCCCAGGCGGGCCAGCGTCGCGTCCGCCGACGTTACCGCTCCCGTCGCCACGAGGATCCGATCCTTGAGCGCGGGGTGCGACTCCGCGAGGCGCTCTACGAAGAGATGCTCGTTCACGCGGGCCTGCGCGTCGGCAAGAATCAGATCGTAGGTCCGGGAGCGCAGAAGCTCGAGTGCGTGTTGCGCGTTGCGCGCCACTTCGACGGTATGACCATCGCGAGCGAACAGCGCCTTGACCATGCGGCGCGCCGCGGGGTCGTCGTCCACGAGCAGGATAGCGCGTTTCACGTCGAGGGTTTCGGTGCGTGGTGCCTCTGCCCTCGCCGCGGGAAGGTCCACGAGGAAGGCCGCGCCCCCTTCTCCCCCGGCCGGACGCTCGACCGTGATCCGTCCGCCGTGCGCCTCCATGATCGAATAGGTGATCGATAGGCCCAGGCCCGTTCCCTGGCCGGGCTCCTTGGTCGTAAAGAACGGGGTGAAGAGGTGCGGCAGCACATCGTCCGGGATCCCGGGTCCGGAATCGGCAACCCGGAATCGCACGCGGTCGTCGAACCACGTCGTCAGACGGATGATGCGCGGACGGCCCGGCTGGTTCGCCGCCGCCGCCTGCGCGGCGTTGGTGAGCAGGTTCACCACGACCTGTTGCAGCGCGTGTCGGTCGCCGAGCACCGGTGGGAGGGGCGCCAGATCTTTCTCAACCGCCACGTCCTGGAGTTTCAGATCATAGCTCATCAGCAGCAGCGTCCGCCCGATCACGTCGTTCAGGTCCACGAGCGCTCGCTCTGCCGGGCCCCCCCCCTTCCGCGCGAACGTGAGCAGATTGCGCACGATCCGTCCCGCCCGGTCCGCCTGCTCGTGGATCACGCGCAGGTGGTCGCGATCCTTTGTCCCGAGCTCTTTCTGCTCGAGCAGGAACTCGGAGAGCCCAGCGATGGACGTGAGCGGATTGTTGAGCTCGTGCGCCACGCCCGACACGAGCTGCCCCACAGCGGCCAACTTCTCGCTCTGGATCAGCTGGGCCTCCAGCGCCTGCTGATCGGTCACGTCCTCCACGAGCACCACGACGCTCTGATCATTCCCGGGGGGCGGGGCGGGGGCGGGAATGCGGGCGGCGTTGAAGCGGATGGTGCGATGCAGGGTCGCGGATCGGAGCACCACTGGCTGGACGCGATCGCCCTGCCGCGCTGCCGCGAGCAGCTCGAGCAAGGCGGCGGAGGAGCCGAGCAGGGCCTCGCTCAGATCGCATCCGATCACGGCGGGAATGGTCGAGCCGAGCATTGCCGCGAGGGCGCGGTTGGACCGCGTGATGCGCCCGTGATCGTCCACCACCGCGATCCCTTCCGACAGCGCGTCGAACGCCGTCTCCCACTGCTCCTTCGCGTGCTGCACCATCTGGAAAAAGCGGGCGTTCGCGATCACGATGGCGGCGTGAGTGGCCACGGTGGAGAGCAGCCGCGTGTCCTCGGGCCCAAGGGCACCGTGGCCCGGGTTCGCGATCACGAGCGTGCCGACGACGACCCCATGCGCCCGCAGTGGGACGGCCGCCGCCGAGTCCGTTGCCACGTCCTCGAGGAGGTGGGTGGGCGCCCCGCTCGCGGCGTGCACGATCTCGAGCCGCTCCCGGCCCAGTGACCGGGCTACCAGGCCCTGATCGTTCGCGGGGACGGCGCGACCAGCGAGTGCGGCGAGTGTCCCTTCGGCGGCCGTGACGCGGAGGGGCTCGCCCTCCACCGTGAGCGCGACGAGCGCCCCCTGAGCTTCCAGAAACCGCATTGCGTAGCGCACGACCTGCTCCACGATGTGGTCCAGCTGCAGCGAGCCCGACAGGATGTAGGACAGTTCCTGGAGCGAGAAGAGCTCCGAGAGGCGGCGGTTCAGCTCGTCCGCGGCACGCCTCCGGTCGCGTTCGCTGCGCACCAGGCGGCGCCGCAGGCGAATCGCCCCCCACCCGATGGCCGCGAGGGCAGCCGCCGCAACGACGAGAAGCGCGTCAAGGAAGGCTTGCATGGCGTGGTGCACAAGAATAATGCGCTTGACCGTCCGAATCCCGAGTTCTAGATTCGGGAATCCCAATTGAGACTCATTCTCAACTAATCTCGGCAGGGAGACTCGTGATGCGGAAGCCGCTCGCGTGGGGCCTTCTTTGTGCCCTGTCGCCCTGTCTCTCCCGCAGCCTCCTCGCTCAGGAACGGACCACGGTGGGGGGCTATGGGGAGGTGCATTACACGAACGCAACCGGTCCAAACACGCCCGGGATCGCGAACCTCGCCCGATTCGTAGTCTATCTCGCCCACGGCTTTAACGATCGGCTGGCGTTTCGCTCCGAGCTCGAGGTGGAAAACGCCAAGCTCGAGGGAGGCAAGGCGGGCGGCGAGGTGTCGTTGGAGCAGGCGTACCTGGACTACCGGGTGGCCGATGCCCTGACAATCCGCACCGGGCTGGTCCTCGCGCCGATCGGGATCATCAATGAGACCCATGAGCCGCCCACCTTCAACGGAGTGGGTCGCCCCGGGTTCGATCACGACGTGATCCCAACCACGTGGCGGGAGATTGGTATCGGGGCGGTCGGGACCATTCCCGGCGGGGCCGGGCTCGCGTACCGAGTGTACCTCGTGAACGGGCTCAAGGCCGAGGGGTTCGACGCGGTCGAGGGGATTCGCGAGGGTCGCCAGGAGGGTCAAAATGCCAGCTTCACGAACCCATCGTTTACCGGGCGGCTCGAGTGGGCGCGCCCTGGCTTGAAGATCGGCGGGTCGTTCTGGTACGGCGGGTCGGCCGACACCAACACCGCCGTCGGGACGGGGACGTTCGCGGCTCCGGTCACGCTGCTGTCTGCGGACGCGCGCTTCGACCTCGGGGCGCTGGCCTTGCGGGGTGTCATCGCCAACATCAGTATCGGCGACGCCGAAGCCGTCAACACGGTGTTCGGGCAATCGATCGGGAGTCGCATTGCCGGCGGTTATCTCGAGGGTGCGTACGACGTACTGCACCTGCTCGCTCCGGCGTCCTCGCAGAGGCTGCGCGCGTTCGCTCGTTACGAGCGCTACGACACGCAGGCCGACGTCCCTACCGGCGTGACGCGCGACCCATCGCTCGCGCGGCGGATCACCACGATGGGCCTGACGTACAAGCCGACGTGGAACGTCGCCTTCAAGGGAGACTATCAGCTGGTGCGCAACGCGGCCGGCGTGGGCGAGTATGACGTGCTGAGCTTGGGCGTCGGCTATCAGTTCTGACGTCGTGATCGCGCTCACGCTGCTCCTCTTGACGGCCCAAAACCCGGCCGCTCCGCCGGCGAAGCTCGCCGCTTCGATCGCCCGTCTCTTCGGGCCGGACGCACGCTCGGACACGTTGCGCGTCGACAGCGCGCGGGTGCTCCGCGTCTCACGCGGCGACTCGCTCCTCGGCTTCGCCCAGGTGGGCAATGTGCTCGGGAAGGACCAGCCGATCACGTTCCTGGTCGCCATCGATGTGGCGGACCGGCTGAAGGACGTCGACATCCTGGTGTACCGCGAGTCCTATGGCGGCGAGGTGGCCTACGAGCCGTGGCGCAAGCAGTTCCGCGGGCACGTCGCGGGCGACTCGCTGCGCGTGGGGAAGGAGATCCGCAATATCTCGGGCGCCACGATCAGCGTCCACGCCGTGACACTCGCCGTGCGACGGATGCTCGCCGACCTCACGGCCTGGCATCGGAGCGGGGCGATCCGATGACCGTCACTTGGCGCACGGTGCCGGCGGCCGCCCGCACCCTGGGGCGCTGGATCACGATCGTACAGCTCGTAGGCTATACCACGTCGCTCCTGTTCGTGTGGCACACCACGCGGCTCGTGCCGCCCGGGATCGAAGCCCGCTACCGGGGCGCCGATCCGCAGGCCGCCGAGGGAGGGGGGGGGAGGGGGGGCGATGCAGTTTCCCAAGTCGTTCGCCGAGATGCTCACGATCACGCATACGCACCTGCTGTCGATGGCCGTCATCTTCGTGATCTCGGGAATCGGCATCGCGCTGTGCGAGCGGGTCACGGAGCGCCGGAAGCGGTGGCTCATCGCCGAGCCGTTCGGCGCCCTGCTCGTCTCGTTTTCGGCGATGTGGCTGATGCGGTACGTCGATGCCCACTTCAGCTGGTTGCTCGAGGCATCGAGCGCGGTGCTCGCGATGACCTTCTACCTACAGTCCTACCTGATCCTACGAGAGCTCCGTGATGAACCGACGTGACGTACTGAAGGTGCTCGGGGCTGGGTGTTGGGGCTGGGGTGGTGTTCCGATCCGCCGCGCCCGGAACGACGTCTTCGTCGAGCGCTGGTCGTGGGCGATGGGCCAGGCGGTGCATGTCATGCTGTTCGCGGGCTCCGAGCGGGCAGGGCTCGACGCGTGCGCGGCGGCGCTGGCGGAGCTGCGGCGGGTGGAAAGCCGGCTCACGCTCTTCGACGCGGCCAGCGACCTGTGCGAACTGAACCGCTGCGCGGGACGAACGATCATGCGCGCGGACGCTGACCTCCGCGCAGTCCTGACGCTCGCGAACCGGTTCAAGGCGATCACGGGCGGCGCGTTCGACGTGGCGGTCGAGCCGCTGATGCGCGCCTGGGGGTTCCACCGGCCCAGGTCCGCGGCGCCGGCGGCGGCGGAGCTGCGCGAGGCGCGCGCCGCGGTCGCGGCGGCCGTGGTGGAGCTGGACGGCGATCGTGTCCGGCTCCCGAACGCTCACACGCAGCTTGACTTCGGCGGGATCGGGGTGGGCTACGGGATCGACCGGGCGCTGGGAATGCTGCGGGCACGTGGGGTGACACGAGCGTTCGTCGACGTGAGCGGAGACGTCGCCGCCATCGGCGCACCGCCGGGTGAGGCGGGGTGGCTGGTGGAGATCGCGGACCCGAGGAGGGCAGGGCGTTCGATCGCCGTCACGCGGCTGCGCGACGCGGCGCTCGCGACTTCGGCGAATACGGAGTCGGTCATCCGTTATGCGTCGCTCGTCGTGGGGCATGTCATGGACCCGGCGACGGGATGGCCGGCCCGCGCCCTCACGCAGGCCACCGTCGTGGCGCGCTCAGCGACCGCGGCGGACGCGCTGTCCACGGCGATGCTGGTGGCGGGGCGGGAGCCGGACGGGGTGGTGCGAAGCTGGACGGCTGGTCGGGTAGGCGGCCAGCAGTCTCGCGGGCCTCATCGGCGTACCCGCCTACCCGACTAACCGGCCAATCGCCTCTCTCAGCTCCCCAATCCCCGTGCCCTCCCGCACGCTCGTCGCGATCAGCTGATCGTCGTCGAGCGCGAGCGCGGCCTGCAGCCCACGTTCACGTTGGGCGCCCTCACGGCGGGAGAGCGTGTCGCTCTTCGTCAGCACGGCCAGCACCGGTGTTTCCCGGGCGGCGAACAGATCCTGCATCGCTCGATCGTCGGCGGACGGGTCGCGCCGCAGGTCGAGCAACCAGAGGACGCCGGAGCACCGGGGGCGGGCCAGTGTATGGGCAATGAGCCGACCAAAGGCCGCCCGGTCCGCCTGAGACGCCCTTGCGTAGCCGTACCCGGGAAGATCCAAGAAATAGAAGGCGTGGTGCGTGGTGCACCACGCACCACTCACCAGATAGACGTTCAGCATCCGAGTCTTCCCGGGGGTCCTGGAGGTCTTGGCGATCCGTCGGCCCGCGACGGCATTCAGCAGACTGGATTTCCCGACGTTGGAGCGGCCGAGGAGTGCGACTTCGGGCAGCGGAGGATCGAGCGAAATGTCGGCCTGGGGGAACGAGCCGATGAAACGCGCGTCGCTCAGGCTTCTTTCTTCTGGCGGACGCGCTCCGTCACGAGTAGGGGTTGCCGGCCTTCGGAGACGCACTCGGCGGTGATGGCGACTTCGCGCACGTCGTCCCGGCTCGGCAGGTCGAACATGATGTCGGTCATCATTTCCTCGAGAATGGCACGCAGGCCGCGGGCGCCGGTGCCCCGCTTGATCGCCTTCTGGGCGATCGCTTTGAGCGCGTCCTTCTCGATCGTGAGCCGCACGTCCTCGAGCTCGAACAGCTTCTGGTATTGCTTGGACAGGGCGTTCTTGGGCTCGATGAGGATGCGGATGAGCGCTTCCTCGTCCAGCGAGTCGAGCGGCACCGCCACGGGGAGCCGGCCGACCAGCTCGGGGATGAGGCCGTAGCGCAGCAGGTCGTCGGGCTCCACGTCGGAGAAGGGGTTCTTCTTGAGCTTCTCGGGCTCCCCCTTCGCGAGCTCCTCCTTGGTGAAGCCGATCTGCCGCCGGCCGGTGCGCGACTCGATGATCTTCTCGAGGCCGTCGAAGGCGCCACCGCAGATGAACAGAATGTCCTTCGTGTTCACCTGGATGTATTCCTGCTGCGGGTGCTTGCGGCCGCCCTGCGGCGGTACGCTGGCCACCGTTCCCTCGAGGATCTTCAAGAGCGCCTGCTGCACGCCCTCACCCGAGACGTCGCGCGTAATACTGGGGTTCTCCGACTTGCGGGCGATCTTGTCGATCTCGTCGATGTAGACGATCCCGCGCTCGGCCTCGGAGACGTTGAAGTCGGCGGCCTGGAGCAGCCTGACCAGGATGTTCTCGACGTCCTCGCCGACGTAGCCCGCCTCGGTGAGCGTGGTCGCGTCGGCGATGGTGAAGGGCACGTCGAGGATCCGTGCCAGCGTCTGGGCGAGGAGCGTCTTGCCCACGCCGGTCGGGCCGATGAGAAGGATGTTCGACTTATCCAGCTCGACGTCGGACTCGCGGGTCCCGGTCCCTCCCCCTGCCCCTCCCCCCCCTCCTCCTCCACCCCCCTGGTGCGAGTTGATGCGCTTGTAATGGTTGTAGACCGCCACGGCGAGGGTCTTCTTGGCCCGCTCCTGGCCGATCACGTACTGGTCCATCACGTCCTTGATCTCGGCGGGCGTCGGGACCTGCGTGATCGCCTCGGAGACCTCCCGCTCCTCGTCCTCCGCCAGGATCTCGTTGCAGAGGGCGATACACTCGTTGCAGATGTAGACCGACGGCCCGGAGATGAACTTCCGGACCGAGTCCTTCGATTTGCCGCAGAACGAGCAGCGGAGGTGCTTATCGTGGGACATGTCGCCCTAGTATGGGAAAGTCGGGGTGCTGGCGCAAGCCGTCACTTCTTTTTCCCGTCGTCGATATCCTGGAAGTTAGCGATTACGTGGTCGATTAGCCCGTACTCCTTCGCCTCTTCCGCCGACATGAAACGATCACGATCCATGTCTTTCTCGATCTGATCGACGGTCTGGCCGGTGTGCTTGGCGTACAGCTCGTTCAGCTTGCCGCGCAGGTACAGGATTTCCCGGGCCTGGATCTCGATATCGGAGGCCGTGCCCTGGGTGCCGCCCGAGGGCTGGTGCATCATGATACGGGCGTGCGGCAGCGCCTGGCGCTTGCCCTTGCGACCCGCGGCGAGCAGGAAGGAGCCCATCGAGGCGGCCATGCCCATGCAGATGGTGTTCACCGGGGCGCGCAGGAACTGCATCGTATCGTAGATCGCCATCCCGGACGACACGAGCCCGCCGGGCGAGTTGATGTACAGATAGATGTCGCGCTCCGGGTTGTCGGCATCGAGAAACAGGAGCTGCGCGATGATGATGTTCGACACCTCGTCGTTGATCTGCGTGCCCAGGAACACGATGCGATCCATGAGCAGCCGGCTGAAGATGTCGTAGGTGCGCTCGCCACGGCTCGAGCGTTCGATGATGTAGGGCGGATAGATCTGGCTCTTCGTCGTCACGCTGGCTCCACGGTGGATTGCGACAGCAGGAACGTAAACACTTTCTCTTCGGTCAGGCCGCGCTCCAGGTCACGCAGCCGCTTGGCTTTCTCGAGCGAGGCGCGCAGCTCGGCGGCGGTGGTGCCGCGCCGGGCCGCGAGCTCCTGGAGCCGCTGGTCGAGGTCCGCCTCGGTGGCCCGCAGGTCGTGATGCTCGACCAGCCAGTCCAGGATCAGGTCGCGCCGCACCTGCGCCTCCGCTACAGAGTGGAATTCGCGCGAGAAGTCGGCGAAGCGCTCCTCCGGAATCCCGTACGCCTGGGCGTAGACGTACAGGGCCCGCTCCACCAGCGGGCGCGGCGCGACGACCCGGTTCGCCTGAACGATCTGGTCGATCAGGTCGCGGCGGACCTGGGCGTCGGCCTCGCGCTCGGCCTCCTGTTGAAGGTCCTCCCGCACCGCCTTGCGCAGCGCCTCGAGGGACTCGAAGTCACCGACCTCGCGGGCGAACGCATCGTTGAGCTCCGCCAGCTGTTGCCGCTTCACCTCGTGCAACGTGACCCGGATGTCCCGCGGCTGCCCCCGCTTCGCTTCATCGGGGAAGTCCGGCGGAAACCGCACCGTCGCGTCCAGGGACTCTTCCGGCAGCATTCCCATGATGCGCTCTTCCACGTCGGGGATTGCCCGTCCCTCGCCCAGCACGATCTGGTAGGATTGAGGGTCCTTGACCGTGGTTCCGTCCGCGCGCGTCGCGATGGTGACGTGCACCAGGTCTTTGGGCCTGGGCTTCTCGCCGGCCACCGGCGTCCAGGGGGCCTTCTGCTCGCGCAGTTCGTGCAACTGGGCGAGCACGCGGTCCTCCGAAACCTTGGGCACCGCGCGCTTGAGGTGAAACTTGCCGATCCGCTCCAGCGTGATCTCGGGTTTCACCTCGACGTGAAACTCGAAGGTGACCGGAGCGCCGGCGTCCCACTTCAGATTGTGGATGTGCGGGTCGGCGATCGGCTTGAGCGACTCCTGCGCGACCGCGGCTTTCCAACTCTGGCGAATCAGCTCTTGCAGCGTCTGCTGCCGGATGTCGTCGGCGAACTGTCGCTTCACGAGCGCCGCCGGCGCCTTGCCCTTCCGGAAGCCGGGCAGCCGGGCCCGCTGCTGGTAGGCGGTCGCGGCGCGCTCCTCGGCTTCCTGGACCTGCTCGACCGGCACGGTCACGGAGAGCGAGGCTGCCCCGGGCTCCTCGCCCGTTTTCTTGATCAGGATGGTGGGCATGCTGGGATGAAATCTAACTAGGGCCCGCGAGACCGGTTGGCCCTGCCTACTGCTGTCTGCGTACTGCCTTGATGCGGTGGTGCGGCCGCGAGCCGGGTGCCACCTCATCATTCCGGATGACGCTGACGGTCCCATCGGGCTCGAGCACCGCGAGCAGGACGTCGTCCACGCGGGCCACGCCGTGCTCCCGGAGCGCCTGCTGCAGCTCGTCCCGCGTAATGCCGCCCCGGTGCAGGTGCTCCTCGAGGACATGGCCGCGGTGGATGAGCATAATGCCTTCGCCCGCGAGCAGCTTCGCCGCGCGCCGGCTGCGCAGCCGCCACCATTCGATAATCCGATGCCAGCCGATCAGCACGCCCGCGGCCACGAGCCCGCCCGCGAGGCTCGTGTCCGGTCCGACCATGGCGTTCTGCACCGCGTTCGCGATGATCAGGAGCAGCACCAGATCGAAGGTGGACATCTGGCCGAGCTGGCGGGTGCCGGTGAGCCGGAGCCCGACGAGCAGGGCGAGGTAGACGATGGACGTGCGGAGCGCAACGTCGAGCAGGGTGTGCCAGGAGGCGGTCAAGGCTCTCTAACGTACGACCCTCGATCGTGCGTGCCTAGTGACCCGCAGTGTGGGTCGGGCAACGGCAAATCACGGTCGACCAGCGGCCACCACCGTCGTGAGCCCCCTCACTCCGCGCCGAGTGAGTTTGCCTCCATAGTGAGCGGGAGTCGTGAGACACCACGGCTCGACCAAGCCCCGTTGCGCCCGCGGGAATCCCTAGCGCCCATCGTGCAGCTGAGTACGCAGCTATACCGATTGAAGGAGGACGCATGCGTTTCACATTCCACTTGGTTGCGGCTATAGCGGCGCTGACCGCAACGGCTGTGGCTGCCGCGCAGACCGGCAATGGCGCGCCCAGCGGCTCGCATTACAATCTCAACATCATCGGGGTCTCGCACGACAAGAACCCCAACATGAATGGAAACGGGAGCGGCAACGTCATCTTCGTTGACCTCGGGACCCGCACCGGCGACGCCGTGACGACGAAGATTCTGCTCAGTCAAGCGGCCGACGGCGTGTTCGAGGTGCTCGACAAGAACGGGACCGACGGCGAAGCCTCGTTCTCCCTCCCCGTTCCAGGTACGTACACCGTCTGGGCCCGCGCGCTCGGCAAGCCGGGTGGACAATCCAAGATCGCTACCTGCGCGACGTTCGTCGATCCGATCACAGGCGAGGCGACGATCTTGTGCTCGACCGACAACGAGGTCTTCGTGCGCGGCACGGGCAAGAGCAAATTCCGCGACGTGACCAGCGCGCTCACGACCATTACCCTCGTCCCGGGGAGCCCCGCCCAGCTGGCGTGCGGCACCCCGAGCGTGAGCCTGTTCGCTACCTGCCTGCAGGACTTTCTCTGGCAGTACGACAACAACGGGCTCAAGCTGCTGCAGATGCGGTTCTACCCTTCCTGACACGGAACACTCGGTCGGCGCCCGCTTTGGTGGGGCGCCGACTGACCCGTTGTCGCCGGTGCGGCGACGCGGTCATTGCACGTCGTACAGCTTGACGGCTTTCCCCAGCAGATACTTGTCGAACCAGTTGAGGATGTGCTGCAGCCGCTCCACGCGATGGACCGGCTTCCCGGAGCGCGACAGCTCGTGTGACTCAGCCGGAAAGCGCACCATGACGGTCGTCTTGCGCAGGTACTTGAGGGCGCGGAACATCGCCTCACCCCCCTGGTTGGGCGGCGCCCGCAGGTCCGCGTCGCCCAGGATGAACATCAGCGGCGTGGTGACGCTGTCCGCGTAGCGCACCGGCGATCGGGCGAGGAACTCCTGCGGGTCGCGGAACGGCGTGGAGCGGAACCACGTCGGCTGGAACAGCGTGAAGTCCGCCGTATACCAGAAGCCAAGCCAGTCGGCCACGTCGCGCTGCGACACCGCGGCGGCGAAGCGGTGCGTGTGCCCCACGGTCCAGTCGGTGAGCAGGCCGCCACCCGACCCGCCCGTCACGCCGAGCCGGGTCGAGTCCACGTAGCCGCGACGGATCACGGAATCGACGGCGATCATCAAGTCGCGGTAATCGTCGCCGGGGTATTTGTACTGAATGATGTTGCCGAACTCCTGCCCGTAGGTCGTGCTCCCCCGGGGGTTGGGATAGACCACGACGTATCCCTTCGCGGCCATCCATTGCATCTCGTGGAAGAAGATGTAGCCGTACGCGGTGTGCGGGCCCCCGTGAATGTTGAGGATCAGTGGATATTTTTTGCCGGGCGAGAAGCCCACGGGCTTCAAGATCCAGGTCTCGATTTTCCTGCCGTCGAAGCTCGGGTACCAGAAATCTTCGGGCGTCACGAGCTGCAGCTTCGAGAACAGCGAGTCGTTCGCGTGCGTGAGCTGCCGTAGCCGTTTGCTCGACGCGTCGAGCACATAGAGGTCGGGGAGGTGCGTCGGATCGCCGATCGTGAGCGCGACCGTGCGGGCGTCGGGCGTGGCGGTGTAGGCAAGGACGGCGTGGTCGCCCGTGGTCAGCGGCTCGCGCGCGCCGGTCTGGGCGTCGAACCGCACCAGGTTCGAGCGGCCGTGCTCGGTGGTGGCCACGATGATCGCCTTGCCCTCGGCCGTCCAGACGGTGGGACTCGAGCCTTCACCGCCGCGCGGCGGCGCCTGGTCGCCCAGCACGCTCCCGCCCATGTCGAAGTCGTAGTCGGCCGTGAGATTCTTTGCGGTCCGGCCACGTGACACGAACAGATCGGACTGGTTGTACGACCGGGCCGCTCGCGGGTTGATCCAACCGCGGAACGCGACGGCCTTGCCGTCGGGCGAGAGGACGGGACCGAAAATCGGACCATCGATGTTCGCCGCCGTGTCGAGGGCGCCGCCCGCCGCCGGCACGGAATAAAAGTTGTTGTCGGGTGGATAGTAGTACGACTCCACGACCCGATCCGAGGCGAAGTAGATGCGCGCCCCGTCGGGACTCCACTGCGGCGCGTTCTCGTCGAACGTTCCCGTGGTGACCTGGTGCGCCTCCGCCGGCTGTTCTCCGCTCCCCGGGACCGCGGCGGAGACGGTCCAGATGTGGGAGTGCTCGGTCGGGTCCACCCATCCTTCGTCGTCCGCCCGGTATTCGGCCTGCACGATGACCCGCACGTCGCTCTTCGGCTCGTCGGTCTTCTCCTTCTTCTTCTTCTCAAGGTCGTCCGGTGTGGTGGAGCTGGTGAACGCTATCGTCTTCCCGTCGGGCGACCACGCGGCCGCCGCCGCACCCTTGGGGAGGTCCGTGAGCTGTTGGGCCTCGCCGCCCGCGAGCGACAGCACATAGAGCTGGGGATGGCTGTCCTTGGGACGCACGAACGCCAGCGTCTTGCCGTCCCGCGACCAGCGCGGCGCGCCGTCGCGCGGGCCGGCCGTGAGCCTGCGGGGCGGCGACGCGCCGTCCGTCCCCACGATCCAGAGGCTCGTCTCGTAGCCGTCGTGCTTCGCGTTCACGGTCACGAGCACGTAGGCGACTTGTCGCCCGTCAGGCGAGATCTGCGGGCTCGCGATCCAGCGGAACGCGTACAGGTCGCTGTCGGAAATGGCGCGCTGCTGCGCCCGCAGGGCCGCGACGCCGACAAAGCTCGTGACGGCAAGGAGCATCGGAGCGGGGCGCATGGGTCAGTTCCCCGTCGGCTCGGGGACGGTCGGGAGCGGATACGCGCTTCGCAGGGCCGTGAGGTACTCGTCATACAGCCCATGCAGCCCGTCGAATTCGCGCTTGACCGTGGCGCGGTACGGCGCGTCGGTGGCGAAGTGATACAGCACCGCCGCCATGGTCTGCGCGTCCACCATGAACCCGTGGTGGCCCACCTCGCCGAGCGCGTCGGCTTCCATCTCGAACGTGTGGTACCCACCGTTCGAGCTGTGGGCGGTGAGCCCGACACCGGGGATTTGCGTCGCGACCGTCCCGGTTTCTTCGAAGGGGAGCGGGCGCCCCGGGGAATCGTCCACCTTGGTCGCGCCGAGCTTCTTCAGGTAGGCGAACGCCAGGTCGTTCAGCGCCGCGACCGAGATGCCGTTACGCGACGACGAGTCCAGCTCGATGCGCACCTTGGTCCCGGTGGCGAGGGCAGCGCCGCGGGCGGCGTCGTTCACCAAAGCGCTCACCTGAGCCAGGTAGACCGGGTCGGGGTAGCGGATCCAGAACTCGGCAGCGGCCCGGTCCGGCACGACGTTCGGAGCCTTGCCGCCCTCCGTGATGATCCCTTGGATCTTGGTCTCGGGCCGCAGCGTCTTGCGGAGCCCGTCGATGTGATTGAACAGCTCGATCACGCCCATCAGCGCGTCCCGCCCGTCCCACGCCTGCAGCTGGTGCGCCGGCGCGCCCGAGAAGGTGTAATGCACCACGTTGATGTTCATGCAGCAGCTGCCGAAGCCCGGCCCGGGGTCCTGGGTCGCGGTGGACGAGTGGGACCGAATCAACACGTCGGCCCCCTTGAACACGCCGGCCTTGTACATAACCGTCTTGGCAGCCGGCGACGCGAGCTCCTCGGCGGGGGTGCCGTACACGGTCACCGTGCCGGGCGTTTTCGAGCTCGTGAGGAACTCCGACACGGCGACGGCCGCGGCGAGCCCGACGGGCCCCTGGGCGCTGTGCTGGTCGCCGTGGAAGTCGCGGCTGGTGCCGCGCAGCGCGTCGTACTCGACGATGATGCCGAGGTTCGGGCCCCCCGCCCCCCCCGGAGTCCCCTTCGTGTAGCGCGCGACGAACGCCGTCTTGAGGCCGGCGACGCCCATCTCGATGGCGAACCCGTGCGCCGTCAGATAGTCGGCGAGGATCTTCACCGATCGCTCTTCCTTCCACCCGGTCTCCGGATGGCGGGTGATGTCATCGGCCATCGCCAGCAGCTCGCGGTCCATCAAGTCGCGCGCCCGGGCGATCACGGCATCGCGACGCGGGTCGCGCGCGCCCGCGAGCCGCGCGACGAGCGGGGGGAGGGCGAGCGAGCGCTCGAGCTCGCCCATGCGGCGGATGACGTCGGCGGCGGCGGTCTTTTCCGCGGGCGTCTCCTGTGCGGTGGCGGGGATGGCGGCGAGGGTCAGGAGCGCGAGCGGGGCTACGGGAAAGGCAAGGCGCATCGGAGTCCACCCGGGGGTTAGGGCCGGTCGAAAAGCTAACCCTTGCTCCGGGCGTCTGCCGCTCCCTACCTTGGGGCTCGTGAGCCTCAAGATCGTGTTCAACGGCAAGGAGTACGACAGCGTCGACGCGATGCCGCCCGACGTCCGCAAGGAGTACGACCTGGCGCTCGAGACCCTGCGGAAGAGCGGCGGAGAGGAGATCCTGTCGATCTTGCAGCGCGGTGGAGGAACACACATCAAGGCGACGGTTCGCGAGATCGTCGTCAACGGCAAGAAGTACGACAGCGTGGAGGCGATGCCGCCCGACGTTCGTCACGCGTACGAGCGGGCGATGGCGAGCCTTCCGGCAACGGAGCGTCCCCGACCACTGCCGTCACGTGCCGTCGTCGAAGCCGAGGGCGAGGCCGCGGGTGGCACCCCCGTGTGGCGTGTCGCCATGTGGATCGCTGTCGGCGTGCTGGTGGCCTGGTGGCTGTTCCGCCGCGGTTGACCCCGTATGTCCGCCTCTTCCCCGCCGCTCCCTGGCCGGCGCTGGGCCCGCCTGCGACGCGACATCCAGAGCGTGCTGCGGCGCGGAGCGTGGTACGTGGTTCGGAGTTTCGGGTCGAGCGAGGTCGTGCTCGAGGTGGACAACGCGCCCGTGCGCGTGCCGTCGGACGACGTGGAGCTCAGCGAGACGCCCCCCAGTCGCTGGACCATCGTCCCACGACCGCGCGAAGCCGCCAACCTTCCCGAGAGCTGGGGGTTCTTCTATGTCGTGTGCCCGAACTGCGCGGCACGCGCTCCCGTGGGCCGGCCCTCCAGCGAGAAACGGTGCACGCGCTGCGAGCGATCGTTCCCCGTCGCGTGGGATGAGCGTTATCTCAGGCCGGGTTAGCCCCTTGAGTCGTGCGGGGCCCCAAGCTTAAGATGGGCGCCATGGTCCGTGGCCCCACGCCCAGCAACATCCTCCTCGTCGAGGACGATCCGAACGACGTCGAGCTGACGCGGCGCGCGTTGCAACGCGCCAAGCTTCAGAACCGGCTGTGGATCGTCACGGATGGCGAGCAGGCGTTGGCGTTCTTGCGGCGCGAGGGTCAGCATCGCGGCGTGCCGCGCCCCGACCTCTTGTTGCTCGATCTGCGGCTGCCGCTCCTCGATGGCCGGGACGTGCTCCTGCGAATCCGCGAGGAGCCGCGCTGGCGGCGCCTGTCGGTCATCGTGCTCACCGCGTCCGACGCCGAGCAAGAACAGCTCGCCACGCTCGCCGCCGACGGGTTTCTCACCAAACCAGTGGACTTCGCGCGCCTCGAGGAAGCGATTCGCGGAATCGCGGGACTGGGATGGGCGATCGTGAAGACCGCTGCTGCCGAGGCCTAGGCGACTGCGAACTCTCCCTCACATCGGCCGCAGCGCATCCGCTCCGGCGGGTGCGCGATCGCGACCCGCTCGGCGCAGCAGGGGCACACGGCGTACCGCTCTCGGGGAACCAGCGTCCAGCGTATCGGGCGGGTTCGCACGAGTTCGAGGAAGGCGAGCGGCACCGTCGCGGTGCTCTGGCGTAACCAGATCACCGCCCCGCCCGGCGCCAGACTCACCACGGGATACCAGGCTCCCCGCCGCAGCTCGCAGCGCCGCACATTGTCGCGCAGGCGCGCCCACCGCGTCGCCCGTGGCGTTTCAACGGACTCCGGCACCATGATCCCCTCCTGCTCCGGGCTGTCCGAACTGCGCAAACTGCACACCGCGGTAATGTGCAGCGCCGCTGCACCAGGCGTCAAGCGTGGGATTGGGGGGTCAGCGAGCGGGCGTCCGCCGTCCTGCGGCGACGTTCGAGAGCGCCGCGGGATCGCGGAGCTCGACGACCTGACGCCGTAGCGCGACGAGCCCCGCCCGCGCGAGGCGTCGCAGCTGGCGGTTCGTGGTTTGGCGACTGAGGCCGGCGAACGCCGCAATCAGCTCCTGGCTGACAGCCAGGCGGGGACTCCCTGCCGGCTCGGTGGCCCGCGGGAAGCGCTCGGGGAGCAGGAGCAGCGCGTGCGCCACCCGCCGGAAGGGATCGCGCATCGCGAGCATCGCGAGGCGATCGAGCGACGCCAGCTGCTGCTCGGCCATTGAGCGGGCCAACGTGACCGCGAGGTGTGGGCTTGCGGCAAGGTGGCGGTCGAGCGCGTCGGTGGGCACCGCTAGCGTCGTGGTCCGCATCAGCGCCGCTGCATCGAGGTTTTGCTTGCCCGGCGCACCGTTCCACAGGCGGGCGGATAGGAGCCAGTCGGGGCCGAAGATCTCCACGATGGCGGGCACCGCCCGGCCGGCCGCCACGTGCAGCGCGATCGCGCCGTCGCGGACGACGAGCAGCCCGTTCAGGTGGTCGGGCGCCAGACGGTCCCCCGGTCCGTAGACCCGTGTTGCGACTCCCGGCAATCTGCTGATTTCGCCGGCCACCGCGTCGTCCAACGCTGCAACTCCATCGAGTAGAACGTGTCGTTGGTACGAACCTTCAAAAACGGGGCCAGGTCGAGCGCTGCGGGAGGGGTGTTCTCCTTTGTCGGTCGCGCGACACACCAGTGGACCGCGAACCACCGTTGTCGCGTATACGACACAGACTCGGGGGTGTGCATCTTGTGCAGTTAGGTCCGGGACTGCATCTTGACGTGCTTGGCAACGCAGCACGCGGCGTGCTCAACGCCAGGCAGGTGGGAACATGGCTGGGCTGTGGTCAAGCAAGGTTTCGACGCCACAAGACGCGCCCGAGGAATTCCGGCGGTGTCTGCGGGAGCGTGCGCGACTGGCTCGAGAGCTGGCGGGGCTGCGGGCCGGCTTCGCGACCGTGGCGGAGCACTACGACCAGCTCCTGCGGAGCATGCAGGCGCTCGGTCCCGAGGTGGGCATCCTCCCGAGCGATATCGGTCAGCCGACGGACCCCGATTGGGGCCCCTCTGCGCTACTCCGCTACGGGGACGAGCGCTTCCTGAAGCACGAGCAATCGGTCATCGATCAGCTGCTGCTGAAGTTGCCGTAGCGCGGCGCGGCCGCGATGCGACCGGAGGGACTCGAACCCCCACGGGTTGCCCCACAGGATCCTAAGTCCTGCGCGTCTACCAGTTCCGCCACGGTCGCAAGCGTAGCGCACTCAACTTAGCGAATCGTGGGGGACGGCGTCAGGCTCAGTCCGAGTCGGCCCACGCGACAGCGAACACGCCGCTACACATCGCGCACTGCAGGGTCGCCGGCTGTCCCGACAGCTGCTGGCGATGACAGCAGCCGGGACAAACCGCGTAGCGGAAGCCCCAGCTCATCGGCATATCGACAGAGTCCCGGGGCCGGTCTATGACAGACCATTGGCGCGGCTGCCGCACGACGATCTCGAGGGCGTCCCGCTCGAGGCGGACGGGCTGCCGGTTCACGTAGAGGATCACTTCCTCGGGTGTCACGCGAAGCACTTCGTACCAGGCTCCGCGACGGACGTGGCGATTCACGTCGCCTCGCACGCGGGCCCACTGCGGAGCTTCGGGCATCGGTTGTCTCGTCCCCCCCTCTTCCCCAGGTGTCTACACAATAGGTGACGAGGCCCGAAAAAACACGACAGGAGAGCACCCGGCCGGGAGACGCGTCAGCGATGTTTCAAATAGTGCTCGTCCCACCCAATGGCGAACACGCGGTGGCAGCCCGGGCAGGACAGATCCAGCGGGAAGCCGCGCACGGGCGCGCGGCCCTGGCAGGCCGGGCACACCAGGTAGCGCGTTCCCCAGTCGCTCGGCACGTGCGTGGCATCGGCGGGACACGGGACCACGGTCCAGCGGATCGGCTGCGTGACGGTCGTTTTGAAGAGGCGGCGCGGCAGCGCCACCTGCTCACGCATCACCTCGAGCACCACCTGGTCACGACTGAGCCGCACGACGGGATACCACGCGCCACGCCGCAGGGCGCGGTTGACATCGACGCGGAGACGGGCCCACGCTCGGGGTGACTGCTCGACGGATCGCGGCATGGCGGGACGTGCGAGTCGATGCCGCGCTGCAAACTTCGGGCGCGTGAGGGCGTGGGCCGAGGCGATCGATCCCCCGCGTCCCGCGGCGGACGGCGGAGTGTTGCTGCGCACCGACGTTGGTGCCGGTGCGACGGGTGCTGCGAGGAATTGTCGCTGCGAGTTCGCGACAATCCCTCCTGTTACGCGTACAGCGACGCGTCGTCGGGCGACGTGCCTTCGACGGGCAGGCCTTCCTTTCTCCAATACCCGATTCCGCCGATCATCTCCTTCACGCGAAAGCCGAGGGCGGCGAGCCGTGCGGCAGCCTTGGTCGAGCCGTTACAGCCCGGTCCCCAACAGTACGTCACGATCACCTGGTCCCGGGGCAGGGACGCCGTCGTCTCGGGGCTGATGGTTCGGGTCGGCAGGTTGATGGCGCCGGGAACGTGGCACAGCGCGAATGCCTGCGGGCTGCGCGTATCCACGACGACAATCCCGCCGTGCCCGCGCCGCAGATCCTCGTGCACGTCCGCAGGGTCGGTTTCGAACGCCAGCTTCGAAAGGAAGTGCCGCTCGGCCGCCGCGGGCTCGGCGGGGGCGTGCTCGAGGACAAAGGAGTGGGTGGCAGTCGCGCTCAACGGGTCGGCTCCTGACAGGGTCACCGCAATGTCCCCGGGGGATCCTGTCCCGGTCAAATGCGAACTTGGCGACGCCGATGCTGGGCGCGCATACAACAATTGGAGTGTCGATCGGGGCTAGCTATGCCCGAACCGCCCGCCGCGCGAGCAGCGACGGCCCTGCCGCCAGCAGCCCGGCGAACTCCCGGAGGTGCCGCGGCAGGGGCGTCTGACGCAGCATCGCCGCGCGCCACCGCCGCTCCAGCCCCCGACGGGTAAGCCGCACGGTGCGCAGCTCACCGGTCTTCAGATACGGTCGCACCGCCCAGCGCGCCAGGACGGCGACCCCTACGCCGCCCTTCACCAGCTCGAGAATCGCCTCCGTCAGCTGGATGGCCGACACGCGGCGAGGCAGCACGCCCGCGGGCTCGAGCAGCTTCACGAAGACATCGTTCTCGCCCGGGGGCAACAGGTACACGATGAGGTGCTGATCGGAGAAGTCGGCGGCCGTAAGGAACGACTTGCCGGCGAGCGGATGGTCGACGCGGAGCACGGCCACCAGTTCGTCGGTGAACAACGGGACGTAGGTGAGCCGGCCGTCGTGATCGTCGTTCGAGATGATCGCCACGTCGATTCGGCCGTCGAGCAGTGCCGGCACGGGGTGGTGGGTGACCTCGGCCACGATCTGCACGTCTACCCCGGGGAAGCGTCGCTCGAAGCGGGCCAGCAGCGCGGGCAGCCAGTGGTAACACGTGTAACATTCGGTGCTCACGCGCAGGATCGCCGATTGGCCGTGAGCGAGCCGGAGCAGCTCGGCTTCGACTTCGCCCAGGTGGGGCAGGGTGCGGCGCGCCGCCGCGAGGAGCCGCTCACCGGCGGGTGTGGGCACCATGCGCTTGCCGAGGCGCTGAAACAGCGGCAGCCCGAGCCTCGTCTCGAGATCGAGCAGCTGCCGCGACAGACCCGATTGTGTCAGATGGAGCACGCGGCCCGCCCGGGTGAGGTTGCCGTGCTCGGCCACGGCCGCGACGAGCCGCAGGTGACGGGTTTCGAGAATCATGGTTCTCGCTCGTGAGCATGAGTAGGGCGCATACTCCATTATAGGGGGAGGACGATCATGCGGTCAGTGGTGACGGCGCTGGTCTTTCTAATCCTGGGGATGGGGACGGCGCTCCAGGCCCAGGAGCTCGACTGGGCCGCCTATGGACACGACGCCGGCGGCAGCCGTTACCTCCCCGCAGTGGACATCAACCGCGACAATGTCACGCGGCTGGAGGTCGCCTGGACGTACCGCACCGGCGAGACCGATCCCCGTTTCAAGACGCGTAGAGAGACGGCGTTCGAAGCCACGCCCCTGATGGTGGACGGGACACTATACCTCGCCACGCCGCTCGGGCGCGTGATCGCGCTCGACCCGGCCAGCGGGCGGGAGCGGTGGGTGTTCGATCCGCAGATCAAGCGTGATGTGTGGTACGGCGACTTCGCGAGCCGCGGCGTGTCTACCTGGCTCGACGAGTCCGCCGCTCAGGGCGCGCCGTGCCGCCGGCGGATCCTCGTCGCGACCGCTCAGTCACAGCTGTTCGCCCTCGACGCGCGCGACGGCAAGCCGTGCGCCGGCTTCGGCCGCGAGGGCATGGTGGACTTGAAGGCGGGCTTGCGCATCGCGCCGTTCGAGCCCGGGGCCTACTCGATGACGTCGCCACCCGTCGTGGTCAACGGGCTGGTCGTCACGGGCTCTTCGGTCGCGGACAACAGCCGACCCAATCCGGCGAGCGGCGAGGTGCGCGCGTACGATGCGCGCACCGGTGCGCTCAAGTGGACCTGGGATCCGATTCCGCAGGATCCCAGCGACCCGGCGTACCACGACTGGGGCGGGACCCTGGCCCAGAAGACCGGAGCGGCCAACGCCTGGTCCGTCCTGGCGGCCGATCCGGAACGGGATCTCGTCTTCGTCCCCACCGGCAGCGCTGCCCCCGACTACTACGGCGTCCTCCGCTTGGGCGACAATCGTTACGCCAACTCGATCACCGCCCTGCGCGCGTCGACCGGGAAAGTGCTCTGGACGTTTCAGACGGTACACCACGATCTCTGGGACTACGACAACGCCTCACCGCCGGCGCTCGTTACGCTGACGCGTGACGGCCGGCAAGTGCCCGCGGTGCTGCAGGCCACGAAGACCGGCATGCTGTTCGTGCTCGAGCGTACGACGGGCAAGCCGATCTTCCCGGTCGAAGAGCGTCCGGTGCCGGCGAGCGACATCCCGGACGAGCAGGCGTCACGCACCCAGCCATTCACCGCGCTGACCCCGCCCCTCAGCCCGCATCGCTTCAGCCGGGACAGCGTCTGGGGCCCGAGCGAAGCGGACCGCGCCGCATGCCACGCCGCGATCGACAGCCTCCGCAACGAAGGCATCTTCACGCCGCCGAGCGTGCGGGGGACGTTCGTCATGCCGTCGAACATCGGTGGGGCGCACTGGGGCGGCGTCGCGGTGGACCCGGTCCGGCAGATCGCCGTGATACCGGTGAACCGCGTCGCCGCCGTTGTGCAACTCATCCCGCGTGAGCAATACGACCACGAGCGGGCCATGGCCGAGGACAAGCGACTGAAGCGCGACTACGAGTACAACGAAATGCTTGGCACGCCCTACGTGATGCGACGGCGAATCTTGCTGGGTCCTTCGGGTCTTCCTTGCACGCCACCGCCGTTCGGGACCCTCGTGGCCGTGAGCCTCGCGACCGGCCGCCGGTTGTGGGAAGTCCCGCTCGGCTCACCCACCCGCCTGGTCCCGCCGGAGCAGGCCGCGAAGATCCCCGACGCGTGGGGCTCGCCCAACCTCGGCGGCCCGATCGTGACGGCGGGCGGCGTGGTGTTCATCGGCGCGGCGCTCGACCGCTGGTTCCATGCGTACGACGTCGAGACGGGACGGGAGCTCTGGAGAGGACCGCTGCCCGAAAGCGGTAAGGCCACGCCCATGAGCTATCAGCTCGCCTCGGGCAAGCAGTTGGTGGTGGTCTGCGTGGGCGGTGGCGGGGTGTTCGGAGTGGGAGACTACGTGGTGGCATTCACCTTAACGAAACCCTAATGCGCCTGCCTTCACGACGGCGACCTGCGCGTGGACCTCGAGCATCACCGTGTGTTCGTCGGCTCACCGAGCCGGGGGTGGGGTACCGCCTCAAAGCCGAGTAACCGCCGCCGCGAGCCGCGCCGCCGCTCGCTCGTCCCACCCGAGGAAGAGGTGCGGCTCGATCAGCTCGAGCTCCATGAGGACGAGCTGCCCGTTCCGCTCGACGCCGTCCACACGCGCGTACAACAGGTCGCCCGGCGCGGCCGCCAGCACACGCTCGGCGCCGGCGATCAGGTGGGCCGGGGCCACGGCCGACACCGCCGACCCGCCGAACTCCCATTGGACCCGGTAGTCACCGGCCGCCGGTCGCTTGAGCACCGCGTGGCTGAATTGGCCCCCATAGAACAGGAGGGACCACTCACCCGTTTCGCGCACCTCGTCCACGAGGGGCTGCACCATGACGTCCCCCGCCTGGAGTAGCTCGTCGAGCCTCGCTTGATCGTCGCCTGCACCGTCAGGCCCCGTGGGCCATGTCCCGGATGCGCTCGCGGACACGGCCGGCTTCACGACCGCGCTGCGCCAGCCCTCCTCCCGGAGCACGCGCGTGAGCTCGATGCGCTCACCGCGGGCCAGCCAGCGCGTCGGCACGATCGGCACCCCGCGCACCGCCAGGTCGCCCAGGTATCCCTTATGGCTGTTCCAGCGCAGCACGGCGGGCGGGTTCCACACCCGTACCCCCGCGCGCTCGAGGCCGGACACCCATGCGAGGAACTCCTCCAGCCGGTGGTGGTAGTCCCAGCAGGATCGTACGACCACGCCCTGGAACACCTCCCAGCGCACATCGGGGGAGTCCCACACTGCGGGCTCGGCGGCGAGCCCGTGGTCGCGGAGCGCCGGGATCAGGAGCCGGTCGTCGTCGTTCAGCGTGGGGTGCGCCGAACTCGTCGCAAGGGCGATACGTTTCATGGTGCTGAAAGAAAACCATTTCCCGGGAGGATTGCTGTGAAGCATCGGTTGCATACATTGCTCGCGTCGCTGGGGCTCGCCGCCATCCTTGGGCTCCCCGCCGCAGCCCCGCTTCCGGCCCAGAGCGCGACCGATCTGGCGGACGTCTGTAAGTCCGTCGGCGACGCGAAGCTCGGACAGTGGGCCTCGTTCGATGCGACAGGCGCCGGATCCGGCGGGGGCACGCTCCGGCTGGCGCTCGTCGGCACGGAGCGCGTCGGCGATTCCACCCTCTACTGGTTCGAGGTGAGTTTCGCCGGCAAGGATCCCGGCCGTTCGGGCACGGTCCAGATCCTCAGCTCGAGCCTCGCTTCCAGGTCCGCCACGCCTCGGGCCCTGATCGTCAAGTACGGGCAGCAGCCAGCGATGAAGGTCTCAGGTGAGATGGCCGGAATGATGGGCGAAAAGGGCCGTGAGAATACTCAGGCCTTCGATTTTGCGGCACGCTGCAACAGCGCACGCGTCATCGGCTGGGAGTCGGTAAGCGTCCCGGCGGGCACGTTCCGCGCGCTGCACATGACCACGGTGGACGGCGGCGACGTATGGGCATCGCGCGACGTGCCGTTCGGGCTCGTAAAGACCCACGCGAAGCAGGGCGACCTCGCGCTCACGGGCCGCGGAGCGGACGCCAAGTCGTCGATCACCGAGAAACCCGTAGATATGTCGGGGATGATGACCCTGCCCAAACGGTAACGGGCCCCTTGCGGTTCGGCCTTTTCGTGCTTACGTGGGTGACTCTGTCCCACCCAAGCCCGGAGGCCGAACCGTGTTCGTTCGTTCATTGACCCTCGTCGCCGTCACGTTGCTCCCCTCTCTGGCGCGCTCTGCGCCGGCGCAAGCCTTCGACTCGACGGTGTTCGCGGCGCTCAAGTGGCGCGAGATCGGGATCTACCGCGGCGGGCGGAGCGTCGCCGTCGCGGGCTCGGCGTCCCGGCCGCAGGAGTACTGGATGGGGACGACCGGGGGCGGCGTCTTCAAGTCCACCGACGGCGGGGACACGTGGACACCGGCGAGCGACAAGTACTTCGGGGGAACGATCGGCGCGATCGGCGTCTCCGAATCGAACCCGGACGTCGTGTACGTCGGCACGGGGGAGTACCCGATCCGGGGCAACGTCGCCGCGGGCGACGGCGTCTGGAAGACCGCCGACGGGGGCAAGACCTGGACGAACGTCGGGCTCGCGGAGACACAGCAGATCTCGCGGGTGCGGGTGCACCCGACCAATCCCGACATCGTGTGGGTCGGGGCGCAGGGGCACGCCTACGGGCCCAACCCCGAGCGCGGCGTCTACAAGACGACGGACGGCGGCAAGACCTGGAACAAGGTCCTGTTCCGCAACGACTCCACCGGGATCTCGGATGTCGTGCTCGATCCCTCGAATCCCAACGTGCTCTATGCGGCCTTCTGGCAGGCGCAGCGGTATCCGTGGAAGCTCGTCTCGGGCGGAGCGGGCGGTGGGCTGTTCAAGTCGGTGGACGGCGGCGAGCGCTGGACCGAAATCACCCACAACCCCGGCCTCCCGACCGGTGTCCTGGGCAACATCGGTCTCGCCGTCTCGGCGGCCAAGCCCACGCGGCTGTGGGCGTTGATCGAGGCCGAGCAGGGCGGCCTGTACCGCTCGGACGACAGCGGCGCGACGTGGCGCCACATCAATGCCGAGCGGAAGCTGCGGCAGCGGCCCTGGTATTACTCCCGGGTGTTCGCGGATCCCAAGGACACGAACACCGTCTACGCCCTGAACGTGCTGGCGTACAAGTCCACGGACGGCGGTGCGTCGTTCAAGTGGCTGGTGGACCCGCACGGCGACAACCACGACATGTGGATCGCGTCGAACGATCCCCAACGGATGATCGAGGGGAACGACGGCGGAGCGAATGTGTCGTTCAACGGCGGCAAGACCTGGAGCGACCAGGACTACGCCACGGCGCAGTTCTACCACGTGACGACCACGAATCATTTCCCGTACCGCGTGTGCGGCGCCCAGCAGGACAATTCGGGCGTGTGCGGGCCGAGCCGTTGGCCCGGCGGGATCGATCGGGGCCAGTGGTATGACGTGGCCGGCGAGGCGGGGCACGTGCAGGCACGCTCCGACAATCCGGACATCACCTACGGGGGCGACAACTCGGGGTTCCTTATCCGCGTGGACCACAAGACCGGGTTCGGCCAGATCATCAACCCGTGGCCCGACAGCCCCGACGGCCATCCGGCGGGTGAGGGGAAGTATCGACTCCAGTGGACCGCGCCGTTGCTCCTGTCGCCGCACGATCCCAAGGTGCTGTACATCGGCGCGAACGTGCTGTTCAAATCGGTCAACGAGGGCCAGAGCTGGACGGCGATCTCGCCCGATCTCACGCGGCACGACCCCGCGACGCTGGGTGTGTCGGGCGGGCCGATCACGCTCGACCAGACGACCGCCGAGTACTACGCCACGATCTTCGCGCTGGCCGAATCACCGCGCGTGAAGGGATTGATCTGGGCGGGCTCCGATGACGGGCTCGTGCACATCACTCGCGATGGTGGCAAGACATGGCAGGACGTGACGCCCCGGGACCTCGGGCCGTACACACGGATCTCCGGCATCGAAGCGTCGCACTACGCGCCCGGCGCCGCTTACCTCGCCGCGAACCGTTATCAGCTGGAGGACCGCGCCCCTTACATCTATCGCACGACGGATTACGGCCGCACCTGGAAGAAGATCGTCACCGGGATCCCCGCCACGGAATTCGTCCGGATGGTGCGGGAGGATCCGGTGCGGCGGGGGCTGCTCTTCGCCGGCACCGAGCACGGCGTGTGGGTGTCGTTCGATGACGGGGCGAACTGGCAGTCGCTGCGGCGCAACCTCCCGATCGTGCCCGTGCACGACCTCACGATCAAGGAAGGGGACCTGGTGGCCGCCACGCACGGGCGGTCGTTCTGGATCCTGGACGACATCTCTCCGCTGCGCGAGCTGGCGCACGCCACGCCGCGCGAGGCCGCGCACCTGGTCAAGCCGCGCGAGGCCTACCGGGTCGACTGGTCCGGCGGCTTCGGGTTCCCGCCCAACGAGGCGCACCCCGTCGGCAAGAATCCGCCCACCGGCGCGATGATCTACTACTGGCTCAAGGACAAGGACCAACGGGTCACGCTCGACATCCTCGACGCCGGGGGTCGCGTCGTCCGGAGCTTCACGAGCAAGGCGGACTCTATCACCGCGGCGGACAGCGTGCGCGCGGACAGCGTCAAGAAGGTGCGCACCGACAGTCTCAAGCAGGCGGGCGTTACCGACAGCGTGAAGATCGACAGCATCGTGTCCGACACGCTCAAGGACGCGGACAAGCCGTGGCCCCAGCGGCCTCCGGCGCCACCGCGCGTGGCGAACAAAGCGGGCCTGAACATGTTCGTCTGGAACATGAAGTACCCCGACGCGGCCGCATTCTGGGGAATGGTCGGTGTGACGACGGACGGACCAGTGGCGCTACCGGGCGCCTACCAGGTTCGGCTGCGGGTCGGCGGCAAGGCGTACGCCCAGCGCTTCGCGCTCAAGGTCGACCCCCGCTCGACGGTGACCCCTGCCGCGCTGCGCGAGCAGTTCACGTTCCTGAAGCAGTTGCGCGACACGGTCAACGCGGCCACCACGGCGGTGCTCACGATCCGGAACGTGCGGACCCAGCTCGAAGACCGGCTCGCCGCCGCGCCGCCGTCCGACTCGGCGCGCCTGGGCGCACAGGTGCGGGGGCTGACGGACCGGCTCGGCGCCATCGAACGGGAGCTCTACCAGGTGCGCAACCGCTCGTTCCAGGATCCCCTGAACTTCCCCCCGATGCTGATCGAGCGGATCAGCGCCCTGGGCGGAGTCGCGGCGAGCACCGACGCCCGCCCCACCGCGCAGACCTACGCCGTGTACCGCCTGTTCGCGCCGCAGATCCAGCAACAACTGCTGGCGTTGCAGCAGGCGCTCAAGCGTGACCTGCCCGCGGTGAACACCGCGTTCAAAACCGCGAGCGTGGCGACCGTGGTGGCGAAGGCGGCGGAGGTGCGGCCGCCGGCGCCGGAGCGAGCGCAATGACCAAGCGGCTCGCAGCGTTGCTGGTGCTCGCGACGGTCGCACAGGCCCGGGCCCAGGGCCGCACGCCCTCCTTCCACGACCGCTACGCCGCCTTGATCGCCAACTCGCGGCACCTGCCCGATAGCACGCGCTTGCGCGAGCTCTTCAAGGTGCACTGGGAATACGTGATGACCGAATTCCCGGAGTTCGCGACCAACGTCGGGTATCCCGGGCAGAACGCCCGCTGGACCGACAACTCCCTGGACGCGATCGCGCGCCGCAAGCGCGAGCTGGCTGACCCGCTCCAAGCGGTGAACTCGATCCGCCGCGAGCGACTGTCGGCCGCGGATCGCCTGAACTACGACCTCTTCAAGCGGGGCATCGAGGAGCAGAGCGCCGCGAGCAAGTTCCCGGACGAGTATTTCGCGGTCACACAACTCGACGGGCCGCAACAGGACGTGGGACAACTCCTGGCCCGCGCTCCAACCCGGCAGGTGAGCGATTACGAAGACATTGTCGCCCGCTTGAACGCCATCCCCACCTTGATCGATCAGACGCTCCAGCTGCTCGCCAAGGGGCTCGAGGCCGGCGTCACCCCTCCGCGGATCACGCTCCGCGACGTGCCGCAACAAATCACCGAGCTCATCCCCGACAGCGCGCTGGCGAGTCCGTTACTCGTGCCGTTCAAGGCATTTCCCGCGTCGATTGCTTCGGCCGACCAGGCGCGACTTCGTACGGCGGCCGTCGCTGCCTACACGCAGCGCGCGGCGCCTGCGTATCGCAAGCTGCGCGAGTACTTCGTGGGCACGTATCTCCCACGCACGCGCGAGCCGATCGGGATGAGCGCGCTCCCTGACGGCGCGGCATGGTACGGGCTACGGGTGCGCCAGTTCACGACGACGTCTCTCACGGCGCAGCAGATCCACGCGCTCGGCCTTTCTGAGGTGAAACGCATCCGCGCCGCCATGGACAGCGTGATCGCATCCACGGGGTTCAAAGGGAGCTTCGCCGACTTCGCGCAGTTCCTGCGTACCGATCCGCAATTCTTCTATGCCGATTCGGCGAGCCTGGTGCGCGGCTACCGAGACATCGCGAAGCGCATCGATCCCGGTTTGATCCGCCTGTTCGGGAAGCTGCCGCGGCTCCCTTACGGCGTCACGACGATCCCGTCGTACACCGCGCGCTCGCAGACGACCGCGTACTATCAGCCGGGCGCGCCCGACGCGGGACGCCCGGGGTGGTTCAACGTGAACACCTATGATCTCAAGTCGCGTCCCAAGTGGGAGATGGAGGCGTTGTCGTTGCACGAGTCGGTCCCCGGTCATCACCTCCAGATCGCCCTGTCTCAGGAGATGCCGGGTGTGCCCGAGTTCCGTCGCTATGGCGGCTACACCGCGTTCGTCGAGGGCTGGGGCCTCTACGCCGAGAGCCTCGGCCCGGAGCTCGGCATGTACCAGGATCCGTACTCGAAATTCGGCCAGCTGACCTACGAGATGTGGCGTGCCGTGCGACTCGTGATCGACACCGGCATCCATGCCATGGGTTGGACGCGCGATCAGGCGTTGCAGTTCTTCAAGGACAACGCGCCCAAGGCGGAGCAGGACATCATCGTCGAAGTGGACCGCTACATCGCATGGCCGGGACAGGCGCTCGCCTACAAGATCGGCCAGCTGAAGATCCGCGAGCTGCGCGACTCGGCGTCCGCCGCGCTCGGCGCCAAGTTCGACATTCGTGCGTTCCACGACGAAGTGCTGCGCAACGGCGCGCTGCCGCTCGATCTGCTGGAGCAGGACGTGCGGGAGTGGACGGCGGCGCGCCGTAACAAGTAGACTGGCGGCGTCGTCATGATCCGCGAGTGAGACTCGCGGCTCGGCACTGCCCGTGAAACGGGCGGAGGAATCCCGCCCGACACAGCCCGCGCACAATGTGCGCGTTGCCCCGCATCAGGCGCCAGATCAGGTCGGAACGATAATTCTCGATCATGGCGAGGATCGGGCCCTGGTCGATGCCAAGGTAGTCGACGTCGAACCAGCCGGCAGGACCGGCTGGCGTGTACGTGGGATTGAAGGCGTCGCGAAACCCGTAGGTCGAGAACAGGTTGTCGCCGTAGGTCTGCCGCATCGCGAGCAGGGCGGGAATGGCGATCTCGGGCGCGAACGGAACCGATCCGCCGGGCGCGGTCGGCGCCAGCGTGCCGTCGTCCGGGATCTCCGTGAACGACGCGCCGCGCGCCCAGTAGGTGTGGAACTGGCGGCTGCGCCCGTTGAGCGTGAGCGTGACGTCCGCGGGGCCGTCGGAGGCGGTCAGCCCCCAGATACGGTCGCTGTAGCCACGCCAGCCATTGGGGTTGGCGTAGGCGTAGGCACGCTGCGCGTATGTCGCGCGACGCGAGTTCTCGAAGTAATCGATCCCGCGTCCCTGCATGTACGCGTCTCGAATGCCCCGGAAGTCGATCCACACGTGCGAGTAGTGGTGTCCGAACAGGGGCGCGAATCCGACGTGCGTCTGGCCGTAGAAGGTTCCCCACTGGTAGGTGTTGGTCCACAGGGTCCAGGCGGTCGAATCGACGGCGTGTGTGGGCGACCCGATCGCCAGGACGTAGAGCAGCATCGCTTCGTTATAGCCGCGCCAGTCCGAGCCGAGGAAGCCGCTCTCCGGGTGCCAGCCCATCGCGACGAGCGGTGGACGGGGCGCGGCCCAGCGCCAGTCGGTGCGCAGGTAGATCGAATCGGCGATCCGGCGGATCTCGGTTTCGGTCGCATCGGTGCCGTCGAAGTAGCTCTGGCAGGTGAGCACGCCCGCGAGCAGCAGGGCGGTGTCGATGGTCGAGAGGAAGAACCCGTGGTACCCGGTCGCGTTCGACGCCGAGGAATCCTGCGTGGCCGTCCAGAAGAAGCGCAGCGTCGTGACGACGCGCTGGGCTGCCTGGGCTCGTGTGGTGTACTGCCGTTCGACGCCGATCGGGTACGCGGTGAGCGCGAATCCGACGGCGGCGATGCTCGAGAACGATTGTGTGGGTGAGCGGTCGGGCGTGAGTCCGTTGGTCGGGTTCGTCAGGTCCCAGAAGTAGTGAAACGTGCGCTGTTGGACGGTGTCGAGGAACGCGGCGGTTTGGGCCGAGTCGAGCGGTGGTGGCGGAGGGGGTGGGGGGCCCTCAGAGTGGTTGACCCCGCACGCTGCCAGGCTCGTCGCGGCGAGGGCGGCGGCGAGCGTCGAGTGGCGGTTCATGCTCTGGACAGTAGCGCGCATGGCCAGGCATGGCCACTGCGCCAATGTGCGACTGGAGATTCAGAGACTTCGCGACGCACCTCGAGGCGGATGGGCTGTCCCGCGTATCAGATAAAGAATCCTGTCAGCTTGTATTCATACGAATAGTCGGTGAGGCCTTGGGACTCCGTGCGAGCACGCCGCGTCTCGTGGCGCGGGCCACCGGCGCTTGCGCCCCGGTGGCCCGCCGGGGGTGAGGTCAAAACGTGTAGTCTACGCCCAGCTGCACACGACGCGGATCGCTGATGACGCAGGTTGCTTGGCCGTAGGTCTTAGACTGAAACCCGGTGTCGTAGCATCCAAAGTTCTGGTAGTTGAACACATTGAAGACGTCGACGGACGCGCCCATTTGGGTGCCGGACATGACCGGGAACTCCTTGCGGAACCGGAGGTCGATCCGTCGATAGGCCCACGCGCCCGGAATGACGCCTGTGTATCGGGTGGGTGTAAACCCGCCGTTGAGGTACGTCTCCGGCCCGCAGAAGCGGGCGGCGCAACCGACATCCATGACGGCGCCGCTCCCCAGGGTGAGCAGCCCGCTGAACTGAATCCCGAACAGATACGGCATGTCCATGATCCAGTTACCCACGATCCGTTGCCGCTCGTCATTCCCTCCATTATCCGAGTGCTTTGGAATTCCGTAGGCCCGGGGGAATCCGCCGGGGAAAGACGAGGTGATGTCGTTCAGGTTGTCGACACCAGCGATCGAGCGCTCGGCGTACGTATACACGATCCCCGCGCCCCACCCGAAGTTCTGGCTCGACAGGCGGTACGGCCGGTCGAATTGGAGCGAGACCGCGTCATACCAGATCTTTCCGTCGTTCGTGGAGTAGATGATGTTCGCGAAACCGTGGGCTCCGATGTTGTAGCTCAAACACCCGTTGCGGCACCCACTGTCCGGCTTGAATCCAATGTTGGCCCAGTTGTACGTGAAGAGGTCGGTGCCCCGCTGGCCCTGATACGTTACCGACCCGATCACGGACCCGAAAACGTGGCGCACACCCAGGCTCCACTGGGTGGACTTGGGCGGCTTCATCTTGTTGTCGAGTAGGTACGCCTCCGGCAGGCCGGAAGTGTGGACCAGCGCGTTCAGGACCGTCGTATCGGTCGTGAGGTACGCATCGTTCCACGCCACCTGTCCGGGCTTCGGCGTCGAATCCGGGGCTGCGAAGCGGATCGTGTAGGTGGGGTGCGTGAGCTTCTGAATCTCGTCCACCGAGAAGTCAAAGATGGAACGATCATAGTAGATCCCGAAGCCGCCGAACACCGTCGTCTTACTTTCCGCGTCGAGGGCGTACGAGAACCCGAGGCGTGGCTGGAACGCCCCATAGAACGGCGACCGATTGTTCCCGGTGCTGATGTACCGGTTGAGGTCGATGTGCGGCGCCGGCATCGAGTCAACGTACCGCGTGAGCGTATCGACGACGTCCTGCGGCGTGACATAATCGGTGTTGATCATGTTCGTCTCGAAGTCCCACCGGATCCCGATGTTGAACGTCAGCCGCGGCGTCGGGCTCCAGTCGTCCTGAATGTAGGCGCCGAACCTGGTGTTGTTCGTGTTGACAACGCCGACCCCGGTCCCGTATGAGAGGAGGAAGGGCTGCTCGAAGTTGAACGGCAGCCCGCTCGCGTTCGATGTCCAACCATAGTTGTTGGGGTCCACGTACTGCGCGTACTCAAACTTCGGCGTTTCATTGTTGCGTTTGGTGATGTCGTACGTGTCGAAGTCGACGCTCACGCCACCCTTGATGACGTGCTGCCCGCCTTTCTGGAGGCCCGAGTAGGTGAAGTCGTCGCGGACCCCGAAGCCCTCCTGAATGAAGTCCTGCGTGCTCAAGCTGCTGCCGATCGTCGCATCCTGACCGGGCCCGTTGGGGTTTGAGGGGTAGTGAAAGACTTGAGACACCAGTCCCGGCGTATCCGGAGCCGGGTTCCGCTGGAATCGCG
>QHUS01000053.1:0-37898 GCA_003222035.1 Gemmatimonadota bacterium | reverse complement strand
GGACGACTTGGGATCGAGCATGTAATTCAGCTTGCCGAACACCAGCGTTTCGCGGAACGGCGACGTGAAGTTCCCGTTGTATTGCGCGAGATTGACGGCATCGAGTGCGGGGAAGCTGGTCGGCGGATTGAAGCTGACGAGGTTTGCGCGGTTCTGGTAATTGCCCTCGTACGCGCCGAAAAAGAACAGCTTGTTCCGCTGGATCGGCCCACCCAGGCTCAAGCTCACTAGCGAGCGCGTATAATCCGGCTCGCTAAACGTCGAAGGATTCCCCGTAGCGTTGGCAATACTGTCGGCTTTGTTCTTGGCGGCGATCTGGAAGGTGTCGAGCGCGACGAGATCCTTGCTCTGATATCCGTAGAATGCGCTTCCCTGCCACGTGTTCCCGCCCGACTTGGTGGTGGCGGTGATGATGGCGCTCGCGGCGTTCTGATACTCCGCCTTGAAGTTCTGGGTGATGACGCGGTACTCCTGGATCGCATTCCGCGGGAATGGATTCCCGCGGCTGGCGTCCTGGCCGCTGACACCACCTGCCGTCAGATCGTTCTTGAGGCTCGTACCGTCCACATAGACGTTGCTCTGATTGGGGCTCGCGCCCCCGCCCTGGAAGGTCCTGAATCCGACCCCGTTGATCCGATCCTCGGAAGCCGTGACGCCGGGTGCCAGGGCAGCCAGGTCGAGAAAGTTGCGGCTGGCGGTGGGCAGCGCCTCGATCTGCTTCTGGGTCACGTTCGTCGCGACCTCGGACGTGCGCGTCTCCACGCCGGCTGCTGCCGCAACCGTCACCGCTTCGAGCTGCAAAGCCGTCGCGGCGAGCTTCAAGTCCAACGTAGCCACCTCCCCGATCTGCACGCGCACGCGGACTTTTTGCGGCGCCATCCCGATCTGTCGCACGGTCACGTCGTACTCGCCCGGCACGAGGCCGAGGAGGGCATAGAATCCCTTGGCCTGCGTCTCCACGTCGCGCTCTGCCCCCGTGAGGACGCTCACCGCGGCCACACGGGCGCCCTCGATCGGCGTGCCGCTCGAGTCGGTCACATATCCCCGGATGCTGCCAGTGCTCGTTTGTGCCGGCGCTCCGCGCGCCAGCACTGCCGTCACGAGGCCCGCGAGCAGAACCAGCTGCCCCACGCGCCGCCACCGAGACAAGACCCTCATGGTGCCTTTCCTCCTATCGTGGGCGAATTAGCGGTCCCGCACGACCACCGTGGACCGGCAGCGTCGCGCGCCGGTTGCGCTGTAATCGGTCGCAGGATTGGCGGCTGTCAAGACCGGCTCGACGGTGCAGAGTGGACGGGGGGATCGGGGCGGGTGCAAGGGTGCAAAGGCGTCCCGGTGTTCGTTGACGCCCGCTTCCCGCGCCGCTACTCTCCCATGCTCCGTGACCGATACGTCGCGCGTACGCCTCTGGCTCGTGACCTTAGCGCTCGCCCTGTCCGGGTGCGCCGGTCCGTTCCCGCAGTCGACCCTCCGCCCCCGCTCCGACTTCGCCCAGGCCACCGATAGCCTGTTTACCGACATTTTCTGGTGGGCTGCCGCCGTCTTCGTCCTGGTCGAAGTGCTCCTCGTCGTCGCGCTCGTCCGGTTCCGCCACCGTGAAGGCCGCCCGGCCCCCAAGCCCGCGCACGGCCACACCCTCCTGGAGATCGCCTGGACCCTCGCCCCGGCGGTGATCCTCGTGTTTGTGGCGGTGCCCACCGTCCGCACGATCTTCACGAGCTCCGGGGAGGCGCCGGCCGACGCGCTCAAGGTCGAGGTGATCGGCCACCAGTGGTGGTGGGAGTTCAGGTATCTCGATCTGGCCCTCACGACCGCCAACGAGCTCCACCTCCCGGTCGGCAAGCCCGTGCGCATCGGCATCACGTCGGCCGACGTGATCCACTCCTTCTGGGCGCCACTGCTCGGCGGCAAGCGCGACGCGATCCCCGGTCAGACGAACTACATCGCCTTCCGCGCCGACTCGGTGGGCGACTACTCGGGGCAGTGCGCCGAGTTCTGCGGCGTCTCGCACGCCAACATGCGGCTGCGGGTGATCGTCGACTCGGACACGGCGTTTGGCGCCTGGGCGCAGGCCCAGCTGGGCCCACCGGCCACGCCACCCAAAGCCAGTCCCGCGGAGCAGGGGAGAGCGATCTACGCGCGCTCGGCGTGCATCGGGTGCCACCTGATTCAAGGCGTGTCGGCCGGGGTCATCGGTCCCGGCTTGACGCACGTAGGCAGCCGCACGACGATCGCGGGCGGGATCCTCCCGAATGACTCCGCCCACTTGGCGGCGTGGATTGCCGACGCACCCGCGCTCAAGCCCGGCTCACTCATGATGCGCATGAAGCCGCCGCTCTCGGACGCCGACATCGCGGCCCTCGTCGCCTACCTGCAGAGTTTGAAATGAAGAGCTGGCTCACCACCACTGACCACAAGCGGATCGGTCTACTGTATTTCTGGACGGCGTTCGTGTTCTTCCTGCTGGGGGGGATCGAGGCGCTGGTCATCCGGCTGCAGCTGGCGCAACCCAGCGGCCACGTGGTGTCCGCCGAGACGTACAACCAGCTCTTCACGATGCACGGCACCACGATGGTGTTCCTCGCCCTGATGCCTCTCTCGGCGAGCTTCTTCAATTACATCGTGCCGCTGCAGATCGGCGCGCGCGACGTGGCCTTCCCGCGGCTCAATGCCTTCAGCTATTGGGTCTTCCTGCTGGGCGGCCTGTTCCTGAACGCCAGCTGGTTCGTGGGACCGCTGTTCAAGGCCGGCATGCTGAACGTCGCGCCCGACGGCGGCTGGTTCGGCTACGCGAATCTCACGGAGCGCCAGTTCTCCCCCGGACCGAACATCGACTTCTGGCTGCTCGGCCTTCAGATCCTCGGCATCTCCTCGCTCGCGGCCGGCTTCAACTTCATCGTCACCATCCTGAACCTGCGCGCGCCCGGGCTGAAGCTGATGCGCCTCCCCGTGTTCACCTGGATGACGCTCGTCACCCAGTTCCTGATCATCACCGCGTTCCCGGTGATCACGGTCGGGCTCGTGTTTCTGATGTTCGACCGCTTCTTCGGCGCACATTTCTACGTCCACGGCGCGGGCGCGACTCCCCTCCTGTGGCAGCACCTGTTCTGGCTGTTCGGCCATCCCGAGGTCTACATCCTCATCCTGCCCGCGATGGGCATCGTCTCGGAGGTCCTGCCGACGTTCGCCCGCAAGCCGCTGTTCGGGTACACGGTGGTGGTGTACTCGGGGATCCTGATCGGCTTCATGGGATGGGGCGTGTGGAGCCATCACATGTTCGCGGTCGGCCTCGGGCCCATCGCGGACTCGGTGTTCGCCGCGACCACCATGCTCATCGCGGTGCCCACCGGCGTGAAGATCTTCAACTGGATCGCCACCTTGTGGGGCGGCGACATCCGCGGCACCACGGCGCTCCATTTCGCGGTGGGCTTTATCGCGATGTTCATCATCGGAGGGCTGTCGGGCGTGTCGCACGCATCGCCCCCCGCCGACCTGCAACAGACCGACACGTACTATGTGGTGGCACACATCCACTACGTGTTGTTCGGCGGGACGATCATGGGGCTGTTCGCGGGGATCTACTACTGGTGGCCCAAGATGACCGGGCGCCTGCTCTCCGAGCCGCTCGGCAAGTGGCACTTCTGGCTGCAGTTCATCGGCATGAACGTCGCCTTTTTCCCGATGCATTTCATCGGCTTGCTCGGAATGCCGCGCCGCATCTACACGTACTCGCCCGACCTGGGCGTGAGCGACCTCAATCTCGTCTCGACCGTCGGGGCGTTTCTGATCGCCGTGTCGCTCCTCGTCTTCATCGCGAACCTGTGGCGCACGCGGAGCCGCGGGGAGACTGCCTCGAACGATCCCTGGGGCGGCGCCACGCTCGAGTGGAGCATCCCCTCACCGCCACCGGTCTACAACTTCTCGGTGATCCCCACGATCACGAGTCGCCTGCCGCGCTGGCGAACCGAGCTCCATGCGCCGATGCAGGATCCACCGGCGACGCCGCCCGGTCCGATCCACGTGCCCGGTGGTTCATGGTGGCCCATGGTCGCCGCCTTCGGCCTGCCGCTCATGGCGCTCGCGCCGCTCACCCACACGCTGTGGCTCGCGTTCGTGGGAGCGGGCGTGTTGATCGTGGGAATTTATGGGTGGGCGTTCGAGCCCTTCGAGGTCTGAGCGATGACCCACGCCGCCCACGCCCCGACCGCGCACTACACCAGCATGGGGCTCGACAGCCGCAAGATGGCGTTCTGGGCCTTCATCGGCTCCGAATGCCTGCTGTTCGGCTCGCTCATCTCCACGTATCTGGTCTACAAAGGGCGCAGCGTGGTCGGCCCGTACCCGCACGACATTCTCAACATCCCCTTCACGTCGGTCAGCACGTTCGACCTGCTGATGTCGAGTCTCATGATGGTGCTCGCGCTCGCGGCCGTGCAGCGCGGGGACATGAAGTGGGGCAAGATCTGGCTGTTCTCGACGGCGCTGCTCGGGCTGGTGTTCCTCGGTGGGCAGGTCATTGAGTTCACCGAGTTCGTGCACAAGGGCCTGACCATGAGCACCAACCTGTTCGGCTGCACGTTCTTCGTGCTCACGGGCACGCACGGGGCGCACGTGGCGGTCGGCGTCCTGTGGCTGCTCACGCTGTGGGTGCGCGCTTTGCAGGGAAGGCTCGGACCTGCGAACGCGATGACCGTCGAGATCACCGGGCTGTACTGGCATTTCGTGGACGTCGTGTGGATCATCATTTTCACGGTGGTTTACTTGATCCAGTAGAGACGACGCCGACGCACAGGAGACAACGATGGCGGACACCGAGGTAAGAGAGCACGCGCATCCGACGGTCGACGTCTACCTGCGGGTCGCCGCGGCGCTCGTGATTCTCACGGTGCTCGAGGTCGGCGTATTCTACGTGCCCGCGTTCCACGGGGTGCTCGTGCCGGTGCTGCTCGTCCTGTCGGCCGCGAAGTTCGCGCTCGTCATCATGTTCTACATGCATCTGAAGGCCGATAACAAGTTCTTCACGTTCCTCTTCGGAGCGCCCCTGCTGCTCGCAGTCGGTGTGATGGTGGCGCTGCTGTTCCTGTTCTACGGGGCCCTCACGCTGAGGGGTGCCGCCGGGGCCGGATGACGACGCCGCCCGCGGTCCCCGGGGCCTGGCAACGGTGGGACCTGCATCCGAGCGTGATCATCGGGCTCGCCCTGCTGGGCGGGCTCTACGTGTATTGGGGGGGACTGGCTCCACCCCGACGCCGCGTTGCCTCGTTCGTGGGTGCGCTGACTGTGTTGGGCCTCGCGCTCAACGGGCCGCTCCACAACCTGTCGGACTTCTACCTCTTCAGCGCCCACATGGTGCAGCACCTCGTGCTCACCCTGGTGTTTCCGCCCTTGCTGCTGTACGGGACGCCCGCGTGGGTCGTGCGCCCGCTCCTGCGGCCGCGCCCGGTCATGCGGTTCGCGCGCTGGGCCACGCGACCCCTCGCCGCGGGTGTGTTGTTCTCGGCGCCGATCACGCTGTGGCACTTCCCGCAATTTTACGAGGCGGCACTCGAGCACCACGGGCTCCACGTGGTGCAGCACCTGGTGTTCATCGCAACGGCGGTGATCATGTGGTGGCCCGTGTTGTCACCCGTGCCCGAGCTCCCGCGGGCGAGCTATGCCATTCAGCTGCTGTATCTGTTCGCGCTTGGCCTGCCGATGTCGCTTGCGGGCGCGCTGATCACGCTCGCGGACCGGGTCCTGTACCCGTTCTACGAGTCGGCGCCGCGCATGTGGGGACTCACGCCCGCGGCCGACCAGCAGCTCGGCGGCCTGTTGATGTGGGTCGTGGGAACGATCTATTTGTGGGTGGCGGCGACGGTGGTGTGGTTCCGGTGGAGCATCCGGGAAGAAGCCGGTGACGTGGAAAGGGCGGTGCCGCTGGAGGCCTATGGGAACGCGGAACGCGAAACGCGGAACGCGGAACAGCGCACATGACGCTCGCCCGTCTGTTCCGCGTTCAGCGTTCCGACTGCCGCGTTCTTACTCCCCCTCGTCCGTCTCCCCTAGGGGATGCAGCTTGAGCGCCTCCGCGATCTTGGGATGCTCCCGCCACAGGTAATAGCCCATCCCCCAGGCCGCGATGGCGTTGCCGATCGCCACGTTCCACCACGTGAGCGCGCCGAGCAGCGGCTGCGCCAGCACGGCGAGCATGATGTAGAAGCCGAATTCGAATACCGCAAAGGCGAGCACGATCAGGTAGAGTGTCGGTGGCGCCACTTCGACTTCGGCGGCCAACGCGGCCGCAACGGTGCCGACGATGATGAATGCGGACACGTGAAGCATCGTGTACGGCACGACGCGAGAGAAGGCGATGACCACCTGCGCGGGATCGTGCACGCCGAAGAACACCGCCGAGCCGAGCATGGCCGGGGTAAAGAACGGGCGGCCGGCGATCACGTCGACGATCAGGAACCAGAGCGCGACCGCCGCGGCGCCGACCAGGCCGGCGATGAACCCCTCGCGCAGGATCCGGGTCAATTGCATCGATTCCCCCCCCTGACGGACGCCCCTCGGCCAATATAAGGCGTTTGGCTGATCCCGGGCGCAAGCCCGGGGTTAGGGTAAATTGGGCCCGACCCAACCCCGAGGAGATCATGACTGTATCCCGCTCGCTCGTCTTCCCGCTCTGCCTCGTCGCCGGCCCCCTGCTCGTGATCGTCGCGGGAACGCTGCATCCCGATCTCGCGGGCGACGGCGCGGCGCAATTGACGACCATCGCGCAGTGTCGCGCGTGGAGCGCCATCCACTGGACGTTCCTGTTCAGCTTCCCGCTGGCGCTCACCGGACTGGTGGGCGTTGCCCGGATCCACGCGGGCAGCAGCGGAGAAAATGCCGTGCGGGCGGGGTTGATCACGGCCACGTTCGCCTACACCGCCTGGATGGTGATCGTCGCGTTCATGGCGGGCTCCGGTTGGGCGCTGGCGCAGGTCTTCACCCAGGCCGATCCGGGGATGACCGCCACCCGCGCGGTGTTTGTGTACGACATGATCCATCCGTTCGCGCTCGCGACCCAGCGCGTGGCGGGATTCGCCCTCGGCCTCTCGACTTGTCTGTTCGGTTGGGGAGTGGTGGACGGCAAGGCGCTGCCCCATTGGGTGGGAACGAGCGGGATGGGAGCGGGGGCCGTGGCGATGGCCTTCGCCCTCGGGTTCCCGGAAAACACGAAGGCGGACCAAGCCGCCTTCGTGCTTCCGGTGCTATGGCAGATGGTGACCGGCGCGGTGCTCCTAGCGCGCGCGAATGCGCACGACGCGCCCCGCCCAACCGTCGGCGGTGTCCGGGCTGCGTGACAGCACCTGCAGCGTCACCACGTCGCCCTGTTTGACGTTCTTCAGGGCGTCGCGGAACGCGCTGCGGTTCCGCGTGGGCGTCCCGTTCACCGCGACGACGATGTCCGGGCCGCCCGGGTCGTCGCTCGACTGCAACCGCTGAAAGGCGGGCCCGTCGGGCGCCACGTCCGTCACCACCAGACCGCCGCCGCGCTCGAGCACCGGGCGGAGCCGGGCGTCGCGCGCGTCGTCCTGCGTCAGCGGCTCGACGGAGATGCCGAGCATCTCCTCCTTGGTCGCGGCGTCGCCCTTCGACTTCGACGAGACCGCCGACACTTCGGAGTCCGAATCACCGGGGGCCCGCGCCAACCGTACCGTCACGACCTTCTTGCCAGCCCCCTGGCGCAGGAACGTCACGTCGACCGCCTCGCCCGGTTTCTTGAAGCCGACGCGCTGCTGCAACTGCGGCGTGTTGTCGACCGGCTGGCCGTCCAACGCGATGATCACGTCGCCGGGCTGGATGCCGGCCTTCTTGGCGGGTGAGTCGTCCCCCGTGTAGCTGTTGACCACGACGCCGCTGATCTGTTTCAGACCTACGGCGTCGGCGTCTTCCGGATTGGCGTCACGGATCTGGATGCCCATCACCGCGCGCTCCACATGCCCGGTCTTCACCAGCTGGTCCATCACGGTGCGCGCCAGATTGATGGGAATGGCGAAGCCGTAGCCCGCGTAGAATCCGGTCTCGCTCGCGATCGCCGAGTTGATCCCGATGACCTGGCCCCGGATGTTCACGAGGGGCCCGCCCGAGTTCCCCGGATTGATGGCCGCATCGGTCTGAATGAAGTCCTGGATCGAGTAGCGCGTCTGCTGCAGGCCCGACAGCAGGCGGCCCTTGGCGCTGACGATGCCGGCGGTCACCGTGAACGCGAACGCCTCCCCGAGGGGGTTCCCGATGGCGAGCACCCACTCGCCGACGCGCGTCGAATCCGAGTTGCCGAACCCGACGCTCGGCAGCGAGCGCGCGTCGATCCTGATGACGGCGACGTCGGTGTTCGGATCGGTGCCCACGACCTTCGCGGTGAATTCCCGCTTGTCGTACAGGCGGACCGTCACCTTGTCGGCGCCGGCGACCACGTGATTGTTCGTGAGGATGAAGCCGTCGGGGGAGACGATGAACCCCGAGCCCGACCCCTGCTCGACCTGCGGCCGCCGCCGGAGATTCGGAAAGAAATCCTGGAATCCCGGGGGCAGCCGCTGGTTGTCGCCGCGCTCGACATGCTGGGCACGGATGAACACGACTTCGGGCTTCACGTGCTCCGCGACCGATACGAACGCGTCCCCGAAATCGGTGGCCGCCTTGAGGGCCGGCGCCGACAGCGGGAGGGGGGCGGGGGCGGCCGTCGCCGGGATCACCGGCGCAGCGAACGTTTCGGTCGCGCCCCCCTTCTTCGGCAGGTTGAGCGTGGACGCGAACGCCAGCCCGAACACGAAGGCGATCGCCACTAACGTTCCGAACTTCAGCCAATCACGCGTACGCACTGACATCGCCGTTCCATCCCTTCACGAGGTTCTTACTTCTTCTTGTCATCGTCCACGATCTCGTAGTCGGCATCGACCACGTTGTCCTTCTTTTCCCCGGTGCCCGCCTCAGCGCCGCCCGCCGGCTGCTCCGCGCTTCCTCCCGGCGTGCCCGCCCCGCGCTGCGCCGCATACAGGGACGCCCCCGCCGCAGAGTAGGCCTGCTGCAGCTCTTCCAGGGCCTTGGAGATCTCATCCGCGTTGCCCGAGCGAAGCGCCTGCTTCGCGCCCTCGAGGGCCTTGTCCAACCGCGTCTTGAGCGAGGCTTCGAGCTTCTCGACCCAGTCTTTCGAGCTCTTCTCCACTTCGTACACCAACGTGTCGAGACGGTTGCGACGCTCGATCTCCTCACGCCGCTTCTTGTCCTCGGCCGCATGCGCTTCGGCGTCCTTGACCATCTTGTCGATGTCCTTGTCGCCGAGACCCGACGAGGCCTCGATCCGGATCTTCTGCTCCTTCCCGGTGGCCTTGTCCTTGGCCGACACGTGCAGGATGCCGTTCGCGTCGATATCGAACGTCACCTCGATTTGCGGCACGCCGCGTGGAGCGGGCGGGATGCCGGTCAGCTGGAACTTGCCGATCGTGCGGTTGTCGAGCGCCATCTGCCGCTCGCCCTGCAGCACGTGGATCTCGACCGTCGTCTGGTTGTCCTCCGCGGTCGAGAAGACCTCCGATTTCTTGGTCGGGATCGTCGTGTTGCGTGGAATGAGCACGGTGGTCACGCCACCCAGCGTCTCGATGCCGAGCGACAAGGGCGTCACGTCGAGCAACAGGACGTCCTTTACCTCGCCCGCAAGCACGCCGCCCTGGATGGCCGCGCCGATCGCCACGACCTCGTCCGGGTTCACGCCTTTGTGGGGCTCCTTCCCGAAGAACGCCTTGACGATCTCCTGCACCTTGGGCATGCGGGTCTGGCCACCCACCAGGATGACCTCGTCGATCTGGTTGGGCTTGAGCCCGGCGTCCTTCAAGGCCTGCTCCATCGGCGGCATCGTCCGCTTGACCAGGTCGTCCACCAGCTGCTCGAGCTTCGCCCGGGTCAGCGTGAGGTTCAGGTGCTTGGGTCCGGACTGATCCGCCGTGATGAACGGCAGATTGATCTCGGTCTGCATCACGGTCGACAGCTCCATCTTCGCCTTCTCGGCGGCCTCCTTCAGCCGCTGGAGCGCCATCGGATCCTTCGACAGGTCGATGCCCTGGTCGCGCTTGAACTCTCCGACGAGCCACTCAATGATGCGGGCGTCGAAGTCGTCGCCGCCCAGATGGGTGTCGCCGTTGGTCGACTTCACCTCGAACACGCCCTCGGCCAGCTCCAGCACGGAGATGTCGTACGTGCCGCCGCCCAGGTCGTACACGGCGATCTTCTCTTCCTTCTTCTTGTCGAGGCCGTACGCCAGGGCGGAGGCCGTCGGCTCGTTGATGATGCGCACCACGTCCAGACCGGCGATCTTGCCGGCGTCCTTGGTGGCCTGGCGCTGGGAATCGTTGAAGTAGGCGGGCACGGTGATGACCGCCTTCTCGACCTTGTGGCCGAGATAGTCCTCCGCAGTCTGCTTCATCTTCTGCAGGATCATCGCCGAGATCTCGGGAGGCGTGTACCGCTTCCCCTGGATCTCGACCGAAGCGAGGCCGTTCGGCCCTTCCACGACCTTGTACGGGACGCGCTTCGTCTCCTCCACCACCTCGCCCATACGGCGCCCCATGAAGCGCTTGATGGAGAACACCGTATTCTGGGGGTTGGTTACCGCCTGCCGCTTGGCCACCTGTCCGACGAGTCGCTCGCCATCCTTGGTGAAGGCGACCACGGACGGGGTCACGCGCCCGCCCTCGGCGTTGGGGATGACGACCGGATCGCCACCCTCCATCACCGCGACCACGGAGTTCGTGGTCCCGAGGTCGATGCCGATGATTTTCTCAGCCATGACGAGTGCTCCTTATCCTGGGGTTGATGCGCGCTGCTAACGCCCCGTCGCACAAGCAATCCCCGTGCCCGACAAAGATGTCATTATGGCAGGGCGGTGGAAAGCGGTGAAGGGCAGTGGAGGGCGGTGAGCACCGGATACGCCCGCCTTCCACCGCCCTCCACCGCCTTCGACCGACCTTATCTTTTCCCTGTGATCCCGTACAAAGATGAAAACCCCACCGAGCTCACCCCGGTCGTCACTGTCGGCATCATCCTCACCAACGTCGTGGCCTGGCTGTTCGTTCAGGGTGCCGGCGCGCCGGAGCCACTGGCGCGCTCCGTCTGCCAACTCGGACTGATCCCCGGCGAAGTGCTCAAGACCGTACCGCCAGGCACGGCGGTACCGCTCGGTCCGGGGTTGCAGTGTGTGCTCACGGCAGACCCGCACTGGTGGACGTTGCTCACGTCCATGTTCATGCACGGCGGCTGGCTGCATATCATCGGGAACATGTGGTTCCTCTGGGTCTTCGGGAACAACATCGAGGACTCGATGGGGCACGCGCGGTTTGTCGTCTTCTATCTCTTGTGTGGGGTGGCCGCGGCAGCGACTCAGATTCTGGTCGACCCCGGCTCGCGAGTCCCGATGGTGGGTGCCTCCGGGGCGATCAGCGGGATCATGGGTGGATACATCCTGCTGTACCCGCGGGTGCGGGTGCACACCCTGGTGACCCTGGGATTCTTCATCACCACGGTGACGCTGCCCGCGTATGTGATGCTCGGCTACTGGTTCGTGTTGCAGCTGCTGCTCGGCGCCGCGACGGCAGTGTCGCGCGCGCAGGGCGGGGTGGCCGTGTGGGCGCACGTCGGGGGCTTCGTCGCGGGCCTGGTCCTCATCAAGGTGTTCGCGAACGCCGAGTATCTCGAACGACGCCGCGGAGGGGTGCTCATCCTTCCGCGTGATGCTTGATCGTCTTTCCCTCCACGACGAACACGACATCTTCCGCGATGTTGGTCGCGAGGTCGGCCACGCGCTCGAGGTTGCGGCTGACCAGGAACAGATCCATGGCCGCGCCGATGATGTGCGGGTCCTCCATCATGTGCGTGAGCAGGATGCGGAACACCGAGTGGTGGAGGGCATCCACGGAGTCGTCGCGCCGGCAGATCTCGCGCCCCAACCCCGCGTCCCCGCGGACGAACGCGTCGAGCGCGCCCGACAGCATGGCGCGGGCCTGCCGGGCCATTTCGAGCAGCTCTGGCTCGGGCGCGATCACCCGGGCGGCGAGCAGCCGTTCCGCCGACTGCGCGATGTTCACCGCATGATCCCCGACGCGTTCCAAGTCGTTCGCGATCTTCGTCGCGGCGACGAGGAGCCGAAGGTCGCGGGCCATCGGCTGCTGCGTCGCGAGCAGGTCGATCACCGTCTCCTCGATCTCGAGCTCGAGCGCGTCGATGGCGTGATCGCCTGCGATGACCCGGCTGGCGAGGTCGGCGTCCCGCTTGAGCAGGGCGTCGAGCGCGTGCCCGAGGGCGTCCTGGGCCTCGCCGGACATGGTCAGCAGCTTGGCCTTCAGGTCCGAGAGCTGGTTGTGGAAATGTCGATGGGCCGCACCTAGAGTAGCGCTCATCCGAACCGTCCTGTGATGTAGGCCTCGGTGCGCTCATCCGCCGGCCTGGTGAACAGCTGCTTCGTCGGTCCGAATTCCATCAGCCGACCGAGGTAGAAGAACCCCGTGAAATCCGACGCGCGCGACGCCTGCTGCATGTTGTGCGTAACGATGACGATCGAGTAGCTGCGCTTGAGCTCGACGAGGAGCTCCTCGATGCGCTGGGTCGCACCGGGATCGAGCGCCGAGCACGGCTCGTCCATCAGGAGCACCTCGGGCTCGTTCGCGAGCGCGCGCGCGATGCAGAGCCGCTGCTGCTGGCCGCCCGACAGACCCGTGCCCGGCGTCTGCAACCGGTCTTTGACCTCGTCCCACAGTGCCGCCTGGCGGAGCGCGTGCTCCACGCGCTCGGGGATATCGCGCTTCGGGGCCAGGCCGTTCAACCGCGGCCCGTACGCCACGTTGTCGAAGATCGTCTTCGGGAACGGGTTCGGCTGCTGGAACACCATCCCCACTTCCCGGCGCAGCGCGACCGGGTCGGTGCCTTTGGAGAACACGGACACGCCCTCGAGGAGAATGTCGCCCGAATGCCGGGTGTGCGGGATCAGCTCGTTCAACCGGTTCACGGAGCGCAGGAACGTGCTCTTGCCGCAGCCCGAGGGCCCGATCAGCGCCGTCACCGCGCGGCGGGGGATCGCGACCCTCACGTCGAACAGCGCCTGGGTGAGGCCATACCAGAAACTGTAACCCCGTACATCCAGAACAGGCGTCGGACGGTCGGGCAGTCGGACGGGGAAGCGTTCGTTGGGCGGCTGTCCGACAGTCCGACCGTCCGACAGGGTTGTTGTCATCCGAACCTCCCCGTGATGTACGCCTCGGTCTGCTCCTTGCTCGGCTTGGTGAACAATTGCTCGGTCCGGCCCAGCTCGATCAGGTCGCCCAGATAAAAGAAGGCCGTGTAGTCGGAGATGCGGGCGGCCTGCTGTAGGTTGTGTGTCACGATCACGATGGTGTACCGGGCCTTCAACTCGTGACAGAGCTCTTCGATGCGCTGCGTGCCGGTCGGGTCGAGCGACGCCGTCGGCTCGTCGAGCAGCAGGACCTCGGGCTCGGGCGCGAGGGCGCGGGCCACGCACAGACGCTGCTGCTGGCCTCCCGAGAGCGCCAGCGCACTGTGCCGCAGCCGGTCTTTCACTTCGTCCCACAAGGCGGCGCGGCGCAACGCGGTTTCCACCGCCGCGTCGAGCTGGGCGCGGGGCCGGCGGCCGTTGACGCGCAAACCGGCGGCGACGTTGTCGTAGATCGTCATCGTGGGAAACGGCGTGGGCCGCTGGAAGACCATGCCCACCCGCCGGCGCAGCTGGATCGGATCGACGTCGCGATCGTAAATGTCCTCACCGTCGAGCAAGACCTTGCCCGTGACCCAGCCCCCCTCGGCGAGCTCGTGCATACGATTGAGGCAGCGGAGAAAGGTGCTCTTGCCGCACCCCGACGGACCGATCACCGCCGTGACCGTGTGTGTGGGGAAAAGAATCGAGACGTCCTTGACCGCGGCCCGGCGGCCGTAGAGGGCCGTGAGCCGCTGGGTCTCGAGCCGCACGCGGCCGTCAGCGGGCGGCGCCATGACGCGACCGGAGCACCCAGCGGGCGAGGATAGCGAGCACCAGCACGAGTCCCATGAGGACCAGGGCCGAGGCCCACGCCAGGCGATGCCACTCGTCGAACGGCCCAGTGGCATACTGAAAGATCTGCAGCGACAGCGCTTCCATCGGCTCCCCGATATGGGTATTGAAATTCACGTTGCCCAACGCGGTGAACAGGAGGGGCGCCGTCTCGCCTGCGATGCGCGCCACGGCCACGAGGCAGCCCGTCAGGATCCCGGCGAGCGCGGTGCGCGCGACAATGCGGAGGGAGGTACGCCAGCGGGGATAGCCCAACGCGAGGGCGGCCTCGCGGAGCGAATGCGGCACGAGACGCACCAGCTCTTCGGTGGTGCGCGCGATCATCGGCACCATCAGGATGGCGAGGGCCACGCTCCCCGCGAACGCGGAGAAATGTCCCATCGGTCTCACCAGCCACGTCCAGACGAAGATGCCGACCACGATGGACGGCGTGCCGTTCAGGACGTCCGCTACGAACCGCACTACCCAGCCGAGTCGCCCCGACCCGTACTCGGCGAGGTACAGGCCGGTGCCGATCCCGATCGGGAGGCCGATCAGCGCGGCCAGTCCGACGATGATCCCGGACCCGACGATCGCGTGGGCCACGCCGCCTCCGGTCTCGCCGGTGGGGACCGGGTTCTTCGTGAAGAAGTTCCAGTCGAGCGACGACGCGCCCTTGGCGACCAGATGCCCGAGGATGAGCACGAGCGCCAGTACCGCCACGAACGACAGCGCGCCGACCAGCGCGGTCATCGTGCCGTTCACCAGGCGGCGGCGCAGGCGGCGCGCGTTCACAGGGCCCGACTCCCCACGGCGGTGCCGCGCGCGACGCGCCAGATCAGCAAGCGCGCCAGCGCGTTCACGGCCACGGTCACGACGAACAGGATCAATCCGACCTCGAACAGCGCCGACAGATAGAGGTTCGTCGTCGCCTCGCTGAACTCGTTGGCGATCGCCGCGGCCATGGTATAAGCGGGTTGCAGCACCGACAGGCTGATGTCGTGCCGGTTCCCGATCAGCATCGTCACCGCCATGGTCTCGCCCAGCGCGCGGCCCATGCCCAGGATCACCGCGCCGATCAGTCCCGCGCGCCCGTACGGCACCACGGCGGTCCAGACCGCCTCCCACCGGGTGGCGCCCATCCCCAGCGCGGCCTCGCGCTGGCTCGCGGGCACGGCGAGAAGCACCTCGCGGGAAACCGCGGCGATGTAAGGCAGGATCATGATCGCGAGAATGACCGACCCCGCGAGCAGCGAGCTACCATAGAACACGCCGCTCAAGAACGGTGTCCACCCAAACAGCGCCCGGAGCGGCGGCACGACATACGTCCGCAGGAAGGGGATCAGCACGAAGATCCCCCACAGACCGTACACGACGCTCGGGATCGCGGCCAGGAGCTCCACCAGGAACGCGATCGGCTGGCGCACCCACTTCGGGGAAAACTCCGTGAGATAAATTGCGACGCCGAGCGCCAGGGGTACGGCGATCAACACGGCGAGAAAGGACGACGCGAGCGTGCCGAAGATCATCGGCGCCGCCCCGTACACTTCGGCGACCGGGTCCCATACCGAGGTGACCAGGAAACGAACCCCGAAGTGCCGGATGGCGGGCCAGGCGCTCGTGCCGAGCTCTCCCAGGAAGGCGACGAGGAGCAGGGGGAGCATGAGCGCGAGCGCCGTCAGGGCGCCACGGTACAGGCGGTCACTGGCGTTTCGCCCGCGCAGGACACGCCAGCGGGTGTCGGGAGCCGCGACTGGCTCCAGGGGCACGGTGGTCATCGCGCGGAACGTATCCGTCGTGTGTCACGACTCTGTAACGGGGGACAGAAAAAAACACCCCCCGCCGGCGAATAACGCCGTACGGGGGGGCGGCAGTCGGGTTGGAGGGGTTACCGAGCTGCCGTCGTCCAGACCGCCTTACCACCAGCGGTGATGGTCTTCAACCGTGCCTCGATCCAGGGCCGCAGCGGCTTGGGCAGCGGCGCGTACCCGAGCGGAGCGGCGCGCGACTGGCCGTCCGTCTCCGCCCACCACACGAACTTCACCAGCGTCGCGGCCTTGGTCGCGTCCTCGTACTGCTGGTGCAGCAGGAACCACGTGAAGCTCGAGACTGGATAGGCCGCATCGCCCTCGGGGTTGGTAATGGAGACCCGGAAGTCAGTGCTCGGTCCCATCTCCTTCATCGCGCCGGCTGCGGCGGCGGTGATGCTCTCGAGCGATGGGGTGATGAACTTTCCGGCCTTGTTCCGCACCATGCCCGCGGGCAGCTGGTTGGCCATGGCGTATCCCAGCTCCACGTATCCGAGCGCGCCGGGCGTTTGCTTCACCGTGGCCGTGACCCCCTCATTCCCCTTGCCCCCCAGGCCCACCGGCCAGTTCACCGACGTGCCCCGGCCCACCTTCTGGTCCCACTCCGTGCTCACCTTGGACAGATAATCCGTCCAGATGAACGTCGTCCCCGACCCGTCGGAGCGGTGCACGACCACGATGTCCTCGGCGGGCAGCTTGACCCCCGGGTTCACCGCGGCCAGGCGCGCGTCGCTCCATTTGGTGATCTTGCCGAGGAAGATGTCCGCCAGGATGTCCGGCGTGAACCGCAGCGTCTCCTTGATCTCGGGGAGGTTGTACGTCGGGACGTCCCCCCCGAGCACCGTGGGAATGTGGAGCACGTTGCCCTGAATCGCCGCGATCGCCGAATCCTTCATCGGGGCATCGGTCGCCCCGAAGTCCACCGTGCCATCGGAGAACTGGCGAATCCCGCCGCCCGACCCGATCGACTGGTAGTTGAGCTGGGCATCGGGATGCGCCTTGTTATACGTCAGGATCCAGTCCTGATAAATGATGTTCGGGAACGTCGCGCCCGCGCCGTTGAGCTTCACCTGGGCGGCTGCCGGGACGGCGAGCGCCAGGGCGGCGAGGGCGAGAAGCGGCTGCTTGGTCATAGCTGATACCTCGTCGTCGCTAGAAGTTGAACTGAGTCTGGAACAGGAGTTGTGACCGCGCCGCCTCTTGCGCCGGAGTCGGCGTGGTCGCGAGGTCGAGGTAGTCCCAATCGAGCAGCAGCCGCCAGTTGGGGCTGACCTGGTACGAGGCGCCCCCGATGACGCGGGTTTGCTTGTCGTCCACGCCGGCCTGCGGGTCCTCGACATCGACCCGCGCGAGCAGAGCGGCCTTGCTGTGGGTGAGCTTGTACACGCCGAAGACGCTGTACACGTGGCCGTTCACCTGGAGGGCACCAGCCGGCCAGTCTTGCGTCATCGCCGCCTCACCGGCCAGGGTGATCTGGCGGCTCTTGTAGGATACCATGCCGATGAAACGGTTGCGCTGGGCTCCGCCGCTCGCCTTGCCGTACTGCGCGTAGCCGGTCAGCCGCAGCCCGCCGACGCGGGTCGAGTCGTTGGTGTCCTGCAGCCGCACCGACAGTCGGGCCTGCGCGTCCTTCCCCTTATCGCCAGGGCTGGTGTTGTAGTTCTCGCCGTTCACCACCACAACCTGCAGGTTCGCTTTGTCGGGTCCCCACTTGCCGTCCACGCCGACGCCGAAGTCGGACGAGGACACGTACCCCTGCTGCGCGCCGGCGGCGGTCATGAAGCCCCGCTCCAGCGCCATCGAGCCCTGCATGCGGTAGTCCCACAGGGCCTCTTCCCAGTCGAGCCAGGACGTATGGATCAAGCCCACCTTGTAGGTGAGCGGGCTCTTCTCGGGTGTGTACGCGGCGTAGGCGTACTTGAGGCGGTAGCTGAGTGATCCGTTGGACGGCGCGGCCGTGTTGCGGTAGATGTCGGCCGTGACGCGCGTGTACAGGCCACCGGAGAACCGGCCGATCACGTTCACATATGCGCGCGTGATGTCGAAGTTGTTGACGTGATTCAGCGTGTCTTTCAGCTGGTAGACGAACTGCGTGTACACCAACGCGCCGACGGAGATCTGCGGCGGTGACGGCGCTTGCGCAGCGGCCGTCGAGGCGCCCAGCGCGCCCAAGGCGGCGAGCGGGAGCCAGCGAGACAGTCTTGCGTGCACGGTGAGTTCCCCAAGACTGAGGTTGGAAGCGCGGGTCGTGTCGCCGCCCGGGCGGCCTGTCGTGGCACGGCAAACGTGCCCGCCGCACATCACCGCGACGACGCGAGTGTGTCACGAGACTGTAACGGAAAGCAGATAGCGGAGCCATACGGGCCTCCGCTACCTGGCACCCGGTCAGCGACCGTGCCGGCGCTGGCGGGCGTCGACGTGTCGGTGCTGCTGCGCACGGTGGCGTTTCCGGGCACATTGGCGGCGCTGCATCACGAATCTGTCACAGCGTCGCGCTCCCTCAGTAACGAAGTCGAATGCCACCACGAAGGACTGCAGAGTCACCGGGCGCGTCGCAGCTTGGAGCGGCCGCTGTTGTTCGATGGTGTAGCCCCGTCCCAGCGCGTCGAGCGATGGCATCACGGACTAGGGACTGGGGACTCACCGTCGGGGAAGAACAGGCGAATCGTCGTGCCCTTTCCGAGTGTGCTACGCGCTTCAACGCGTCCCCCGTGGGCTTCGACGAGGTGCTTCACGATCGCTAGGCCCAGGCCGGTCCCCCCCTCGTCCCGCGATCGGCCCGGGTCGACGCGATAGAAGCGCTCGAAAATGCGGGACAGATGCTCCGCGGCAACACCGCTCCCGGTGTCGGCCACCGACACGGTCATGCCGCCCGGGGCCTTTTCGACGGCCACGGTGATGCGGCCGCCGGACGGCGTGTATCGCAGGGCGTTGTCGAACAGGTTGGTGAAGATCGCCCGCAACGCATCGGCATCGGCCGTGACGCCGCTGCCGCCGGCTGTCGTCGCGAGCTCCACCCGCCGCTCCCGCGCGCGATCCGCGAACGCCGCCCAGGCATCGGCCGCGACCAGCTTGGCGTCGACCCGAACGGGCATGGGCTGCCAACGCCCCGACTCGATGCGCGCCAGATCCAGCAGGTCGTCCACCAGCCGCTGCATGCGCCGGGCGTTGCTCAGGATCGTACGGGCGAATCCGTCCGCCTGGGTCCCCGGGCTTCCCTCGGTCGCCAGGGTCTCCGCGTATCCCGCGATGGACGTGAGCGGCGTCTTGAGCTCGTGGGACACGTTGGCGACGAAGTCCCGGCGCACCGCATCGATGCGCCGCAGCTCGGTCACGTCACGGATCACGAGAAGCGCACCCCCGTTGGGAAGCCCGCGACCGGTGACGAGGAGCGTCCGGCCCGCACGCTCGAGCTCCTGCACCTCGGCATTGTGTCCGGCGAGCACCGCGTCGACCAGGTCGCGGGCGACCTTCTCGTGGAACAGTCCGTCGAGCGCGGGAAGCGGATCGGCGTGCCCGTATCCGAGTAACCGCCGGGCCGCGCGATTGAGGGTGACGATCGTGCCGCGCGCGTCGGCGGCGAGCACGCCGTCGGCCATCGTCTCGATGAGAGTCGTGGTCTCCTCGCGTTCGCGCACCAGGTCGGTGAACCGTTGTTCGAGCTGCTCGTGCATGGCGCGCAGGCTCAGGATGTGTTGAGCGACCTCGGGCACGCTCGCGTCGGGAAAGGCCGGGGGCCGGCCATCGGCGATGGCCTGGGCGGCCCCGCCGAGCTGCACCAGCGGCCGGGCCACCTGGCGGGCGAAGAGCCACGCCAGCGCGCCCGCGCCGAGTAGCGCCGCCAGGCCCGACAGCGCGACGGCGCGCTGCACGGTGGACACCCGTGCGTCGATGGCAGCGAGCGTGGTGGAGACCCGGACCACTGCGATCCCCGGCGGGCCGCCGCGCACCGCCACGTACATCCGACGCTCGTTGGTGGAGGCGCTGAGCCGGGCCGCGCGGCCCACGCCGGTCGAGAGCGCCTGCTGCACCTCGGGACGCGCCAGATGATTCTCCAGCCGCGCCAGCGCCCCACGATCGAACTCGGTGTCCCCCCGCACGACGCCGGTCGGGTCGATGAGGGTCACGCGTTGACCGACGCGGCTGCCTAGCTCGCGCGCGACATCGGGCCAGCCGAGAGAGTCCCCGGGCAGCAAGGTGGCGAGGAGCCGGGCCTCCCGCTCGAGTTCCCGCGCCACCTCGTCCTCGAGATTCCGTCGGAGCAGGCGGTCCGCCGCCACGACGAGTCCGACCACGGCGACGGCTACGAGCAGGCTGGTGGTGAGGAACAGCCGCGTGGCGAGCTTCACGAGCGCTTGCGCGCCCGTTGCTCGGGCTGCGGGCGGCGAAACCGATAGCCCGCGCCCCGGACGGTCTCGATGCAGTCACCGCCGCGCCCGAGCTTCTGGCGTAACCGCTGGACGTGCATGTCGACCGTACGCGTCTGGATGTCGGGGTGCGCCTGCCACACGGTTTCGAGGAGTTGCGCCCGGCTCTGCACCCGGCCTTCGCGCTCGATGAGCGTGCGCAGCAGCTTGAACTCGGTGGCCGTCAGCTCGACCTCCGCCGCGTCCACCGTCACGCGGTGTGCGCTCCGATCGATGGTGATCGGCCCGGCGGTGACGAGGCCGCCCGCGGCGACCGCGGGGGCAGCGAGCCGGCGGAGCACGGCCCCGACCCGGAGCACGAGCTCTTGTGGCGAGAATGGCTTCGGCAAGTAGTCGTCGGCGCCGAGCGACAGACCCTTGATGCGGTCCGGCTCGTCCTTGCGCGCGGTGAGCAGGATGACGCCCAGGTCTCGCGTCTCCTCGCGCCGCCGCAGCTCGGCCAGCACATCGTAGCCGGAGATGCCGGGCAACATCAGGTCGAGCACCACCAGGTCGGGGCGCTCCTCGCGCGCCGCCCGGAGCCCGTCGCGTCCGTTCGCCGCCGTGGTCACGCGGTACCCCGACTTCGCCAGGTGGTAGGCGACGAGTGCGGTGATGTCGGGTTCGTCGTCGACGACGAGAATCCGATGCGTCGTGGGCTCGCCCATTGGCGACGGAAGGTAGCGCAATGCGCGCGCCCTCCGCAATTTTCAGCGCACTATGCTCTGCCCGTTCGGCCCGCCGTTGGCCACTCGCGCCCTCCTCTCTCTTCTTCCCTCTTCCCAGACTCCCAATTCCCTTCACGCCGTGATGGCGGTGTCGCGGACCGACACCGTCCCGGCTGAAGCGAGCGGATGGGACCGGTGATCAGCGTCTTCGTGAACGAGCGCCCGGTGTCGGTGGCGCGCGGGGCGAAGGTGCGCGACGCCGTGGAAGCGCTCGACCACGCGCTCGCGGAGCTGGTGGGACGCGGGGCGGCGTACGTGACCGACGGGGTGGGGCGGCCGGTGGACGCCGGCGATCCCGTGGGCGAGGGCGGAGCGATCTTTCGCGTGGTGGTGAGCGCCCGCCAGGGTCCACCCCGTCTTTCCAAGGACGCGCTGCGGCGCTGGCCCAAGGCGGAACTGCACGTCCACCTGGATGGCTGCCTTCGTCCCGCCACGATGCTCGAGCTCGCGCGTGCCCAGGGCGTGCGCCTCCCGGCGGATACGCCCGAAGGCCTGGCGCAGGCCCTGTTCGTAAAGCACGCCAGGAGTCTCGAGGAGTACCTCACGAAGTACGAGATCACGCTGTCGGTGATGCAGACGGCGGCGGCGCTCGAGCGGATCGCCCATGAATTCGTGCTGGATGCCGCCGCCGATGGCCTGCGCTACGTGGAAGTGCGCTACTCCCCTCTGCTGCACCGGCCGGCGCTGACGCTCGCGCAGGCGATCGAGGCGCCGCTGGCCGGGATCAAGCGCGGCGAGGCGGAAACGGGCGTGAAGGTCGGGCTGATCGTGTGCGCGATCCGCACGCGGCCGCCGGCGGAGTCGCTGGAGCTGGCACGCGCCGCGGCGGGGTACCGCGCGGCGGGCGTCTTGGCGTTCGACTTGGCGGGGCCCGAGCGGGGCCACCCCGCGGGGGATCACGCCGCCGCGTTCGCGTACGCGGCGCAGCATGGGATGGCCTGCACCTGTCACGCGGGCGAAGGGGACGGACCCGATTCCATCCACCAGGCGCTCCACGCGTGCGGCGCCCAGCGAATCGGGCACGGCACCCGGCTCGGGGAGGATCCCGCCCTGCTCGAGGAGGTGATCGCGCGCAAGATCCCCCTCGAGATGTGCCTGACGTCGAACCTCCATACGCACACCGTGGCGTCGCTCGCGGAGCATCCGTTCAAGCGGTACCTGGAGCAGGGAGTGGTCGTGACGCTGAACACCGACGGGCGGCTCGTGGACGGGATCTCGCTGACCGACGAGTATTTCCTCGCCCAGAGCCTGGGCCTGAGCCAGGCGGACCTCGCGCGCGTGGTCCTCAACACGTGCGAGAGCGCATTTCTTCCGGACTTCGAAAAGGTGGCGTTGGTCTCCCGCGTGCAGAGCGAATTGGAGGCTCTCTGATGTCCTTGCGCCGCACCATCATCGCCTTCGCGGTCACGTTCGTGTGCGCGCTCGCGGTCTTCACGCTGCCGCGCTTCGTATGGAATACGGTCCAGGGCGCCCCCCCCCGCCCCCCCCGCCCCCCACGCCCCCCCCACCTTCCCCAGCCCCAGCAACCGGCGGTGGATAGCGCGGCTCGCGTGACGCCGCCGGTCGCACAGCCCATCTCGCGCTCCCTTCCCCAGCGTCTGACCGGGATCTTTGGGATCGCGCTCATTCTGGGGATCGGCGTCGCGTTGTCGCGCAATCGGCAGGCGATCAGCCGGCGCGTGGTCGGCTGGGGCCTGGGATTGCAGCTCGCGTTCGCAATCTTCGTTCTGCGGGTTCCCGTCGGTCAACTGATCTTCAAAAAGCTCGGCGACGCCGTCTCGGCGCTGCTGGCGTTCTCCTACGCCGGATCGGGGTTCGTCTTCGGGGAGATCGGCAAGCAGCACTCGAGTCTGGGTGTGGTGTTCGCGTTCCAGGTGCTCCCGGCGATCATCTTCGTGTCCGCGCTCTTCGCCATTCTTTATTACCTCGGCGTGATGCAGGTGGTCGTCAAGGCGTTCGCGGTCCTGATGAACAAGGTGATGGGCGCGAGCGGCGCGGAAAGCCTGAACGTGGCGGCCTCGATCTTCATGGGGCAGACCGAGGCGCCGCTCACGATACGTCCGTTCCTTCCCAAGATGACACAGTCCGAGCTGATGACGGTGATGACCGCGGGGATGGCTCACGTCTCGGGGTCCATCATGGCCGCCTACATCGCGTTCGGCATCGAGGCGCGGCACCTCCTCACGGCGGTGATCATGACCGCACCGGGAACGATCATGATGGCGAAGATCCTCGAGCCCGAGACGCTCGTTCCGGAGACGCTCGGGGGCGTCAAGGTCGAGATCCCGCGCACCGACGTGAATGTCGTGGACGCCGCGGCGCGGGGCACGAGCGAGGGCCTGCACCTGATGCTCAACGTCATCGCGATGTTGATCTCGTTCATCGCGCTCATCGCGCTCACCAACGGCATCCTCGGGTGGGTACACGGGTTCGCGCCCTGGTTTCCGAGCGATCTGCAGTCGATCCTCGGCTGGATCTTCCGCCCGATCGCATTCGCCATGGGCGTGCCGTGGCACGATTCGGGTACCATCGGCGGCCTCCTCGGTACTCGCATGGTGCTGAACGAGTTCATTGCCTACGCGCAGCTCGGACCGTTGAAGGGGCAGCTCGACCCGCTGTCCTTCACGATCGCGACCTTCGCGCTGTGCGGCTTCGCGAACGTGAGCTCGGTGGGGATCCAGATCGGCGGCATCGGCGCACTGGTGCCCGACCGCAAGCACGACCTCGCCCGACTGGGGTTCCGCGCGATGATCGCCGGGACGCTGGCCAACTTCCTCTCGGCGACCCTGGCCGGGATGCTGCTGTGAGCGGTTCCCTCCGGTCGGCGGTCGATGTCGTGTCGCAACGCCTCGGCAACGTCAAGCCCCACGTCGCGATCGTGCTCGGCTCCGGCCTCGGCGGCGTCGCCGATGCCGTGCGCGACGCCGTGCGCATTCCCTACAAGGACATCCCCGGTTTCCCCGAACCGGGTGCTCCGGGACACAAGGGCGAGCTGGTGGGCGGCACGCTCGCCGGCGTCCCGGTGCTGGTGCAGAACGGCCGCTTTCACTTGTATGAGGGTCACGCGCCCGACGTCGCCGCACTGCCGACGCGACTGTTCGCACGACTCGGCGTCACGACACTGGTGGTCACCAACGCTGCAGGCGGCATCCGGCACACCTTCCGGCCTCCCACCTTGATGCTCATCGCGGACCACATCAACCTGATGTTCAGGAATCCGCTGGTCGGTCCGGTGGTCGAGGGGGACGAGCGGTTCCCGGACATGAGCGATCCATACGACCCCGCGTTACGTACCCTCGCCCACGAGGTGGCCCGAGCGGAGCGGATTCCTCTGGAAGAAGGAGTGTACGCGGCGCTGCTCGGGCCCTCCTTCGAGACGCCCGCGGAGATCCGGATGCTGCAGCGACTCGGGGCGGACGCGGTCGGCATGTCGACGGTGCCCGAAGTGATCGCAGCGCGGGCGCGCGGGGTGCGCTGCCTGGGGTTCTCGAGCATCACGAACGTCGCCGCCGGGCTGACGACCAACAAGTTGTCGCATCTCGAGGTGCTCGAGGCGGGGAAGCAGGTGGCAGGCCAACTCGAACGGCTGATTCAAGGCGTGGTGACACGGCTCACCAGACTCTGACAATCCTCGTTGCAACCATCTGCAGGTTGCTGGCGTCATATCTCACGTTACCGCGGCCCGCCCCGGGCGCCGCCACCGGGACCAGCACCGACCATAGTCTCGGGGGTGCGCATGAGTCTCGTTCTCCGTGGACAACCTCGTCCTCATCGCTGTAACCTGCTGCTGCAATCCGTGAACGCCGTGCTCGCGCTGGGTGGAGTCTTGGGATGCTACGTCTCTGGGCCGGCCCCCGAGCCAGCCCGGCAGATGGAAGAGACCGTCGCGACGCGGCTGGCGTGGATCGACCCGCGGGACGTGCCGCGCCAGTACCTCCATCTGATGTCAGCGCCCTTGGCCGGTCCCTACTACATCCTCGTGAGCGTCTCCGGGCATTACTGTGTCGTGCCGGCCACGGTGTACGTCGTGGTGCAGGAGAACCAAGGCTGGCCCTGCAACTGGAGACTGGCGCGGCCGGTTGGTTAGGGCCGACCGACCTGCACGGGCGGATAGACGGCGACCTCGGACCCCGCGGCGAACACGACGCCCGTCGGCGGTGCACGGTTCAAGAACTCCCACTCGGCCCCGTACAGCGACCCGAAGTCGAAGCGATAGTCGACTCCCCGGACCTCCCGCACCTGCCACGGAGGATGTTCGACGCGGAACGTGCGCAGCCCGCCCTCGGCCCTGGCCCGGCACGCGAGGACGCGCTCCGCGAAGTGGTGCTCCGGTGACTCGAGGGCGGGGAGCGCTGCGTCCCGGGAGCCGGTCACGTTCACGTGCCATCCCAGCGCCTCAGGACCCACGCCATACTCGACCGCCAGCTCCGTAGCCGCGTTCACCACGCGGCTGCGGATGGGCATGGGCCAGAACGGTTCGTCGTAGCGCAGCCGGCCCACCGCCGCGATCAGGCGGCTCGGCACGAGCTGGCGGATGAACCACACGCCTGGCTCACCGCCGACGCGCACGTAGGTGCGAAAATTGACCTGCGGGTGCGAAGTGAATCCGGGTATGCGCCAACCCATGATGCGCACGTCGAGCATGCGGAGCGCGACGAGGCTCACGTGCGTGCGCCCATTCCACCGGTCGAGTTCGACGCCCGATGGAAGCGCGCGGCGAACCAGATCTTCCGGTGCCTCGAAGGTCAGCAGCACGATGTCCGACCAGCGGGCGGTCAGAAACGGGCGTCGCGTCACTGGCATCCGGGGATTGAATGTCAAGGAGCCTAGAGCCCGTCCGTCGGTGGTCGGGGCGGCGCCGGGACGAAATGGTTCAGCGGACCATGTCCCGTGCCGAGCCCGGGGGCGGCAGCCATCGCGCGGTGCACGAAGTCGAGCGCGTCCGCGACCGCGCGCTCGAGCGGGCGTCCGAGCGCGAGCCCCGCGGCGACGGCAGCCGACAGCGTGCACCCCGTGCCGTGAGTGGACGTGGTGTCCAGTCGCGGCCGGCTGAACCGTCGCACCACGCCATCGGCGACGAGCACGTCCACGACCTCGGGCCCGCGCAAGTGACCGCCTTTGACGAGCGCCGCCCGCGCGCCGGCCTGCACGAGGGCGCGACCGGCGCGCTCCATCTCCTCCGGCGTGCGCGTCGTACCGCCCACCAGGACCTCGGCCTCGTCGAGGTTGGGCGTGACGAGCGTCGCGAGGGGTACGAGGCGCGTCGCGACCAGTCGCTCGGCAGCGCGCGCGAGCAAGCGGTCGCCCGAGGTCGCCACCATGACGGGGTCGAGCACGTAGTGCGGCGGCCGTCGTCGTGCGATGAAATCCGCGACCACCTCGACCGTTGTGGCGGAGCCGAGCATTCCGGACTTGATCGCCGCGGGCGGAAGATCGTCGGCAAGCGCGTCGAGCTGTTGGGCGACGAGCTGAACGGACACCGGCTCCCACGCCCGGACGCCGACGGTATTCTGCGCGGTCACCGCGGTGATCACGCTGGTACCGAAAACGCCGAACTGGTGGAACGTCTTGAGGTCGGCCTGAATGCCGGCGCCACCGCCCGAATCCGATCCCGCGATGGTCAGGGCGATCTTCACGTAGCGCCCCGTCCCGGCTTCGTCGCATATTGAAGGCCCGGCCGCGGCCGGCAATGCCCGAGGGGACTCATCGCCACTAATCTGCAATCGACGGTCCGTGATCTCCAACGCCGCAAGGCGCGCGGTCGACGCGGGCTCGCGCTAATCGAGGGCGTCCGACTGGTGGAAGAGGCGCTGGACGCGGGAGTCACCTTTCAGGGGGCGCTCGTGGCGCCCGAACTGTCGCGGACCGCGCGTGGCAAGGAGCTCGTGGCGGAGCTGGGACGGCGTGCGGTGCCCGTGGAGGAGGTCGCCGCGCGCACCTTCGCGCAGCTCGCCGATACCGAAACGCCGCAGGGAATTCTGGCAGTGATCGAGCCGCGGCAGTGGAGCGCCGCCGACCTGGCGCTCCGGCCGGACGGCGTCGTGCTGGTGATCGACGGTGTACAGGACCCGGGCAACGTCGGGACGTTGATCCGCACCGCGCACGCGCTGGGAGCGGTCGGTACGGTGCTGCTCCGGGGCTCCGCCGACCCGACCAGCCCCAAGGCACTGCGGGCGGCCATGGGCGCCACATTCCGGCACACCGTCGTGTCGCTCGACGACAACGCCTTCATCGCGTGGGCGAAGACGCACGGAGTGACGCTGTGGGCGAGCGCCGCCGACGGGGTGCCGCTGCACCGCGCGCTGGACGGGAGCCGAGGGGAGCGGGAGGGGGAGAACCCGATCGCCGTGATGGTGGGAAACGAGGGGGCCGGCATCCGCCCGCACCTCAATGCCGTCGCCGCCCGGCGCGTCGCAATCCCGCTGACGCAGGGGGCCGAGTCGCTCAACGTCGCGGTGGCGGCGGGTATTCTGCTCTATGAGGTGACGCGTGGCCGTTGACCCCATCCTGCTCGTCGGCGCGGGAATCCTCGGGCTCTGTGTCGGGAGCTTCCTCAACGTCTGCATCCTGCGCCTCGCCAAGGAGGACCGGAAGCAGCGTTCGCTGTTTCATCCGCCGTCGACGTGCCCGCGGTGCGGACGGCGGATTGCGTGGCGCGACAACGTGCCCGTCGTGTCGTGGCTGGTGCTGCGGGGCCGATGTCGCTGGTGCGGCCAACCGATTTCCATCCAGTATCCCATCATCGAGGCCGTCGTCGCGCTGCTCTGGATCGCGGCGATGGTCGCGTATGGACCCACCGTCCGCTTCGCCGCCGCTGCGACGCTCGGGACCATCCTCATCGGCATCGCCGTCACCGATGCCCGTCACTATCTGATCCCCGACGAGTACAACTGGACGGGGCTCATCATCGGGCTCGGGCTGTCGCTCACCGCCGGCGTGCCGGGCTTTCTCGACAAAGTCGCGGGGGCGGCCGCCGGATTCGGCCTGCTCTACGCCGTCGGCCTGGTCGGAGGTTGGGTGTTCAAGGAAGAGGCCATGGGCGGGGGCGATATCAAGATGATGGCGATGGTCGGCGCGTTCGTCGGCTGGAAGCTGGTCCTGCCCACGGTGTTCGCCGGCGCCCTCTTCGGCACGCTGGTCTACGTGCCGCTGCTGCTGCTGCGGAAGCGGAAGCAGCATGTCCCGTTCGGGGTATTCCTGGCCATGGGAGCGGCCGTCGTGTTCGTGTTCGGCGACGCCATTCTGGACTGGTACAAGCGCTTCTTCTGGGCCGGGTGACCTAAGTGGGCGATCCGTTCGACGGATTATTCGAGTCCTCCGAGGTGCTCGAGCGCGTGGGCGTGGACTTGACCGCCCAGGCGCGCCGTGGTGACCTGGAGCCGGTGCGCTGCCGCGATGCCGAGATCGCGCGCGTGGTGGACATCCTGCTGCGGCAGAGCAAGAACAATCCCGCGCTCATCGGGAAGGCCGGCGTCGGGAAGACGGCGATCGTAGAAGGCCTCGCCCAGCGCGTGGCCGCGGGCGACGTCTCCCCGGCGCTGAAGGACGTCCGGGTGGTCGCGCTGGACCACGTCGCGTTGCTGGCGGGCACGACGTTCCGCGGGCAGTACGAGGAGCGCATCCGCAAGCTCGTGCGCGAGCTCTCCGCCGATCCCGACCTCATCCTGTTCGTCGACGAGCTGCACAACCTGATCGGCCAGGGCACGGCCCTCGGGGCCGCGATGGACGCCGCCAACATGCTCAAGCCGGCGCTCGTGCGCGGGGACATCCGCGTCATTGGCGCCACGACCGGGGGCGAGTACGACAAGTGGATCCGGGGGGATCCGGCGCTCGAGCGCCGGTTCCAGCCTGTGTTGGTCGAAGAGCTCGACGCGATCCAGACGTGGGAAGTGCTGGTCGCCCGGCGACCGCGCCTGGAGCGCCACCACGCCGTCGCGATCACAGATGACGCACTCAAGGCCGCGATCGTGCTCACCGACCGCTTCGTCCCTGAGCGGGCCCGCCCCGATAAGGCCATCGACGTCCTGGACGAAGCCTGCGCCCACGCGCAGGCGACCGCGCACGTGTCTCCAGAGCTCGATCGCCTGATCCGCGAGCGCCGCAAAGTGGACGCCATGATCCGGCGTGGCAGGACGCACGAGCAGCCGCGCCAGGAGCCGGCGGAAGACTTGATGGCGGAGATCTTCCCGATGCTGGAGCGGATCGGTGCGGAGATAGAAAAGATGCTGGGCGGTGAAGGGCGGTCGAAGGCGGTGGAAGGCGGTGGAGGCGTCACCGCGGACCAACCTCCACCGTCCTCCACCGCCCTCCACCGCCCTCCACCGTCCCTGGCCGACAGGCGCGCGGAACTCGACCAGCTGCTCCGCGCCGAGTTGGAGCACCAAGGCATCGTCGTGGGCGGCCAAGAGGTCGCCCGCGTCGTGGGGGCCGCCGTCGGCAAGGGGATCGAGTGGCAGCCCTGACGCGGCCGGTCCTGGTGGTAGCGGTCGTGGTCGGGGGGGGGACGGCGGCGAGCGTCGGATGCGAGCAGCGCGCCCGGCAGGTTCAGGACGAGGCCGAGCTGAAGCAGGCCGTTCAGCAGATGATCCCGGCCGTCGAGCGCGCCACGCGCCTCCGGTTTCGGCGGCACCCGGTGATCCTGCGCCGGACGCGCGAGCAGGTGCGGGAGTACGTGATTCACAAGTTCGACGACGACCTCCCTCCCGCCGAGCTCGTCGGCGCGCAGGCCGCGTACCGCCTGTTCGGACTCATCCCCGACACGCTCGACCTGCGCCGCACCATGGTCGATCTCCTCACCGAGCAGGTCGCCGGGTACTTCGACCCCGACTCGAATGCGCTCTACGTTCCGACCGACATCGATCCCAGTCAGGCCCGCCTCGTGATCTCACACGAACTCGTGCACGCGCTGCAGGATCAGTACCTGAACCTCGACTCCCTGGTGGAGCTCAAGCGGCAAAACGATCGTCGCAGCGCGGCGCAGGCGATCCTCGAGGGGCAGGCGACGCTCGCGCAGATTCTGGTCCTGATGCCGGAACAGAAGATCGAGAGCCTGCCCAACTTCTGGGACCTGCGGACGGCGCTCGGCGGGCAGCAGGACCAGATGAAGGTGTTCGGGAGCGCGCCCCTGTGGCTGCGGGAGAGCCTCATCTTCCCGTACCTGGGCGGCGCGGAGTTCGTGCGCTGGTTCGACCGCGAGTACGTCGGCAAGCAACCGTACGGCGCCCTCATGCCCATCTCCACCGAGCAGATCCTCCATCCGGCGCGCTATCTCGCCGGGGACCGCCCCGACCGCATCGTGTTCGAACCGCCTGCCTTGCCGCGGGGCGTGCGCGCCGATTCGGTGCGCTACGAGGACGAGCTCGGGGAGTTCGAGATCCGCCTCCTGCTGGAGCAGCACCTGGGCGACGACAGCGCCGCGGCTCTCCTCGCGTCCGGCTGGAACGGCGACCGATACCGGCTCCTCGGCGTGGCCGGGGGCCCTCCGGTCCTCGTCTGGTACACGCTCTGGGACGACAAAGCGTCGGCGGGACGTTTCCTGAAGGGGCTCCGGGCCGCCTGGGTGAGGCGCCGCGGGAATGCCCAGACCGGGAGGCGGTGGGAGATCAAGCCGCTGCTCGTGTCCGGCGTGCCCGTAGTGCGGCTGGTGGACGCGCCCAGCGGATGGCCCGGCGGGAAGCGGGTGCCGACGATACGAGTGCTCCGCGCCGCACGCTGATACCCCACTTGGACTAAGCCAAGTCGCTAAGTAGTTTTCTGGGCTTATGTTTACGGCCCTCTCTGAGCGGCTCACCGCCGTCCTGAAGCGCGTCACCGGACGGGGCGTGTTGTCGGAGCAGGACGTGACCGATGCCCTGCGCGAGATCCGGCGGCATCTGCTCGAGGCCGATGTGAGCTTCGAGGTGACGCAGGGCTTTGTGGAGCGGGTGCGCGAGCGGGCCGTCGGCGCGATCGCGGTACACAAGGTGAGCCCCGGCCAGCAGGTGGTGAAGCTGGTGCGGGACGAGATTGCGCGGATGCTTGGAGCATCCGACGACGATCTGGCGGGCAGGGTAGAGTCGCGGCGTGCGGTGCCTCTGCAGTTCGCCTCCGTCGGGCCGACCGTGATCCTGCTCGTTGGCCTCCAGGGGTCGGGCAAGACGACTACGGCGGCGAAGCTCGCGCGGCGGCTGAAGCTTGAGCAAAAGGCACCGGGGCTGGTGGCGGCCGATCCGTATCGCCCCGCGGCGTTGGACCAGTTGCGGCAGCTGGGTGAGCAAGTCGGCGTCGCGGTGTTCGGGATGCGGGATGCGGGAAGCGGGACCGGCGTTGTGGACCTCGTCCGGGCCGCGCTGCGCGACGCCGAGAAAGCGCGCTGTCGTACCGTGATCGTCGACACTGCTGGCCGGCTGCAGGTCGACGTCGAGCTGATGAACGAGCTCAAGGCGTTGCGTGCAGCGACGAGCCCGCGCGAGGTGCTGCTCGTCGCGGACGGGATGACGGGCCAGGACGCGGTGCGGATCGCGCGCGGTTTTCACGATGGGGTTGGGCTCACGGGCGCGATCCTGACCAAGCTCGACGGCGATGCTCGCGGCGGCGCGGCGTTATCGATTCACGGCGTGACCGGCGTGCCGATCAAGTACGTCGGGGTAGGGGAAAAGCCGGAAGCGTTGGAGCCGTTCGATCCGGTGCGCGTTGCGGGGCGGATCCTGGGCCAGGGAGACGTGGTAGCGCTGGTCGAGAAAGCAGCCGCCACCATGGACGCCGACGCCGCGCAACGGCTCGAGCGAAAGGTCCGCTCGAAGCGCGGCATGGACCTGGCGGACTTCCTCGTCGCGCTGAAGCAGATGCAGGCGATGGGACCGCTCAAGCAGGTCCTGGGGTTGCTGCCGGGTGTGAACGCGCAGGCGCTGAAACAGGTCGGCGCCGACGACAAGCGGCTGAAGCATGTCGAGGCGATCGTGCTGGCGATGACCCCGGGCGAGCGCGCCGATCCGTCGATCCTGACGGGGTCGCGACGGCTGCGGATCGCGAAGGGCGCGGGACGCCCGGTGCAGGAAATCAATCGGCTGCTGGAGCAATTCCAGCACATGCGGAAGTTCTTGAAAAGGACGTAAACCCGTTATGGCAACTCGTATTCGGCTGCGGCGCGAAGGGCGCAAAGGGCAGAGCTATTTCCGCATCGTCGTGGCGGACTCCCGCTCGCCCCGCGACGGACGCTTCGTCGCGCTGCTCGGCCACTACAACCCGCGTACCAACCCGGCCGACATCAAGGTGGACGCGGAGCAGGCGCGCATCTGGCTCGACAAAGGGGCGCTCCCGACCGATACGGTGCGATCGCTCTTGAAAAAGGCGGGAGTGCTGGGCCAACGACCCGCGTAGTCGGGCGCGTGCGCAAGCCGCACGGCCAACAGGGGGAGGTCGCGGTGATCCCGCTGGTCGAGAATCCGGGCGCCGTGTTCACGCCGCAGGCCCGGTTGCTGGTGGTGAACGAGGATCGCGAGGTGATTGCGGGGCCGCTCATCGTGGCTCGCCGGCGCGCGTACCACCGCGAGTGGCTGCTCTCGTTCGTCGGCGTGACGTCGCGCGCGGTCGTGGAGCAGTGGCGGGACCAGCTCGTGACCGTGGAAGAAGCCGATGCTGACGATTAACGTCGTAACGCTCTTCCCAGAGATATTCGAAGCGTCGCTCAAGGTGAGCATTCTGGGACGCGCTGCGCAGCAGGGGCTGGTGGGTTATCGGGTCGTGCAGCTGCGCGGGTATACGCACGACCGGCACAAGACGGTGGACGATTCTCCCTACGGCGGCGGGGCCGGGATGGTGCTCAAGCCGGAGCCGTTCTTCGAGGCGGTGGAGGACCTCCGGGCGGGACCGCCCATCGTGTTGCTGTCGGCGCGTGGGCGGCCGTTCACCCACGGCGATGCGGTGCGCTTCGTGGTCGGCCGGCAACTGACCCTGTTGTGCGGGCATTACAAGGACGTGGATCAGCGGGTGGCGGACGGGTTGGGGGCGGAGGAGCTGTCGGTGGGCGACTTCGTGTTGTCGGGAGGTGAGCCGGCGGCCCTGTGCGTGCTCGACGCGGTCGTACGGCTGCTTCCGGGAGCGCTGGGGGACCACGAGTCGGCAGCCACGGACTCGCACTACGACGGCCTCCTGTCGCCGCCCAGTTACACGCGGCCGCCGAGCTATCGCGGAATGGAGGTCCCGGCCGTATTGTTGAGCGGCGACCACGCCGAGATTGCGGCGTGGCGGGCGGCGGAGGCGGAACGGTTGACGCGAGAACGTCGCCCCGATCTTTGGCAAAAACATCTTGGGGCGCTCGGCGCCTAGGATTGACAGGGTACGGGTATGAATCGACTGAGAGCGATCGAGCGCGAGGGCCTCAAGACGAATATCCCGGCGTTCGATCCGGGCGACACCATCCGCGTGATGGTGCGGGTGCGCGAGGGCGACAAGGAGCGCCTGCAGGCGTTCGAGGGCATTTGCATCGGGCGCCGGGGCGCGGGGATCAATGCGACGTTCACCGTCCGGAAGATCTCGGCCGGCGTGGGCGTGGAGCGCATTTTCCCGCTGCACGCGCCGTCCATCGCCGAGATCGAGCTGATGCGTAAAGGTCGCGTGCGGCGCGCCAAGCTGTACTTCCTGCGCCGCCTCGCTGGCAAGGCGGCGCGGATCCGCGAGAAACGGGGCGTCACCGTCCCCGAGACGGCGGCGGAGAAGCAAGAGGCGTGAGAGGCCCCCGCCCCACGCTCGAGCGCGAGATTGCGTTCTGGCAGGGTGGGGGCGGAGTCGTGGCCGGAGTCGACGAGGCAGGCCGCGGTCCCCTGGCCGGTCCAGTGGTGGCCGCGGCCGTCGTGTTTCCCCCGCATTGCAAGGTCATCCGCGGGCTGCGCGATTCGAAGCTGCTGCTCCCCGCGAGGCGTAGCCGCCTCGCCGGCGTGGTGCGGGCCCGCGCCCTCGCCATCGGGGTTGGCGCCGCGAGCGTGCGCGAGATCGACCGCCTGAACATCCGGCGTGCGTCGATCCTCGCGATGCGGCGCGCGCTCGACCGGCTCGGCCTGACCCCGGAGCTGGTGCTGGTGGACGGTCTGCCCTGTCCGGAGCTGGGGCGGCCGCACGACGCCATTGTAGACGGCGATGCGCACTGCCACTCGATCGCCGCCGCGTCCGTCATCGCAAAGACCGTGCGGGATCGCTTGATGGAGCTCCTGGGGGGCCGGCATCCGTCCTACGGATGGGCCAACAATCGCGGCTACGGTACGCCCGACCACCTCGCCGCGCTCGCGGCATTCGGCTTCACATCGCATCACCGCAAGAGCTTTGCGCCGGTGGTGCAGCTGGAGTTGATGGGCGGTGGAGGGCGGTGGAGGGCGGTGGAAGGCGGGCAAGGCACGTAAGCTCCACCGCCTTTCACCGCCCTCCACCGCCTTTCACCGCCCTTTTCAGCCCCTTCCGAAACTCCGCCAGCGGCCGCGTGTTCAGAATATCGCCCGCTTCCAGCCCCGCGCGCCGCGCCAGGTCCACGGCGTACCGCATGTGCGGGAGATTCCCGGGATAATGGCTGTCGGTCGATAGCACGAAGCGCACGCCGTGCTGCTTGGCCCCTGCGGCGAGGGTATCGGGGAGATCCATCCGTTCGGGGTGGCCGTTCAGTTCGAGCAGGCAACCCGTCGCCACGCAAGCGCGACACAGGGCGTCGAAATCGAAAGGGTAAGGTTCGCGCCTACCCAGGACCCGCCCCGTGGGGTGCCCGATCGTGTCCACCCACGGGTGTTCCGCCGCGCCGACCAGCCGCCGCGTCAACTCTTGCTTGCTCTGGGTGAGCCCGTAGTGGATCGTGGCCACCACATAATCCGCTTCGGCCAGCACGTCGTCGGGCAGGTCCAGCTTGCCGCTCTCGAGGATGTCGAGCTCCACGCTCTTCAGGATCGTGAACCCTCGGCTCTGGGCGTTGAGCGCGTCGATCGCCCGCCACTGCTCCCGCAGGCGCTTGGCGTCGAACCCCAACGCCATCGTAACCCGCTTCGAGTGGTCGGTGATCGCGATGTACTCGTAGCTCAAAGCGCGCGCCGCATGGACCATGTCCTCGATGGTTCCCTTTCCGTCCGTGGCGCTGGTGTGCATCTGCAGGTCACCGTGGATGTCCTTCACCTCCACGAGGTGCGGGAGCCGATGCTCACGGGCGAGCGCGATTTCCCCTCGCGCTTCGCGCAGCTCGGGAGGGATCCAGTCGAGTCCGAGCTTCGCGTAGACCTCCTCCTCGGTCTCCCCAGCGACGCGGCGCGCACCCTTGAACAGCCCGTACTCGTTCAGCTTGTAGCTCCTCTCCTGGGCGATCTTGCGGAGCTCGATGTTGTGCGCCTTGGAGCCGGTGAAGTACATCAGCGCGGCGCCGTACGCTTCGGGCTGCACCGCCCGCAGGTCCACCTGCAGCCCGCTGCGGAACTTCACGGTGGCACGGGTCTCGCCTTTGGAGATGACTTCCGCCACTTCTTCGTACTCGACGAACCGGTCCATCACTTTGGCGCTGCTTGCCGACGTCACGAGGATATCCAGGTCGCCGATCGTCTCGCGCCGTCGGCGATAGCTCCCGGCGACTTCGATCTGCCGGATCCCGCCGCCGGCGCGCAGAAACGCGACGACCGCGGAGGCCTGAGTCTCCGCCTCGTTGAGCAGCATGCGTCGCTCGCCGCCCTGCGCCTGGCCCAGCCCGGCGCGCATTTTCTCTTCGATCTTCGGACCGAAGCCTTTGAGTTTCTGGATCTTTCCGGCAGCGAGCGCCTTCTCGAGATCGGCTGCGGATTTCACCTTGAGCTTCTTGTAGAGCAGCTTCACGCGCTTGGGCCCGAGTCCCGGGATGCGCAGCAGGTCCAGGAGTCCCGCGGGGAGCTTGCGGGCGAGCTGTTTCTGCAGCGGCAGCTCGCCGGTGGTGACGATGGCGGCGATTTTCTCCGCGAGGTCCTCGCCGATGCCGGGGATGTCGGTCAGGTCTTTCGTCCCGGCGCGCACCAGGTCGGCGAGCGAGTCAGGGAAATCCCGAATCGTGCGGGCGGCATTGCGATAGGCGCGCACCCGGAACGGATTCGCGTCCTGGATCTCGAGGAGATCGGCGACCTCGTCGAACAGGCGGGCGATGTCGGGGTTTTGCATGGGCGGCAACAGGCGGTAATGGACGGCAGAGGGCGGTAATGGTCAAGCCGCTGCCGCCCCTTGCCGCCCTTCTTTTCGGGTGCTAATGCTGTTCGGCGCGGCCGCGTCGCTCGGCGCCCAATCGCAGGCCACCACCGGCATCATCCGCGGCGTGGTCTCGGACCCGAACGGCGCGCCCGTCGCCAACGCGACGGTGATCCTGCATGAGACCCAGACCAACTTCACGCGCACGCTGATGACCGACGCGGCCGGCAACTTCACCGGCACGCTGCTCCCGCTCGGCAGGTACGAGGTGACCGCGCGTTCCGTCGGGTTCGCAGAAGTCAAGCAGACGGGTATTGTCCTCGGCGTGGGGGAGACGGTGGATCTGCGCCTGGCGCTCGCGGCCGTCACGCTCCCCGCCGTGACGGTCGAGGCGCGTCAGCCGGTGGTGGATGTGACGAAGCCCGAGGCGTCGACGCCCCTGGCGGCGGACGTCGTCTCGGGCCTGCCGAACAACGGGCGAAACTTCATCAGCCTGACCCTGCTCACGCCGAACGTCGCGATCGTCCAGGGGCCGGACGGCGACGAGCTGACGGTGGCGGGCCAGCGCGGGATCCACAACAACGTGTCGGTGGACGGGGCGGACTTCAACAACTCGTTCTTCGGTGAGCAGCGCGGTGGCCAGCGGCCTGCCTTCACGTTCAACCTGGACGCCGTGCAGGAGATGGTGGTGATCGCGGGCGGCGCGAACGCCGAGTTCGGCCGGTCCTCCAGTGGCTTCGTGAACGTGATTACCAAGTCGGGCACCAATCAGACCAAGGGCTCGTTCCACTACTTCGGCAAGTGGGACGCCCTGTCGGGATCCCCGGAACACACCTACCCGTCCGGCCAGGTGACGACGTTCCAACCCGACTTCTCCCAGAGTCAGTTCGGTTTCACCCTGGGCGGCCCGCTCAAGCGGGACCGGGTCTTCTATTTTCTCGCGTACGACCAACAGATCTACGACGACGTGAAGCAGAAGGACCGGCCGTCGAGCCCGGCGCTGGACTCGCTCACAACGTTCCTCAGCACCCGCTATCCGGAGCTGGCGAGCGATTTCGGTCCCATCGCCCGTACGAATGACGCCCGGGCCGGGCTCGCGAAGGTCGACTTCCGGCTGTCCGACCGGCACACCTTGTCGCTCAAGTACAACTACACCTGGTCCGAGCAGAAGAACGGAACGTTCGATGTCGACACCTGGGGCGCGAGCGCGAACGGCTTGGAGAAGGACTGGTCCCACGCCGTGAACGGCGGCCTCGTGTCATTCCTCTCGTCGCACGCGTCCAACGAGTTCCGGTTTCAATGGGCGCGGGAAGACCGGCCTCGCCCGTACGACGGTCCCGTCAATCACCTGGGTGACACGACCGGTGTCTCGTCGATTTTCGGGGCCGCGGTGCCGTTCCACGACACCGACATAGACCCGAACAACGCCTTCCGGATCGGGCTCCCCTTCTTCCTCCCGATCCGCGACGACCACGACACCCGGGTGCAGTTATTGGATAACGTCTCCATCTCCCGCGGGAACCACTTGATCAAGCTGGGCGGCGAGTGGAACCGGACTTCGACTACCCAGGTATTCGTCGGCTTCGCGGGGGGGCGGATGGCATTCAGCAGCGTCCACGGGTTCGAGAATTTCGTGAATCAGGGCTCGCACTATATCGAATGCTCAAACGGCTCGAGCGGGGTGTACCCCGGCTTCAGTTGTACGGCTCCAGATTCGATCGTCGGACCCGTGCTCCTGTACCTGCAACAGTCG
>QHUS01000044.1 GCA_003222035.1 Gemmatimonadota bacterium | reverse complement strand
CCGAGAACGAACGTGAGCGCGAGCTGACCGCGGTAGCCCCGGGTCTTGTCGACGAGCGTGCGCAAGACTGGACCCCAGCCGACGGCGCCGGCGCCGACGATGGCGTGAGCCTCGTCACTCGGCATCTGGTCGCCGGCCTCGGGCACGGCGCCGGCGCCGTTGGTCCCGGAGAGCGCAGGTCGGGCGCCCACCGCGACCGCTCCCGCGCCGTCCATCGCCTGCGCGGCCATCAGGCGCGTGTAGGCGCCGCCGCGCCCGATCAGCTCGGCGTGGGTGCCCTGCTCGACCAGGCGGCCGTCGTCGAGCACGAGGATCCGGTCGGCGCCCACGACGCTCGAGAGCCGGTGCGCGAAGACCAGCGTGGTGCGGCCCCGCATGAGACGGTCGAGCGCCGCCTGGATCAGCGCCTCGCTCTCCGCATCGACCGACGAGAGCGCCTCGTCCAGCACCAGGATGGGCGCGTCCCGCAGGAGCGCGCGCGCGATCGCGATGCGCTGGCGCTGGCCGCCCGAGAGGCGCACGCCGCGCTCGCCGACGACCGTGTCGTAGCCCTGCGGCAGGCGCTGGATGAACTCCTCCGCGTTCGCGGCCCCGGCGGCCGCCTGGAGCTCCTCGGTGCTCGCGCCGGGCTTGCCCATGCGGATGTTGTCGCCGACCGTGCCGTGGAAGAGCCACGTGTCCTGGCTCACGAGCGCGACCCGGCTCCGCACCTGCTCCAGGCTCAGCTCGCGAAGCTCTCGGGAGCCGATCGTGACCCGCCCGCGCTCCGGATCGTGAAAGCGCAGCAGCAGGCGCGCCACGGTGGATTTGCCGGAGCCGCTCGGCCCCACGATCGCCACGCGCTCGCCGGGCCGAACGCGAAAGCTCAGGTCGACGTGCGCCGGCCGCCGGGCGCCGGGATACGAGAACGTCACGCCCTCGAACGCCACGCCGGCGTCGACCGGCTCGGGGCCCGCCGGGCGATCGACCACCGCCGGCTTCGCGTCGAGCAGCGCGAAGATTCCTCGGGCCGCCGACAGCCCCAGCATCCCCTGGTGGAGCAAGATGCGCAGCTCGCGCAGCGGCCGGAAGACCTCGACCCCGAGCATCAGGATGACCAGCAGCGCCGGCACCGACATCGCGCCGGTGCCGACGCGCCAGGCCCCGAGGGACAGCGCGACCGCCGCGCCCACCGCGATGCCCGCGTCGGTGATGCCGCGCGCCAGCGTGTTGCTGCCGAGCACCCACATGGTGCTCTTGAACAGCTCGTGCGCGCGCCCCTCGAGCTGGCGGGCCCGCGCGCCGCTCTGGCCGAATGCCTTCAGGGTTGCCAGCCCCTGCACCGCGTCGAGGAAGTCGGCGCCGAAGGCGCCGTACGCGCGATTGCGCGCGAGGCTCGCCTGGCGGTCGCGGCCGTGCCAGAGGGCGGGCGCCAGCAGCACGACGAACGCCGCGATCAGCAGCACCAGCGCCACCGGCAGATCCACGAACGCCACGAACGCGAAGATGAGCAGCGGCGTGAGGGCCGAGACGAAGAGCTGCGGCAGGTACTGCCCGAAGTACGTCTCGAGCTGCTGCACGCCCTCGACGAGGGAAAGCATGACATCGCCGGTGCGGGCGCGGACGAAGTGCGCCGGACCGAGCGTGGCGACCTGCGTGAAGAGCGTCTGCCGCAGCCACTCCTGCACCCGGGCCGCGGTACGGTGGGCGACCATCGCGCGCGCGTAATCGAGCGCGCTTCGCACCACCAGGGCGAGTGCGGTGAGCGCGATGGCCGGCGTGAGCTCGGCGAGCGAATCGCCGGCCAGGACACGGCCCAGCAGCCAGCCGAGGAGAGCGAGCCGGGCGATGCCGGCGGCGACGGCGAGGAGCCCGACGACCACGGTCCAGGCGATCCGGCCGCGCACACCCTCGGTGAGAGCCCAGAGTCTCCGGTCGAAGTACATGCGGGCTAGCCTAGAGCCGATCTTCTGGCTTGGGAAGAGAAAGGTAGGCGCCCCGCGCGCTGGCGCCGCCACCATCCAAGGACGAATCGCCACCGCCGGCCGCCCGCGTGGGCCGCGTCGGTGCGGCGAGCGTCGTGAAGGGCGACGTTGAGGCGCCCCCGCGTCTCGGCGTCGCGCAGACGCTCCCGGATCAGGACGTGAGCCACATACTCGTTGTCATGCATCGCGTCTCCTCCTGGGGCCGAGTGAACCATCGGAGGCTCCGCGACGGGAGCCGTCAAGTCCGGATCACCCTGCTCCAGATTCGGAGCGCGTCCTTCTCGCCGGGTGTTGCTAAGCTGGCGCCGTGCAGTGGGACGACCTGCGTGTCTTTCTCGCGGTGGCTCAGGCGGGCAGCCTGCGGCGGGCCGCGCGCGCGCTCGGCCTGGGCCAGCCGACGCTCATCCGACACCTGCGTGAGCTCGAGAGGAACCTCGGCACGCGCCTGTTCGAGCGCAGGCCGGACGGCCATCGCCTGACCAGGTGGGGCCAGGACCTCCTGCCGATGGCCCAGCGCATGGCCGATGCCGCCACGACGATCGACCGCCGACGCATGGCCTTCGGCGATGATGCGGGGGGTCTGGTCCGCATGGCAACGGGCGAATGGGTGGCCCGCTTCCTCGCGCCGCGCCTCGGGTCCCTGAACCGCGCGCATCGCGATCTCGCGATCGAGCTGGTCGAGACCCACATCGACCCGGACCTGGATCGGCGCGAAGCCGACCTGTTCATTCGTCACGGGCTACCGGCCCGGGGACACCTCGTCCGGATCGGCCTCGGAACCATCGCCGCCGCGATCTACGGCGCGGCGAGCCTCGTCGAGGCGCACCCGGCCGCGCGGACCGACGCTCGCTGGCGCGCCTGCCCCTGGGTGGCCTACGACGCGCCGCACGAGTACTTCCGCTCGATGGCGTTTCTTCTCGCGCACCTCGGCGATCTACGCCCGCGGATTCGCGCCAACCGCTTCTCGCTACAGGTCGAGGCAATCCGCGCCGGAGCGGGGCTCGGCATCCTGCCGTGCTTCGTGGGCGACGCCGACCAGGCGCTCGTGCGTCTCACGGCTCCCGTCGCGGAGCTCGGCGCCGACTACTGTCTCTTGGTGCATCCCGATCTCAGGACCGTCCCGCGCGTGCGGCGCCTGATCGATTGGGTCCGGATGGTCTTCAAGGAAGCGCGGCCGGCGCTCCAGGGGCTACTTCAGGACCGGGTCAGCTTCGCTTCGCCTTCCAGGCGTCGATCTTCTGCTGCAGGCGCGGCACGCGCGCCGCGCGATCGATGACGAAGCGCTCGTGCGTCCCCTCGCCGACCTTCTCCATCTCGTCGTGAACCTCGACCGTGAAGCCGAGGCGGCGCCGATCGACCTCGGTCAGCTCGACGGTGATGGTGACCCGCATGCCCTCCGGCGTGGCGGCGAGGTGCTTGAGGTGGACGACGGTGCCGACGGTAGTCTGGCCGTCTGCCAGGTGAGGCTGAGCGCACTGGATGGCGGTCTGCTCAACGAGCCGGACCATCTCCGGGGTCGCGAAGACGCGGATGGCGTCGCCACGCAGGTGCGACGGCGTCATGTCTTCGGTGACCGTCACGGTTTGCGAATGCTTGAGACCCGGCGCTAGCGCCATCGCGCAGCGATCATGCTGCGCCGCTCCGAGCAAGTCAAGCGCGCGGGCGCCGGGGCGCTCGAGCGATAATCACGGCCATGGACTTCGGGCTCTTCTACTACTGCCAGGGCCGCGGCGTGCCGCACGACCAGGCCTACGCCGAGATGCTGGACCAGATCACGCTGGCTGAGACGCTCGGCTTCGGCGAATGCTGGTTCGCCGAGCATCACTTCACCGACTATTCCCTGCTCCCGAGCCCGAACTTGATGATCGCGGCTGCGCTCCAGCGCACGACGCGCATGCGCTTCGGCAACTACGTCAACGTCCTGCCCTTCCACCACCCGCTGCACCTCGCCGCCGAGGCGGCCGCGCTCGACAATCTCGCGCGCGGGCGGTTCGACTTCGGCATCGGCAAGGGCGTCCGGCCCGGCGAGTTCGCCAAGCTCGGCTTGAGCTTCGACGAGGCGCCCGAGATGACCGAGGAGGCCATCGAGATCCTTCTGAAGCTCTGGCGCGAGGACAGCG
>QHUS01000043.1 GCA_003222035.1 Gemmatimonadota bacterium | reverse complement strand
CCGACCTGTACGCCCGCTTCGGCGGACTCCCGTGGATGCAAGGGTTGTTCTACGGGATCGGCGCCGCAGTCATTGCCATCATCGCCCGCAGCGTGTTGAAACTTGTGCGGATGACGCTGGGCCGAGATCAACTACTCTGGATTCTCTTCGCGGTGAGCGCGGTGGTGACCGCCTGGACCGAGTCCGAGATCATCTGGGTCTTCCTGGTGTGCGGGTTCGTGCCGATGCTGCTCCGCGGACGGCAGCGAGCTCCGGCCACACGCGCTCTCGCGTTCCTGCCAGCCGCTCCGGGGCTCGCCATCGGTATCGCCGGCCCGGCGTCGGTGGGCGTGCTGTGGAAGATCCTGGCGTATTTCACCGGCGCCAGCCTGTTTGTATTCGGGAGCGGGCTCGCGATCGTGCCGTTCCTGTACGGCGGTGTGGTGCAACAGTTCCACTGGCTCACCGAGCGACAGTTCATCGACGCTGTGGCGGTTTCGATGATCACGCCGAGCCCTGTGGTGATCACGGTGGCGTTCATCGGCTACCTCGTCGCGGGACTCGCCGACGCGATTCTCGCCGCGATCGGGGTTTTCTTGCCCGTCTATCTCATCACGGTTCTCTTAGCTCGGCGCTTCCATCGGGTGGCGAAGAATCAACAGGTGAAGGCGTTCGTGGACGGGGTCACGGCCGCGGCGACCGGGGCAATCGCCGGGGCCGCCGTGATCCTCGGGCGGCGGGCGCTCATGGACGTGCCGACGATCCTCATCGCGCTCGTGACCTTGGCGCTCCTCTTGGCCGGCAGGAAGATCCCGGAGCCGGTGCTCATCGTCGCAGCAGGCCTCGTCGGGTTGGTCGTGAAGGGAACTATCTCTTGAGGACCCTAATGCTCACGCTCACCCTTATCGCGCTTACCCTCGCGGCCTCGCCCCGGATGGCGGGGCCAGTCTGCAGTTTGGCCGGGCCGCCCGTCGACGTTCGGTGGTCTGGCGCTGTCCCCCTGGCACCGACGGGTGATGTCCCACTGCGTCTAGTGAGCGACATCGCGCTGCCCGGGAGCGCGTCCCGCTTCGACTATCAGAGCCTCGAGCCAGGTTCCGGGCGCTTGTTCATCTCTCATATGGGCGCGGGACAGCTCGTGGTGTTCGACGTTCGTGCCGGACGGGTGGTCGGCAACCTCGACGGGTTTCCCACGGTGACCGGCGTGCTGGCCGTCCCCGCCGAGCACCGCGTCTACGCCTCGGCAACGGGCGACCACGCCGTAGTCGTGGTGGACGATTCCACGCTCCAAGTCGTGACGCGAGTGCCCGGACCCAGGTTCCCCGACGGGATCGCCTACGCTCCCGAAGAGCGGCGAATCTTTGTCTCAGACGAATCGGGGCGGCGAGACTTTGTCCTCGACGCTGTGACGAATGCTATGGTGGCACAGATCGAGCTCGGCGGTGAGGCTGGGAATACGCAGTACGACGCCGGCTCACACTGCATCCTCGTCGCGGTCCAGACCGCGAATCAGCTCGCAGTGATCGATCCCGCGACCGCCCAGATCGTGCGACGCATCACGCTCGATCGGGCGGTCCGGCATCCGCACGGGGTCTACATCCACGCGCCACACCGTCTCGCATTCATCGCCGGCGAAGAGAGTGCGACGCTCGGCGTCCTGGACCTCCGGACGCTTCAGCTGCGCCAGGTAGTCCCGGTCGGGAGCGATCCCGACGTCCTCGCGTCCGATCCTTCTCGGGGACGGCTGTATGTGGCGGCGGAGTCGGGCATCGTGGCCGTCTTCGAAGAGCGGGATGGCTCGCTCGTCCAGCTCGGTTGGTACCGGGCGCCCCGGGCGCACTCCGTCGCCGTGGATCCCACAACGCACCGAATCTACTTGCCGCTCGCCGACGTAGGCGGTCATCCGGTCCTCCGAGTGATGATGCCCAGCGATTTCCACTGAAGGACGGCGGAGGAGCAAGGATGGAACGACTCCCACGATCCGGCGTGATCCCGTTGTGCGCGGTCGCTCTGGGCGTGGTCAGCGGCGTGCCTCGCCTGGTGCGGCGACCCTAGATCCACGTGATCGCAATCGCCCTAGCAGCGACGATACTCATTGCCGGGCCTGCGCTGGCGCAGCAAATCGCCACCAGAAACACACCCGCGAGCAGCACGACCATTCACGCTGCCGTGGTTGTCACGGCGGTGACGCTCGACGGCCGAACGGACGAAGTGTTCTGGGCGACGGCCGACTCGATCGACGATTTCCACCAGCGCGAGCCGCGCGAAGGGTCCTCCGCGACCGAGCGCACGGTCATCAGGGTGGCGCACGACGCCGACGCGCTCTACATCGCCGTGCGTTGTTACGACTCGAACATGTCGGGCCTGCGCGCGAGCCAGCTGCGTCGGGACGCCGATCTCTCGAGCGACGACAACGTCACCCTCCTGATCGACAGCTTCAACGACCGGCGCAGCGCGTTCGTGTTCGGGACCAACCCCAACGGGGCGATGTGGGACGCGCAGTTTTCGGGCGTCGAGGACGTGAACGAGAATTGGAACGGCGTCTGGAACGTCGCCGTCTCGCGCGACGCCACCGGCTGGACGGCCGAGTTCCGCATTCCACTCCTCGCGCTGCGGTTTCACGCCGGCGCGAACCCGACGTTCGGATTCAACGTGCGCCGGTTCATCCGGCGCAAGAACGAGGAAGACCTGTGGCGCTCGTACGGTCGGGCCCAGGGGCTGTACCGGCTGAACAACGAAGGAACGATCACTGAGCTCGGTGACCTGCACCGTCCCCACGATGTCGAAGTGTACCCGTACGCCCTCGGGCGGGCCGTGGAAACCGAGCACGACAGCACGGGCGGGGAAACGACCGGGGGGTACCTCGGCGGCAAGGCCGGGATCGACGCCAAGCTCGCCGTCACGCCGACGCTGACCGCGGACCTTACCGTCGGCACCGACTTCGCCCAGGTGGAAGCTGATCAGCAGATCATCAACCTGACCCGGTTCCCCATCTTCTTCCCCGAGAAACGCGAGTTCTTCCTCGAATCGAGCAGCCTCTTCGATCTCGGGACTCCGGGCCGGGTGCAGCTGTTTTACTCACGCCGCATCGGGCTCGACACGAGCGGTGTGCCGGAACCGATCCTCGCCGGTGGCCGCCTGTACGGGCGGGTCGGACCATGGAAGGTCGGTGTCCTGGACGTGCAGACCGGTGGCGCGGACGAGGCGAATCACGCGGTCGTCCGGGTCCAGCACGACCTCTTCGATCGCTCGTATGTCGGAGGCATCGCGACGCTCCACGCCAGCTCGAATGGTCGAGGGGTCGACCGAGCCGGAGGCCTGGACATCGACCTCCCGCTCATCGTTCATGGGGGCAACCTCGAGCCCAAGGTTTGGCTCGCGGGCAGCCAGACCCCGGCGGTATCCGGGACCGCCGTCGCTTGGCGGCTGTCGGTCGACAACCCAAACGACCTGTTCGACAACTTTGCCTCGCTCTACCGGATCGACAGCGCCTTCGCCCCGCCGCTCGGCTTCGTGCGGCGTACGGGAATCTGGGAGACCACGGGACACACGGAGTTCAGGCCCCGGCCGGGCCTGCGCGGCATCCGGCGGCTCGACTTCACGTTTCCCGTCCCCAGCTGGGACATCATCGCGAACGAAACAGGCTCGCTCTTCCGGACAGCGGATTGGCAGACGGCGTGGTTCGAGTTGCGGGTGTTCGGGGGCGATCGGGAGAATGGCGATCATTTCGAGGTCAACCTGCAGCGCTTGATGGACGCACCCACAGACACGTTCACCATCTTCCCCGGAGTGGTCATCCAGCCAGGGCGCTACTGGTGGTCGCGCACCGAGCTGCAGTACGAGATGAACCCAGGCCGACCCGTTAGCTTGGGCGTGTTCGTGAATTGGGGACCGTTCTACGGTGGTCACAGCACCGACCTCGAGGTCGCCGCGACGTGGCGTGGTGGTGGGCACGTCATCCTGAGCACGGATCTCACGCGGACCACCGCCGAGCTCCCGGTCGGGGCGTTCACGGCCCTGTTGTCGGCGAACCGCCTGGAGTACGACTTCAACACGCGGACGAGCCTGCTCGCATTCGTCCAGTACGACAACGAGACCGAGCGAGCGGACTTCAACGTGCGGTGTCACTGGATACCCGTCATCGGGGACGATGTCTATCTGGTGTGGAATTCCGGATACACGACCGATCCCCTTGCGCGGTTTCGCTTTCCGGACGCGCGAGCCATCGCCCGCCCACTGAACGGGGCGTTCGTAGTTAAGGTGGTTCATCGTCTTACGCCCTAATCCGCGAGAGCGAGCGAACTCCAGAACGTCGGCATCCTCGGATCCGGTAACGTCGCCCAGACCCGACCGCGTGCCACCGCGCGCGCTCGGCCACACCGTGAAGGAGAAGCGTGTACCAAGTCGAGAGCGCCAGCCACGCGCTGAAGAACCGCGGGCTCCTGCTCGCCTCCCGCCTCTTCACGGCCCCGGTCAGCCGCACGGTTGTCATGCTCGGGTTGACCAGCCTGTTCACGGACATGTCCGCGGAGATGGTGAGCACCATCCTGCCGTTGTACCTGCTGTTTCATTTGAACCTCACGCCGGCCATCTTCGGCGTCGTCGACGGCCTCTACCAGGGCGCAGCGGCGCTGGTGCGCATCTTCGGCGGCGTCGCGGCTGACCGGCGGGGCCACCACAAGGAGGTGGCCCTCGCCGGGTACGCCCTCTCGGCCGTGACCCGGCTCGGGCTGCTCGCCGTAGGGAATGCGTGGACGCTCCTCGCCGGGATCGTGTTGATGGACCGGGTCGGCAAAGGCATCCGTACCGCCCCGCGTGATGCTCTCATCTCGCTCAGCAGTCGCACGGAGGACCTGGGCGCCGCGTTCGGCGTGCATCGCGCGCTCGATACCGCCGGTGCCATGATCGGCCCCCTGATTGCCTTCGGGTTGCTGGCCATTGCGCCCGGCGCCTACGATGCCGTGTTTGTGGTGAGCCTGTGCGCCGCTCTGATCGGCATCGGCGTCCTCACCTTATTCGTGCGCAACCCGCCGATCGCCTCCGCCGCGCCGGGGCAACCACGGCTCTCCCTTGCGGCGGCGGCACGCCTCGTTGGCGTGCCGGGCCTT
>QHUS01000019.1 GCA_003222035.1 Gemmatimonadota bacterium | reverse complement strand
GCGTTGTACACGCTCCGCCACAACCTGGCGGCCGACGACTTGTTCCTCGGTTCCAGCGAGCTGCGCGTCAACCCTGGGGTGCTGCGCGCCGACACGGAGGATTTCGAGGAGGCCCTCGATCGTGGGGATCCCGAGCGGGCTGCGGCCCTGTACGCGGGCCCGTTTCTCGACGGCTTCTATCTTAGCGATGCCCCGGAGTTCGAGCACTGGGTCGAAGCCGAACGCACGCGCCTGGCGGCGCGGGCAGAGCGAGCGCTCGAGACGCTCGCGGCGGCCGCGACAGCGCGAGGCGATCACCGGGCGGCCGCAGAACGGTGGCGGCGACTCACCGTGCTCGATCCGCTCAGCTCCCGATTCGCCCTGGGGCTGATGGAGGGGCTCGTCGCAGCAGGTGACCGGGCTGGCGCGCTGCGGCACGCGCGGGTCCACGAGCAGCTCCTGGCTCAGGAGATGGGCACGAGCCCCGATGCGCAAGTCCTGGCATTGGTGCAGAAGCTGCGTGCGGAGGCCGGGGCCACCGGCTCGGGCGAGCGTCTCGCCGTGCGGCGCGGTGCGACTGGCGGCCGCCCGTTCGCTACCGCGCTGCCCGACCGCTACACCATCGAGCGTGAGCTCGGCCGCGGCGGCACGACCAGCGTGTACCTGGCGAGGGATCGCAAGCACGACCGGGCAGTGGCTCTCAAGGTGCTCCACCCGGAATTGTCCTCGGTCGTCGCGGCGGAGCGCTTCCTGCGTCAGATCCGCGTGCTCGCACGGTTGCGACATCCGCATATCCTGCCGTTGTATGACGCGGGAGAAGCCGACGGATTCCTCTTTCTCGTGACTCCCTACATCGCGGGCGGATCACTGCGGGCTCGGCTCGCGCGCGACCGGCGGCTTTCGGTGGCCGAGGCCGTCGGACTCGCGCGAGAGGTCGGCGAAGCGCTCGATCACGCTCACGCCCATAACGCGTTGCACCGCAACATCAAGCCGGAGCACATCATCGTGCGGGCGCTTGAGGTGGCGCACGAGGAGGAGCTCACGGCGGAGGGCCTGCGGGTGGGGACGCCGCGGTACATGAGCCCGGAGCAGACCGCTTGCCTCACGCTCGATGGGCGGAGCGATGTATACAGCCTAGCGTGCGTTCTCTACGAGATGCTGACAGGCGCGCCGCCACGCGCGGCCGAGCCGCTGCGCCTTCGGAGTGCGCGGCCCGAGGTCTCGGAAGCGGTGGAGGCCGCTCTTGCTCGCGCGCTGGCGGTAGCACCGGCGGGCCGGTTCGAGACCGCGAGCGCGTTCGGGCAGGCAATCACCACTTAGCGAGCATCGCGCCGGCGCGCCTAGTCCGCCGCCTCCCGCTGGGGCGGCGCTTCGTCGGCCAGCAAGCGGAACGACTTCACGGCGCCCGTGAGCTTGTCCGCCGCCTCGGCGAGCTGGTTCGCGGACGACGCGATCTCCTCGGTCGAAGCGCTCTGTTCCTGGCTCGAGGCGGCGATCTCCTCGGCCGACGCGAGCAGTGTCTCCGTCCCCTGCGTGAGCGTTCCCAGTCGCGCGCTGATTTCTTCAACGAGCGTGCGCATTTCTCCCGCCATTTTCGCGATCTCCCGACCCCAGATGTCGCTCGCCTGCGCCTCGGCCGCCACCGTCCCGAGTCCCTGGGCCGCCGTCTGGGCCGCGTCGCGGGCGACCCCCGCTCCCTGCGCGAGCTGCGCAAACCGGTCGCGCGTCGCCTGAACGCGGGCCAGCACGCCGCGCACCGTGTCGGCCGTCTCGGTCGCACCCACGGCGGCCACGGACGCGAGCTTGCGCACCTCATCCGCGACGACGGCGAAGCCCCGTCCCTGCGGCCCGGCGCGCGCTGCCTCGATCGCGGCGTTCAGGGCGAGCATGTTCGTCTGGGTGGCCACCGCCTTTGCCTGGGTCACGAATTTTTGGATCTCCGATGATGCGCGCGCCAGCGCTTCGGCTTCCGCCGTCCCGCGGTTGACTTCCTCCACGAGCTTCGCCAACTGGTCCGTGCTCTGATCCAGGACGGCCTTGTTCCGCTTGGCCACCTCGGCGACCCCCGCGTTGCGCCGCACCGAGTCTTCGGCTCCGGCAGCGAGGATCGTCGCGATCTGCAGGATCTTCGTCGCGTCTTCCGCCCCGGCGCGCACCAGTTGAGCCTGTTCTGCCGCCCGCTTCGTGAGATCCTGGCACGTGGCGGACATCTCCTCTGTCGAGGCGCTCATCTCCTCGGTGGCGGCCGAGATCTGCGTGGCCATCGCGGCCGCTTCGTCCGCGGCTGAACGGATCGCTCCCACCAGGCGCCGCAACGCGACGACCATTGTGTGTACCGAGGAGAGCAGATCGCCCACCTCGGCGGTCTCGGTCCGCTCCGTCACGACCGTGACCGAGAGGTCGCCATTCGCCACGCGGCTCGCTATCGCGCCCGCCGCCTTCACGGGCTCCGTGACGCGCCGGTTCACGCGGCGCCAAAACCCGACGGCCACCGCGAGCGCGGCGCCGAGCAGAGTCACGGTCCAGAGCACGAGACTTGCTGCGGTTGTGCGAGCAGCCGCGTATGCGATCGCCTTGGGCTCGCGGAACACGACCCACCACTTGCCGTCGTTCGCGGGAACCCTCACCACGAGGTCCTCCGACGCCTCCTCCGGCATGGTCGTCGAATCGGGACGCGCACCTTTCGGGCCAGGCCCCCCCTCTGAGACGGAGCGAAGCAGCTCGGTCCGATCGGCGCTCGCGTCCACGATCAGGCGGCCCTGGGCGTCGAGCACCTGGAGGCGCTCACCACCCCCCCCACCCCCCCCACCCTCCTGGTCGGCACCCGCAAGCAGCGTTGACAGTCGTTCGAGGGCGAACAAGGTCTTGAGGACGCCCACCGGCGCAGACGTCCGCGGGGAGCGGATTGCGACGTCATATTCGAGCGCTACCGCGGCGGCCGACGAGTCGTATCGCGCAGCACCCTCGTACACCCCGTCCGCCATCGCGCGCTGCCACCACTCCTCGTCCGACTGCACGAAGTCGGACGTCCGGTTCGAGGCGAGGACGTTGTAGCCGTGGCTCTCGGTGAAAAACAGCTCCGCGAAGTCGGAGCGCTTGGTGTAATCGCGCAGGTAGACGGCGAGGTCGGGGTCACCACCCAGCACTCGACGCTGGCTGAACGAGCGCTCCAAGGTGCCGATATCGAGCTGCGGGAGGTGCTGGCTCAGGGCACGCTGCGAGGCTTCTACCGCAGCCTGCACCAGCGCGGGCGACCGGGCCAGCGCCTCGGCCTCCCGGTGTCGCTCCCGCATATACAGGCTCACGAGGGACGCGGCGTGCCTGGCGACGTCCTTGCCTCGCTCGTTGGCCTGGCGCTCGACGATCGTGGTGACCCTGCGGCTCGCGAGGAGGGCGAACCCGGCCACCACCACCAGGGCGACGACCGCCCCCGTGAGGACGTAGGTCTGCCGGAGCTGCGGAGCACGGCTGGACATGTCGAGGGTCGGGAGCGAAGGTACGCAGGGTTACCCGACCGGGCAAGCCTGTTTATTTTCACAGACTTATGACCCAAGTGCTTACGTACGACCCGGCGGCCGTCGAGGCAGGCTGGCAGGAACGCTGGGCGCGCGACCGCATCAACGAGCCCGACCTCGATCGGCCCCGCCGGCCCTTCTACAACCTCATGATGTTCCCCTATCCGTCGGCGGAAGGGCTGCACGTGGGCAACATGTTCGCGTTCACCGGCGCCGACATCTACGGCCGGTTCAAACGGCTCCAGGGACACGACGTGTTCGAGCCGATCGGGTTCGACGCATTCGGAATCCACTCGGAGAACTACGCACTGTCCGTCGGCACGCACCCGGCCAAGCTCATCCCGCAGAACATCGAGACGTTCCGACGCCAGCTGCGGCGCTTCGGCGGGATGTTCGACTGGCGCCACGAGCTCTCCACCACCGACCCGCGCTACTACAAGTGGACGCAGTGGATCTTCCTGCAGCTCTTCCGGGCCGGCATCGCGTTCCGGAAGAAGGCGGCGGTCAACTGGTGCCCCAAGGACATGAGCGTCGTGGCCAACGAGCAGGTGATCAACGGGTTCTGCGAGCGCCACCCCGACACCAAGGTCGAGCAGCGCTTTCTGGAGCAGTGGTTTTTTGCGATCACGCGCTATGCGGAGCGCCTCCTCCAGAACCTCGACCGCCTGGATTGGTCCTCGTCGACGGCCGTGCTGCAGCGCAATTGGATCGGCCGCAGCGAGGGAGCCGAGTTGATCATCGAGACACCTGCGGGCCCCAAGATCCCCGTGTTCACGACTCGACCCGACACGGTGTTCGGCGCGACGGCTCTCGTGCTCGCTCCCGAGCACCCGTACGTGGATCAGCTCATTGCCGAGGAGCAGCGCCGCGCCGTGAACGCGTACCGGCGCGAGGTGCAGGGGAAGGACCTCGTGTCGCGCCGGGTCGGCGACAAGACGAAAACCGGTGTATTCCTCGGCTCCTACGCGCGCAATCCGGCGACCGGCGAGGCGATCCCCATCTGGATCGCCGATTTCGTGCTCATGGACTACGGCACCGGCGCGATCATGACCGTACCGGCTCACGACAAGCGCGACTTCGAGTTCGCGAGCCAGTTCGGGCTGGCGATCCGCGAGGTGGTGCGCACCGGCGAGCCGCTCCCGAGTGAGACCGAGGACGGCGTGCTCGTCAACTCGGGCCAGTTCGACGGGCTCTCGTGCCGGGAAGCGAAGCCGCGCATCGTCGCCTGGCTCCAGTCGAAAGGGCTCGCAACGCCCAAAGTGCAGTACCGCCTCCACGACTGGTGCATCTCGCGCCAGCGCTATTGGGGCCCGCCGATTCCGATCATCTATTGCGACCGCTGCGGGCCTGTCGGCGTGCCGGAGCGAGACCTCCCGGTGGAGTTGCCGTTCATCGAGGACTTCCGCCCCGACGCGAGCGGGGTGAGCCCCCTCGCCCGGCACAAGGAGTGGTACTACGTCGCATGCCCGCAGTGCGGCGCCCAGGGACGGCGTGAGACCGATGTCTCGGACACGTTCCTCGACTCAGCCTGGTACTTCCTGCGATACCCGTCGACCGAGTTCGACGACCGGCCGTGGGATCCACAGCGCACCAAGACGTGGTTGCCGGTGACCACCTACATCGGCGGGAATGAGCACGCCGTGCTGCATCTCCTTTACTCGCGCTTCGTGACCATGGCGCTTCAGGAGCTCGGGCACGTCACCTTCGACGAGCCGTTCCCCAAGCTCCGGGCTCACGGGCTCATCATCAAAGACGGCGCGAAGATGTCGAAGTCGCGGGGGAATGTCGTGATCCCCGACGCCTACATCCAACGATGGGGCGCGGACACGTTCCGGATGTACCTCATGTTCCTCGGGCCGTTTCAGGAAGGTGGCGACTTCCGCGAGACCGGCATCGTAGGGATCCGGCGCTTCCTCGACAAGGTGTGGGCTGCCGCGCATGAAGCCGCCGCACGGACGCCGGGTGCGGGGCCGGGCCTACCCCAGGCGGTCGAGCGCAAGCTCCACCAGACCATCCGGAAAGTCACGGCGGACACCGAGAGCCTCGACTACAACACGGCGATCGCGGCGATGATGGAGTACATCAATCTCGTGCGGGAGCAGAGAGCGGGGAGCCGGGAAGCGGTAGAGCCGCTGTTGATCATGCTTGCCCCATACGCACCACATCTCGCCGAAGCGCTCTGGGCAGTCTTGGGGCACGACCGCACGATCTTCGCCGCGAGCTGGCCGAGCCACGACCCCGCGCTGGCGTCCGCCGGGGACGTGGAGGTAGTGGTGCAGGTCAACGGGAAGGTGCGCGGCCGGGTGACGGTCTCCCCAGGCGCAACGGAAGCGCAAGTCGTGGCCCTCGCCCTGAAGGACGAATCGGTGCGGAAGTTCGTAAACGGCAAGCCGGTGAGAAAGACGGTGTATGTCCAGGATCGATTGCTGAATCTGGTCGTGTAACGAAAAAGGCGTGGTGAGTGGTGAGTGGTTGGCACCGGATGCAACCACGCACCACTCACCACGCCGTCATAGGATCTTCGCCACGAGATCTCCGACCAGATAGCCCACGGCCGCCACGCCAAGCCCCACGGCGAACATGTCGACGCCGCTGCGGATCACGCCGCGCCCGGTGAAGAAGCTGCGCGCGCCGCCCACCGCGAAGTGGGAGAGCATGGCGATGGAGAAGGCGGTCCACCTCGCCGCCGGCCCGGTGATCACGAGAAACGGGGCGACCGGGATGAACGCGCCGATCGCCGTGGCCGCCCCCGTGATCCAACCCTCCCGGAACGGCGTGGCGTGCGCGACCCCGATCTTCAGCTCCTCGCGTACTTGCTCGTCCAGCGCCTGTTGCGGGTCGCGCATCACCTCTTCCGCCATGCGCCGCGCGGTGCCCGCCTCGATGCCCTTCGCCCGGTACACTAGCGTCAGCTCCTCCTGCTCCACCTCCGGCATGATCCGGATTTCTTCCTTCTCCATCGCGATCTCGTGCGCGTACACCTCCAGTTCGCTCTTCGCGGCCAGATAGCCCGACGACCCCATCGACAGCGCGTCCGCGATCATCCCCGCGATTCCCGACACCAGCACGATGTGCGGGGCGACCTCGGCACCGATCACGCCGGCCACGAGCCCAAGGTTCGCCGTCAGCCCATCGTTGAACCCGTAGACGACGTTGCGGAGGAACCCGCCCGACTCGGTCTTGTGCCATGGCTCGCTCGCCACGCCGGACAGGTCGGCCAGCGTCTCGGCGTGCAGGGCAGATTCCTTGGCGAGCTTGAGCGAGACATCCCGGGCATCGTCGAGGCTCGACTCGCGGTGGAGGTCCATGTATCCCTTGACCTCCAGCCCTTCTTCCTTCAGCAGCAGCGGGAGCAGGTAGCGGGGTCCGAAGCGGCGCCCGAACCACGCCCGCAGCCGCGCGTTCACCGAGGGCCGGGCGCGGCCCACCCGATGCCCATGCTCGGCGAGCAGCTTTTCCCACATCTGGGTGTGCCGCTCTTCCACGCCCGCGAGCTGGATGTAGATGTCTTTCCTCTTCTTTTCCGGCTCCTGGCCGGCGAGCACCAGGTAGAGGAACGCGGCGTCGGACTCGTCTTGCCAGTGCTCGAGCCAGGTTTTGAGGGTCGATTTGTCGAGGGTAGGCATGCCGAAACTTAGTTGCAACTGACAGGATAGCAATTGGTTAGACGACGTCCCGCAACGACGCCTCGCACCGACGTATCACAACGCCGTCAGCGCGACGACGTCCATGTGACGGTCTCGCGTGACGCCTTTGCGCGACGCCTTTCGTAGTCACCGCATCTATGTTCTTCAGGAGAATGACCATCTCACTCGCCGTCCCCGACGTTCTCGTAGCCCGGGCGAAGGCTGGCGACCTGGAAGCGCTGGAGGCGTTGTACCGGGCGTTCGAGACGCCCGTTTACAACCTCGCGCTCCGGGTGCTGCGGCGCCCGGAGGACGCGGAGGACGTGCTGCAGGAGACGTTCCTCGAGGTGGTGCGCAGCATCAAGCAGTACCGGGGCGAGGGACATCTGTGGGGTTGGATCCGGCAGATAGCGGCGTCGAAGGCGCTCATGCGGATCCGCCGCGAGCAGGTGCGGCAGACCGAGGAGCTCTACGAGGAGTCGGTGGCGGGGGTGGGGGGCGGAGCCGGTGTCGCGCTGGGCGTCGATCTCGAGCGCGCGTTCGAGCGCCTCTCGGAGACCGCGCGCGCCGTGGTGTGGCTACACGACGTCGAGGGGTACACCCACGAGGAGATCGCGGAGCAGATGGGCAAGACAGTGAGCTTTTCCAAGTCGCAATTGGCGCGGGCGCACACCCGCCTGCGGTGGATGCTCGACGAAGGAGTCGCGCGATGATGCACTGTACGATGGAAGATCTGCTGGCGCTCCAGGGCGGGGAGGCGTCGGTGTGGGCGCGTGAACACGTAGCGGCCTGCGCGACATGCGGGGCCGAGCTCGAGGCGCTGTACCAGCGCGTCGCGCAGCTCAAGGCCCTGCCGACGCGCCGGCCCGGGCGCGACCGCTGGCCGGCCGTGCGCGACGCCGTTCTTGCCGCACGGCGCCGTCGTCGAGAGCGCTGGGGCGTATGGAGTGTGGCGGCGGCCGCCGCCGTCGCAGCGCTGCTCGTGTTCCGGCCATTCTGGACCACATCGGTCGACGCCGCCGACCTCGCGCGCGTCAAGGCGCAGTCGGCGACGCTCGAGCAGCAGCTGCGGCGTTACGACCCCGACGGCCAGGTGACGAGCGGCCGCTCCGCGGCGCTCTGCGCCGCGCTGGAGGACGGGATTGCCGTCATCGACGGCGAGCTGGCTCAGCTGGACCCGAATCAGGTCCAGGCACGTAGCGCCGAGCTCGTCCAACTGTGGCAGCAGCGGGTGGATCTCATGCAGCAGCTCGTGAGCGCTCGCGTCACGCGTGCCGCGTACGTGGGCCTCTGAGGCCCGGAGGGATATACAGATGCAGTCCAAGTGGATCATCGTCGCGGCGGCGCTCGCCGCCGGACCGATCGGGCTCGTTGCGCAGGGAACACCCCGCCCGCCTCGTCCTCCCCGGGTGCGCACGTTCGCCTTCAGCGACCATCGCGGGCGTATCGGAGTGATCGTACAAACCGATGCGAGTGCCGATACCGACAAGCTGGGCGCCAAAATCGAGGGTGTGACACCTGGCGGACCCGCGGACAAGGCAGGCATCAAGGTCGGAGACATCATCACCAAGTTCAGCGGCACGTCGCTCGCCGGCGTGAAAGCGGAAGACGAGGATGAGTCCGGACCCGGCATGAAGCTCGTGCAGCTGGCCCGGAAGCTCGAGCCCGACGACACCGTGCAGGTCGAATTCCGGCGTGGCACCGAGTCCAAGAAGGCGACCCTCGTGGCTGAGGACATGGGCATGCGGATGGAGATGCGGATGCCCCAGGGGCCGGAGATCGCCGTGGGGCCGATGGCCGGCATGATGGACCATTGGGAGCTCCTCGGCTCACCCTGGGGTGATCTCAAGCTCGTGAGCCTCAACGCCGATCTGGGCGAGTACTTCGGGGCCAAGGAAGGGGTCCTGGTCGTGAAAGCGCCGGCCGATTCGACCCTGCCCCTCAAGGGCGGCGACGTCATCACGGCCATCGGGGGCCGGAAGCCGGCCAGCCCGGAGCACGCGATGCGCATTCTGCGGTCGTACGAAAAGGGCGAGACGGTGTCGATCGACATCCTGCGCAAGCAGAAGCGCTCGACCGTGACCTGGAAAGTGCCCTCGCGTGAGGACCGCTTCTGGCGCCTGCACGAAGGCACAGACGACCGGGAAGAGCAGAGCTGGATGCCGCGCGTCAAGGTGCGGCGGCTGCACTTGCAGCGGGTTTGATCAGGTCGAGCGGCGCGCCGGCAGCACCTGATCGAAGGAGGCAAACTCGAACGGCTTCGGTACACAGGGGCGGCCCGTGGAGGACAGGAAGTTGCGCACCGTGTCGTCCACCAGCTGCCCCGTCGTGAAAATCACCCGCTCCGCGTAGGACGGGTCGCGGGCCTTCAGTTCCCCGAACAGCTGCTCGCCCGACACGTCGGGCATCCGCATGTCGATGATTACCGCGTCGAACGCGTCCTCGCGCATGCGCGCGAGGGCTTCCCGTCCGCTGGCCGTCGTCTCCACTTCGTGGCCCCGGCTGGAGAGGTAGCGCTGCAGCGCGACCCGGACCGAGGCCTCGTCGTCCACGACCAGCACGCGGAGTCGATCGGTGACCGAGTGGGTCGGCTGGCTGGTCTGGAACTCGCCTGTGCCCCGCGGCGCCACGATCGGCAGTTCGATGACGAACCGCGCGCCGCCCTGCGGCGCGTTCTCGGCCCAGATGCGGCCTTCGTGCTCGCGCACGATGCCCAGGGAGATGGAGAGCCCGAGCCCCGTGCCCGAGCCCGTGGGCTTCGTGGTGAAGAACGGGTTGAAGATGCGTTCCAGCAGGTTCGGCGGGATGCCGGGGCCCGTGTCTTCGACCTCGGTGCGGAGCAGGTCGCCCGTGCGGCGCGTCCGGACCGTCAGCCGTTGCTGATCGCGCTCGGCGCGCTCCATTGCCTGTTCGGCGTTGGTGATCAGGTTCAGGAACACCTGCTGCAGCTGGTGCGCGTCCGCCATGGTCTCGGGCGTCTGCTCGTCGTAGTCACGCTGCACGTCGATGCCCCGCACGCGCAGCTCGTAGCCACGCAGCTCCAGCGTGTCGTCGAGCACCTGGTTGACCGACGTCGGCGTGCGCTCCGGCTTGTGCTGGCGGGCGAAGGTCAGGAGGTTCTGCACGATGCGTGACGCCCGCCGCGCCTCGGCGTAGATCATCTCGGCCGCCGTCCGCTGATCGGGCGGGAAGCGCTTCTCGGAGAGCAGCAGCTGGGCGAACGCCGAGATACCGGCGAGCGGATTGTTCAGCTCGTGCGCCACACCCGAGACCAGCTGCCCGATCGCCGACATTTTTTCCGACTGGATCAGCTGCTCCTGCAGCATCTTCTGGTCGGTGACGTCGCGGATCACGCACAGCACTTCTTCGTCGAGCTGCGGTGTGGAGTACGTCACCTGAATGGTCCGGACCTCGCCGTCCTTGCGATAGAAGTTCGTCTCGAACAGACCGGTCTCGCCGGCGAGCGCCTTCTGAAAGTTGGCCAGCGCTTTGGGAAGCTCGTCGTCCGGGAGCATGGGGGCGAACCACTGGCCCAGAAGCTCCTCACGACGGTAGCCCGAGATGATCTCGGCCGCGTGGTTGAACGTCGTGAACCGGCCGTTGGCGTCGAACGTCGCGATCGCATCGGACGCGGATTCGAACAGGTTGCGGTACCGCGCCTCCGACCGCGCGAGGGTCTCTTGCGCCCGCTTCTGCTCGGTGACGTCCCGCAACGTCGCCACCGTCCCGATCAGCTCACCCTCCACCAGGAGCGGCGTGGTGGACACCGCGACGCTCCGCTCGTCCCCCGTGGCACTAATGATCTTCGTTTCGTAGTGCTGTGCCTTGCCCTCGACCGCGCGTTGCTCCCGCTCCGCCACGTGTTCCCGTTCCCCGATGCTGACGAGCTCGTCAATCGGCGTGCCGGGCAGGTCGTCAAGCGGCCTCCCGAACAGCTCGGCTGCCGCCCGGTTGGCCGTGAGCACCTGGCGATCCACGCCCGTGACCACCACCGCGTCCGCGAGCGCGGCCACGATTTCCGCGGCAATCCGCAGGGGGTCGTGTGTCGGGCGGTTGGGGGCCGTCTTGGTGGAAACAGCGGGGGCGGGCATCCCCCGCGTGGGCGAGGCGCGCCGGCCCTTACTCATGAGTCGTAAGAGGCCGCCATGGCTTCTTTCATCAGGCTGAGACTCTTGAGCGCGGACTCGGTCACCATCTGCGGCGCTTCTCCGCGCTTCACGCATCCCTTGATGATCTCGAGCGCTTGGATCGGGTGCTCATCGTCGTACTTCGCATGCTCCTCGAGCCACCAGCGCCCGCGGGGACCGATCTTCTCGTTCTTCGCGAGCCCCCGCAGCGCCTTCTCAGAGATCTTTTGCGCCACGCCTTCGACGGCGTAGTTGGTCGCTGATACCGCGGTGCCGAATGTGGCTCCCCGACACATCTCGGTCAGGTACGCGTGGAAGTCTCGCACGTCGGGAATCATCGGCTCCGGAATCTGGAACCGCTCCTTGGGGACGTTAAACCCGTCGCCCATCGCGCGCCACATCGCGTCATGGCGTTTCTCGACGCGGATGTTGTCCCGGAAGAACGCCTTGCCATCCTCCGGTGATCGGTCCAGCAGCAGCTGCAACCACTGCGGGAAGTCGCGGATGATGGGATAGAAGGCCACCAGGAAGTTCTGGATCCGGCCGTCGGCCAGCTGGTTCTCAGACGCGTCCACAATCACTCGCGTGTTGAGGATCGCCTCGCGGCTGGGATCCAGCGCAGCATCCAGGTCGGCCACCCATTTTGGGTGGGGGGTCACCTGTACCGACATTGAGTCTCCTCCCGGGGCGCGGGGTCATTACGTCACAACAAGGGTCGGGCGCGGGCTCCAAATGTAGCGTCGCGGCCAACTCGCACAAACGTTTTTCTCGGCCGTACAACTTGGCGACGTGTGGCCAGGAAGGCTGTGAGAGTAGTTACCCCCCCGCCATGACCACTTGACACGATATATCGTGTCAATATATCTTGACGTAACATCGCAACCAACGAGGAAGACATGGCTCGGCATTTCGGATGGAACGCGTTTGGCTTTGGCTTCGGCCCTCGGGGTGCGTTTTGGGCCGGCCCGCGCGGGCGCCGCCGCCGGTGGTTCGAATCGGGCGACATGAAGTACGTCATCCTCAAGCTCTTGAAGGACAAACCCCGTCATGGCTACGAGGTCATGAAGGAGCTCGAAGACCAGCTGCACGGCTGCTACTCGCCGTCGCCCGGCACCGTGTATCCCACCCTGCAGTGGCTCGAGGACGAAGGCCTGGTCGTCGCGAAGGACGCGCAAGGGAAGAAGATCTACGAGATCACCGACGCCGGGCGTCAGTTCCTCGAAGAGCACCGCGACATGGTGGACGAAATCTTCGACCGCGTGCGGGATGCCGTGGACCGCGCCGTGGGCGGCGCAATGGCCGACGTGAACCGCTCGCTCGGTCGTCTCGTGAAGGCGGTCTACCGCACAGGCTGGAAGGCGCGCGACGAATCCACAAGAGAGCGCCTCGTGGCCATCCTCGACAAGGTAGCGGCGGACGTCGAAGGCCTGGTGAGCTGAGCTCAGCGGTGGCGCTGGCGCAGGTCCTCGAGGGCGCGGGTGACGTAGACCCGCGTCATCTGCTTGCGCCACGAGAGATCGAAATCCGTGTTGTCCAGAGGCTTCGCGGGACGGTACGCCGCCTCCGCCGCTGCGGCGATCGCCTCAGTTGAGAGGTCGGTGCCCACGAGCGCGGCGCCTGCCTCGGGGACTTCCTGGGGCCAACTGGCCACTCCTCCAAGCACGATCCGCGCCTCGGCAACCACGGGTCCCGCTTCCCGTTTCCCGCTGCCCGCTTGCCAACGCACCCACGCCGCCACACCGAGCACCGGGAAATCGAACGAGCCGCGGCGACGTAGTTTGTGATAGACGGCGTCCCAGCCGTCGGCCGGCGGGAGTCGCACCGACGCAAGTATCTCGTCGGGCTGCTTGGTGAGATAGTTGATCCCGTCGTTGTAGTAGAACCGCGCCGCGGGCACGACGCGTTCACCCGCCGGGCCCGCGAGGAGATACTCCGCGCCCAGGGCGACCATGACCGGTGCCACGTCGGACGAGCTCACCGCCCAGCAGCGCGGCGACGACGGTGCCACCCAGCAGATGTGCCCATCCTTCTTCATGCAGAAATCGATCGCCTTGCGCCACTCGTACGTCTGATCGTAGTAGTTGCAGCGGGTGTCGAGGCAGAGATTGCCGCCGAGGGTGCCCATGTTGCGGAGGAGGGGGGTGGAGACGAGAGCGGCGGCGTCGGCGACCGCCCCATGGGTGCGTCGGACGGTGGGACTGTCGGACAGCTCAGTCAACGTCAGGCAGGTCCCCAACACGGTGCCGCCGTCCGACCGTTCAACGGTCCGACTGTCCGACGCCCGCAGCTCCGGTACCCCCATGAGCGAGATGACCGTCTTAGGGTCCTGCTGCCGTCGCTTCATGTTGGGGTAGAGGTCGGTCCCGCCAGCGACGTACATGCCGTGGGGGCCCGCGTCGGCCTTCATCACCAACGCTTCCTTCAGTGTCTTCGGCTGCCGATAAGTGAACGACGGGAGTCTCAGCATCAGCCTTTTGCCGCCTTTGCCTTTGCCGCCCTTTGCCGCCCTTTGCCGCCTTCTACCGGCTTGCCATCGCCCCCCTCCCACGGCGGCGGCACGCGCGTCGGTTCGGGCCACGGGATCTCGGGAAAGGTCTTGGGTCCAACTCTTCCCTCTTCCCCCTTCCCTTTCGCCTTCAGCGCTTTGAAGACTTTCTCCGGTGTGATTGGTACTTCATCGATTCGAACGCCGATGGCGTCGTACACGGCGTTCGCGACGGCGGGAGGGACGGGGAGCAGCGGTCCCTGACCGCATTCCTTGGCGCCGAACGGCCCGTTGGGGTCGGGATCCTCGACGACGTAGGTCACCACGTCGCACATCTCCAGCGTGGTCGGGCTCTTGTACTCGAGCAGGCTGGGAATCTTGTGGACGACGTTGCGGTTGCCGCGGTAGGCCATCTCCTCCATGAGCGCTTCGCCCAAGCCCATGTACACGGACCCCTCGATCTGGCCCATCACGGTCGCGGCATTGATCGCGCGCCCCACGTCGTGCGCGATCCAGATCTTCGGCACTCGCACGATCCCGGTCGCCACGTCGACGTCCACTTCCGCGACGCAGGCGCTGTAGGAATACGCCGGGGACGGCCCGACGCCCGCGCCCCGGTACGTCCCCGCGGACGGCTCCGGAGTGTATGAGCCCACGGTCCCGACGGTGCCTTCTGCGGCTTCCGCGAGCTGCACCGCCTCGGCGAACGAAAGGCCGTGCTCGGGGCGCGCCGCGTCGAAGACGCGCGCCGCGGCGAACGTCACCCGCTCGACCGGAAGCTCGAGCTTCCGGGCGGCGTGGCGCGCGATGATCTCGCGCGCCCGTTCGGCGGCCTGGATCGCCGCGTTGCCGGTCATGAGGGTGACCCGGCTGGAGTAGCTCCCCAGGTCGACGGGGGTGAGATCGGTGTCACCGGTGACGACGACGACGTCGCATGGATCGAGGCCGAGGACCTCGGCCACGATCGTGGCAAGGATCGAGTCGGAGCCCTGTCCGATCTCGGTCGAGCCGCAGAACACCGTGACGCCCCCGCCGCGATCGCACTTGAGCTGCACGCCCGAGTGCGGCATCGCGTTCCAATAGATCGGGAGCCCGGCGCCGGTGATGTACGACGAGCAGGCGAGCCCGATCCCCTTCCCGGCGGGCAGCTTCCGGAACTTGTCCCGCCACCCGGAGCCCCGCACCACCTTCTCAATGCACGCGCCGAGTCCCATGCTGCCGATGCGCAGCCAGTTCGCTGTGAGGGAGTTGGGCGGCACGAGGTGCTTGAGGCGCATCTCGGCCGGGTCGATGCCCAGCTGCTCGGCGTGAACGCCCGCGCACCCTGGAACTTGTAACGTGGTACGTGATACGTGACCGTCTGGAGGGCGCCCGTGTAATACGTGCTCGCGACGCCGTAGGAGCCGTACCCGCCGCCGTCGAGCAGGGACTTGAAGTGCATGCCGGTGATGGCGCCGTCCCGCTTTACGCCCGTCTTCACCCACATGAGCGTGGGATGGCGACCGCGGTGACAGTAGAAGACCTCTTCGCGAGTCAGAGTGATCTTCACTGGCCGACCGGTCAGCATCGCGAGCTTCGCGACTACGATCTCGTGCGAGAACGGGTCGCTCTTCCCGCCGAACCCGCCACCGTTCGGCGTGGCGATCACGCGGATCCGCGCCGGCGGCAGCTCGAGGACTTTGGCGAGCGCGCGGTGCACGTAGTGGGGCGTCTGGGTGGAGCTCCACAGCGTCAGCTTGCCGTCCGGATGGGGCGACCAGTCCGCCACCGCCGCATGCTGCTCCATCGGCAGGTGGGTGCTCCCCTCGAAAAAGAACAGGTCCTCGCGCACCAGGTCCGCCTGTGCGAATCCCGCCTCGACGTCACCGAACTCGAGATCGATCAGCTTGTGGATGTTGCCCGCATCGGCGTAATCGTGGATCGCCGGGGCAGGGTGTTCGACTGCGTCCAAAGCATTCGGGACCGCGCGCAGCGGCTCGTACTCCACACGGATTAGATCGAGGGCCTGTGTCGCGACCTCCTCCGTCGTCGCGGCGATGGCCGCGACGGGATCCCCTACGAAGCGCACCTTGTCGAGCGCCAGCGCGTGCTCGTCCTGGCTCACCGGAAGGATCCCGAACGGGATCGGGAGGTTCCGGCCCGTGAGCACTGCCTTCACGCCAGGGAGCCCGGCGGCCTGCGAGGTGTCGATCGCGACGATGCGGGCGTGGGGATGAGGGCTGCGGAGCAGCTTGGCGTACAGCATCCGCGGCAGGAACAGGTCATCGGCGAACTTTGTGGCACCGACGACTTTCGCCGTGGCGTCGACCTTGCGCAGCGCTTTCCCAACCACCCGGAATCCAAGCCCGTCGTTCTTACGCTTACCGCCTGCCATACAGCGATTCCTCCGTCGGCCGAGCGTCCTCCCCGCGCATGCGAGCCGCCGCCAGCTCGACCGCTTCGTAAATCTTGATATAGCCGGTACAGCGGCAGAGGTTGCCCGACAGTGCTTGCTTGATGTCGTCTCGAGTGGGAGTGGAGTTGGTGGCGAGCAACGCTTCGGCGGCGAGGAGAAAGGCCGGGGTACAGTAGCCGCACTGGGCGGCGCCCAGCTCCGCAAACGCCTCTTGCAGGGGATGCAACCTGCCGCCCGCGGCCATGCCTTCCACCGTTTGCACGCGGCGGCCTGCGCAGGCCAGGCCCAACACCAAGCAGGACAGCACAGGAATGCCGTCCACCAGCACCGTGCAGGTGCCGCACTCGCCGAGCTCGCAACCGTGCTTCGTGCCGGTGAGGCCCAGGTCTTCGCGCAGGACCTCGAGCAGCGTCTTGTGGGGTGCGAAGGCGACCTCCACGGACTCGCCGTTCAGTTCCAACGCGAGCTTCGTCTTCAGGTCGGGCATGGTTCCGAAACGTAATCTTGATAAGCGCCGGGTGGCGCGCCAGCTTTCGCGCCCGAACTCGAACAGCGGAGCGGTTATGAAGGCGGTTATGAGGTTAGGCGGTTGGAGGGTTAGTGGAATCGTGGTCTTTCTGGCCGTCTACGTGCCTGGCCGACTAGTCGCCCAGGACTACCGTGCCCAGGCTTTGCGGATCCTCAAGACGGTGCCCCTCGTCGATGGCCACAACGACATCCCGGACGCGATTCGCGAGCGCGGTGGGCTCGATTCCGTCGACTTCGCGGTGCTGCAGCCCAAGCTCATGACCGACATCCCGAAACTCCGCGCGGGCGGGGTTGGGGCGCAGTTCTGGGCGGCCTATGTTCCCGTCACCACGCTCGATTCCGGGCCGCACCCGGCGGTGTACGCGCTCGAGCAGATCGACCTGATCAAGCGGTTGTGTGCCAAGTATCCGCGCGACCTCGCCCTGGCGCGCACGGCGGCCGACGTCGAGCGGAACTTCAAGGCGGGGAAGATCTCGTGTCTGATCGGCATCGAGGGTGGGCAGGCAATCGAGAACTCGCTCGGCGCGCTGCGGATGTTCGCGGTGCTCGGCGTCCGCTACATCACGCTCACCCACTGGCGGAGTCTCCCGTGGGCCACGGCCTCCACCGACACGGCGCGACGCGGGCTCTCGGCGTTCGGCCGGGACGTGGTGCATGAGATGAATCGGCTTGGGATTCTGGTGGATCTGTCACACGTCAACGACGCCACCATGTCCGACGCCCTGCACACCACGCGCGCTCCCGTCATGTTCTCGCACTCCTCGGCCCGCGCGCTCACCGGCCACGCGCGGGATGTGCCGGATTCGATCCTCAGGCTCGTGCCGAAGAACGGCGGGATCGTCATGGTGAATTTCAACCCCGGCTTCGTCTCCGAGGCGGTGCGCCTGTACGGCGACAGCATGGAAGCTCGGATCCGCTCGCTCCGCGCCACGGGAGTCGACCCGACGACTGTGGCCGATTCGACGAAGGCGTGGGCGGCGCGCGCCCCGAAGGCGACGCTCGCGCAGGTGGCGGATCACATCGAGCACATCCGCGCTGTGGCAGGCATCGATGCCGTCGGGCTCGGCTCCGACTTCGATGGCATCACCGAAGTCCCCGTGGGGCTCGAGGACGTGTCGAAGTTTCCCGATCTGATCGCCGAGCTCTTGCGCCGGGGATGGAGTGAGCAGGACGTGAGAAAGGTCGCGGGGCTCAACGCGCTGCGGGTGCTGCGGGCCGCCGAGCAGGTGGCGCCTCGGAAGATGTGACGATATCAGGGCCGCGCGCGTCCTTGACACAGTCTGGAACGCGGTCTATTCTCGCTTCCCTCACCCTCCGGCGCCGGCCACCGTGAGGGGGTCGGAAATGGCCAGATCACCTGCTCTAGGTACGCCGTCGGAGACGATCAGGGGTGCCGATCGGGGCGCCAAGTGGCACGGCTCCCTCGATGCTGACATTATCATCGCCAACGCTCCCGACCCCGTCTTCGTCTCCGACCTCGAAGGCAAAATCCTGCAGGCCAACGATGCGGTTTCGCAGCTGCTCGGGTTCCGCCAGGACGAGGTGCTCGAGCAGTCGCTCTCACGCTTCATCAGTCCCGAGGAAACGCGGGAGTTCACGGCGGCACTGCGCGAAGTGGTGGAACGCGGTGTCATGCGGAACGTGGTGTTGAATCCGCGCAGTGCGAGCGGCGAGGTCATCCCCACGAGCCTCAACGCCTCGGCGCTGCGCGACCCGGACGGCAAGGTGATCGGCGCCATCGGCATCCTGCGCGACATGCGCGAGCTGGACAAGGCCCGCGCCTACGCCGAGAGCCTGATCAAGAACGCCCCCGACCCCGTGTTCGTCTCCGATCTCGAGGGCAAGATTCTGCAGTCCAACGACGCGGTGTCCGCGCTGCTTGGCTTCCGCCCGGACGAGCTGCTCGAGCAATCGTTGTCCCGCTTCATCAGCCCCCAGGAGACGCGGGAGTTTACGGCAGCACTGCGGGAGGTCGTGGAGCGGGGCGTCACCCGCAACGCCCGCCTCAACCCCCGCAGCGCGAGCGGAGAAGTGATCCCCACGACTCTCAACGCCTCGGCCCTGCGCGACGCGGACGGCAAGGTCATCGGCGCTATCGGCATCCTGCGCGACATGCGCGCATACGAGCAGGTGGTTCGCGACCTGGAAAAGTCCAAGAGCGAGCTGCAGGAGAAGATCCTCGATCTCGAGAAATTCGAGGAAGTAGTGGTCGGCCGCGAGCTGAAGATGATCGCTCTCGAAAGGGAGCTCGAGAGCCTGCGAATCAAGTCGAAGGGCTGACGCCGGGGAGGGTCAGATCGCGATGACAGGGACCGGGACGGACGATCGTCCGCTGACGGTCACGGATCCCGGGGCGGCCGCGACGGCTGACCGGCGCCTCCGCGCGCACCTGGAGACGCTGGAGCGCCGCCTGCGGAGGCGCGACGAGCAGCGCCGCGCGATGCTTCACATCATGGGCGATCTGAACGAGTCCAACCGGCGCCTCGCCAACCAGCGGAAGGCCATGCTGCACATCCTGGCCGACTACGAGCAGGACCGCCGGCGACTGGCCCACCAGACGGACCGGCTCGACAATGCGCGGCGGGCCTTGCTGCACATCCTGCAGGATTCGCACCAGGACAAGCTGCGTCTCGAGGCCAGCCGCAAGGCCATGATCCACATCATGGGGGACCTGCGGGAGACCACGGCCGAGGTGCAGCGGAGCGAACGGGAGCTGCGCGACAAGCAGGAGCAGCTCGTCCAGGCGGGAAAGCTCGCCACGCTCGGCGAGCTCACCACCGGCGTCGCCCACGAGCTCAACAATCCGCTCAACAACATCGGCTTGTTCGTGGGCAACGCGGTCGACTTGATCGAGCTGACCCCGACGGAGAAGGGGCAGGTCGTCGGCGAGCTGCGCCATGCCATGCAGCAGGTCCGCAAGGCCACGGAGATCATCTCGCACCTGCGCACCTTCGGGCGAGCGGCTCCCGCGAGCCGCCAGGCCATCTCCCTGAGGCAGGTGATCGAGCGGGCGCTTTCTCTCATGCGGGAACAGCTCCGGCTGCGCGCGATCGAGGTCACGGTCGACCTGGGCCCGGAGGAGCCTGTGGTCGTAGGCAATGCCATCCAGCTGGAGCAGGTATTCATCAACCTGTTGACCAACGCGCGCGATGCGGTAGCCGACTCGGCACGCAGAGCGATTCGCATCTCGGGTGTGGTGGGCGCCGGGGCGGTGGAGATTACGTTCGCCGATACCGGGACCGGGATTCCGCCCGGGCTCGAGCAGCGTATCTTCGATCCATTCTTTACCACTAAGGAGGTCGGGAAGGGCACGGGCTTGGGCCTCTCGATCACCTACGGCATCATCAAGGAGCATGGCGGCACGATCTCGGTCGTGAGCCCGCCCGGCGAAGGCGCCAAGTTCCTCATGCACCTCCCGCTCGCTCCCACCGATACGAAGGAGACCTCCTCGTGATGACGCCCTTGCGCGTCCTCATCGTGGACGACGACCCGGCCCTGCTGCAGGCGCTGCCCAAGGCCCTGCGGTTGCGGATGGGCGGGGTGACGGTGGAGACGGCGGACTCCGCGGCGGCGGCGCTCGACCGAATCACCACCGGGGACTACGACGCGATCGTCACAGACATCAAGATGCCGGGGATGGACGGCCTGGCGCTGCTGACCGAAATCCGGAAGCACCGGCCCGACACGCCCACCCTGATAATCACCGGCCACGGCGAGGACGAACTGATGGTTCGCGCTCTCCGCGGCGGGGCCTACGACTTCATCCAGAAGCCGATCGACCGAGACTACTTCGTAGCGGCATTGTACCGCGCGATTCGAGCGCACGTGCTGAATCGCCGGGCGAAGGACCGGCAGACGGCCTTGCAGTGCTGCGCCGACGAACTGGAGCGGATCCTGGATCAATTGGAGCGCAAGCTGCGCGTCCAGGTCGGTGAGGAGCGAGCCATGGGCCAGGGGGGCGTCCTCATCGTCGACGACGACCCGGCCCTGCTCCAGGCGCTCCCCGAGGCCCTGCGGCTGCGGATGCCCGAGGTGACGGTGGAGACGGCTGACTCGGCGGCGGCGGCGCTCGAGCGGGTCGCGGCCCGGGACTACGACGCGATCGTCACCGATATCAAGATGCCGGGCATGGATGGCCTGGCGCTGTTGGCCGAAATCCGGACGCGCTGGCCCGACACACCGACCCTCATGATCACCGGGCACGGCGAGCACGAGCTGGTGCTCCACGCCCTCCGCGGCGGAGCCTTCGACTTCGTTCAGAAGCCGATCGACCGGGACTACTTCGCCGGCTCATTGCGGCGGGCGATCCAGGTGCGCGAGCTGAGTCGCCGGGCCAAACGGGAGCAGTGGCGGCTCGAGCGCCATCTCAACGAACTGGAGATCGTCGTCGAAGAGCGCGCGCATCGACTGCGGGAAACAAAAGAGCTCATCGAAAGTCCGTTGAGCTTGCTGATGGGGTCGACCGGGCAAATGGAGAAGGTCGTCCGGCAGATCAAGCAGGTGGCCGACTCCCCGCTCACGGTCCTCGTGGAGGGCGAGACCGGCACCGGCAAGGAAGTCGTGGCCCGGGCGATTCATCAACTCAGCGCCCGACGCGACAAGCCGTTCATCGCCGTCGACTGCGGAGCGATCCCGGACACGCTCATCGAGTCGGAGCTCTTCGGCCACGAGAAGGGCGCGTTCACCGGGGCCCATCAGCGCAAGGAGGGGCAGTTCCAGGTTGCCGGGGGCGGGACGCTGTTCCTCGATGAGGTCGTCAACCTTCCTCTCCCCACGCAGGCCAAGCTGTTGCGAGCATTGCAGGAGCGACAGGTGCAGCCGCTCGGAAGCAAGCGGCCCGTCCCGGTGGAGGTGCGGTTCATCGCCGCCTCCAATGTCCGACAACATCCTCCGGCTGGCGAGTAGCTTTCTTGCAGCAGCGAGCACCGAGCTCGACCGGCCCTGCGGCAAGATCACAGCAGCGGCGGCCGAGGTTCTACTACGCTACCACTGGCCGGGCAACGTGCGGGAGCTCCGGAACGTCATTCGGCGGGCTAGCCTCCTGGCGTCGGGTGTGATCGAGCCGGAGCACTTCTCCCTCCTCTCCATCGACCCCTCTCCCCCCGTCACCGCGCGCCAGGCAGAGCCAGCGTCGGCCGGCTCCTCTCTAAGGGAGCTCGCCGACGCGGCCGCGGCGGACGCTGAGGGGCACGCAATCCGTTTGGCCCTCCAAGCCACGGGAGGAAATAAGAGCGAGGCGGCGCGGCTCCTCCGCACCGACTATAAGACCCTGCATCTGAAGATGAAGGAGTACCGTATCAACGCCGCGCAGTTCAGGGAGCGCGTTTCCGCGTCTTCCCCCGCCTAGCTCTGGCCAGCACCCCGTAATTGGACCCCCGGCCGTCGACTGCAGCCGGGCCAGGGTCTGCGCACCATGGTGTTCGCACCATGGTTCTTGCGGCGGCACCAGAGTTCTCGATTGCTCCTCCTACCAAAGGCCTCCGAGTCGCTCGTTCCCGACCACAGGCGCCGACTCGAGCAGGCAGTGCCTGCAAGGGCACGTGTCTTGCCCGAGTCGACGGCACAAGTAAGCCGCGCAAGGAGGTGAGGACGTCGTTGCGCCGAAATCGCAGCGGTACCCCATGTCGTCGCAGTCCACTCTCAGTCGTCCGACCATATGGGAGACAGTACCATGAAACGCATCGCGCTCTTTGCTCTCGCCTGTACTTGGCTGGCCGCCTGCGAGCGTCCCGATCCCCTTGGGGTTGCTCCGGCCTTCCAAACCAGCGCCGCTCCTGCGCGGGGCGGCCCGATAATCCTCATGGGCATCGACGCCGAGGACGGAACCCCTAGCCACGGATCACCCAGCATCTATGCCGGCGTTATACGGGCCGGCATCCTGGCCAACGTGACTAATGGCGGGAACGGCATCTTGGGCATCGGCTGCGGGAAGCTCCCCACCGACGACGTGACCCGCTTCTGGACCGCCGTCGCCGCGGACGTGATGCAACCCCTGGTTTGCGTGAACGGCGCCACCGCCATCTCCGCCGCGCCCTTCGGCGCGTTCGCCATGATCGCCGTCGTGAGCGACCAACCCAACACGCCTTCCGGCGGACTGACCCAGGCGGAGCTGAACGCGCTAAACGCTAGGGACGCCGATGTAGCGAACTTCGTCAACACCGGCGGCGGCCTCTTCGGGCTTTCCAACTGCCTATTGACCAACCCCTACGGCTACCTGGGCGGGGTAGGGGGGTTCCGCTGCGGTGCCCTTGGCGTTAATCAGCAGCAAGACATCGAGCCGACGCCCGCAGGGCAAGCCCTCGGCATTACCTCGACCAACCTCGACGTCTGCTGCTGGCACGATACCTACGACGCGTTCCCCGCCTTCCTTGAAGTCCTGGCGTTCTATCCCCTGCGTCCTGGGAAGCCGGCGGCCGCCATTGGTGGCGCCAAGGTCATCGTCACCCAGGGCATCACCCTTGACCCGGCAACCGCTCAGAATCCGGCGGGTAGCGCCCACAGAGTCACCGCCACTGTAAAGGGCAGCGATGGCAACCCGGTGGTGGACAGGGAGGTGCGCTTCAAGGTGATCAGCGGGCCCAACGCTGGGCAGGCGAGCCCTGGCAACGGCGTGTGCAGCATCCTTGTGAACTGCCACACCGATAACAACGGCCAGGTGTCCTGGACCTACACCAGCAATGGCCGAACGGGCACGGATAACATCGAGGCCTGCTTCACCGACGAACGGGGCGTTGAGCACTGCGCCCAGGCTACCAAAGAGTGGGTCGCGGGAGCGCCAGCGAAACTCATTTTGACGCCGCCGCTAGCCACGAACACGGTCGGTGCGAACCACTGCGTCACGGCGACGGTGACGGATCTTTTCGGTAACCCTGTGTCGGGCGTGACAGTCCGCTTCTCCGTCGGGCCTTCGGTCCCGACCACATTCCCGAGCCCGTCGAGCGGCAGCGGTACGACCGACGCGAACGGGCAGGCCACGTTCTGCTACACAGCCTCACTCCCCGGCGTAGACAGAATCCATGCCTTCGCCGACGTGAACAATAGTGGGAGGGAAGACCCCGGCGAGCCTGTCGGCGACGCCGAAAAGACATGGATCCCGCCCGCGAGCACGGCGTTGTGCGAAGTGACGATCACCGACGGCGGTTGGATCATCGCCAACAATAAAGATCGCGCCAACTTCGGTGGCAACGCCAAGGTCCTCCCCGACGAGACCGTGCAGGGGCAGCAGGAGTACCAGGATCAAGGGCCGGCGCAGCCAATGAACGTGCACTCGACCGAGATCACGGCCACGACCTGCAGCGACGATCTTACCATGGCCAGCATCTTCGGCAAAGCGACAATCGACGGCGCCGGTTCGCATGTGTTCCGCATCGACGTGCGGGACGGGGGCTCCGGCGGATCCAATGACAACTACGGGATCACGCTGGACACCGGCTACATGTCAGGCCAGCACGCGCTAGGTGGAGGGAACGTCACGATCCACAAACCATAGCCCGCAGCGCAGGGGCGACACTGCCGAGGGACCCCCGGGTGGCCTGGATCTGCTACAGATCCAGCCCCCTCGGGGGTTCTTCGTAGCCCTAGCTGACCCGTCTGGTCTTCCGTCTCA
>QHUS01000018.1 GCA_003222035.1 Gemmatimonadota bacterium | reverse complement strand
CTCCACGGCCCGGCGCGCGATCCCCTGGGCAAAGGGCGGCACGCGGAGGATCCGCACCTCGGCTTCGGGCGCCCACGGCAGCCCGGCCACGCCATCTTCCTCGATCCACGGAATGTCTTCGGGGCGGATCCCGACCGTCCCCGTCAGCAGCGTGTTGCACGGCGCAATCCGAAGGAGGTTCTCGGCCTGCGAGCCCAGCTCGGTGCCTTCGATGCGATGGGCGCCGTGCCGCGCCACCACGAGCAGCGACGGCTTGATCTCCTCCGCCCACTGCATGATCACCTGGAACGGCTTGCCGACCAGGATCTGCGTCTTGAGCGGGACGGCGGGGAACTCCTGGGCCATCACTTCGGCCCGTTTGAGGTTCGCCTGGCACAGCTTCAGGAGCCCCTTGTCGATGATGTTGTTGTGCAGCTCCTCCTGCTCCTCGAACTTGAAGACCTTCGAGGCCTGGTACGACAGCACGTCCTTGATATTGTGGAACACCACGTGGTGGTACTCGACGTCGAAGGCGCTGCAGACGTACAGCGAGCCGCCGAACGCCTGGGCCAGCTCGAGCGCGGCCCGCATCGCCCGATAGCTGTACGACGAGCCGTCCACACAGACCAGGAACCGCCCCCCCTCGAACGGCCGGTCGTCGCGCACCAGGAGCACATCCCGTTCGACGCCGCGCAACACGCGCGACACGACGCCGCCGAGCTGCGAGTAGGACTGACGGCCGAGGCCATGCGCGCCGATCGCGAGCAGGTCGTACTCGCGGCCGGACGCACCGGCGAGCCGCCCCGCGGCGTCTTCGTCTTCCGCGACGAGCCGGCCGTTATCGCCCACCTTCACGTCCGAGCGCACCTTGTCGCCGCCGTCGTAACTCGCCGCGTGGTCGGGATCGAACCCGATCAGACCCGGCAGACGGCCGGCGCCCCGGTTCACCTCGTTGACGATTTCCTCGTAGTTGATTCCTTCGAGCAGCTGGCGGGTGAGTCGCACGCCCGCCGTTTCGCAGCGCTTGCCCAGCTGATCGAGGAAGCTGTCCGCGATCAGCTGCAGTCCCTTCTCGATCAGTTTGTCGTGGATCTTGCGCTGCTTCTTGATTTCGTCGGGGGTTTGGAACCTGGCGGGGAGACCGGTCTCGAGCTGGCGGAAGCGAACGTCGTGGAGGCGGGCGGCGTAGACGTGGTTGCCGGTGATGCGGCCGCCGGACCGGCGACACAACTCGATGGCCCGATCGACGGCCCAGTCCGAATGGGCCGAATTGTCGACCGGGACGAAGATCTCGCGGTACACCGGCACCTTTCCCTCCCCTGTGGCATGCGGGGCCGGGCCGGGCATGCACTCCCCTTCTCGCCGGACCCGGGGTGCGGCGCCGGGTCGGTGCCAAGGGTGCGATGAGCGGCTTGAGTGTATGTCCGGCCTTCATGGCGGGCCGAAGCCCGCCAGATTAAGCGATGCCAAGGGCTGCTGGCGGCGAGTATGCGCCCCGGGGCTGGGGCTGTCAAGTCACTTGGGAACGATCTGCCTTCCCGATTCGTCGTACACCGTGATCGCGTCCACCGGACAGGCGTCGCACGCCCGCAGCAGTCGCTCGCGCTCCACCACTTCGGGCGTAACGAACACGGCCACGGTGTCCGCGTCCAGTTTGAAACCCTCGGGCGCTTCCTTCGCGCAGTCGCCGAACCCGACGCACTGGTCGCGGTCGATCACGATGCGCAGCCCGCCGACCGTGCGCTCGTCGAGACTCACATGCCCTCGAGGCCGAGGTCGGTCCGCGCCGTGTCCATCACCGCAGGCGTGATCTCGGCGATGCCGCGCTGCTTGGCGTAGTCCGCGTAGATCCGCTTCACCATCCCGCGCACGAACCCGGGGACGCGCGCGAGGCGCTCCTGGGCTTCCGCAGACCACGCCGGCGCGCTTCCCGATTCCCGTTTCGCGTCATCCGTGAACGCGTCTTCCCTGCCGGACGCCACGTTGCTTCGCACAGTCTCCAGCGGCTGTTCGTCGATCGTACGCCCGCCGATCTTCACGCCCAGCGACGCCACGAGCTGGGTCTCCATCGGGTTGGTGAGGAGCGCCACGACGCGGCCGCATGCGGGGCACTTGAACGCCGCGGCCAGGGTGCCATCACCGGGGAGCTGCCGCTCCTCGAATCGCATCTGACGGTCGCATTCGACGCAGAGGAATTTCATCTCAGCCTGGGTTTCATCACGACGCACCCCCCATATTCCGTACCAGCTCGTCCCAGGTGTCGGGTGCTGGGTGCCAGGGGATTCGTGCCAGCACGGGTATCCCAAATTCGGCGGCGAGCTCGTCGCCCGCGGTGCCCGAGAACCCGCCCCCCACCATGTTCTCGACCACGCCGAGCACGTGAGCGCCGCGCTCCACGGCGGCGCGCAGCGCCCGGCGCACGGCGTCGCGCGACTCAGGGGTCGGGATAGTCACCGCGAGCACGGCGGGTGAGACCGGCAGGAGCTCGATGAGCTCCGTAAAGCGCTGAACGCCGGGCGGCAGATCGACCAGCAGCTCGTCGAGCGAGCCCCACGCCACGTCCGCCAGGAACTCCCGCAGCGCCGCCGCCTCGAGCGTACCCCGCCACACGTGGCCTTCGGCCTCGGGCCCGCGAAATGCCAGCGGCTGGCCCTCCTCGAGGAGCATGGCCATGGAGAAGCAGCGGATCCCTTCTGAGCTGACCACCGGCTCGATGGCGTTGTCGCGCACCGTGCAACGGGCAACGGGGAGATCGAGCAGTTGAGGAGCGGTCGGCCCGTTGAAATCGGCGTCCAACACCCCCACCGCTCGCCCGGTCCGCGCCAGCGCCCGCGCGACCCCGGCGGTGACGAAGCTCTTTCCGACACCGCCCTTGCCGCTCAGCACCGCCACGACCCGGCGCACGGTCGCGAGCCGATCGGCGACGCGGCGCCGTTGCGCGCCGATCTGCTCGGGAAGACCGGACTGGTCCGCTTCGGTCAACTCGTGGTAGGTGCGGATGTTGAGGGGCATTGGCCAAAAGATGCGTCACCCGACGCTACGACGCTACGCTATACGATTTCTCACAACGTAGCGTCGTGGCGTCGTGCAACGCTATTTTCTCGGTCCCATGATCGACGAGCTCAAGCAGAAGCTGCAGGCCGAAGTCGAGCGCCTGAACCACGAGATCAATTTCGTGCTGCCGAAGGAGATCGAGCGGGCTCGTGCCCACGGTGACCTGCGCGAGAACTCGGAGTTCAAGGCCGCCCTCGAGCGCCAGCAGTTCGTGACCTCACGCCTCTCCCACCTGCGGCTGCGTCTCTCGAAGCTGTCGAGTGTGCGGGAAGCGGACATCCCGCGGGATCGCGTCGGGTTCGGGTCCCGCGTCACGGTGCAGGACCTCGACACGAAAAAGCTGGAGATCTACGCGCTGACGCTGGGTGAGTTCATCGACGGCGACGACAACACCGACGAGCTCCCCGTATCGATGGCGTCGCCCCTCGGCAAGTCGCTCGTCGGGGCCAAGGTCGGTCAGGCCCTCACGATTGTCCTGCCGATGGGGAAGCGACGCCTCAAGGTCATGGAACTCGCAACGGTCCACGACCTCGCGGGAAAGTAGGGCTACAACTGCAAGTGGAACACCATCGGGCCGCTCGGGCTCGCCGAGCCCGCGCGCGGCTCGATGCTCATCGCCGCTCCCAGCACGTGTCCGCGAGCCGGCGGCGGCATCTCCAGGGCCATCACCATCGGCTGATCCTCGTCCATTGGCATCAGTGCCGCCGTCATCATCCCCTTGTCGGTAATGAACCACAATTGGTATGCCTGGTCCCGGGCGTTCGGGGCCAGGCCGTCACAGCGAACCAGCCAGCGGTGCCGCGCGCTATCATCGAAGATGGTCACGGCGCCGACCCGACCGCCGGTCGACACCGGGATCTGAATCAATCGCGTGGCGGGACCGTGAATGAACGTCGCGACGGTGTCCTGGAGCGCCTCCACGCGGGCGACCAGACCGTCGCGCTCGGCGGTGAGCGTCCCGATCCTCCGGTACGCCCACCAGGCACTCCCGGCGAGCGCGAGCACCAGCACGGCGGCGGCCGCGAGCGGCGCGACCCAGCGGCGCCGCGGCGCGAGTGCGCGCGCCAGCACGCGCTCCCTGAGCTCGGGGCGCGGTGCGCGTGGAGGAGCCAGCATGCCCAGCCAGTCGGTCATTCAAACCAGTCCTTGAGATGTTGCAGCCGGTCGGTCAGGCGCTGGTGCGCCATCCGCAGCCGGGTCTTGACAGTGCCCAGCGGCTGGTGCAGCCGCCTGGCGATCTCACGGTGGGAGAGCCCCTCGAAGTAGGACAGCGTTACCACGCGTCGCTGCTCTTCGGGAAGCGCCGCAAGCGCCGCATGGACCTCGCGGTGCAACGGCCAGCCCGGCACTGCCGCTTCGTGGGGCGCGTTCAAGGCGGACGGCGCGACGTCCGCGCCTTCCGCTATCTGCGCCTGGCCCCAGCGCTCTCCCTTGCGCCACCAGCGGCGCCGGCGACGCAAGGCATCGAGGGACCTGTTGCGTGTGATCCACAGTATCCACGGCACCAGGGGACCTCGCCGGGCGTCGTGCTGATCGATGTGGTGCCAGACCTGTTCGAACACGTCGCCGACGACCTCCTCCGCCTCGTCCTCGTCGTGGAGAATGCGAAACGCAATACCGAGGACCCAGGTCGCCACATGGTCGTACAGCTCCGCGAGGGCGTGCTCGTCCCCGGACTTGAGTCGCCGCTCGAGGGAGCGCTGGTCTACTTGACTAAGACGTTTTGGGGAGGTCACTTAGATTCCATACTAGCAGCGAACACGGGCGAATCCAGCCCCGGTCATGTATTTTGAACGCACGACGGATGCGAGGGCGGATGGCGGTTCACTGCCAGACAACTGATGACGAGCGTTTTTCGTTCGAGGCGTTCACACGCCACCCGTTCTTCACCGAGGTCAACCGGTGGATCGTGGAGCGCGTCATCTGCCCCAGCCGGCAGAAGATCGTCGATCTGGGATGCGGCCCGGGGGCCGTGACGAAGCTCATCCTCGAGCGCCTGGGTGATGCAGGCAACGCCGAAGTCATCGGCATCGACCCGTCGCCATCGGCGCTCTCGAAGGCGCGCGCGGCCATTCACTCCAAGGTCGTCAACTTCATTGAAGGCAGTGCCGAGTGGGTATCGCGCCTCGTTTCATCTGCGGACGCCGTCGTGTTCCTCAACGCGATCCATCTCGTTCACGACAAGGCCCAGGTCATCGCCGAAATCCGCAAGGCGCTGAAGACAGACGGTGTTTTCGCGTTCAATACGACCTTCTTCAACGGAGCGTATGTCGAGGGGACGGGGGCGTTTTGGCGCCGCTGGATCGTGCGGGCCGTGCAGGCGTTGCGCGAGCGGGGGCTCGACATTCACCACTCCGAGCACGCAGTCGCCCGGCAGTTCCTCACCCCTCAGGAGTACTCGGAGCTGTGCGTGCAGTCCGGGTTCGCGCCGCCCTCGGTCGACCTGGTCCGGATCGAGATGACGGCCGAGAGCATCCGCGACATCGGGCGGTTTTCCCTGTTCATCGAAGGCGCGCTGCCGGGCGTGCCCCTCGAGGAGGGCTCCGCGGCGCTGGAGAAGGGTCTCGAGCGGGCGATGGACGAGACGGGCGTATCGAGTGTGCCACGGAACTGGCTGGAGTGCGTCGCGACCGCTGACTAACCCTAACCGATCACGAATTCCAGCCGACCATGAGCCGCGCGCAGCGCGGCTTCCACGCCTTCAGGTGTATCCCCCTTCGCGAAGATGAACCCCGGATAGCGAGCGCCTTCGGGCCACGGCACGAGGGTCTGGCCCGGATGCGCCGTGATCTCCACGGCATCCACTAGCGGGACCGCCCGCGCCTCCTCGACTCCCCGTACGTGCCGTAAGACTCCTCCCCGTGGCACCGGGATCATCATCACACCGGACGCCTGTCCTTCACGCTCCAACGACGGCAACTCCATACCCAGGGCGTGCCGGATGACAATCTCTTCGAGCGACACCCCAGCCCCGAACCTCAACGCTCCACTGCACCGCCCCCCGATCGGGCGCGCCGCGAGCTCGATGAGCCAGCCGCCCTCGTCGTTGTAGCGGATCTCGGCGTGGATCGGCCCGTCGCGTAGGCCGAGCGCGGTGACCGTGGCCTGCGTGCACGCCGTGATTTCCTGGTGCGCGGCCGGCGTGAGACGAGAGGGGGTCACGTAGATTGTTTCCTCGAAGAACGGGCCATCGAGTGGGTCGGGCTTGTCGAAGATCGCGAGCACGCGAAGTCGGCCTTCCGTCACCAGGCCTTCCACGGCTACTTCGCGGCCCGGGATAAACTCCTCAACCAGCAGGTGCCGGGCCCACTCGCCGCAGGACGCCACCTCCGGTTCCTCGAGCATTGCCTTGAGGCGACGGAATGCGGCGACGAACTCGCGGGCATCGTCGGCACGGATCACGCCGCGCGACGCCGACAGTCGTAGCGGCTTGAGCACGCACGGATACGGTGCGTGGCGAGCGAGCTCCTGGGAATCGCTCGCGATCGGATAGCACTCGACACGCGGCACCGCGACGCCGGCCTTGGCCAGCAGCACCCGCTGCTGGTACTTGTCCCGCGCCGCGGCCGCCGCCGCGACCGAATTGCCGCGCAACCCAAGCTCTTCGGCGACAACCGCCGCGATCACGGCGGTGTCGTCGTCCACGCCCACGACCCCGTGAACAGGAAGTTCGCGCGCGAACGCCCGCGCCTGAGCGGCCGCGCGTGTCGGATCGGTGAAATCAAGGGTAACTAGGCCGGCGGGATTGGCGTGCTCGAACGTGCTGGGGCGCTCGGACGCGACGGTCAGTTCGACACCCAGCCGCCGCGCCGCTTCTACGAATGCCACCGTGCGGTATGTGACCGTCGGCAGCAGCAGGAGCAGCCGCACGCTTACTTCTTGGCGGCGGCGAAGTAGGGGCTCGAGCCCGCGGCGTGGTCCGTGATATCCACGATCCCCTTCACCTCGGGGACGTGCTGGTGCAGCATCGCCTCGATACCCTGGCGCAGCGTGACGTCCGCCATGCCGCACCCCTGGCAGCCGCCCGCCATCCGGACCATGACCACGGCGTCTTGCACGTCGATGAGCTCAACCCGGCCGCCATGTCGCGCGACCATCGGGTTCACCTGCCGTTCGAACAGATCGGCCACGCGCTCGTAGAGCGCGTCGTCCATCCCACCGCTCGCGGGCGCTTCGGCCTTGGGAGCGATGGCGGGTCCGGGCCCGGCCAGCGCCCCGCGGATCGCATGGCCGACGGCTTTCCCGACGGCCTGCCATGCGGCGGGACTCCGCTTCACCACCGTGACGAGGTTGCCCGACACGATGACCTCGGCCACATCCGCCCCCGGGATGGCGAAGATTGCCTCCGCGAGCGGCGAGCCCTGTGCCTCGTCGGGCGATGCGAACCGCCGTACGCCGCCGGCGTGCAGCGGCTCGCTCACCAGAAACTTGCAGCGGCCGTTGTCGATGGGCTCGGCGGTGATCCTGATGTCGGCGGGAGTCATAGCTGTAACCTAATCCCGGGGCACGCCACTGACACCGGGCGCGAGCCCGGGGCTCGGGACCGGCCGCATCTGCCGCGCTGCCTGCACCATGTTGCGCAGCGACGACAGCGTCTCCTCCCAGCCGCGGGTTTTCAGGCCGCAGTCGGGGTTCACCCAGATCTGGCGGTTGTCGAGCACTTCCTGCATGCGCTTGAGCGCCTGCACGATCTCCGCCGTGCTCGGCACCCGCGGCGAATGGATGTCGTACACACCGGGGCCGATCTCGTTGGGGTACCGGTACTCCTTGAATCCTTCGAGCAGTTCCGATCCCGAACGCGCGTTCTCGATGGAGACCACGTCCGCGTCCATCTTCTCGATCACGCGGATCACGTCGTTGAATTCGCTGTAGCACATGTGCGTGTGGATCTGGGTCGCGTCCGACACGCCCGCGGTAGCGAGCCGGAACGCGTTCACCGCCCATTCCAGGTAGGCCGACCACTCGGTCCGCCGCAGCGGCAGTCCCTCCCGCAGGGCCGGCTCGTCGATCTGGATCACGCGGATGCCCGCCGCCGACAGCTCTTTGACCTCGTCGCCGATCGCGAGCGCCAGCTGCTTCGCGGTCTCCGAGCGCGGCTGGTCGTCGCGCACGAACGACCACTGCAGGATCGTCACGGGTCCAGTGAGCATCCCCTTGACCGGGCGCGACGTCTTGGACTGCGCGAACGTGCTCCAGCGCACCGTCATGGCCTTGGGACGCGAGACGTCGCCGTAGATGATCGGGGGCTTCACGTACCGGCTGCCGTACGACTGCACCCAGCCGTGGTCCGTGAACGCGAACCCCTCGAGCTGCTCGCCAAAATACTCGACCATGTCGTTGCGTTCGAACTCGCCGTGGACCAGCACATCGAGCCCCAGCTCCTCCTGCAGCTTGAGCGTGCGCGTGATCTGGTCGGCGATGAAGGCGTCGTATTCCGCCGCGGTCAGCTTGCCGTCGTGCAGCTTCTTGCGCGCCGCCCGCACCTCGGCCGTCTGCGGAAACGACCCGATCGTGGTCGTCGGGAACACGGGGAGCCGGAGCTGCTTCTTCCGCCGGGCGGCGTGCGGCGACGAGCGACGCATGTCGTGCTCGGTGACCCCCCGGGCACGCTGCTTCACGGCGGGGTTGTGGATGCGCCGCGACGTGCGACGCCCCACCAGCGCCCGCGCGTTCGCGTCGAGCTGCGCCGTCACGCTGTCCCGCCCGTCTCGCAGCGCCCGGACGAGAGTCGCGACCTCGAGCAGCTTCTGCCGAGCGAACGCGAGCCAGCTCTTGAGCTCGCTGTCGAGCCGCGTCTCGAGGTCGAGGTCGATCGGTACGTGCAGCAGCGAGCAGGAGGGTGCCACCCACAACTGGGCCGCCCCGGCGCGCTCCAGGGCGTCCTCGAGCTGGCGAAGCACCGCTGACAAGTCCGCCTTCCAGATGTTGCGCCCATCGATCACGCCGAGCGACAGAACCTTGCCTTCGCTCCCACCACCCGCCGGCCACGCCTGGAGCAGCGCGTCGAGCTGGCTCGCGCCGTTTCCCGAGGCGCTGGACAAGCGCACGGCATCCAGGTGCAGGCCCGCGACCGGCAGTTCGAGCGCCGTCGGAAAGTTGTCGCCCAGCCCCGCGAAATACGTTGCGACCAGGATCTTCGCCTTGGGCACCCGCTCCGCTAGAAACCGATACGCGCGGAGGAACGCCGCCCGCTCGGGGGCTGTGCGGTCGAGGGCGAGGCATGGCTCGTCGAGCTGCGCCCACGTGGCGCCCGCCTCGACGAGGCGCGTCAGCGCCTCCGCATACACCGGCAGCAGCCCGTCGAGGAGCGTTAACCGGTCGAACCGGGCCGTCCTGGCCTTCCCAAGGAGCAGAAACGTCACGGGCCCGATCAGCACGGGCTTGGTGTGAATGCCCAGCGCCTTCGCTTCCAGAAAGTCGTCCACGGGCTTCGAGGACGACAACCGGAACGTCTGGCCCGGCTCGAACTCTGGAACGATGTAGTGATAGTTCGTGTCGAACCACTTCGTCATTTCCATCGCGGTGACGTCCCGCCCGCCCGACTGGACGCCGCGGGCCATCGCGAAGTACGTGTCCATGTCCACCGGCCCCCCGGCCCAGCCGTAGCGCTTTGGCACGGCCCCGACCAGCGCAGAGGTGTCGAGCATCCGGTCGTAGTACGAGAAGTCGTTCGACGGGATGAGATCGATGCCGGCATCCTGCTGCAGCCGCCAGTGACGGGCGCGCAGCTGGGCGCCCGTCTTCAGAAGGTCCGGGAGCGAGACCTTGCCGCTCCAGTAGCCCTCGGTGGCGCGTTTCAGCTCACGCGCCGCCCCGAGGTGGGGGAAGCCGAGATTGTGGGCGATGGGCATAGGGTCTGGAATTTAGCACTCCAGACCTCGCAAGTAACGCGCCGCCGCGAAGGCGCCGACGCCTTAAGGCTTGTGTGGGTTGGGAGGGGGCTTGTGCGGGTTCGCCTGCCCGGGCGGCACCCACCCTGGCGTGCGACCAGGGGGCGTTCCGCCCGCCGCCCGCGCAAGGCCGGCGGCTGCCTGCGACGGTGTGGAGCCGTGGGCCACGCCAGCCTGGACCTGGCCGGGGAGTCCCAGCAGGTCCCCCGGGGCCTCGTGCGACTGGATCATCCCCTCGATGAGCCGAACCGTCTCGGTCGGGGGCACACCCAAGGCCGTCAGGGTCGCGGCCACCTGGAGGGTGAAGGCAGGGTCATAGGGTGCCTGGCTCGCCGCGACCAGCGCGCGCACATCCTTGCCGCCGAGGCCGGCGGCAAGCGCGTCGGCGGCGCCCTCCACGACGTCGCGGGCCGGCGCCGCGACGCCGGGCTGGCGCAGCAGGTCCGCCGCCTGGCCAAGCCGCTCGGACAGCGCGCGCACGGCCGCGATCACGCGGTCGTCGGGCACGCCCTTGGCCGAGCCCTCGATCGCCTTTTGGACGAGTGGCTCGACGGGCAAGCTGCTCCGCGCGGCGGCGATGGCGCGCACCGCCCGGCTTACCTCCGGCGAGACGCGCCCGTCCAGACCGCCCAGCGGGTCCTGAGCCGCCACCGCGCGGGGGAGGAGGGCCCCGATCGCCATACAGATGGCCAGCCCGATCGCCCTCACAGCGTGCGCCCCCCCTGCGCCGTCACGGCCACGACGCTGTTACGGCGACCGAATCCGTCGTCCACCGCGGTCGCGGCCGGATCCGGCACCCAGCGCGCGCCATCCACGACGAACGCGTAGTGGTGCTGCCCCACCGGAAGGGCAAGCGTCGTCGTCCACACGCCCTCTGTCCCGGCCCGGATAAGCGGGGCCGCATGGCTGTCCCACTGGTTGAAGGTGCCGGCGACCGCGACCCGTCGGGCGCCGGGCGCGTACAGGACGAACCGCACGAGCACCGAGTCACGCATCCCGCTCCGAGCCTGCGATTCGATTCCCCGACCAGGAACGGAGGGGGAGGGGGAAGGGGAAGGGACGGTGACGCGGGTCAAGAGTAGAACGACTCCCGCCGCCACCGCGAGCGCCCCGGCGCACGCCGCCCAAGGCCGGACGCGCAGGCGCAATTCCACTTCGCGCGGCGCGTTGAGCCACGCCCACATGCGACGCGCGGGCGACCGCGCATGACGGCGCACGACAGTCATCACGCGCGCGTCCAGCGCCGGCGAGAAAGTCACCGGAGCGCGGTCCGCAGCGCCGATGGTGCGCAGCGCCTCCGCGCCCTCGGCTCGGAGCTCGGATGGCAGATCGGCGAGTGTGAGCTCGCCGTCGAGCAGCCGTTTCACCAGCGGATGATAGTCAGTCGTCATTGATGGTCCTTCATCAAATCGCGTAGCCGGTCGTACGCGCGATGCATCCTCATCTTGAGCGACGCCACCGTCGCGCCTGTGAGCCCCGCGATCTCCTCGTACGGCCGTCCCTCGATATGCTTCAACACGAACACCTCTCGTTGCTCGGGCGTCAGATCCATCAGCGCCCGTTCCAGCGCCCGCCTGCGCTCGCCGCGCTCGAAGGTTCCGTCCGGGCGATCGGTCGCCGCGAAGGCCTCATCCATCGGCTCGAGCGGCCGTCCCTCACGTCGCTGCCGCCGCCGCTCCGCATAGCAGCGGTTGCGTAGAATGAGGAACAACCATCCGGCAAACTTGTCCGGTTCACGGCAGTCCGCCAACCGATCGAACGCACGCACGAGCGCATCCTGCACCGCGTCCTCGGCTACGTCGGCCGAGCCAAGCATGCGGGACGCGTAGCGCGCGTAGCGATCGCGATAGCGCCGCACCAGGACCGCGTAGCGCTCCACGTCGCCCGCCAGCACCGCCCGCACCACGTCGGCGTCCGTCGCCTCGCCTTCGAGACCCAACCGACCCCTCGCGCCGGAGTAATGCGAGTCATGCTAGGGGACCGGAGTGCCAGGGGCAACCGGCCTCAGGCATAAAGAGTCGCAGACCGCACCGCTGGTAACGCTCTGCCCCGTAATCACTTGCGATTGCGGGCGTTACCGAGCCACGCCCAGGACCGTCTTCAGGATGTGATGCTCACACACGACCGTTGAGGAGGATTGCATGATAAGCAAGCTGCTTGGTCTGACGCCGACCTTCGCACTACCAGTGCTCCTGGTCGCCCAGACGCCGGAGATCCCGAACAAGCACGCATCGGATCGCGGGAAAGCCATGGTAGCGCTGCATTCCCAGGGTGCCCAACACCGGGCGACGCACCGACGGGGTGAGGTGGTGCCCGTCAACCCCACGCGCAATCCCAACGCCGCGACGCTCGCCATCCGGGCCACGCCAGCTCACCCGGGACATGGCGTCGTCCCGACCATTCCGGCCACGCCGGCCACGCCGGCCGTGCCCGCGCACAAGGGCGGTCAGTCAGGCAATCATCGCCCGTAGCTAGCGTACAGCAACGTCTCGGCTTCAAATGAATAGGGGCGCGGTACAACCGCGCCCCTACTCTTTGCGCCCCCAAGTACCTTTGCACGCGTGAAATGGCGCAGTATGACGCTCCTGGTCGCGGCGTCGATTCGTGTCGGGCCCGCTGTGGCACAGACTGACGCGTCGGTCAGCGGGGGCGTCGGCACCGTGCGCTATCCCGGCGGGACGACCTTCGGCTCTGCGATACTGTCGCCTGCCTTTCGGTATTCCGCGCCGACAGTAACCATAGACGGCTCAGGCGCGCTGGCATCGCTCCCCGGGTCGGTGCTCTCGAGCCAGGGGCGGGCCTCCGTCTGGGCGGCCACGCTTCCCTTCGCCGTCAACGTCCGGGCTGGTGGCGACGTGACTGCGGCAGGCACGACCCTCAACCGCGGGCTGGGATCGACGGCTGAGCTACACGGCGTAGCTGAGCTCCTGTGGGAGGAGAAGGGCGCGGGCTGGGGGGTTGGGCTCGGGGCCGGCCCATCGACGGGCATGATCTCCGGGGCGTCGCCCGTCGTGGCCCTTCACACCCGCCTCAGGGCTTGGGGTCGTCCCGGGAGCGCGCCCGACGCCCCTGACATGCAATTCCTGGTCGAGCCGACTCGCTTCCCGGAGGGGTGGTTCACAGACGCGAGCGTGGCCGCGACGCTCGAACGTGCGCATACCGTGGTCTCCTTCTACGTCGCGGGCCGCATCTCGTCGACGTACGGCTCCAAGGGTGCGGGCAGCATGTTCGTGCAATGGTTCGTCCGACCGCGCGTCTCGGTCGAGGTGGGAGGGGGAAGTGCTCTAAGCGACCCCTACCAGGCCCTGCCCCGGACCGGTTTTATCACGTTGGGCGTCCGGCTGCACGCCTCACCTCGCCGGGCCCCGGAGACCGCGGTCCCGAGGTGGGGGCCGCTGATTGCCGAGCTGCGTGGTGACAGCGTCGTCGTGCGCTTCCGGCTGAAGGCGGCACGGTCAGTGGCGATCGCCGGTGATTGGAACGTGTGGAAGCCCCTCAAGCTGCGCGCGTTGGGCGACGACCTCTGGCAAGGCGCGTTCGTGCTGCGGCGCGGGCTGTATCACTTCAACCTGCTGGTAGATGGGTCGGACTGGGTTGTGCCGAACGGCGTGGCAACCGTGTCGGACGGGCTGGGAGGGATGGTGGCGGTGCTGATTGTGCCGTAGGGGGCGGAGGATGCATCCCCGCCCCCCCCTACGTCTGGATGGTGTCCGCACTCGCTCAGGGACTCAGCGGCGTACAGGTGACCACGTCGCCGATCGTCGTCGTAGACAGGTTCCGGGCGTCACACTCCGTCGACGGCACGGGCATCACGTCGGGCACATTGCCGTCGGTCACGGCGGGCGGAATCGTGGAGAGCCGACCGAAGCGCCGGGCATCGATCCAGCGCGTCCCCTGCTCCCACAGCAGCGAATACCGCCGCTCGTACAACAGCGCCGTGATGAACGCCCCGTCGCTCGAGGCGGTGGTTATCGTGTCGGCGGGAAGCAGACCGGAATTCTGTCTCACGTTGTTCAGGTCGATGAGGGCATTGCCCTTGGCCCCCGTAAACCAGCTCGCCTCGGCGCGCAGCAGCAGCAGCTCCTCATTCTTAATGATCGGGATCGGGTGATTGGCGTCCGCGGCACCGTTCGAGAAGAACACCGTGAACTTCAGCTCGCCGGGGATCGAAATGCCGCCGAGGATCTGCGGGACCCCCTCGACCGGAGCGATCTTGGTGCGTACGCGCTCGTCTTTCAAGCCGTTTGTCTGCGTGTCCGCATCGGCGATGTTGTCCGTGAGCGCGAAGAACGTGGAG